>CAUJDW010000099.1 GCA_963169455.1 Bacteroidota bacterium | reverse complement strand
GGTAATGGGGCGTGCGGCCGTTGCCATTGGTGGGGGGCTCGTGCGCGCGGTGTCCCGCGGCTGGGGTTTTTACGCCCTAAAAACCGCCAGCCGCGGAACACCTAACAGCCGATCGATCACATATTATTGATGATCTCCGTGCCGAATTCGGAGCACTTCAGCAGGGTTGCGCCTTCCATCAGCCGGTGGAAGTCGTAGGTGACGTGTTTTTTGGAAATAGCCCCTTCCACCCCTTTCAGGATGAGGTCGGCGGCTTCCTTCCAGCCCATGTAGCGGAACATCATCTCGCCGGAGAGGATGACCGAGCTTGGGTTCACCTTGTCCAGGCCTGCGTATTTGGGCGCGGTGCCGTGGGTAGCCTCGAAGATGGCCCGCCCCGTGGTGTAGTTGATATTGGCCCCCGGAGCGATGCCGATGCCGCCGACCTGCGCGGCCAGGGCGTCGGAGATGTAGTCGCCGTTGAGGTTGAGGGTGGCGATGACGGAGTATTCCGAGGGGCGGGTCAGTATCTGCTGGAGGAAGGCGTCGGCGATGGCGTCCTTGATGAGCACGGCGCCTTTGGCCAGGGCGTCCTCCTGGGCTTTGTTGGCGGCGGCGTGGCCCTCGCTGGCGGCAATGCGGTCGTACTGCGCCCAGGTGAACACCTTGTCGCCGTAAACCCGCTCGGCTACCTGATAGCCCCACTCCTTGAACTTGCCTTCCGTAAATTTCATGATATTGCCCTTGTGCACGATGGTCACTGAGGGCAGCTTGTTGTCGATGGCGTAATCGATGGCGGAACGGACGAGCCGTTCGGTGCCCTCAACCGATACCGGCTTGATGCCCAGGGAAACGGTGTCCGGGAAGCGGATTTGCGTTACGCCAAGCTCCTCGATAAGGAATTTCTTGAGTTTTTCCACCTCCTGCGTGCCGTTCAGGTATTCGATGCCGGCGTAGATGTCCTCCGTATTTTCCCGGAAAATGACCATGTCGATCTGTCCAGGTTCTTTGACCGGAGAGGGCACGCCGGTGAACCAGCGCACCGGCCGTACGCATGCGAAGAGGTCCAGCTTCTGGCGCAGGGCCACGTTCAATGAGCGGATGCCGCCGCCGACAGGCGTAGTGAGCGGGCCTTTGATGGCGATGAGGTATTCTTCGATGGCCTGCAGGGTTTCGTCGGGAAGCCATTCGCCGGTTTGGTCGAAGGCCTTTTGGCCGGCGAGGACTTCTTTCCAGTGAATCTTGCGCGTTCCACCATAGGCTTTTTCCACTGCGGCGTCAAAAACGCGTTCGGAGGCCGCCCAGATATCGGGCCCGATGCCGTCCCCTTCGATGAAAGGAATTACGGGGTCATTGGGCACTTTCAGCCTTCCGTTCTCAATGGTTACTTTGCTTCCACTCATTGTATTGGTCTTGTTTTTATTATTTAGGATCAGTATGCATGGGCCTGGGGGCAGTCGGGAGCGCTTCCGCGGAGCCTGGCCAGCCGCCCCTTTTTCAAAAGCAGCACAAAGGTAAAAATTTATCGTTGCAGGAGGAAAAATTGAAAATCAAAAAGGCTTGGCCCCGGGGAAGGCCTATTTTTGGGAAATCCTTTTAACTTTGATCCATACAGCAGCAAGAAGCTTATGCAGAACCCAAACCTGGATCCGAGCGGAAAGAGAATGGGCACGGAGGAGCAGCAGATCGAACAGGCCCTGCGGCCCAGGGCGCTGGAGGAATTCAGCGGCCAGGCCAGGATCGTGGAGAACCTGCGCGTTTTCATCCAGGCTGCCAGGCTGCGGGGCGAAGCCCTCGACCACGTGCTGCTGCACGGCCCGCCGGGGCTGGGCAAGACCACCCTTTCCCACATCATCGCCTTTGAACTGGGCGCCGGCCTGAAGATGTCCTCCGGCCCCGTGCTGGAAAAACCGGGCGACCTGGCCGGGCTGCTCACCAACCTGGATGAGGGCGACGTGTTGTTCATCGACGAAATCCACCGCCTCAATACGGTGGTCGAGGAATACCTATACTCCGCCATGGAGGACTTCCGGATCGACATCATGATCGACAGCGGCCCCAATGCCCGAAGCATACAGATCAACCTCAACCCCTTTACGCTGGTCGGCGCCACCACCCGCATGGGCCTGCTCACCGCCCCTATGCGCGCCCGCTTCGGCATCACCTGCCACCTCGACTACTACGACGCCGCCACGCTCAAGGGCATCATCCACCGCTCGGCCAACATCCTGAAAGTGCCGATAACGGACGAGGGGGCGGCCGAGATCGCGCGCCGCAGCCGCGGCACGCCGCGCATCGCCAACGCCCTGCTGCGCCGTATCCGGGATTTCGCCCAGGTCAAGGGCGACGGCGCCATCGGCCTGGAAATCGCCCACTTCGGGCTCTCCGCCCTGAATGTGGACGAAGGCGGGCTGGACGAAATGGACAACAAAATCCTGTCCACCATCATCCACAAGTTCAAGGGCGGGCCGGTGGGCATCACCACCATCGCCACGGCCGTGGGTGAAGAGGCCGGCACCATCGAAGAGGTGCACGAGCCCTTCCTCATCATGGAAGGCTACATCCAGCGCACCCCGCGGGGCCGCGAAGCCACCGAAAAAGCCTATAAACACCTCGGCGTCGTGCCCCCGGGCAGGGCGGGCACCTTGTTTGATGTTGCGGATTGAAACAAATCCACTACCCGGGCAGTGATTTTCGTCATAGCCGGAAAAAGGCTTTTTGCTTATTTTACCCAGAGCCCAAAAGCTGCAATCCTTTCCCTATGAAAACGATCCTCGTCCCTACCGACTTTTCCGAGGCCTCCCGCAATGCCTTCCGCTACGCCGCGAAGCTGGCGGAAGTGCTCAAGCCGGACGCCATCGAAGTAGCCCATGTTTTTCTGCCGGAAACGACCGGTGAAGCGGATTTTATCCCGCCGGTGGTAGAACTTTTGCAAAGCCGGCAGGAGATGCTCAAAAGCTTCACGGAAGAGCTGTCGGCAGAAAACCAGCCTCTGCCCTGCCCCCTGGAACAGCAGGTCATGGTAGGCTTCCCGGCCGACGAGTTGTCGGTGGTTTCCGCCAACTACAGCATGATCGTCATGGGGGCCAAGGGGCAAAGCGGCATTCTGGAGAAGGTGCTGGGCAGCGTTTCCTCCTCCGTTTCCCAGCGCGCCAGCTGCCCCGTGCTGCTGATCCCCCAGGGCGCCGCATTCGCGCCATACCGCCACATCCTCTACGCGAGCAATTACGAGTCCGTCAACGAACCCCTGCTGGAGCAACTCATCCGCTTCAACGGGCATTTCAATGCCCACCTGCACTTCGTCCACGTCAGGCAGGAGAAAGGCCGCCCATTGGGCAATGCCCTGGAAATCCTTTTCCGCGAGCTGTTCGAAGGCGGAGAACCCACTTTCGCTTTCGATATCGTCGAGCTGGAAGATGAGAGCGTAGCCGAAGCCCTGGCCCATTACGGCGAAAAGATCGGCGCCGGGCTGGCCGTCATGGTGACCCGCCACAGGAGTTTCTGGCAGAGCATCCTGCACCGCAGCGAAACCAAACGCATGGCCCTGGCCGCCAACATGCCGCTGATGGTCATGCACCCGGAGGAAAGTGTTTAATGTCTCCTCCTGGGTTTGCAGGGCTTTTTCCCGGGCGCTCACTCCACATCCACATCCACCAGCCTGCTGTTGAGCATAGGCGGCAGGCCGCCCCACCGCAGGCCCAGGCCAAACTGGTAAGAGCCGCCGAGCGAATCGGGAACGGTGAACTGTGCGGCAACTTCAATGGAATCACCGGCAGGCAGCAGGGCGCCGTCCGGAAACAGGCGGGCCGGGGGCGTGGAGCAGGCAACGGCATCCTGGTAAAAAACCGCGCTCAGCTGAAGCGGCAGAGAGCCCTTGCCGAAGCGGATATCGTGGGGATAGGGGTTGGACAACAGCAGGGGGATGGACACCTCCTGCCCGGGGCGCCAGGAGGCGGGGAGGGCGCCCCGCGGCGCTATGGCCACCTTCTGAGCCACCTGCAGGCTGTCAACTACCTGGATTTTAAAAGATTTCCGCGTGAGTTCCAGCTCGCGGCAGCCCCCGCAGAGCCAACTCATGCGCCCTCCGATCAGGACGCGCCGGTTGTGCAGGGCCTTTTCCCAGTCCCAGATATCGAACTGGTTGCGGCGGTAATCCACATCGGTAAAAGTGTAGGCCATTTCGCCGGCGTAAAAGGCGTATTTGGAAGCGTCGCGGTAGGAATTCTGGAACAGCACGGGCATGCCCGCGGCTTCGGCTTGCAGTTCGTGCACCCACTGGCGGCGGTTGAATTCCGTTTTGGCGCCCGTCCAGTTGAAGGCCAGTTCGGTGCGCGCCAGCAGGAGGAGCGCAATGGTGATGCCTGAAAGCAAACGCACCCAGCGCCCGAAACTTTCCGAGCGCAGGCTCTGCTGGTAAAGCAGCAAAACCAGGGGAATACTCAGGGCGGCCGTCCACTGGGGCTCGACATGCCCCTTGAAGGAGGCGTAAAAGAAAAAGGCCCAGAAGCCGTAGATGGTGAAATAGAAAGCCCGCCCCATTTCCCCGCCGACGGGCCTGCTGCGTAGGGCCTGGATCAGGAGGGGAAACAAAAGGGGGCTGAAGATCACGGCCTGATTCAGCAGGTATGTCAGGGTGTATTTCAACTCGTAAGCGTCATCCCGCCCTTTGAGGTGGTAGAGAAAAGAAGGGAATCCGTGCGCGTACTGCCAGTACAGGTGGGGCAAAAACAGCAGAAAGCCGAAGGCCGAGGCCAGCCAGAAGCCGGGCTGGCGCAGCAACTTCAGATTCGACAGCAGGATAAAAAAAATGAGCAGCACCCCGTGGTATTTGCTGTAGAGCAGGGCCGCCATGCCCGCGCCTAGCAGCAATGCATAGTGCAAAGCGCCATTGTGGTGAAGATACTGCCGGTACAGGTAGAAAAAAAGCGCGGCGAAGAACAGCAACGGCCCGTCGGGGGTGGCCACGAAGCCGTAGGCCTGCAACATGGGCATGGCCGCCAGCAGCGCCAGCAGCGCCACCGCTTCCCGCCGGCCCGTGGGGCGGCCCGCCAGCAGCCAGATGAAATAAAGGAAACCCAGCTGAAGCAGTGCAAAGCCGATCCGCACGCCCAGCTCGCCGGGAGCCACAGCCATGCCCAGGCGGATCATCACGGCTACCGCCGGAGGGTGGTCGAAATATCCCCAGTCGAGCTCCCGGGCATACATCCGGTAGTAGGCCTCATCGGGGTCCAGCTCCGTGAAGGCCGCCTGGAAGAGGTTGACGGCCAGCCACAAGAAACTCAGGCCCCAGAAGGCGTAACTCCCCGGATTCCACCCGCGCATCCTCCCGGCTATTTGTTGTCATTGCGGAAAGTCAGCTTACCCTTGGGGCCGCTGAGTTTCAGGAACACCATGTTGACTTCGTAGGCGTTGACGGATTCCAGGATTTCGAAGAAGCGCACCTCCTGGGTCATGCGGTTGGCGCACCGCATTTCGGTTTTTGTGATATTGGAGAAGGAAACGGAGCCGTTTTCCTTCAGGGACACCGAACCCTGGAAATCATTGCAGCCGCCATTGCCGCTGGCTTTATCGCCTTCGATCCGCAGCGTCAGCAGGCTATTGTCGAAAGGAGGATATTCCTCACCCTGGTATTCGTATTCCGAAAGCTTCCAGGCCAGGCCTTCGATGTCGGGGAATTTGAAGTTGGAGCGGTTGCCCCCCTGCGATACCTGGCCGGAAGGCTGCGCCTGAGCAGTGGCGAGGCTATCCGCCCCGGCTTCCGAAGCAGTATCCTGGCCGTCATTTTTACAGGCGAACAGCCCGGCGGCCAGAAAAAGCACGATCATGAAGTATTTCATCGGATTATATTTAAAGTTTTGCTGAAATCAATTTTAAGTCACTTCAGAAGGCCCGGCAGCCGCTCCCTGGGGATGGTGAATTCGGTGGGCCCCATCACATAAGCCGCCACTTCGTAGGGGTTGTAGAAAAAATACAGCCCCTCTGCCGTCACCGCCCAGTTTTCGGGAAAGAGGAAATCCTCGCCCCAGAAAAAGCCGGTTTCCTGAAGGCTTTCACCGGCGCCGAGCTCCCTTGCTTCGCGGAACCCCTCTTCTGCCAGCGGCCTGAGCCCCAGCGTATCCCTGATGACATCGGCAAGGCTGAGCCGCCGGCCGGTGGCGGGGTCAAAGGTAAACAGAAAAGTAAAGTAATTGGGGTGGGCCCCGCCGGCGAAGGAAAAAGTGGATAATTGAACGGAAACGGCTTCTTCAGACTGATAAAGGACCCTGCCTTCGAGTTCCGCCGACCATGGCGTAACGAAATCCGCTTCTTCAGTGGTCACCGCCTCGTACTCCCTGATGAAATCAGCGGCGATCTCATCAAGGGTTTCCGGCATCTCTTCGGGCGAAAGGGCAAAAACGGCGAGCGACAGGCGGACGTAGGTGTCGAGGGTGTCGTTTATGCGCCGCACGGCCTCCGGCGGGCCGGCCACGGCCATGGGATAGCGGGCCGACACCCTGGCGCAGCGGTTGGTGTCGGCTTCGCAGGAAGGCGATTGGCGGAAGAATTCCCGCCCCTCAAAGGCCAGCGTTTCCATCGCATCAGCGCCGGAAGCGGCGGTTTCGCCTCCGGGCCGGTTTTTACAGGCCTGCATCAGGGCCAGGGCCAGTAAAACAGCAGTCGTACAATACAGAAGTTTCATTTTTGGGCTTTTCGACATTATGGCGGGCGAAAATACGAAAAAAGGAAATGCAGTGAAAGGGTTTCGCCGATCTGTATTACAGCAGGCGGCCCAGCGTTCTCACCCCCCTTTTTTCCAGGCGCGCCAGCAATTTCAGGAACAGGATGGCGGTGATGAAGGCGTCGCCGGCCGCCGTATGGCGGTCACTCATGGGAATGTGGTATTGGCGGCAGAGGTTGTCCAGGCTGAAAGCGCCCTGCTGGCGCACCTGGCCCGGGCCGGCCAGCCGCAGGGCCAGGGCCGCCGTGTCGAGCCGTTTGTTCAGCAGCTTGCCGCCCGTCATTTTGTAAAGGCTTTTGTTTATCAGGCCGGCATCAAAATCGATGTGATGGCCCACGAGCACGGCATGCCGGCAGTAAGCCAGGAAACGGATGACGGCTTCTTCCTCGCTGAGGCTCCCCTGCCTGCCGCCGGGCAGTATGCCGTGCACCGCTATCGCCGCCTCAACAGGCGCATAATCCTGCCGGATATATAATTCAAGGCTGTCCTCCAGGCTGATCTGCCATCCCGACACGCTAACCGCCCCAAGAGACAAAAGGTGGCCTTTCCGGATGTCCAGCCCTGTAGCCTCGGTATCGAAAACGACAAAGCGCACTTCATCGAGCGGGCTGCGCCTGCCGTAAGCATGGCCAAAACAAGCCAGGTAGTCTCTCCAGTAATCCGGGCTGCCTGCCCGGGGCCGGTATTTCTTTCTGAAAAAGTTGAAATCCATGGTTCACTTTGTTGGCTGCCGGTAAACGGCTCCTGCTTTGCCTGCCCGGCGCCGGGAAACCCGAGGCCGTCAGCCGGAAGCGCTCACCCCCCCAAAAAGGACAACTGGAAGCGCGTGCGCAGCAGCGACTGCAGGCTTTTGATCGGCTGAAAGCTGTTGCGCAGGTTGAGGCGCTCCATCCTCGTCAGTTCGGATGGGCTGAAATAACGGCCCGGGCCCTGGTTCTTCAGGCCCTGCAGCGCGCGGTAGCGCATGAGCAGTTCGTAGGCGTCGGCGGCCTGTTCGTACAAATCCCCGTTGGCCGGCTCCAGTTCGGCCAGCTTTTCGAAGCGACGGAAAGTATTGTTGACCCCGGCGATCCCGGCATTCAGGATGAGCACCCGGGCGGCGTCGGCCAGCGGCATCATGGCCCGCGATTTGATGTCGAACTCGTTTTTGTGCTCCCCGCTGCTCTCCACCACGAAGTTGCGGAAAAAAGTCAGGGGCGGCGGATTCTGAATGGCGTCTCTGGCCAGAAAATTCAGAAAAACAGACTGTTCCTGAATCGCGTCGAAAATGTGGCGGGACAGCAGTTCGGAAAGGGGCTCCAGCCCGAAAACCGGGCGAAAGTCAAAAAAGACGGTGCACATCATGACGGCTTTGGGGGCGGGTTCGAATATCCAGCCGGAAAACTGCTTTTTCCACTCGTCCAGCGACAGGCACCAGCTGGGGTTGCTGGCCATCATATCGCCGGGGCAGTATTCGAAGCCGGCCCGATGGAGCATCTGCGTCACTTTTCCCGCCAGCGCCAGGAAGTAAGCCCTGGTGCGTTCTTTATCTTCCTCCGGAACATTTTCAAAGATCAGGGCGCTGTCCTGGTCGGTGCGCAGCAGTTGTTCCCCGCGCCCCCCGCTGCCCAGGGCAAGCCAACAGTAGGCGGCCTGCGGCTTCAGCCGGCCCTCCGCTTCCATTTCCGCTTCGCCGAGTTGTACAGCGCGCCTGATGATCTCGTCATTAACCTCCGTCATGAAGGTGGAGATGAAGGAAATGGACACTTCCTGGTAGAGGTATTTTTTCAGCAGTTCCTCCGAGCGCTCGCGCAGCTCGCGCAGGCCTTCGGCGTCCCTGCAGCGGCGTACTTCGCGCACCAGGATGGCCGGGTTGTTGCCCTGCATGACCATGAGGTCGTGCTCCGACAGCACTCCAAGGACTTTCGAGCCGTCGGTTCCGTCTTCGGTGATACAAAGGTGGCTGATGCGGCGCCTGACCATTTCGATTTGCACGCCGGCCACCGTGATGTCGGGCGGCACGCTTATTACCGGGCTCGACATAATGGCCTCCACCGGCTCATGGAGCCCTACCAGGCCCGTGGCCACCTTGTTCCGGAGGTCTTTGTCGGTCGCGATGCCCAGGGGCGCAAAATGCTCATCCACAATTATGATGGACCCCACCTCGCGGGCGGCCATGATGCCCGCCGCTTCGCGGACCGGCAGGCCCGGGGGGCAGGTGACGGGCTCTTTGCTCCGCTCCAGCGACAGCACTTCCAGCAGGGGGAACTGGTTTGCGGCCAGTTTGTCCTTTTCCGGAAAAAGGCTGCCCTTGCGCCCCCGGTAGCGCTCGCCGGCGCTGGCCGCGAAGCTGCTGGCCAGGTAAAAAGCCGCGCCGGGGTCAGTTTCCATGACCTCCCGGAAGCTGTCCACCCTGACGGCGTATAACAAGGCCTCTTCCGACGCCCTGGCCGTAAGGGCGTAAGGGCCGCCAGCCAGCAGGGGGCGCAGGCCGAAGAGCCCGCCTTCATCGCACTGATCGACGAGAATGGTTTCCCCGTCCTCCTCGCGGAACAGTTTCACCGCTCCTTCCCGGACGACATAAAAATAACTTCCGGGCGCATCGCCCTGCCGGAAAATGGCCTCTTCCGGGCGGCAATAGCGCACCACAACCCGGCCGGCAATGCCAAGCAGCACGTCCCGGCTCAAGAGGTTGAAAGGTGGGAAGCCTTTCAGAAAATCGCAAACCCGATGCGGTATCGTGTTTTCCATAAGCGCCAAAATTCCATGAGCGGAATTTTTGCATAAATATCGATATATTTATGCAAATAGATGTTTATATTTGTTATCGAAAGTTCAAGAAGCAGGGATGATGAAGACGCATTTCAACAACAATTTCCTGGAAGACTCCACTGAAACCCTGCGCGCTATTGCCCACCCCATCCGGATCGCCATGATCGACCTGCTGTTCAACAACGGGCAAATGACGGTTACCGATATTTACAGCCAACTGAAGATCGAACAGGCCATCGCTTCCCACCACCTGCGCATCCTGAAAAGCAAAGACGTCGTGTACGTCGAGCGCGACGGCAAGAATTCCCTCTACTCACTCAGCAAGAACGAGTACTACGAGATCATCAAAACGCTAATCAAGGTTATCTGAGGCCCGGGCGGCCCATCTGAGGCCGGAGGCAGGCGCACTGTCGGCGCGCCCAAACCCGCTTTGCCCAAAAGCGCGCAGGCCGGTATAAAACCCGGGCCTTTCCGGCGGGTAATGATACAATATTCCGCCCGGGAGAAATTTTTTCAAAGAAAAACTTTTAGATATATAGATAGCTATATATTTTAGCTGCCGCAAGCTGGAGAATGCGCCGGAAAACTCAGCCTCACGATCCAAAAAACAAAAAGGCATGAACGAAAAACGACTGCTCCGGTTACTCCTATTTTTCGCAATGCTGACGGGGACAGCGAGCGCCCAGGAGGCCCAAAAACCAGAGGTTGACCATTCCTACAAACCGCTGGTGATCAAGCTCTCGGAAGACGGGTCCAAGTATATCCGCTTCCTGCTCTGGCACCAGCAGTGGGTGCAGACCAACAACCTCGCCATCGAGGATGCCGGCCTGCGCCTGACGACGATAGCCCGGCGTTCGCGCGTTCTGGCATACGCGCAGGTATCCCCCCGTTTTCTGATCCTGACGCATTTCGGGCTGAACAACCTCACGCCCGACAACCTCTCCCCGCTGGGCAACAACACCGGCGCCGACCCCGCCCAGTTGTTCCTGCACGACGCCTGGACGGAGTTCAAGGTGTCGAGAGACGAGGCCCTTCACATCGGGGCCGGCCTGCACTACTGGAAAGGGCTCAACCGCCTGGCCAGCCAGAGCACGCTGAACTTTCTGACGCTGGACCAGTCCCGCCCCTTTATCTCCTGGCACTCCCTGGCCGTCACCGACCAGTTTGCCCGCCACCTGGGCGTTTACGCCAAGGGCCAGCTGGGCCGCCTCGACTACCGGCTGGCCATCAACAACCCGGGCCGCAACGGCTACCAGGCCGACCGCGGAACCAGGGACAGCGGGCTGACTTACGACGGCTTCGCCAAACCCGACAGAAACGGGGATCTGACCGGCAATACGATCATCGAAGGCTACTTCCGCTTCAACTTCCTGGACAAGGAGTCCATCAAACTGCCCTTCAACGTTGGCAGTTACCTCGGCGACAAAAAGGTATTCGCCCTGGGCGCCGGCTTCTTCGCCCATCCCGACGGCATGTACAACAATATTACCGGAGGGCATGAAAACGTCACCCACCTCGCCGTGGACGCCTTCCTGGACCTGCCCCTGGCCGGCGATGACTGTTTCCATGCCTACGCCGCATTCATGAACTTCAACTATGGCGAGAACTACGTCAGCCGCTGGGCCGGCACGGGCAGCGCTTTCTACGGCCAGCTTGCATACAGGTTCCCCCATTCGCGTTTTATGCCCTACCTGGCGCTGCAAGCCGCCGATTACGAAGGGTTTACCGGCCCGTCCGGGTCGCTGGACATCGGCCTGAACTACTTCATCAACGGGCACAGCGCCAAGCTGACCCTGGAGTATCACAGTATATACGGCGACCTCAGAGAAGGCGGCTTTGACGCCAATGGCGAGCCGCAGGACATCCGGCAAATCCGCCTGCAGGCTCATGTTTTTCTGTAGGGCATGGGGCATATCAAAAGGTGCGCCGCAGCTTTTCATCCCGATGAGATCCGGTGGATCGAAATCGGGAGGGCATGGGGCTAAAGGAAAGGTAAACGAGGTGAGCTCCGGCAAACCTGGCGGATGAGGGCTCACGTAACTCAGAAACCTTTATCCGGTTCGCAGAGACGGAAGGAACCCCTGACCTGTTGACCTGGTGAAGAAGTAAGCCTGCGGCAACCCCTGTAACCCTAAAACCTTACTATATTACAATACAAAAACCCTAACGTATGTCGAAGACGAAGCTGCAGGCTTACTGGAAGGAAAACCTCCGGTACCTGCTGATCCTACTGCTCATCTGGTTTGCCGTTTCCTACGGCGCCGGCATCCTTTTTGCGGATGCGCTCAATTCCGTCCGCCTCGGCGGGTTCAAGCTGGGCTTCTGGTTTGCCCAGCAGGGCTCTATCTACGTTTTCGTGATCCTCATTTTCGTCTATGTCTGGCTCATGAACAAGCTGGATGAGAAATATGACGTACATGAAAAGTAGTAGGGAGAACAGGGTTACAGCTCAAAACCCGGAGCCTGCTCCGGAAAGCCCTTACAATCCAGTGCTCCATTATTCCCATCCCGGATTTTCTGGAGCGCCCTCAACCCACCATAATATTATTCATTAAAAAAACGCTGCACAATGAGTGTTCAAACCTGGACTTTTATATTGGTAGGCATCAGCTTCGCCATATATATTGCTATTGCCATCTGGTCGAGGGCCGGTTCGACGAAGGAGTTTTACGTAGCCGGCGGCGGCGTGTCCCCCCTGGCCAACGGCATGGCCACGGCGGCCGACTGGATGTCGGCGGCGTCCTTCATCTCCATGGCCGGATTGATTTCCTTTATGGGGTATGACGGCGCCGTGTACCTCATGGGGTGGACGGGCGGTTATGTGCTTCTGGCCCTGCTGCTGGCGCCCTACCTCAGAAAATTCGGCAAATTCACCGTGCCTGATTTCATCGGGGAGCGGTATTACTCCCAGACGGCGCGGATTGTGGCCGTCGTGTGCGCCCTTTTCGTTTCATTCACCTACATTGCCGGGCAGATGCGCGGAGTAGGCATTGTGTTTTCCCGCTTTCTCGAAGTGGATATCAAACTGGGCGTCGTCATCGGCATGGCCATCGTGTTCATCTATGCCGTTCTGGGCGGCATGAAGGGCATCACCTACACCCAGGTGGCCCAGTACTGCGTTCTGATCTTTGCCTTTCTGACGCCTGCCATATTCATTTCCCTGCAGATGACCGGCAACCCGATCCCGCAACTGGGCTTCGGCGGCTCCTTATCCGACGGAACCTACCTGCTGGACAAGCTCGACGGCCTGAATGCGCAACTCGGTTTTGCCCAATATACGAATGGCTCCAAGCCGATCATAGACATATTCTGCATTACGGCCGCTCTGATGGTGGGCACTGCGGGCCTTCCGCACGTGATCGTGCGCTTCTTTACGGTGCCGCGCGTCAGGGACGCCCGCATCTCCGCGGGCTGGGCCCTGCTGTTCATCGCCCTGCTGTACACCACGGCGCCGGCAGTAGCTGCTTTCGCCCGAACGAACATGATCCAGTCGGTAGCCGGCGTCAACTACGACAAGCTGCCTTCCTGGGTGAAAAACTGGGCGGATACGGGGCTGATCAAAATGGAAGATAAAAACGGCGACGGCGCCGTTCAATACGTCGCTGACAGCAAAGCCAACGAATTTGTACCGGACAAGGACATCATGGTGCTGGCCAACCCGGAGATTGCCAGGCTTCCCAACTGGGTGGTCGCCCTGGTAGCCGCAGGCGGCCTGGCGGCGGCGCTTTCCACGGCTGCCGGGCTGTTGCTGGTCATTTCCAGCGCCATCTCGCACGACCTGCTGAAGAACGCCATCAAACCGGATATTTCGGAGCGGGGCGAGCTGATCGCCGCCCGGATCGCCGCCGGCGCCGCCGTCGTGCTGGCAGGGCTGCTGGGCATCTACCCGCCGGGTTTCGTTGCGGAAGTGGTGGCTTTTGCCTTCGGGCTGGCCGCGTCGTCCTTCTTTCCCGCCATCATTCTGGGGGTATTTGACAAGCGCACCAATATGAAAGGCGCCGTCTCCGGTATGATTGCCGGCATCGCCTTCACCGCAGGCTATATCATCTACTTCAAGTTCGTCAACCCCGGCGCCAATGTGCCCGGCAACTGGCTGCTGGGCATTTCCCCCGAGGGCATCGGCACGGTAGGCATGCTGCTCAACATGGCCGTCACGGCCGGGATTTCCCGAATGACCCAGGCTCCCCCCGAACGCATCAGGCAACTGGTCGAGGATATCCGCATTCCGCGCGGCGCAGGGGGCGCTCAGGCGCATTGAAGAGGGGGAGGGGTTACAAGTTTCAGGGTTTACCCAGGCTCACCTCGTCTCCCCCTCTCTCACTCTCTCAGTCTCCCCTGGGGTTTCAGAGCCAAACTTCCGAAGTTTGTCAGCGCATTAGCCCGGATAAACTTCGGAAGTTTGCCCCGGAGAAGAGGGCGCCAAACAACGCAACTACGGAATGCGACTGGCTTTCAGGTGACATTCCGGGTTAATGCGGGCCGCTGGCCCGCATTTTTTTTTTGCCCGGCTCACGCTCTGCAAAACGAAAAGGGGGGATTCTTCCCAGAAACAGGGGGCAAATATTACCAGGCCCGTTAAACACGCAATTCAGCCCATATATTTTTATCAAAGGACGGCCGGCAGAATAAATTTTTTACGAAAATTCTTTTCTGCAAATTTAAATATTGATAATTTTGAGGCATCAAACTACGAAGTTCACAATTTTCGCCTAAGCCATTAGACTCCAACCTCACTGACGTCGCCCGAAGAGTGGCTATATCAAAAAACTTAAGTGCAGTCATTTTGCTGTTCCGAAGTATTTCATCCCGCATAAGGCGGGCAGAGGGCTAGTATTTTTCATTAACTTAAGCAAGCATAAGCATGGAAAAATTTTCTTTACACTCATTGTTGGCTTTACTGCTGTTCATGGCGAGCGCTACGCTTGCCGTGGCGCAGAAATCAGTCACCGGGACGGTGACTTCAGCAACCGATAACACGCCGCTTATCGGCGCGACCATTCTGGTAAAAGGCACCTCTTCGGGCACCACTACCGACTTCGACGGGAGCTTCACCATCCGCGTCAATGAAGAGGACGTGCTGGTCGTTTCCTACACCGGCTATGAAAGCCAGGAAGTGGCGGTGGCCGGGGTCAGCACCCTGAACGTCTCCCTGCAGGAAGCCCGCACCGTTCTGGAAGAGATCGTCGTAACGGGTTACACGGCTCAGCAGAAAAAGGACCTGACGGGCGCCGTAGGGGTGGTCAACACCGAGCAGCTCACCCAACTGCCCACCGGTAACGTCACCAGCCAGTTGCAGGGCCGGGTGTCCGGTATTACGGTCAGTGGCGACGGGCGCCCCGGGCAGGTGGCCAAGGTGCGGGTCAGGGGTTTCTCCTCCCTGTCCGGCTCCAACGACCCGCTCTACATCGTGGACGGCGTGCCCACCCAGGATATCTCGACCCTGAACCCCAACGATGTGGAAAACATCTCGGTTCTGAAAGACGCCGGCGCGGCTTCCATCTACGGCTCCCGCGCCGCCAACGGCGTGATCCTGATCACGACGAAGCGCGGCCAGAAGTCCGGGGTGCAGGTCAATTACGACATGTACGTGGGAAGCATCAACCCCGGCAGCAAGCCGGAATTCCTGCTCAACTCACAGCAGTACGCCGACCTGCAGTGGCTGGTGTACCGCAATGACGGCACCGTCGAAACCCACCCGGTTTACGGCCCGTCTTCGAACGCCTCCCCCACCCTGCCGGCCTGGGGCGCCGATACGGACTGGTGGGACGTGATCACGCAGAACGCCCTGATCACCAACCACGACCTGTCGCTCTCCGGCGGCAATGACAACGCCCGCTTCTATGCCGGCCTGAACTACTTCAACCAGGAGGGCATCGTGATCTACAACTTCACCAAGCGCTTTTCCGCCCGCCTGAACTCCGAATTCAAAGTGGCCAATGGCCGGGTTACGCTCGGCGAAAACCTGACCGTAACGGGCCGCTCCGGGCTCGGCATTGCCGGCAACGGTACGGAAGGCAGCCCTGTTACTTCCGTGTACCGCCTGCAGCCGCTGATCCCCCACGTCATCACGACGCCGGTGAGCGGCACCAACCATGACTATATAGTCGGGGATTATGGCGGAACGGGTATCGCACCCCGCCTGGGCAACACCTGGAACGAATACGCCCGCCGCATCCGCAACCAGGATGACCGCGGCGAGGACATCCGCCTGCTGGGCTCCACCTTCGTCGATGTCGAGATCATCAAGGGCCTGAACGCCCGCTCGACCTTCGGCGGAACCTACCAGAACGGCTACAACACCGACTGGACCGGCGCCGAATATGAAAACGCGGAAAACGTCGCCACGGCGGCCTACAACGAGCAAGGTTATTTCAACTCCGACTGGGTGTGGACCAACACCCTGACTTTTGACAAGGACTTCGGCTCGCACAGCCTGCTCGCCGTTGCCGGTTATGAATCCGTCAAGTACGGTATCGGCCGGGGCGTAACGGCCAACCGCGCCGGTTATTTCTCCGATGACCCCAACTTCCGCACCGTGAGCAACGGCGCGCAGATCACCGGAGCAACTTCCTGGTTCAACACGCCGACCACGCTGGTGTCCACCTTCCTCCGGGCCGACTACTCCTTCAACGACCGCTACTACCTCAGCGGTACGATCCGCCGGGACGGCTCCTCCCGCTTCGGGCAGGACTTCCGCTACGGTACTTTCCCCTCCGTTTCCGCAGGCATTCGCGTAAGCGACTTCTTCAGCGCCGGCGAGGTGCTGTCCGACCTGAAGATCCGGGGCGGCTACGGCACCATGGGCAACCAGCTGCCTGTTGACCCGGCCAACCAGTTCAGCCTGTTCGGCGGCGACCCCTCGACCTCCAACTACGACCTCAACGGCGGTGGAACGAGCTCCCAGCAGGGCTTCCGCCCCACCCGCCTCGGCAACCTGGACACCAAGTGGGAAACCCAGGTGACGACCAACATCGGCTTCGACGCCAGCCTGTTCAACAGCAAGCTGCAACTGTCCCTCGACTACTACCAGCGCAACGCCAGCGACCTGCTCGTCACGGTGCCCCTGCCTGACATCTACGGCGCCGCCAGCGCTCCCGCACTCAACGTCGGCGAGATCAAAAACAGCGGTATCGACCTGCAACTGGACTACCGCACGAAGATCACTTCCGACCTGAGCTTCGACGCTACCCTGGCCTTCACGACCTACAAAAACGAGATCGTGAAATTCACCGATGACATCGACTTCTTCTTCGCTTCCTATGGCGACACGCGTATCGGCAACTTCAACCGCAACGAAGTCGGGCGTTCCATTTCCGAGTTCTATGGCTACGAAGTGATCGGCCTGTTCCAGAGCCAGGCGGAAGTTGACGCCGCTCCCACGCAGGACGGCGCCGAGCCGGGCTTCTTCCGCTATGCCGACAAGGACGGCGACGGCGTGATCACGCCGGATGACCGCGACTTCATCGGCAACCCGAACCCCGACTTCACCTACGGCCTGAACCTCGGCCTGAACTACAAAGGCTTCGACCTGTCCGCTTTCTTCTTCGGCTCGCAGGGCAACGAAATCTTCAACTACAACAAGTGGTGGCTGGACTTCTGGCCGTCCTTCCAGGGCCAGAAGAGCACGGACCTGCTCAACAACAGCTGGACGCCGGACAACCCCGGCGCCACGACGCCGAAGGCTTCCAACAAGTCGAACTTCTCGACCAATACGCAGTCCACGAGCTACTATGTTGAGGACGGTTCCTTCTTCCGCCTGCGCAACCTGCAGATCGGCTACAGCCTGCCGCAGAGCGTCGTGCAGAGCATCGGCCTGAACCGCGTGCGCCTCTATGTCCAGGGCGTGAACCTGTTCACTATCACCAACTATTCCGGCCTGGATCCCGACGTCAACAGCGGCGGCGACACTGCTTTCGGTGTCGACCTGGGCAACAACCCGCTTGTTAAGCAGTACCTGTTCGGCCTGCAGGTTGGATTCTAAAGAAATTAAAACTTTTCAAACTGACGAACGATGAAAATGAAGCTTTCAAAAATAAAGATCATCTTAATGGGCCTCGTTCTGGCCCTGCCTTTCTCCTGTAAGGAGGATTTTCTCGAAGTCACGCCCAAAGGTTCGCTGGATGCCACCATCCTGGCCACCAAGGACGGCGTTGACAACCTCCTGATCGGCGCTTACGCCATGATCGACGGGGTGTCCTCCAACGGCTTCGGCTGGGAGGCTGCTTCCTCCAACTGGGTTTTCGGCAGCATCCGCGGCCTGGAGGCCAACAAGGGCTCCGACTCCGGTGACCAGCCGGACATCAACCCGATCCAGACTTACACCGAAACGGCTACCAACCCCTACATGGATGTCAAGTGGGGTTCCGTTTACGAAGGCGTTTCCCGCGTCAACGAAATGCTGAAAGTACTGGCTGTTGCCGAGGAAAACGGCGCCGTCACGGCCGAAGAGGCAGACTCTTTCCGCCGTCAGGCCCGCACCCTGCGCGGCTACTTCCACCTGGAAGGCTGGCGCATGTGGGAAAAGATCTGCTACATCGATGAAACCACCGACCTGGCCACCGTCACCAACCAGGAAGACGTAAGAGGCAAGATCATCGCCGACCTGGAAGCAGGCCTGAGCCTGCCCAACAACATGGGCCAGGTAGGCCGCTTCAACGGCACCGTGGCCCGCGTGCTGCTGGCCAAGGCCCTCATGCAGATGAACAAGGACTACGGCAAGGCCACCGAACACCTGCAGTGGGTGATCGACAACGGCTCGGCGCCCGATGGTTCGGCAATCGGCCTGATGGACAAGTACGGAGACATTTTTGATACCGAAAACCGGAACGGCATCGAGGCCATCTACACCGTGCAGTACTCCGTCAACGACGGCTCCGGCGGCTGGAACGGCGGCTGGGGCGAAGTGCTGAACTTCCCCTACAAGGGCGGCGGCGGCTCCCCCGGCGGTTGCTGCGGCTTCTTCCAGCCCAGCCATGACCTGGTTAACTCCTTCCAGACCGTCAACGGGCTTCCGCTGCTGGACGAGTCCTACAACGACAACCCGATCAAGGACGACAAAGGCCTGACCATTGACCAGCCCTTCGAACCCGACACCCGCCCGCTGGATCCCCGGCTCGACTGGACCGTGGGCCGCAGGGGCATCCCCTACCTCGACTGGGGCCCCCACACCGGCCAGGACTGGGTCCGCGACCAATCCTACGCCGGGCCTTACAGCCCGAAGAAGCAGGTGTACAAAAAAGCCCAGGAAGGCGCCCTCACCGAAGTGGGCAACTGGACTTCCGGCTGGACGGCCAACGGCTACCGCCTGATCCGCTATGCTGACGTGCTGCTGCTGCTGGCCGAGTGCCAGATCGAAGCAGGCGACCTGGCCGGCGCAAGGACGAACATCAACCTGATCCGCGCCCGCGCTGCCAACCCCGACGGCTTTGTCAAGAACGACGACGGCTCTAACGCAGCCAACTACCAGGTCTCGCAATACCCCGCCACCGGCTTCCCCTTCGACAACCAGGATAACGCCCGCAAGGCCCTGCGCATGGAGCGCAAGCTGGAACTCGGCATGGAAGGCCACCGCTTCTACGACCTGCAGCGCTGGGGTGTCGCCCAGTCTGAACTGAACCGGGTGCTGGACTATGAAAAGACGGAACTCTCTTCCCTCTACGGCGGAGCTACCGTTGGCCCCGAAGACGTCCTCTATCCCGTGCCGCAGTCCCAGATCGACCTGATGGGCGGCCGCCTCGTGCAGAACAGATAGCATTTAGATTAGAAGATATAATGGCCAGGGGCTACCCAACGAGTTGGGTAGCCCCTGCTTTTTAGGCAAACCCCCGGGGTTTTCTAAAACCCCCGGGGTTTTAGAAAACCCCGGGGGTTTGCCTAAAAAAAAAGGATATCCGATGAAAAAAACCCTTATCCTAATAATATTCCCCCTGCTCTTCGCCTGCAGGGAGGAATTCCTGGAAGTCACGCCCAATGGCGTACTGGACAGCTCCGTGCTGGCCACCAAAGAAGGTGTTGATGCTTTACTCACCGGCGCCTACTCCATGCTGGATGGCGTATCCTCCGACGGCTTCGGCTGGGAGGCGGCTAACTCCAACTGGGTGTACGGCAGCATCCGGGGGCTGGACGCCAACAAGGGCACTGACGCCGGCGACAAATCTGACCTCAACCCCATCGCATACTATGGAGAAACCGCCACCAATTCCTACATCCGCCTGAAATGGGGCGCCGTGTTCGAAGGCATCTCCCGCTGCAACGAAATCCTGAAGGTGCTCGCCCTGGCGGAGGAAAGGGGCGCCGTCACACCGGAAGAAGCCGGCGCCTTCCGGCGCCAGGCCCGCACTTTGCGTGGTTTCTACCACTTTGAGGCCTGGAGGATGTGGGAAAAGATCTGCTACATCGATGAAACGACCGACCTGGCCACCGTAACCAACCAGGTAGATATCCGGGACAGAATAATCGCTGACCTGGAAGCAGGTATTGCACTGCCCAACAACATGGAGCAAATAGGCCGTTTCAACGGTACGGTGGCCCGGGTGCTGCTGGCCAAAGCCCTGATGCAAATGAATAAGGACTACAGCCAGGCCCGGGAACACCTGCAATGGGCGGCCGAAAACGGCGCAGCTTCCGATGGCTCGCCCATCGGCCTGGAGCCCCGCTATGGCGATATTTTCGACGCCGAAAACCGCAACGGCCTTGAAGCCATCTATACCGTGCAGTACTCCGTCAACGACGGCTCCGGCGGCTGGAACGGCGGCTGGGGCGAAGTGCTGAATTTTCCATACAAACCCAATGGCGGCTCGCCGGCCGGCTGCTGCGGCTTCTTCCAGCCCAGCCACGACCTGGTGAACTCCTTCAAAACCATCGATGGGCTGCCCGCTCTGGACGAAACCTACAACGACGTCCCCCTGAAAAATGACATGGGGCTGGCGCCCGAAGACCCCTTCACTCCCGACCCACGGCCTCTCGACCCCCGCCTGGACTGGACCGTGGGCCGCCGGGGCATACCCTACTGGGATTGGGGCATTCACACCGGCCGGGACTGGATTCGCGACCAATCTTTTGCCGGGCCATTCAGCCCCAAGAAACAGGTGTACAAAAAATCCCAGGAAGGCATCCTCACCGAAGTGGGCAACTGGACTTCCGGTTTTACCGCCAACGGCTACCGCCTGATCCGCTATGCTGACCTCCTGCTGCTGCTTGCGGAGTGCCAGATCGAGGCCAATGACCTGGCCGGGGCAAGGGCCAACATCAACCTCGTCCGCGCCCGCGCCGCCAACCCCGACGGCTTCGTCAAAAATGAGGATGGCAGCCCGGCAGCCAACTACCACATCTCCGAATACCCGGATTCCGGCTTTCCATTTGATAATCAGGAAAACGCCCGCAAAGCCCTGCGCATGGAGCGCAAACTGGAACTGGGCATGGAAGGCCACCGCTTCTTCGACCTGCAGCGCTGGGGCATCGTCGTCAGCGAATTAAACCGCATACTGGATTATGAGCGGACGGAATTGCCCACCCTTTACGGAAATGCAACAGTTGGGCCCGAAGATGCCCTCTACCCCATCCCACAGCTGGAAATCGACCTGATGGGCGGCCGGCTGGTGCAGAACCGGTAACGCAGGCTTCAGCCTGCCGTATTTGCACAATCTTTTTCCTGTTCACCTCAAACAGGCTAAAAGCTCCTTCACTTTTTGCAAAAAAAAAGCAGAAAGGCTCCCGTTTTTTTGCCAATTTTCCATGGCAAAGCCGGGCCCCAACCTGCCAGGGCCCTATCACATGATAAACCAAACTGCTATAATGAGAAGTGCAACACTCATCCTCGGATGCACCCTGTTGTTCTCCTGCGGGCAAAAACAGGCAACCCGCTTTGAGCGGCTCGAGGCCTCCCAAACCGGGATCGATTTCATCAATGAGATCATCGAAAAAGACTCTTTCAACATCCTGCACAACGAATACATGTACAACGGCGGCGGTGTAGGCGTTGCCGACCTGAACAAGGACGGGCTGCAGGACCTCGTGTTTACCGGCAACAAAGTCAAATGCCGCATTTACCTCAACCAGGGGGAATTGAAATTCAGGGATATCACCGATAAATTCGAAGGGCTGACAAACGATCAGTGGATCAGCGGCGTTGCCGTGACGGATATCAACGCCGACGGCTGGCCGGACCTCTATTTCACCTCCACCATGAGCACGGACAGCCTGAAGCGGAAAAACCAGCTCTGGGTGCACCAGGGGCCGGGAGCCGACGGGCTCCCCTCTTTCCGGGAAATGGCCGCCCAGTACGGCATCGCAGACATGGGCCATTCCATGCACGCCGCCTTCTTCGATTACGACCTGGATGGCGACCTCGACCTCTACATCCTGAACAACACGGTCAGCAAGGAATCCCCGACCAACTACCACACTAAAATAACGGACGGCACTTCGGCCAATAACGACCGCCTCTACCAGAATATGGGCGACGGCCACTTCACCGACGTCACCAAGCAGGCGGGCATCGTCTATGAAGGCTTCGGGCTGGGGCTGGCCATCGGCGACCTGAACAAGGACGGCTACCCGGACATCTACGTCTCCAATGACTATATCGCCAACGACCTCCTGTACATGAACCAGGGCGATGGGACTTTCCGCAACGAATCCCCGAAATACATGCCTTACCACTCCAGGTTCTCCATGGGCAACGACATGGCGGATGTCAATAAGGACGGATACCTCGACATCATGACCCTGGATATGATGCCGGAGCAGTATTTCCGCAAAAAACAGACCATTAACGGCAACAGCTATGTCATCTATGAGTACAATGAGCGCTACGGCTACGAACCCCAGTACGTGCGCAACATGCTGCACTTCCACAACGGTTTCCTCGACGGGCAGATGCTGCCCTTCAGCGAAGCCGGGCAGATGCTGGGCGTCTATCAGACGGAGTGGAGCTGGTCGCCCCTCTTTGCCGATTACGACAACGACGGCGACCGCGACCTGATGATCACCAACGGTTTCCCCAAAGACCTCACCGATAAGGACTTCACCAATTACAAGGCCCAGATGTACGGCTACCTGGTGGACGACGAAGGCCTGCTGCCCCGCATCCCCATCGTAAAGGTATCCAACTACGCCTATGAAAATACGGGGGATTTCAGATTCGCCGACCAGACCAAAAAGTGGGGCATGGACATCCCCTCCTTCTCCAACGGAGCAAGCTTTGTGGACCTGGACAATGACGGCGACCTGGACTACGTAACCAACAACATCAACGACCCGGCCTTCGTGTACCGCAACAATACCATCGGCAAACTGAACGAACAGGCCAATTACCTGAAAATATCGCTGGCGGGCGATGCGCCGAACACCATGGCCATCGGGGCGAAAGTCGAGCTGTGGAGCCAGGGCCAGGTTTTGTACAGCGAACACTTCCTCAGCAGGGGGTACCTCTCCAGCGTTGACCCCGTCATCCATTTCGGGCTGGGCAAAACGGAACGGGCCGACTCGATAAAGGTGATCTGGCCCAACGGCAGGCGGATCAGCCTGCAAAAGGACGTGCCGGCCAACCAGAACCTGGTTCTCCGGGAAGCCGACGCCAGCCCCTATGACGCCCCGGCTTCGCACCTGGCAGGGGACGCCCCTCTGTTCCGGCAGCAGGACGGCGCCATCCCTTACACCCATGTTCAGGAAGACTACGTGGATTTCTTCCAGAACCAGCGCATCATCCAGCACAAATTTTCCCAGCTCGGCCCCTGCATGGCCAGAGGCGACCTGGACGGCGACGGGAAAGACGACCTCTTCATCGGCGGGTCGGCGCAATCCCCTTCCGTGGTATTTCTCCATAAAGGAGATCGTTTCGAACAATCTGCTTTCGAAGGGCTGACCGGCCAGAAGCAATGCCTGGAGTCCGACATCGCCATCTTTGACGCCGACCAGGACGGGGACAACGACCTGGCCGCCCTCTCAGGCGGCTACGCCAATGAGCGCGATGAGGATTACCGCCACTACCTCTACGAAAACAAAAACGGGGTTTTCAGCCGCACCGAACTGCCGCTGCCCCCCTTCCCCGCCTCGGTCGTCCGCCCCTGCGATTTCGATAAGGACGGCGATACTGACCTGTTCATCGGCGCACGGGTGAAGAGAGGCCATTTCCCGCTTGCCCCCCCTTCCTACGTCCTGATCAATGACAAGGGCGGATTTTCCGCCGACAGGGTGCTCAGCCTCGATCTCGGCATGGTAACCGACGCCGTGTGGGCCGACATCGACGGGGATGGCTGGAAAGACCTGCTGGCCGCCAGGGAATGGAATTCCATCGCCCTCCTGAAAAACAGGGAAGGCAGGGAACTCCAGGCAGCGGAAGAAGAAAGCCTGGCCGGCAGGCACGGCTTCTGGTCGGCGATAAGCGCCGCCGACCTGGACGGAGACGGAGACGATGATTTCATCGTCGGCAATCTGGGCGAAAACCACCGCTTCCATGTGAGCGAACAATACCCGATGGGCCTGTACGCCATCGACCTCGACGATAACGAAACCATCGACCCCCTGGCCACCGCCTTCTGGAAGGATGCGAACGGCCAAATGCAGGAGTACCCGGTCAACTACCTGGACGAACTGGCCGCCCAGTCGCCCTTCTTCAGGAAAAAATTCACGAGCTACACCAATTTCAGCCTTTCCACCATAGACAGCATCCTGGATAGATCGGCTATCGGAGCGGAGGCTAAGTATCAGGTAAATACTACGTCCAGCTATGTGCTGTGGAACGAAGGCGGAAAGCTGCAGTGGGAGCGCCTGCCGTCTGCGGTGCAAATAGCGCCGGTTAAGAAAATCCTGCTGCGCGATTTCAATGGCGACGGCCAGCCCGATGTGCTGCTGGCGGGCAATGACTATTCCTACGATGTCTCCACCGGCTACTACGACGCCAACCGCGGCATTGTTCTGCTGAACAAAGGCAAGCGGGCCTTTGAAGTGCTGCCGCCTTCCCGAAGCGGCCTGGCGCTGAAAGGGCAGGCTGAAGCACTGGAATTCTTTGAGGGAGACACCTCCTGGCTGGTCGTCGGCATCAACCGGGGCCATGTCCGGGTTTACAAAGCAGTTCAAAGCGGGCGCCCGGCTTTTTAAAGGTAAAAACCGCACCCATGGCCAGAGACAGATGGTACAAACTGCTGGGCCTGTTCTGCGCGGCCTTTCTGTGTTTCAACTTCCCGCTGCTGAACCTGTTCAGCAAGGGCCGGTTTGTGGGTGGAGCACCGCTGCTATTCTTTTACCTGTTCCTGGCGTGGGCCGTACTGATTTTCCTGACGATGCGGATCGCCGGATCCAATGATAAGGCAAAGCCCTGAATGGATCCGGCGATCATCATATTCATCTCCCTGGCCTACGTGGCGCTGCTGTTCCTGCTGGCCTATTACGGCAACCTGCGGGAGAAAGCAGGGCGCAGCCTGGTCAACAACTCCGGCATCTACGCGCTTTCGCTGGCCGTGTATTGCACGGCCTGGACCTATTACGGCAGCGTTGGGCGGGCGGCTACTGCCGGGCTGGGCTTTCTGCCCATCTATCTCGGGCCGGCCATCATGGCGCCGCTCTGGCTGATCATCATGAAAAAAATCATCCTGATCAGCAAGTCCCAGCGCATCACCTCCATAGCCGACTTCATTTCCTCCCGTTACGGAAAAAGCACCTGGCTTGGCGCCCTGGCCACCGTGATCGCCGTGCTGGGGATCATCCCTTACATCTCCCTGCAGTTAAAGGCCATTTCAACGAGCTTCGGGCTGCTGTCTGCCGGCGGCGGGCCGGTGAGGCCGCATCAGGAACTGCCCTTTTTCCTGGATTCCGCCTGGTATATCGCCATTGCCCTGGCGGTTTTCACCATATTGTTCGGGACGCGGCACCTCGACCCCAACGAGCGCCACGGCGGGCTGGTCGCCGCCATCGCTTTCGAGTCGCTGTTCAAGCTGGCCGCCTTTTTGTCCGTAGGCATTTTCGTTACTTTCGGCATTTTTGACGGCTTCGGCGACATCTTCCGGTCCGGCCTGCAGCGGCCTGATATCGCCAGGCTGTTCACGCTGGAGGGATCGGGCATCGACGGCTGGGAATGGTTCTGGCTGATGATTCTGTCCATGTCGGCAGTAATGCTGCTGCCGAGGCAGTTCCATATCGGGGTAGTGGAAAACACCCGGCCCGGGCATCTGAACAAAGCCTCCTGGCTGTTTCCCCTCTACCTTTTACTCATCAACATCTTCGTACTGCCCATTGCCGTTGCCGGGCTGCTGGAATTTCCGGATGGAGCATACGAGCCCGACAGCTTCGTGCTCAGCCTGCCGCTGGCGCAGGGGAAGGAAGCCCTGGCCCTGATTGCCGGGCTGGGCGGCTTTTCCGCAGCCACCGGCATGGTTATCGTAGGAGTCATTGCGCTGAGCATCATGATCAGCAACCACCTGGTGCTGCCCCTGCTGATACGCAGGCGGCCCCAGGGCGAAGTATATAAAACCAACCTCCGGAACCGCATCCTGGGTATCCGGCGGATCATCATCATCATCGTGCTCCTGCTCGCATACGGCTATTTCAGGGCCGTTGGAGCGCAGTACACCCTGGTGTCCGTGGGATTGATATCCTTCACCGCGACTGCCCAGTTTGCCCCCTCCGTATTGGGAGGCCTGTTCTGGAAAAGAGCGACCAAAAAAGGCGCCATGGCCGGCCTGCTTGCCGGTTTCGCCATCTGGGTGTACACCCTGCCTCTGCCCACCATGGCGGAAGCCTTTTCGGAAAGGGGGCTGTTCGGGCTGGAATGGCTGCGGCCTTACGCCCTTTTCGGGCTGGAGGGCTCCAGCCCCATTGCCCACGCCGCATTCTGGAGCCTGCTGTTCAATACGGCAGCGTATTATTTCGTATCGCTGTACACCACCCAAACGCCGCTGGAAGCCTCTCAGGCTGATCTGTTTGTCGACATCCACAAATACCGGGCAGGAGGCGCCGATTACGGCCTCCTGCAGCGCCGGGCCAGCATGCAGGACATCCGTTTGGTGCTGAACCGCTTTCTCGGCGAGGCCCGGGCCCAGCAACTGCTCGAGGCCTACGAAAACACCCGCCAGCCCGGCCTTTCCCGCCAGCAGACGGCCGGCGCCGAACTGGTCCGCTATGTGGAAACCCATCTGGCCGGCGCGATCGGCGCCGCTTCGGCAAAAGTCATCATCGGCTCCATCAGCAAGGAAGAGCCGATCAGCCTGGAAGAGATGTTCAAAGTACTGGAGCAGACCCAGGAGGCCATTGCGTACAGCAAGGCCCTGGAGAAAAAATCAGCAGAGCTGGAACACACTTCCAGGCAGCTCAGGGAGGCCAACGAACGGCTCCGGGAACTCGACCGGCTGAAGGCCGATTTCATTACGACCATCACCCACGAGCTGCGCACGCCGATCACCTCCATCAAGGCCTTGTCCCGGATCATGCTGGAAACGCCCGATCTGCCGGCCGGCAAGCAGGAGGAGTTCCTCCACATCATCGCCGGCGAAAGTGAACGCCTGGCCCGCCTGGTTGACCAGGTGCTCGACCTGGAGAAAATCCAGAACAGCCAGAGCCAGTGGGAACTAGAAACCGTCGACCTGGCCGCAATTGTGGAAAAAGCCTTCAACGGGCTGCAGGAACTGATGCGGAGCCGGTTCATCAGCCATGAACTGCACATTTCCGCCCGCCCGGTGAGAATCCTCGGCCACGCCGACCGGCTGACCCAGGTGGTGGTCAACCTGCTGTCGAACGCCATCAAGTTCTGCCGGGAAACCGAAGGGCGGATCGTCGTGCGCCTTGGCGAAAAAGGAGCAATGGCCGTGCTGGAAGTGGAAGACAACGGGCGGGGCATATCCGGCAAAGACCAGCAGTTCATATTCGAAAAATTCACCCAGCTCAGCGATGTACAGCGCGGGAAGCCCCAGGGCAGCGGGCTGGGGCTGTACATCACCCAGGCCATCGTCGGGCGCCACCAGGGCAGGGTTTTCGTGCGCAGCGAAATAAACCAGGGCGCCACCTTCATCGTGGAAATACCGGTGCTGGAGCCGGCCGGTCTAAATTCACCGGGTTGATAAAAATCATTCCGGGATTAATCGGAATTTCTTTTTTTTGGTGAAAAACCGTACATTTAGTTTACATATTTCATCAACAGTAATGTACGCTTTCAGCCGGGGCTTTATGACGGATAAAAAGAAAATTAAGGTGTTACTGGTTGACGACGAGCCCGCTATCCTGGCCGCGCTGGAATTCCTCGTGAAAAAGGAAGGCTATCAGGTGTGGAAGGCCGGAGACGGGGAACATGCGCTCCGGCTCATGGAAGCGGAACGCCCCGAAGTAGCCGTCCTCGACGTCATGATGCCGGGCATGGACGGATTCGAACTGGCCCGGCGGATCCGAAACGACGAGCGCTTCAACCACACCCGCATCATCTTCCTCACCGCCAAAAGCACCCAGTCCGACCGTTTCGAAGGTTACGAAAGCGGCGGCGAAGTATATATGCCCAAACCATTTGACAACGACGAACTCATTAACACCATCAACGAAGTGGTGGAATTCGGATAGGCAGGCAAAAATTTTTTCCTTTACAGATATAAGGATGTAAATATCTATATACGTCAGAAAACTTAAAACAACATAGCGATTATGACTCTACAGATCAAATCTTTTCCTGAATACAAGGAAGTGTATAAGCGAAGCGTAGAAGACCCCGAAGGCTTCTGGGCCGAGCAGGCCTCCACCTTTACCTGGCGCAGGAAATGGGACAAAGTCCTGGACTGGAATTTCCGCGAACCCAACATCAGGTGGTTTGCCGGCGGCAAGCTCAACATCACGGAGAACTGCCTGGACCGCCACCTCGAAAGCCGCGGCGACCAGGTGGCCATTCTGTTTGAGCCGAACCGGCCGGAAGCTCCCGTGCAGAAATACACCTACAAGCAGCTGTACGCCGCCGTCTGCAAAACGGCCAACGCCCTTAAAGCGAATGGCATCAAAAAAGGCGACCGCGTTTGCTTCTACATGCCCATGGTGCCCGAACTGGCCATCGGCGTGCTGGCCTGCGCCCGGATCGGAGCAGTGCATTCCGTCGTTTTTGCCGGCTTTTCCGCACAGGCTCTGGCCGACCGCATCATCGACGCCCAGTGCAAAATGGTCATCTGTTCGGACTACAACGACCGCGGCGCCAAACACATACCGGTAAAAGAAGTTGTGGATGAGGCCCTGGCCATGGGCTGCGACAGCGTGGAAACCGTGCTGGTGCACCGCGGCACCGACGGCCCCGTCGATATGTCGGACCCGCGCTGCAAATGGTGGCACGACGAAGTGGACCACCAAAGCCCCTTCTGTGAAGCGGAAGAGATGGACGCCGAAGACATGCTCTTCATCCTGTACACCTCCGGTTCCACCGGCAAGCCCAAGGGCGTGGTGCACACCATTGGCGGATACATGGTATTCACCTGCTTCTCCTTCAAAAATGTGTTCCAGTACCAGGACGGCGATATCTACTGGTGCACGGCCGACATCGGCTGGGTCACCGGCCACTCCTACATCGTGTACGGCCCGCTGCTGGCCGGCGCCACGACCCTGATGTTCGAAGGGGTGCCCACCTATCCGGACTCGGGCCGCTTCTGGGCCGTTTGCGAAAAGCACAAGGTCAACCAGTTCTATACCGCCCCCACCGCCATCCGCGCCCTGATGGCCCAGGGCGACAAGTGGACGGAAGGCTACGACCTGAGCTCCATCAAGGTGCTGGGCTCGGTAGGAGAACCCATAAACGAAGAGGCCTGGGAATGGTATTACCACAAGATCGGCAAGGGCAAAGCGCCCATTGTGGACACCTGGTGGCAAACCGAAACCGGCGGCATCCTCATCTCCGGCCTGGGCGGCCACAGCCCCATGAAACCGGCCCACGCCGGCTATCCGCTGCCAGGCGTACAGCCCTGCCTGGTGGACTCCAGCGGCCAGTTGCTCGAAGGCGACGATGTGGAAGGCCTGCTTTGCATCCGCTTCCCCTGGCCATCCATGCTGCGCACCACCTATGGCGACCATGAACGCTGCCGCCAGACCTACTTCTCCTCCTTCCAGGATATGTACTTCACCGGTGACGGCGCGCGCCGCGACAAGGACGGCATGTACCGCATCATCGGCCGGGTCGACGACGTGATCAACGTCTCCGGGCACCGCATGGGCACCGCTGAAGTGGAAAGCGCCATCAACGAACACCCAAAGGTGGTGGAATCGGCCGTGGTGGGTTATCCGCACGATATCAAGGGGCAGGGCATCTACGCCTACGTGATCACCACCGAGCCGGTTGGTGACGAAGACGCCTTCCGCAAGGAACTCCTGGCCGTCGTCACCAGAGAGATCGGCCCGATCGCCAAGCCCGACAAGATACAGATCGTTTCCGGGCTGCCGAAGACGCGTTCCGGCAAGATCATGCGCCGCATCCTGCGCAAGGTGGCTGCCGGCGACACCTCCAACCTCGGAGACGTTTCGACCCTGCTCAACCCGGAAGTGGTCGACGAGATCAAAACGGGCGCGCTTGTCGTCAATTGATGTAACCGGCGCCATCAGCCCGGCGCTTAAGCCGGGCTGGCGGCGCCGCCATTGTTCCTTTGGAAAACAATCATAATATGACCTACCAAGATTTCTACCGCCGCAGCATGTCCGAACCGGACGCCTTCTGGAGGGAGCAGGCGGAGGCTATCGCCTGGTTCAAAAAACCGGATGAAATTCACTTCAAAGACGAAAAGGGCCTGCACCGCTGGTACAAAAACGGAAAGCTAAACACCTGCTATCTGGCCCTCGACTACCACGTGGAGAACGGCCGGGGAGAGCAGGTAGCCTTGTATTATGATTCGCCGGTAACGAACACGAAAAAGCAGTACACCTTTTCGGAACTGCTGGAGGAAGTCCGCCTTTTCGCCGGCGTACTGAAGGGAAAGGGCGTCAGTAAGGGCGACACCGTCATCATTTACATGCCCATGATCCCGGAGACGGTTATCGCCGTCCTGGCCTGCGCCAGGCTGGGCGCCATCCATTCCGTGGTTTTCGGGGGCTTCGCGCCCCGGGAGCTGGCCATCCGCATAGATGACGCCAAACCGGAGCTGCTGCTCACAGCCAGCGGCGGCATGGAAATCGACCGGGCCATCGACTATATGAAGATCGTCAACGCCTCGCTGGAAGAAGCAAAGCACCAGCCGGAGGCCTGCATCGTATATCAGCGCGACTTCATCACCGCGCCGCTGAAAGCAGGCCGCGATTTTGACTGGAAGGCCCTGCTCGCCGGGGCCGAGCCGGCAGAATACGTCGAAGTGGAAGCCACCGACCCGCTGTATATCCTCTACACTTCCGGCACCACCGGTCGCCCCAAGGGCGTGGTGCGCGACAATGGCGGGCATGCCGTGGCCCTGAAATTCAGCATGAAATACATCTACGGCGCCGAGCCGGGCGAAGTGTACTGGGCCGCTTCCGACGTCGGCTGGGTGGTCGGCCACTCCTACATCCTCTACGGGCCGCTGATCCACGGCTGTTCCACTATTCTCTATGAGGGCAAACCGGTGCGCACCCCCGACGCCGGCGCGTTCTGGCGGCTGATCGAAGAATACAAGGTCAGGGTGCTTTTCACTGCCCCCACGGCCATCCGGGCCATAAAAAAGGAGGACCCCAACGGGAAACTCAAACAACAATACGACACCAGCAGCCTGAAATACCTCTTCCTGGCCGGCGAGCGCTGCGACGTGGCCACCCTGGAGTGGTCGGAACAACTGCTCGGCATCCCCGTCATCGACCACTGGTGGCAGACGGAATCGGGCTGGCCCATGCTGGCCAACATGGTGGGCGTGGAACTGCTGCCCATCAGGCCGGGTTCCGCCGGCAAGCCGGTTTGCGGTTACGGGCTGCAGATCAGCGGGCCCGACGGCAAGCCCATGCCTGCAGGGCAGGAAGGCATCGTGCTGATCGAAACACCCCTGCCTCCGGGTTGCCTGCCCGGCCTGTGGAACGACACCAACCGCTTTATTTCCTCCTACCTGAGCGCCTACCCGGGTTATTATTTCACCGGCGACGGCGGCTACATAGACGAAGAGGGCTACGTATTCATCACCGGCCGGATCGACGACATCATCAACGTGGCCGGGCACCGCCTGTCCACTTCCGCCATGGAGGAAGTGGTGGCTTCGCACCCCGCCGTGGCCGAGTGCGCCGTCATCGGCATAAACGACCGCATGAAAGGGCAGATACCGGTAGGCTTCGTCGTGCTGAAAGGCGGGGTGAATAAAAGCGAGGCCGAACTCGAAAAAGAACTGGTGCAGATGGTGCGGGAAAAAGTCGGGCCCGTCGCCGCCTTCAAACGGGTGGCCATCACCCAGCGGCTGCCCAAAACCCGCTCGGGCAAAATCCTGCGGCGCATTATGCGCTTTATCGCCGACCAGGAGCCCTACAGCACCCCCTCCACGATCGAGGACGGCAGCGTGCTCGGCGAACTGGAGATGCTGATGAAAGCCAAAGGCATCGGAGAGCCCAAAGCAGTTTGAGCGGGGAAAAGCCATGATGAAAGGAAACGTACCTTCGAAAAAAAAAGAACTGATCCCCGTCCGGGGCCCGCTTCGCAAATACCTGGCCCAGCTCAACCGGGCCCCGAAACTGCCTATTCAGTACCGCGACCTGCTGCGCTACCATTCCTCCATCCCATTGCTCAACCACGCCGGCAATGACACCCTGTGGGAAACCGTCTTTTTTTCGGAATCCGACTGGGAGGAGGTCAACGAAGCAATGAAGATCATTTACGCCCTTCTGAAAACCGATGGCGATGTGGAGGTATTGCAACACCTCCACGTCGCCCGGATCGACTTCTGCACCTTCGGCAACACCAAGCCCTTCCGCATCCGCATCATCAACCGGCTGAACGACAACTACGACCACTTCTACGTCAAAAAAGCCGACGCCTCCCGCATTTACGGCCTGGAACTGGAAGACCTGCTTTCTCCCAACCGGGTGATGTTCCTGGTAGATGGCGACACCATGGTGGAAGAACATGTGGCGGGCATCCCCGGCGACGAATTTATGAAGCACAACCTGGATGACAGCACCTTCAACCAGATCCGGCTCGCCAAAGAGTTCGTCAAATTCAATGAACGCTGCTTCGTGCGCCTGCTCGGAGATATGCGGTCCTACAATTACGTGGTCGACATCACCCCCGATATAGAAGGCTCCCAGTTCCGCCTGCGCGCCATCGACTTCGACCAGCAGTCGTACGAAGGCCGAAAAAGCTTTTACCTGCCTCAGTATTTTAAGGAAAACAACCCCATTATTTTCCTGGGCATGAAACACATGCGGCAGGAAACTGTTAAACAATATCAACTGGAGGAACGGAGCCTCATCGCGGCCCGGGTCAAAACCTCGGCCGAACACTTCTCAGGGCTGATGGAAGTAATGGTCAGGGACGAACTGTCCACTCCGGAAAAGATCGAACAACTGAAGGAGGAACTGGCTTATCACCACAATAACAACAGCTTTGAAAAGTGCAAAACCATGGGCGCCATCGTTCTCACCAATATCCAGCTGCTGCTGCAGAAAGACTTCAGGCAAAGCATTCCGCTGGATTGACAAACTAAAAAAGGTTGGAACGCGGGCCTGTGGCCCGCGAAATGGTAATCGAAGAGCATTTGAAGGGGCTTCGCCTATGTCGAGGGCCACAGCCCCGGGGAGATACCTGATAATTACCTAAAAAAAACCTCCTCCTGCAAGAGCGCAGGAAGAGGCAATCCCAAAAACCGATTATATATCGCAAAAATCACAATTTATTTTGAAAAAAAAAAGCCAAAACCGATTTTTTCGTTGTTAGGCCTATGACAAATCGCGAAAAACTGGATCAGGAGGAGCTCAGGCGGTACGCCAGGCACCTGGCGTTGCCGGGCTTCGGCATGGAAGGCCAGCAGAAGCTCAAGGCGGGCAGGGTGCTCGTCATCGGGGCGGGCGGGCTGGGCGCGCCGGTGCTGCTGTACCTCGCCGCAGCGGGCGTAGGCCGGATCGGCATTGTCGATTTTGACCGGGTGGAAGAAACCAACCTGCAACGGCAGGTGCTGTACACGGTGCAGGACGTCGGGCGCTTCAAGGCCGAAGCTGCACGCGAAAGGCTGCTGGCGCTCAACCCCCATATCAGCGTAGAAGTTTTCACCGTGCCATTCAGCCGGGAGAATGCGCTGGAACTCATCGCCCCCTTTGATGTCGTCGTGGACGGCACCGACAACTTCCCCACCCGGTACCTGTCCAACGATGCCTGCGTCCTGGCCGGCAAACCCCTGGTTTACGGCTCCATCTTCCGTTTCGAAGGGCAGGCGGCCGTGTTCAACCACCTGCTCGAAGACGGGCAGCGGAGCCCCAACTACCGCGACATCTTCCCCACCCCTCCCCCACCCGAGCTGGTTCCCAACTGCGCCGAAGGGGGCGTGCTCGGCGTATTGCCGGGCATCATCGGCAGCATTCAGGCCAACGAAGCCATTAAGCTGCTGGCCGGCATCGGCGAGCCCCTGGCCGGCAAGCTGCTGGTGATGGACGCCGCCAACCTGGCTACCCGTATCCTCAAAATCCCCAAAACCCCGGGCCTGGAGATCAGGGAACTCATCGACTACGAACAGTTCTGCGCCCCCACCCCACCCGCGCCCGTCCGGGAGATCAGCGTTCAGGAACTGCAGGGCCTGCTGGCCCAAAATGCGGACATCCAGCTCATCGACGTGCGGGAACCCTATGAATACGGCATCGCCAACCTGGGCGGCGAACTCATACCCCCCGGCGAAATCCCGGCTTCGGCCGCGCGCATCGCCCGCGACAAAATGGTGGTCTTCTATTGCCGCTCCGGCAAACGGAGCGCCGAAGCCATCCGCCAGCTCCGCCAACAGGAAGGGCTGGATAACCTGTGCAACCTCCGTGGCGGCATCCTCGCCTGGGCCCGGGAGATAGACCCGTCGATGAAACAATATTAGGGAAGTGGGCCCTTTACCTTACATCCTCCCATTTCACCCCATCCACTTCCAGAATGAGTTCGGGCCCGTATGCCATGGCCGGCGTGCGGAAACCTGCCGGAGCCTGCCCCGCCAACACTTTTTGCGCTATAATCAGGCTGATGAGGGCGGTGAGGGCGTAGCCTTCGGGAAGAGCGAGGCGAGCCGTGCGCGACTCGCCGGCTGCATTGCGCACGCTGCCCCAGACGTAGGCCCGCCCGGCCTCCAGTTGCCGGGCCGAAGGGCCGGGCGGCAGCTTTGCGGCCCGTTTGCGGAGATAATGGCGCACCTGCGCGCTTCGGAGCAGCCAGGCGAAATGCCGCTGCCACCTGATCCATTTGTAGGTTTTGGGATGAAGGGCGGAGAACACCTCGATATTGGGAATGCCCGTGCTGTAATAAGCCGTCGAAACATCGCCCCAGGGGATGGCCATGGCGAAGCGCTCCAGGCCCTCGCCGAAGGCGATCGTCCGCGTTTTGTGCCCGATGGGAACGGCGGTGATCTCCCCGTTTCGCCGAATGGCCCCGGGAGCGCCCAGGTTCTCCAGCATGCTGAAGATGGTGCCATGCGACATACGGCTGCCCACCGAAGCGATGGCCAGGGTGAGCTGGTCCGCATCGGGCAGTTGCCGCTTCAGATAAAGCGCCGTGCAATCGGTGGGAACGACGTCGAAGCCGACGCCGGGCATCAGCATGACGCCCGCTTCGGCGGCGCGCGGGCCAAGGGCGGCGGCCATTTCAAAAACGGCTATCTCGCCCGTGATGTCCAGGTAGTGCAGCCCGGCCCGAAGGCAGGCTTCCATCATCGGGCGGGCCGTGTGGACAAAAGGGCCGGCGGCGTGCAGCACCAGCCCGAAACCGCGGATATGCTCGCAGATCTCATCGGCATCCGCCAGCCCGAATGCCCGGTAGCTCATGCCCAGTTCTTCTGCCAGCCGGCGCGTTTTTTCGGCATTCCGCCCGGCCAGCACCAGCGGGATGCCCAGCCCGGCCGCCCGCCGGGCAATGAGTTGCCCGGTATAACCCGTCGCACCGTATAACAAAACCTCTTGCCTCATTTCCTGTCGATTTTTGTAACTATTCAGGAATCCTTTGCGGCAATCCGGAACGCGGGCCTGCGGCTCGCGGCAGGCAAAGCCCTTCCAAAGGCTCCCTGATTATTATTTCGCGGGCCGCAGGCCCGCGTTCCAACCTGAATATTTTCCTGTTTTTCATGGAACTTTGATGCCTTTGCCCACTGCCTGCTCACTTCCCCAGAAACTGAATAATAAACACCAGTACGATGCTCACCACCAACCCGAAGCAAATCTTGCCCGCATCCATCAGCACCATCCGGCCGATCCTGCCGGTGAGCCTCCGCTCCAGCCGAATGTGAATGGCGATCTCCCGCCCGGCCAGCAAACCGACAAAGACCCAGGTGGTGCTCATCGGAACGTTGTTCAACTCCTTGAAAAAGTAAAGCACGAGCCCGTAAATAAAGTCGATGATGGTCGCCGAGCGGATATCGACGGTGTTGGTCTTGGATTTGACGATGTTCTGAATGGCGCCGCCCTTGCTGTAAAAAATGTACGCCAGCAGGGCGAGCAGCAGAAGCAGGGAAAAAGACAGGCTCGCTCCGCTCAGGTTGCGGGGCAGGTACACGTAAATATTGGCAAAATCCTGGATCAGCCATTGCGACCAGAGAAAGCCGGTGGACATCCATTGCAAAACACTCCAGACGCCCATTTCCCTCCGCCCTGGCTCCGATTCGATGAAATATTTCTCCACCAGCCCGGAGATCGCCAGGTAAACCACAATGGCCACCGCAAAGGCCAGGGCATAACCGTACAGGGACTTCATGACCATACTCTGAAGGTTCTCCGGGTTGAAGAAGGTCAGGATCATGAAGGAGGTGCTCACCGGTATCCCCGTGCGGGTCAGGGCCAGGAGCACCAGCGGCGGCAGGAGGTAATACCAGGCCAGGGACTGGGGCAATGGGTATTTGGCCAGGCGGTCGTAGGAAACGTCCCCATCGTAGTGATGCCAGCCGTAAATCAGGGTGCCCGACAGAATAAGGGCGGCGAAAAACCACAACAACACCCAACTGCGCCGCTCGTTGGAGCTCAGGAAGGTGCCGAGCGTCTGGATGCTGTCGTTGCCTACTACAGAATAGCCCGCCAACGCAAAACCGAGCCACATGATGATAAAGGAAATATCCATGAACGGGGAGGTTGGTTTTCGTTTTGGCAGGCAAAATAAGAAAATCGGGGGAAATTGGCCGGGGGGCTTTGCCGGGCAAAGCCCCCCGGATCAGGAGGGGAAAATTTAAAAGTTGTGGCTCAGCCCCAGCCCGAAAGCCCTGCCGGGGTTGATGCTGTTGAACAGCTGATCGGCAGCATTGAAGGACTGGTAGTAACTCTCTACCCGGTCATCGAGGATATTCGATATTTTGAAATCGATGGCCGTATTCTGTTTTTTGCCGATCTTCTTATTAATGCTGAAGCTCAGGCTGTGGAAGGGCTCGTCATAGATGTCCGGGAAAAGCCCTACGCCAACGATGGCCAGCGCCGGGCCTTTGACGTTATAGAACAAACCGGCGTCCAGCCCGAGTTCCGGGCTGCTGTACCCGATGCCGGCATTGATGACCCAGGGCGCCTGCCCCGCCATCTGGCGCACGTTTTTGATGGTTTCTCCGGTTTTTTCGAAAATTCTCCGGGAATTGAACTCCCGGTCCGTCATGTCAATCCGGGATTCGACCAGGGTGAGGTTGCCGTTGACGTTGAAATACCGCCAGGCCGGGCCCATGAAATCCAGGTCTTTCCTGAATTCAAGCTCTACGCCAAACAGCATGCCGTCGCCCACGTTCCTGGGCTGGAACTCCGTGCTGGTCTGCTGCTCCGGGATGCGCACCAGCTCGATAGGGTTGTCGAAATTCTTATAAAAACCGCTCAGCGAGAAAATCTGCCCGTTTTCCAGGAACCACTCCCAGCGCAGGTCAAAATTGTCGATGCGGGTCTCCGTCAGTTTGCCGTCCCAGTCAGAATAGGTAAACAAACTGCCGTTGAATATCCGGTTGGAAACAGGGTCCAGGATTTGGGCGAAGGACAACTCCTTGAAGGAGGGCCGTGCGATGGTCCTGGAGTAGGACGCCCGCAGGTTCTGCTCGCCGCTGAATGCGTAGATGGCGTTGACGGAGGGGAACCAGTCCAGGGATTCCAGCACTTTCTCATTATCCAGGTTTCTGCCGTTTGCGATGTCGCCGCTGGCATAGCGCTGGTCGCGGCCGGTATGCCGCTGCACGTAGTTCTCCACCCTGACCCCCAGGATGGTTTTCAGGTTGGGCAGCAGGTTGAACTCATTGGAAACATAGGCCCCGGTATTGTTGATGCTGGATTCGTAGGCATTGGGGTTGGGGTCGTTGTTGCCGGACTGGTAGTAGATGGCGTTGGGGCGGTTGGGGAAGAGGTTCTCCGGGTTCAGCACGACGGCCGGGTCGGGATTGGGCCAATCCTGAGAGCCGAAGAACTGGATGTCAAAGAACAATATCTCGTAATCCCGCTGCTTGTAGGTATGGCTGGCGCCGAACCGGAGCTTCGCCGTCTTGCCGTTGAAGGTATAATTTTTGGCAATGTCGAATTTCCCGATGGCGCTGCGCTCGTTCAACGACCTCCATATCCGGGCGGGGTTGCCGCCGGCGCCGGCGATGAACAGCGTATCGGAAGGAGTTTCGGTAAAGGCCGTTTTGCGGATGTCCGGGTCTTCGGAAGTGGAAAGCGTCGGCGACAGGCGCCAGTCAAGTTCCCAGCCGGAGCGGCCAAAGACGTGCTCGCCGTTCAGCAGGATATTGGTCAGCGACCGCTGGTTATATTCCAGGTTGTCGGAAGAGGCCAGATATCCAGATTGGCCGACCCGCTCGCCGTCGTTATCGATGCGGAACCTGCCGGCGCGGCTTTCCCCGTTCTGCAGGCGCATAGCCGTCAGCCTGATTTTGTGATACTGCGTTTTGTAAGCCAGCCCGCCGAGGGCGCCGATCAGTACGTTGCGCTCTCCGACCTGGCCATTTTGCACGGTGGCGTAAAGCAATTCATAGAAATCGGGGTCGATCAGGCGCTGGTATTCGCCGTAGATCACGTCGTCGTAGTATTTGTAATCCGACTTGTAGGACAGGGAAAAGATATATCCCAGCTTCGGGCTGGTAAGGGGTTCCTCGGCCCTTTTCCTGCCCAGGCTGATCTGGTTGCCCAGGGAAATGCCCGCGCTGAAATCCAGGACGCTGGTTTGGCGAATAGCGGCCAGTTCGGGGTTAAAGCTTTTGATAAAATCAACGACCTCCTGCTGAGGGGCGCCGCTGATAGGCGTGGGAATATTGGATTGATCGGCGCCTGCCGGCAGCGCCCTGGCGCCGTCGTCAAAGCCCAGGAAATCCAGATCGCCGCCCCGGTAAGTCAGAAAATCGGGGTTGAAGTGCATGGCCGGGTTATAGGTGGTGCTGACGGAAACACTGAAGATCTTTTCATCCGGAAAGTCTTTGGTTTCCACATTCAGCAGCCCGCCCGTGAAATCGGCGGGCATATCCGCTGTGAAGTTTTTGCTGACGATAATATTGTCCACCAGGCTGGTTGGGAAAATATCCATCTGAAGCGTATTCCGGTCGGGGTCCAGGCCCGGAATATCGACGTTGTTGAGCATGGTTTTCGAATAGCGGTCGCCCAGGCCCCGCACATAAACGTATTTGCCGGCCTCGATGGAGACGCCGGTCACCCGTTTGGCTGCTTCGACAGCCGTGGCGTCGCCGATCAGCTTCATTTTTGCCGAGGAAATGCCGTCCATCATTACCGGAGCGTTCCTTTTGACGGTCAGCAGCGCAGACTCGGTTGTCCGGATGGCCCGCGCCGTCACCACCACCTCTTTCAAATCCAGATTGCTTTCGACAAGCCGCAGTTCGTTCAAAAGCGTGACCTCGTTGGTTTTAACCTCCACTCCTTCTATGGTCAGCGTCTGAAAACCGACATAAGTGACCTGAACGGTGTAGGCGCCTTCCTCCACGTTAAAAGAAAAAGTGCCGTCAAGGTCTGTGACGGCTCCTGTCGAGGAATCTTTGATAAAAACGTTGGCGCCGATAACCGGCTGCCCGTTGGCGTCTTCGATGACCGACCCCCGGATAATCCCGGTTTTGGCATAAGCGGCAATGGCGGCCAGGCTGAAAAGAAGAACTAATAATCGCTTCATTGGTGTTGTGCTTAAAAAATTTAGGCCCGAATTAAACAGTGAAAAGATTTGTAAACCGGGTTTACAAATCTTTTCACTGTCTATCAGAAAGAATTCAGGTTAACCTTATAGCATTCCTTGTGCTGGTTTAAAGCCCCGAAAGCCCGCCGGCCTGTGCAGCCCAGGTCCAGCCGAGCACCGAAACATCTGCTTTGGGCGTGTTGCCGGCCGTCACGCCTGCGGGAACAGCGCCATTGACGTGGTTGGGCAGGTTGGCCTCTTCCACATCGAACACGATGTCTTCGAAGGTCACGCCGGCAGCCGTTACGCGGTTGATTTTCTGTTCTGCTCCGATGCCCGTGAAATACAGGCTCTTCAGAGCCACGATGGAGTTGGCGTCCACATTGATCAGGTCTTCCGAAACCCTGCCATTGCCGGAAGCGATGATGGAGCCGTTCTGGATGGTATGGCCTGCGGCAAAGGAGCCCTCCGGGCCGTCCAGCTCGAAGCAGTGCCCGGTGGGGGTCACGACTACGAAGTTGTCCAGGGTGCCGGACCAGGATTGGTCGGTGTCGATGGCGTCATCGCCTACGTTCCATACCACGACGTTCTTCACGCTGACCGTGCCGCCGAACCATTCGATGCCGTCGTCCTGGTTGGAAACGACCTCGATGTTCTCGATGACGGTGCCGGAGCCGACGCCGCCCAGGGTGAGGCCGTTGATCTCGTTGCCGGCGCCGATATTGGCTCCGCCATGGCGGATGGAGATATACTTCAGCACACCGGAATTGTCGGCATCGTCATTGCCGCCGTACAGGCCGTTGGGGTCGGAGGTCGGGATGCCCTCGATCTGTAGTTCGATGACATCGCCAGAAGTATTCGAGGCGGAGATGCGCGCCTTGCCCAGCACGATTACCCCACCCCAGAGGCCGTTGATGTCCGGGTCGAGGTTCGGGCTGCCGAAATTGCCGGCAGCTACATCTTCCGGCGAGATTTCATCCGCTACCGAAGTGAAAATGATGGGCGCATCGGCAGCGCCTTCGGCCATGATCTTGGCGCCTCTGGCGATGAGCAGGGCCGTGGCGTTGGCGCCGGTGCCGGCCTCGCCTTTGATGATAGTGCCTGCTTCGATAGTCAGCGTAACGCCATCCACTACCGTGATCCGGCCGGCCAGCACATACACCTTATCGGCTGTCCAGGTAGTATTCTCCGTAATGTTGCTCGTAAGCCGGACTACACTTTCCGCTTCACCGATATTCAGGACGGCGGTGGCTTCGTCCGATTGGCCCTCGGAGTCCGTTACTTCCAGGGTAATGGAAGCCGCACCGGAAGCCGTACCGGCATCGAAGTTGATCGTAACCGAAGAGCCGGTGACGTTGCCGGTTGCATTGAGAATGGTAACACCGGAGCCCGTCGCCTGATACGTGGCGCTCAGCTCGGGGTCAACGGTTACCGTGAAAACAACTGATTGGCCAGTCGCCCCGTTCTCAACGGAAGTCACACCAGAGGGAGCGGTTACGGTGGGTTGTGCAAAGGGGCTTTCCTCATCGTCATCGCAGGCGGAGAAAACCAGCGCGAACGATGCAAATAACATGGCTAATAGTCTGAGATTCATAAACTTGAGTTTTTGTTGTAAAAAATTACAGGGGCAAAGATCGCCGGCGAGTACTAACTCATCATTAAACCTGTGTTAACAAATCATTAATAAAGTTTTCCCGCTGTGCCCGAATTATCGTATTTTTACGATAAACTATTAAAAATGGCTGCAGTTCCATCTCCATATACCGGGCAACAGGAAAAACTGGCGCGCTACGCCAAGGCGCTCTCGCATCCCGCCAGGGTTTACATCCTGCATTTTCTCGACCAGCAGTGCGCCTGTTACGTCGGCAACATCGTAGATGAACTGCCCATGGCGCAGTCCTCCGTGTCGCAGCATCTGAAAGAGCTGAAAAATGCCGGCCTGATCCAGGGGGCTGTTGAACCGCCCAAAGTCAAATACTGCATCAACCGGGAAAACTGGCGGGAAGCCAAAGCCCTGTTCACCGGCTTTTTCAGGGAGGAATAAAAATCTCCATTCCGGATGACAAAAGTCAGTGCTTTTTCATCCACTTCTATCGTATTTCGCCTATAAACTATAAGGTATGAAGAACATCAAGATTCTGGGCACGGGTTGCCCCAAATGCAAACAGACGGAAGCAGTTGTCCGGCAGGTTGTGGAAGAACTGGGGGTTGAGGCTCGAATTGAAAAGGTAGAGGACATCATGCAGATCATGGCGTACAATGTTTTGTCCACTCCCGCTGTAGTGGTCGATGAGGAGGTGCGCATCAAGGGCAGGATACCGAGCGCCGGGGAGCTTAAGGCCATTCTGAACTAAAGCCATCCCGCTCGCGGGCGCTGCCGCCGCTTTTATTATGCCCTGGCTGCGCCTGCCAGGCCTGGAGCAACCAAAGCGCACCCTGAGCAATAACCGCTCAACCTTCAGGCTTGCCAGGGCAATCGCATTTAACTTTTTTGCATCAAATGCCGGTATGCGCATCCTGCCGGGAAGCGGGGTTAAGCCGTCAGGCGGCTAAGCCAGGATAATCCGGCTGAAGGCTTGTTCTAAATGCGATTGCCCTGTCAGGCTTCCTCGGCGGCATGCCAATGTTAAGAAAATCACATGTGTCATGAAAACGAAATCATTAGGTTTTATCGGTGGCGGCCGGGCCGCAAAAATTTTACTGCAGGCTTTTGCCAATAAGAGCGCAACGTTCCGTTCCATTGCTGTTTATGACATTGACGCTGTCGTAATTGGCGCCCTGAAGGAGGCTTTCCCTTTCATTGATGCCGTAAGAAGCCCTGCCGAAGCGGCATCCCGGGACATCGTGTTTGTCGCCCTCCACCCTCCGGTGATCGCTGAGGCGCTGACACCCCTGAAGGGTTTCTTCCCTCAGGGAGCTATTGGAGTGTCGCTGGCGCCAAAAATCACCATTGGGCAGCTAGCTGAATTTACCGGGGCAAAAAAATGGGCCAGAATGATTCCCAATGCGCCGGCTTACATCAATCAGGGGCATAACCCATTTGCCCTCAGCCCTGCCCTTGACAGCCAGGAAGAGAAAATGCTCAGGGATATCTTCGGGCTCCTCGGAAACAGTTTCCAGGTTAAGGAAGATTTGCTGGAGGCCTACGCTATTGTAGCCGCCATGTCGCCTACGTATTTCTGGTATCAGTGGCAATGCCTGGCCGAACTTGGAGAGTCCTTCGGCCTGAGTAAGGAAGCATGCCGCTCAGCGCTGAACGAGACCATCTCGGCAAGCGGAAGGCTGCTTTTCGACTCCAATTTATCCTATGAGGAAGTTAAAGGCCTCATTCCGGTAAAACCCCTGCAGGAAATGGAGGGGTATGTGACACAATTCATGGAGGAGAAACTTCGCGGGCTGTATGAAAAAATAAGGCCGCAGGTATTAAGTAGTAGGGCACATTTAGCAGAGCAATACAACAATCCAACAATATAACCATCCCGCCATGGAATGGAAAAAAGAAGCCCGCATCCTGTTCTGGATGGCGGCAGTGTTCCTGTTCGCCTTCTTTCTGCCAATCGGCTCAGAGCGGTTCCGGGAAGCTATCCTGGCCATGCTCGACCTGGCGAAGTGGTACGCGCGCGAGCACGTCATCCTGTGCCTGTTGCCGGCCTTCTTTATCGCGGGCGTGATTGCCGTTTTCATCAGCCAGGGGGCGGTCATCAAATATTTCGGGGCCAACGCAAGCAAGTGGCTGGCCTATTCGGTGGCTTCCGTATCGGGCACGATCCTGGCGGTTTGCAGTTGCACCATCCTGCCGCTGTTTTCCAGCATCCATAAGCGTGGCGCAGGCCTGGGCCCGGCGGTGGCCTTCCTCTATTCGGGCCCGGCCATCAACATCCTGGCCATCATCCTGACGGCCCGCATCCTGGGGCTGGAGATGGGCATTGCCCGCACCGTCGGCGCCGTCGTTTTCGCGGTGGTGATCGGGCTGGCTATGTCCTTGATTTACCACAAGGAGGAAAAAGAAAAAGCGAAAGCGCAACTGAATTTCCCGGATGTCCCGGAAAAACGCCCGATGTGGCAGACGGCCTTCCACTTCTTCACCCTCGTCCTGATCCTGGTGTTCGCCAACTGGGGCCGGCCCGGCGAAGACATTACCGGCGGCGCCTGGTACTGGCTTTGGGCCAATAAATGGGCCATTACGGCTGTTTTCTCCCTTTTGCTGGTTTTCTCCCTGATCTACATCCTGAAGCTGAATTGGCGGCACGTACTGCCTGCTGCCTTTCTGACTGCCGTATCGGGCTGGCTGTCGCCCACCCCACTCATCCCGGTAGTTGTCGGCATTATTGGCCTGAGCGTAGTAACCCTTCTCGACAAGAGCGATCCGGAGAACAGGGAATGGACGCTCTCCGCCTGGGATTTTGCCAAACAGATCATGCCCCTGCTGGCTCTGGGCGTGCTGGCCGCCGGCTTCCTGCTGGGGTCCACGCACGATGATACACAGATAGCCGGAGTAATTCCCAACGAATGGGTGGTATGGCTGGTGGGCGGCAATTCGCTGCTGTCCAATTTCTTCGCCTCGGTGGTGGGGGCCTTCATGTATTTCGCCACCCTCACCGAGGTGCCCATCCTGCAGGGGCTGATTTCGGCCGGCATGGGCAAAGGGCCGGCGCTGGCATTGCTGCTGGCGGGCCCTTCCCTGTCTCTGCCCAATATGCTGGTGATCCGGGGCGTGATGGGGACGCAGAAGACCATAGTATATGTGCTCCTGGTCGTGCTTATGGCTACTGCCTCGGGATTGCTGTACGGAGCTTTTTTTCCATAAAGGGAGCCTGCTTTCCGAATTGGAGGGGCTCTGCCTGCGTCGCGGGCTACAGGCCCGTGTTCCGGATTGCCGCTAAAGGAGCCAAAACAGGTACTCCGATTTTTTAAAAACAGATATCCTGAGCAAGCACGGCGCACTTTGTGAGCAGAATTTCACAAACAAAAAAAATCAATAACCATGAAGCCATTTTTCCTTCCCCAGCTATTGCTGATATCAGCGCTAATGTTCTTCGGCAGTTGCTCCGGCAACGCCCAATCGCAGGGGCAGAAAAAAGCCGAGGCGGCAACAGGCGGCAGCAAAATAGAAGTGCTGGACTTCCACACTGCCCACCGATGCAAAACCTGTATCGACATCGAGGAATACACCCGCCAGTTACTGGCAGAATCGTACCGCGGGGAGATGGAGAAAGGGCTCATCACCTTTCGCCTGATCAATGCGGACGACAAGGCCAATGAAGCTATCGTGAAGAAGTACCTGGCCTTCGGCACCACCCTCATCGTCAGTACGGTAAACAAGGGGAAGGAGAGCCATGTCGACCTGACCAGCTTTGCCTTTATGAACGCCAATAACGAAGCGAAATTCAAAGCCGGCCTGAAGGAACAACTCGAGGCGAGCCTGAAAAAGATCAAGTCATGACCGAATGGTTGCAATCACTGGCGCAGAGCCAGGAATTACCCTGGCTTTCCGCTTTGGCGCTGGGCCTGCTCACCGCCATCAGCCCCTGCCCGCTGGCCACCAACATCACGGCAACAGCCTATCTGTCCAGGGAACTGAGCAGCAAAAAAGCTGTGCTCTGGAGCAGTTTTCTGTACACCCTGGGCAGGGCCATCAGTTACACGGCCATAGGCCTTGCCCTGTACTGGGGCGCCAGCAGGTTTCACGTCGCCCGCTTTTTCCAGTCGAAAGGCGAATTGTACCTCGCCCCGCTGCTCATCATCATTGGGTTGATCATGCTGGGCGCAATCAAACTCGACTTTCTGAGCCGGGGAAACTTCACCGAACGTTTTTCCGAAAAATTAAAAAACCGCGGCGCCCTGGGAGCCCTGATGATGGGCGTGCTCTTCGCGCTCGCTTTTTGCCCCTACAGCGGGGCGCTTTACTTCGGCATACTCATCCCCATGACAGTCGCCAGCCCTTCCGGATTATACCTGCCGCTCGTCTTCGCGCTGGGAACGGGCATGCCGGTCATGATCTTCGCTTATCTGCTTGCTTTCAGCGCATCAAAGGTGGGCGCGGCTTTCAACGCCATCCGGAAGGTGGAAGTAGGCCTGCGGTACCTGGCCGGGGCCGCCTTTGTACTCACAGGCCTCTACTATGGCCTGATCTTTCTCAAATGGATTTGATTTCCGGAGGCGGCCGTCAGGGCAATCGCATTTAGAATAAGCTTTTTGCCGGATTGTGAAGTGTGGGCGCACCCTGCTTAGTCGTCTGACGGCTTCGAGCCGTCGGACGACTTAACCCGGCTCCCCGGCAGGATGTGCATACCGGCATTTGGTGCAAAAAAAAGTTAAATGCGATTGCCCTGGGGAAGGGCAGGCCGGAGCTACTCCTGAAAAAGACTTTCCTTATATTTACCCCCCACAAACCACCGGCCATGGCCAAAACCATCGTATCCTACAACCTCAACGGCATCCGGTCCGCACTGGGCAAGAGCCTGCTGGACTGGCTGAAGCAGAGCGATATCGACATCTTTTGCGTGCAGGAAACAAAAGCTCACCCCAGCCAGGTGCCGGAAAAGGCGCTGTTCGAGGAAATGGGCTACCGGCATTACTGGCACAGCGCCGAGAAAAAGGGCTACAGCGGCGTAGCCACCTTCACCCGCCTGGCGCCAGACAGGGTCGTCGAGGGCTGCGGCATGGAAAAATACGACCGCGAAGGCCGCATCCTGCGAACCGATTTCGGCGACTGGACGCTGCTGAACTGCTACTTCCCCAGCGGCACCACCGGCGATGAGCGGCAGGCTTTTAAGATGGAATTCCTGGACGACTTCTTCCGCTGGGTGGATGAGCTGAAAAAAGAACGCCCGAAGCTTGTAATCGTAGGCGACTACAACATCGCCCACACCGAAATAGACATCCACGACCCGGTGCGCAACAAAACTTCCTCCGGCTTCCTGCCCGAGGAGCGCGAGTGGATGAGCAAGTGGTTCAGCAACGGCTTCACGGATTCGTTCCGATTCCTCAACCCCGGCAAAGTGGAATACAGCTGGTGGAGCTTCCGCGCCCGGGCGCGCGAGAACAACAAGGGATGGCGCATCGACTACCAGTCGGTGACCGACAACCTGAAGGACAAACTGCTGGAAGCCCGCCACCTGACGGATGTGGTGCATTCCGACCACTGCCCGGTCTATCTGAAAATCGGCCTGTAAGGCCTGTGGCACGATGCGGCAGTATTGCCTTTAAAACACCCAACGAACAAAAGGCATGCTTATATTTGTTTAGAAGAACAGCTTCCTCATGATCGACACTGCGCCTTGCTTAAACTAAAAAACGAAAGAATGTACCGGATCATATTGTTTTTTGCCCTGCCCCTGCTGGCCTTCCTGCCGCTTTCCGCCCAGGAATTCTCTGCCGGTTTCCGCGCCGGCCTTAATTTCGCCACCATAAGCGGCCCCCTGGAAATGGACGGCGACGGCAATGAGCTGGAAGAATACACCCTGAAATCGGGCTTCCACGTGGGCGCTATGGCCAACCTGAAGTTCAACGACGCCTTCGGGCTGCGCGGCGAATTGCTGTATTCCCAGAAAGGCGCCGAGTACAACTATCTGGGGCAGTCCTACTGGATTTTCTACACCGCCGACGACAGCCCGGTGTACGCCACCGGCAACCGCAATACTTCTCTGACCCTCACCAACTCCTACATAGACGTCCCCATTTCCGCCGTAGGGCGGCTGGGGCGGCTTGAATTGTCGGGCGGCCTCAACCTCGGCATCCTGATCTCCTCCCGGGGCGCCGGCGAGCTATCCTTCAGCGGGCAATCCGCCGCCGGCAGCCCGGTCGACCCCTTCACCATCGCCCTTGAATACAACTACTTCGACGACACCTTCCAGCGCACTGACATCGAGGACGTCGAAATCCGGAGCATCGACGGCAAGGAGGTGCTCATTCCCAAAACCCTCGGTGCTTATTACCAGGCATCGGAAGAAAACGACCGGCTGTACAACACCATTGACCTGGGCCTGGTGGGCGGCCTGGCGTACTACCTCAACCAGGGGCTTTTCCTCAGCTTCCGCATCAACTACGGGCTGTCCGACCTGACCAAAACCCGGCAGGATATCTCCAGGTTTACCCTCGACCCCGGCCGCAATTTCATCTTCCGCGAAGATAACGACCGCAACCTGACGCTGCAGGCTTCGGTCGGGTTCAGCCTCTGAAAACGGGGGCAAGGACAGATTTTTTCCCGCCTCCGCGGGACGTAGCTGCTATGGCGGGCGAAGGCCCGGCTGAGCGCAGCGAGGGCGGCCAGGGGTAGCCACGGGCTCACCTCGTCTGCCCCTTTCCCTACTTGCCCGGCTCGCATAGTCGGGCCTCCCAGGCTCCCTTGGGGTTGCCCGCCCGCATTCGGGTAAAACTTCCCATCCCGGCCTCCTTACCGTCGGTGCGGGATTTCGCTTCGCTCAACTTCCCGCTTTTTACCCGGCCGATCCCGAAAGGTGTGTCCGGAGAGGCCACTTCCGACTTCCGACTTCCCACTTCCCACTTCCGACTTCCCACTTCCGACTTCCCACTTCCGACTTCCCACTTCCCCTTGCGCCGTATTAAAAAACCCATTACCTTTGCCCGAAATTACCTTTTTGGGTAAAAATGGAAATAAAAGAACAAAGCACGGAGAGCAGGATACTGGAAGCGGCCCGGCAGGTTTTCATGCAAAAGGGGTTTGCCGCGGCGCGCATGCAGGAGATTGCGGATGTGGCCGGCATCAACAAGGGGCTGCTGCACTATTACTTCCGGAACAAGAACAAGCTCTTCAAGGCGGTATTCGACGAAGCCTTCGAACAATTCGCTTTACAGCTCAACGGCGTATTCGCTGCCGACATCCCGCTGTTCGACAAGATCGAGGCCTTTGTCAACGAGTATATGGACATACTGCTGGAAAACCCGGCCCTGCCGGGCTTTGTGATCAATGAACTCAACCAGAAAGGCGGGGAGTTTGTCAAAGGCCTCATGAGCCGGAAAAATAAACCCAACCCCCTGCCCCTGGTCGGACAAATACAGATGGAAGTGGAAGCCGGGCGCATCAGGCCCGTCAACCCGCTGCACCTGGTGCTGAATATGCTGTCCATGTGCGCCTTCCCATTCATCGCCCGGCCCATGTTCCAGGGCATTGTTCAGGTGGATGACGCCACCTACCTGAAACTGATGGAGAACCGCAAACGGGAGGTCACCTCCTTCATCCTGAACGCCATAAGGTTGAACCAATAGTTTTTTTTATCCCGGTTTTACCTTTTTAGTTAAACCAATTCGGTAAAAATGAAGAAAAAACTGATCCTGCTGGCGCTGATAACAGGGCCCTTTTGGGCCCCTGCCCAGCCCGTGAAAACTCTGAAACTGGAGGAGTGCTACGAGAAGGCCCGGCTGAACTACCCCCTCTACAAACAGAGCGCCCTGCTGGCCCAGGCCACGCAGGTGCAACTGGACAGGATACGGGCCGAGCGCCTGCCACAAATCAGTTGGAACGCCCAGGCCAGCCTGCAAACGGAAACCGTGGAATTCCCCTTCGACCTGCCCATCCCGGGCACAGGCCTGGACCTGCCCCTGTACCGCTTCCAGACTACGGCCGACCTGCAGTACGCCATCTACGACGGCGGCATGACGGAGGCCCGCAGCAAACTGGAGCTGGCCAGCCTGGCAGCCGGCCAGCAGCAGGTGGTGGTGGAACTGGACAAACTCAAAGCTCAGGCCAATCAGTACATCTTCGGCATCCTGCTGCTGCGGGAGAAGGCCGCCATCCAGGAAAATGCCCGGGAAACGCTGGAGGATAAGATCAAAACCCTGGAAGCGGCCGTCCGCCACGGCGTAGCCCTGGAAGGGGATGCAGACAAGCTGCGGGTGGAAGTGCTGCGGCTGCAGTCGGAAACGGAACAGGCCCGGGGCGATATCCGCGGGCTGGTGGCCAGCCTCGGCAGCCTCATCGGCGAGCCGCTGCCGGAAGAAATCGGGTTCGAACTGCCGGAAGAAATGGAAACAGCTGCCGGGGGCCCCATCCAAAGGCCCGAACTCCAGCTTTTTGCCTACCAGAAAGAGCACATCCTGGCCCGGGAAGATATGATCGCCGCCGCCTGGCGGCCAAAAGTGGGCGCTTTTGTCCAGGCCGGCCTGGGCGCGCCCAACCCGCTCAACTTTTTCGATGAAAGCCTCAGCCCTTTCGCCATGGGGGGCGTGAAATTCAGCTGGAATTTCATCGACTGGAAACAGGCAGCCCGCGACCGCCAGTTGCTGAGCCTGAACAGCCAGCTCATCGACAACCAGCGGGCCGCCTTCGAAGCCGGCATCAACCGCATGGATGGAAAATACCGCGAGGATGTAGCCACGCTGCAAACCCTCATCGCCCGCGATGAGGAGATCGCCCGCCTGCAGGAGCGCATCCTTCGGCAGGTTTCCGCCCAGCTCGACCAGGGCGTGGCCACTTCCACCGACTACGTCACCCAGTCGAATGCCCTGCAACAGGCGCAGCTAAACCGCCAACTGCACGAGCTGCAGCTCCTGCGCGCCCGAATCGATTATCTGACGCTGAAAGGAGCACTTTGAAAATGTCACGGGGTGGCTGATCCCGGTTATTTCCCGGAGAGCCACCCCGTGACTGGAAATCAAATTCATCGGCCATTTTCAATACAATCAATACCATGAAAGCATCATCCCTTTTTCTGCTCTTGCCGCTACTGGCGCTGGCAGCCTGCCAGAACAACAACCACCTGGCCGACGCCTACGGCAATTTCGAAGCGCCTGAAGTGATCGTTTCTTCCGAGAGCAATGGCAAGCTGGCCTACTTCAATGTCGAAGAAGGACAGGACCTGGAGCCCGGCCAACTGGTAGGGCTGGTCGATACCGTGCCGCTCCTGCTTCGGAGAAAACAACTGCTGGCCGGCATCCGCGCCGTCACCGGCAAGACCCAGGAAGCCCAGCCCCAGATCGACGTGCTGCTGGAACAAAAGCGCAACCTGCAACGGGAAGCCAAACGCCTGGAAGCCCTGGTGGCCGACAAGGCCGCCACGCCCAAGCAACTGGACGACCTCAAAGGGCAGATCGACGTGGTGGACAAACAGATCGCCGCCACCCGCTCGCAAACCAACACCCTCAACCGCGGCATCCTGGCGGAAATAGCCCCCCTGGAAGCCCAGATCGAACAGGTGGACGACCAGATCCAGCGCTGCTACATCTACAACCCCATCAAGGGAACCGTACTGCTGAAACTGGCCGAGGCTTCCGAAATGGCGGCCGCCGGCAAACCGCTCTACACCATCGCCAACCTGGATGTGCTGGAACTGCGCGCCTACATCAGCGGCGCCCAACTGCCCGGCCTGAAGATCGGCCAGGAAGTTTCCGTGCTCATCGACGAAACCGAAGAAACCAACCGCAGCCTGCCCGGCATCGTGAGCTGGATCTCCGGCAAAGCAGAATTCACACCCAAAACCGTACAGACGAAGGAGGAACGCGTCAACCAGGTCTACGCCTTCAAGGTGCGGGTGAAAAACGACGGCAGCCTCAAAATCGGCATGCCCGGAGAGGTCGTGCTGCAGGCGCCAGTGCCTTTGGAGGGCGCAGGTGAATAAGCCACGGGGTGGTACGATGTACGAGCAACGGGAAAGCCTTAGAGTGTACGATAGCAACGGCCTTCTGCCTCTAAACCTTCCACCTTTTGACCTTAAAACCTTTTGACCTCCAGACCTTTTGACCTTAAAACCTTCTGACCTCCAGACCAAAAAATAATGCCCAACCAACCCGCAATAGACGTTCAGAACATCAGCAAGCGCTTCGGCAAGCAGGTGCAGGCGCTGGAAGACGTAAGCTTTCAGGTGCAGCCGGGTGAACTGTTCGGGCTCATCGGCCCCGACGGAGCCGGCAAGACGGCCCTGATGCGCATCCTGACGACCCTGCTGCTCGCCGATGAAGGGCAGGCCCGGGTCAACGGCTGGGATGTGCGGAAAGACTACAAACTCATCCGCCGCAATGTAGGCTATATGCCGGGCCGCTTCTCCCTCTACCAGGACCTGTCGGTGGAAGAGAACCTGCAGTTCTTCGCCACCATCTTCGGCGCCGCCATCGAAGAGAACTACGGCCTGATCAGAGACATTTACAGCCAGTTGGAGCCCTTCCGCACCCGCAAGGCGGGCAAGCTCTCGGGTGGCATGAAACAAAAACTGGCGCTGAGCTGCGCCCTCATCCACAAACCGAGCGTGTTGTTCCTGGACGAGCCGACAACCGGCGTCGACGCCGTGTCGCGCCACGAGTTCTGGGAAATGCTGCAACGCCTCCGGCAAAAAGGCATCACCATCCTGGTGTCCACGCCTTATATGGACGAGGCCGGGCTCTGCGAAAGGGTCGCCCTGATACAGAAAGGACGGATACTGAGCATCGACACGCCCGCCAATATCGTCGGCAGCTTTGACAAACCCCTGCTGGCCATCCGCACCGACAACATGTACCGCCTGATCAACGACCTGCGGCAATTCGAATCCACGCACAGCGCCTACCCCTTCGGCGATTACGTCCACCTGGCCCTCGACAGGCCCATCTGGCCGGAGGCGGTGCACGCCTTCCTGGCGGCCAGGGAACATACCGGCATAGAGATCAAAGCGGCGACAGTGACGATCGAAGATTCTTTTATGGAACTGATGACGAGAAGCTGACAGGAGGTTGAAACGCTGAAGGTTTTTAAAACCTCCAACGTTTTGATTTTCAACTATTTTAATTAGCCAAGTATTCGCATCAACAAACAAAAACACCATGCTGCCAGCCATTACCGCCGACAAACTGACCAAGCGCTTTGGCGATTTCACGGCCGTCAACCAGATCACCTTTGAGGTGCGGAAGGGGGAGATATTCGGCTTCCTGGGCGCCAACGGCGCGGGAAAGACCACGGCCATCCGGATGCTGAACGGGCTCTCCCGGCCAACTGCCGGGCAGGCCAGCGTAGCCGGTTTCGACGTGTACCGGCATGCGGAAAAGATCAAGCGGCGCATCGGGTATATGAGCCAGAAGTTTTCCCTCTACGAAGACCTGACGGTGCGGGAGAACATCCAGTTTTACGGCGGCATCTACGGCCTGCCCCTGGATGAAATACGCCGGCAGATGAAGCAGCTCGTAGCGGGCCTGGGCATGGAGCCCTACGCCCGGAGCCTGGTAAAATCGCTGCCCCTGGGCTGGAGGCAGAAGCTGGCCTTTTCCATCGCCATCATGCACCGCCCGGAGATCGTCTTCCTGGACGAGCCCACCGGCGGGGTGGACCCCATCACCCGGCGGCAGTTCTGGGAAATGATCTACAAGGCCGCCGACGAAGGCATGACCGTTTTCGTGACCACCCACTACATGGATGAAGCCGAGTACTGCGGCCGCGTGTCCATCATGGTGGACGGCCGCATCGCCGCCCTCGATACCCCGCACGCTCTGAAAGCGCAGTTTCACGCCGCTTCGATGAATGAAGTTTTCCTGAACCTAACCCGCCCGGGGCGCCACCAATCATGAAACAACTGCTGATTTTCATCCGCAAGGAAGCTTACCACATATTCCGCGACAAGCGCACCCTGCTCATCCTGCTGGGCATGCCCATGGTGCAGGTGCTGCTCTTCGGCTTCGCCATCACCAACGAGATCAACAACGCCCGCATCGCCATCCTCGACCTGTCGAAGGGGGAAATGAGCCGGGACATCATACAGCGGATGGCCGCTTCGGGCTATTTCGAGATCGGCGAGAACCTTCACAGCCTGTCCGACATAGAACGGCACTTCCGGCAGGGCAAAACCAAACTGGTGGCCGTTTTTCCACCCCAACTGGAGGAGAAGCTGCTGCGCAATACGCCAGTGCAGATCCAACTGGTGGCCGACGCCACCGACCCCAATACCGCTACGACGCTCATCAACTACGCATCGGCCATCATCGGGCGGTACATGCAGGAGCAAAACCAGGGCAAAGCCCTTCCCCTCGCCATCACTACCGAGGTAAAGATGCTGTACAACCCCCGCCTGAAAAGCGTGTACATGTTCGTGCCCGGCGTCATCACCATCATCCTGATGCTGATGTCGGCCATGATGACCTCCATCGCCATTACCCGGGAGAAGGAGCTGGGCACCATGGAGGTGCTGCTGGTGTCTCCGCTGCGCCCCTCCACCATCGTCATCGGCAAGGTGATCCCCTATATCCTGCTGGCGCTTACCATGGCGGCCATCGTGCTGATGCTGGGGGCCTTCGTTTTCGGCATGCCCATCCGGGGCAGCCTGCTGCTGCTCATCGCCGAATGCGTGTTGTTCGTGATCACCTCCCTGTCGCTGGGCATCCTCATATCCACCCGCACCGAGACCCAGCAGGTAGCCATGCTGATCTCGCTGATGGCCCTGATGCTGCCGACCATCCTGCTGTCGGGTTTCATCTTCCCCATCGAGTCGATGCCGAAAGTGCTGCAGCTGCTCAGCAACATCATCCCGGCCAAGTGGTTCATCATCATCATTAAAAACGTCATGCTGCGGGGCACGGGCTTCGATTTCATCTGGAAGGAGACGCTTATCCTCCTTGGAATGGCCCTGTTTTTCATCGCCGCCAGCATCCGCAATTTCAAAATCCGTTTAGCCTAAGCCGCCATGAGGACCGTCCTGTTCATCGTTCGCAAAGAGTTCGTGCAGATATTCCGCCACAAGGTGATGCTGCCGCTGATCTTTCTCATGCCGATCATTCAGTTGGTCATCCTGGCCCATGCGGCGGATTATGAAGTGCGGAACATCAACCTGCACATTGTCGACCACGACCTGAGCCAGTATTCCCGGCGGCTGGCCGGCAAATTCCAGGCTTCCGGCAACTTCATCCTCACCGGCAGTTCCTTTTCCAGCCAGGCCGCCTTCGATGAGATACAGAAGGGCGATGCCGACCTGTTCCTGGATATCCCCGCCGGTTTCCAGCGCAGCCTGCTGCGCGAAAGCCGGGCCGGGCTGCAGCTTTCCGTAGATGCCGTCAACGGCGTCAAGGCCGGGCTGGCCAACGCCTACGCCACGGCCATCATCCAGGATTTCAACGAAGAGGTGCGCAGCGAACTGGCCGGGCCGGGCGCCGGGAAACCATCCCTGGCGATCGCCTCATCCAACTGGTTCAACCCCGAGCTCAACTACTTCACCTTCATGGTTCCCGGCATCCTCGTCCTGCTGGTCACCCTGGTGGGCATGTTCCTGTCGGGCATGAACATCGTGAAGGAGAAGGAGATCGGCACCATCGAGCAGATCAACGTGACGCCGATCCGGAAGTATCAGTTCATCATCGGCAAGCTGCTGCCCTTCTGGATCATCGCCAATGCAGAGCTGGCCATCGGGCTGACGGTGGGCTGGCTCATCTTCGACATCCCCTTCGTGGGCAGCCTGTGGCTGGTTTTCGGCTTTGCCGCCATCTACCTGCTGGTGGTGCTGGGCATGGGGCTGTTCATCTCCACGGTGACGGAGACGCAGCAGCAGGCCATGTTCATCGCCTGGTTCTTCCTCATCATCTTCATCCTGATGAGCGGCCTGTTCACCCCCATCGAAAGCATGCCGCCCTGGGCGCAGCAGATCACCAAGTTCAACCCCGTGGCCTACTTCGTGGAGGTGATGCGCATGGTGCTGCTCAAAGGCAGCGGGCTGATGGATATCAAACGGCACATCCTGGTGATGGGAGGGTATGCCCTGGCAGTGAACGGGCTGGCGGTGTGGAATTACCGGAAGAGGAGTTGAGGGTCATCATCATCATTTCCCTGGGTAACGGCCTGCTTTTTCGAGAAGTAACCTGGCCGTGTTATTCGCGGCGGTAGTTGGTACGAGGAAGCGCAGTACTGCCGGACGGCATACCGCAACCGCAACAACCCCGACAACCGCAACACCAACGTAGGCTTCCGCCTCGCCTTCGTCCCGTAGCTCATAAGTAAAGCCGGATGGCTGCCAATGAACAGATGGATGGCCCCGTCCCCAGGTATTTGGGGCAAATAGTTTTGACAGATGCCCGGTGCTGGTAGGGCGGGCGGGATAGCCGCTTCGAAGGCTCAGGGTGTTTTTGTTCCAGTCAGAAACAAAAAATTTTGAATTAAAACAAAAGTTGTTATATTTGTTTCTGTAAATTCCGCTCTCCATGAGTAAAAACCTGCACGAAAAACCTTTTGACGAGGCCACTATCGCCAAGTTGGGTATTTTTTAGATCAAAACAGAGCACCCATGAAAATTAAAGGCTACATGTACATTCTGGAGTGTGCAGACGGCAGCTATTACACTGGAAGCACTAAGGATTTGGAAAGGCGGTTGTCTCAACACCAGCGGGGTGTAGGAGCCAACCACACCCGCAAGAGGCTACCCGTCAAGCTGGCCTATTTTGAGGCATTCTCCCGAATCGATGATGCCTTCCACCGGGAAAAACAAATCCAGGGCTGGAGCAGGAAAAAGAAAGAAGCACTTATCAATGGCCAACCAGAAAAATTGCACCTGTTGGCTGAATGCCAGAATGAAACACATTGTAGGAACAAGGAAGCTGCCCTCGACTCCGCTCGGGCAGCGGACATGGCGGCCGGGGAAGCTTGTTGAGCAGAGCCGAAACATGCTGCCCTCGACTCCGCTCGGGCAGCGGACATGGCGGCCGGGGAAGCTTGTTGAGCAGAGCCGAAACATGCGATACTCTACTCCCCATACAACCATTGCTCCCTCAAAGCCAGCTCCTCCTCCGTCGCCTCATCCCTGGGCTTCACCTTATTCCGCGCCGGGTCATACGCATACCCCACCAATCCGAATATCTCCTCCAGCGGAAGCGGGGCCGCGCCGCCCACATGCGCCTTCAGGAAGGCCCCGGCTTCCGGGTGCGTCATCCCGGCGATGACGTCGAACAGTTCACTGTCTTTAAATGCCTTGTTGGGGCCGTACTTAGCCGCCAGGTGCTGAGCCAGGTGCTTCAGGCCGGATTGGCCGCCGGAGCGTTGCCGGAGCTTGATATCCAGAGCCAGGCATACCATGAAGCTCTTGAATACGGCTTTATCATACTCGCCGGCCAGCTCACCGTACACGCGGCGGCTCATATCGGTAAGTGAAATATCCGTGCGATAGGATTTCATGCCGGACAGCATGTCGCTGACGAACCAGTGGAAGACCTCTTCGGAGATGAGTTTCCGATTCACCTGGGCATGGTAGTTGAGGTATTCCGTCAGGCCCTCGTACAACCACAGGTGGCTGGACATGCTGAGGTTGTCGAAGTCGAACTGCTGCCATTCTTCGGAGTGAATATTCAGCGGCGCATAGCAGTGCAGGAATTCGTGGAAACCGGCATTTTTCAGCCCTGCTTCCAGGTTCGGGGCCTTCATCAGTTTGGCGTCCCATTGCTCCGGCCAAACCCAGACGCAGGAATTGCGGTGTTCCAATGCCGCCGGGGGCATGGCCTCGCCGCTGTAAAAGAAGAAGAGGAAGGCGTACTTGTCCACCGGAAATGCCCCGCCCATGTATTGGGCAAGCGCCGAAAACATCGGCTCCAACACCGCTTTTATCCGTTGGGGATTGACGGCCTTTTTTTCGGAGAACACCCCAATCTCAAAGGCAGTATTGGCCACTTTGAAAGTTAGCGGTTCCTGATCGGTGTACAGGATGGGGCGCCCGGCCAGTTCCTGGTAGGAAGCCGCCGAAAAAACATCGCGCCCGGCATCGGCAGGAAGGTTCAGGCCGCTGGAGGCGAACAGGCCGGGCGGGCGGGTCAGGTACACGTAAAAAGGCAGGTTTTCCTGGCCTTCGATGTAGCCGAACAGGGCGGCAGGGTTGAGCAAACAAGCCTTTCCCGGCACGAACAGGTTCTCCGCCGCCGGCCACCTGGAATAGCCCTTATGGCTCCACACGTCTTCTACTTCATACTCGATATATCGCAATTGCTGGGCATTTCCAATGCGCCAGCGGTTGAAGGAGATTTGCTCTGCCGGCAGGGGTTGCCGTTGTGCGTCAAAAGCCCGGACATCGTAAACCAGGCGCCCGAATTGCAGGCCCTTTTGGTAGAATCCCGGCACGGCCTCCGGGAAGACGAAATTCACGACGGGCTGGCTGCTTTCCGGGGCCGTCAGCTTTATCGCCAGCCGGTTGCCCTGCATTTTGTTCAGGGCCACCTGATATGTGTAGCCCTTCTGTGCGGTTGCCATCCCGAAAAGGGCAACAACCAATAGCGCGATGAGTGTGGTTTTTCGTTGTATCATTGGCCAGGATTTAGTTCTGTTTCCAAGTCTTGCTCTTATGGCCGGAAGGCCGGTAGGCCGGTAGGCCGGTAGGCCGGAAGGCCGAGCGTTGGCGCCTTTAGCCATGCTTTTCCTACATCTCCCTGATCAGTTCCAGCAGATCCCTGTTGAGCTGGTTTCTCCGCAGGGTGATGCTTTCCTGGCTGGCGGTATGGTGTATTTCATCATCCCGGAGTTCAATCCAGCGCTGTTCCAGCAGCAGGCTGCGGTTGTAGAAAGGGCCGTCGCCTTCGGTGAGGGCGATGAGGCGGCGCAAAAGTTCGGCGGGCTGCCCCTGCCGGAACAGAGCCAGCAATTCGGCCGTGTCATAACTTCGCCGGGGCGGTTCTGGCGGGGTGGCGCTCCCCGCCTCGCTCCTGATGGCTTCGGCCAGGCGGAAGAGCTGCAGTTTCAGGCTGCTGCGCCGCTCCCGGAGCCCCGCTGTTTCACCCATCATCAGGGTTTCCTGTTCCAGGGTGCTGAACTCGGAGCGCTGCAGGCGCACGGCTGTTTCCTTCGACGGGCTGAAGCGCTGGGCGAAGGCAAGAAGCTGGCCGAGCGCTTCGGCAAGCTGATTATTCTCAATGGCCCTGACGATTGATTCGTAGGCCTGTTCGGTGGTATTCATGGCAGAGAAAATGCTTTGCCCTAAAAATATTCATTTTTCTGCAATGCAGGCCGGGCGGTGCGAAAACTCATTGACCGCAGGGCCCAAAGCACGTACTTTTGAGGCAAAGCCCATGATTTCCGACACATGAAGAAGATCCTCGTTGCAATCGATTTTTCGCCGGCATCCGGCAAGGCTTACGAATATGCCCTTGGGCTGAGCCGCCAGGCGGGCGCCGCCGTAAGCGTGCTCTACGTCAATACCGCTACCCGGGCCCAGGAAACGGTGAGCGAACAGCACCGGCTGGCCATCATCAGGCGGGAGAACGAGGATTACCGCGAGCGCCTGAAGCAATTCACGGCGAACTACCCCCGACAGGGCCCGGATGGCTCACTTCCCCATCTGATTCCCGAAGATTACCTGGTGGCCGGGGGGCGGGCCTCGACGGCCATTGCCACGGCCGCTACAGACGCCGGGGTGGATCTTGTCGTTCTCGGCATTCGCCCTAAGCACTCGCTGGTGGAACACCTCTTTGGCAGCGTTTCCACGCATCTGGTTGGAAAAACGCCCTGCCCGCTCCTGCTCGTTCCCGAGGATGCGGCCTATACGCGCCCCAGGCGCATCGCGCTGGCAGTTGACCCCGCCTTTTCCGATGAAGCAATACCGCCCCCCCTCGATGCCCTGGCGGAGGTGCTGGGCGCCAGGCTCACTCCATTCCACGTGAACCTGCTGGCGGATGAAGCGGACAAATATCGCTTCGAACAGGTGGAAAAGGGAGAAGCAAGCGTGGCCGTGGTGCGCGAGAGAACAGTGCAGTCCGGCATTTCTTACTATCTGGCTAAAAACCCTGCCGACATGCTCGCCCTGTACCTGCCCCACTGGGTTTTCCCGGAGAACCTGCTGCACGGCCGCCTGGTGCGCCACCTGGCCTGGTACAGCCCCATACCACTCCTCCTGGTACAGGAAGGCTGAGGGAACAGCAGGGGGATTTCGGAAGTATTCAAAAAGCCCAACAAACCCCTTGCGGCCTGATGGGCTTATCTTTGAGCACAAGAGAAAAACTCACCTAATCGTCGTAATGCAAAACCATCATGGGCACAGTCGTCTGAAAGGCCAGGCGTTTGGTGACGCTGCGGTGGAAGAGGCGTTCCAGTAAGCTGCGGTGGACCGTTCCCACGGCGATGAGCCCCGCCCCTGCATCCTCGGCGTAACGGAGGATGCCCTCCTGGACGTCCGCACATTCCACCTCGACAGTGGCAACGCTTATATCGGGCATACCTATTCCACGCGCCTTTTCGCGAACCACTTTTCCCAGTTTGTATGCCTGGCCTTCCACTTCTTCCACATGCACGAAATGGATGGTTGCCCGAGCCAGCCCCAGGGTATCGGCTACCCGCCTGAGCACGGCTTCGTCGGCAGCCTGATAATTGCTGGCATAAACGATGTTTTCAAAACCATTACACTGGCACCCGCCGGGAACGAGCAGCACGGGGCAATGGGCGTTCTGCGCAACTTGGGTGGAGACGCTTCCGAAAACCTTCTCCATGATGTTGCCCTGCCCCGTAGTACCCATGACGATGAGGGCGGCCCGTTTGGAATCGCGGACGATCTCCTCGCCGGCAAAACCGATGCGCAGTTCCGTTTTGGGAGCCACGGCCGTAGGCGCGGATGCCTCCTCGTCGCCGATCGTATGTTCGCTGATAAAATGCTCCATCAGTTCCCGCTTGACGGCATCGAATTCCGCAGCAGGCATATCGAGGTAGGGGTTGCTGTAGTCGAATGAAGGATGGTAGGCGTGCATAACCTCTATGGCCCAGTCTTCACCGGCCGCCAGTTTCTGGGCGAAACGGTAGGCATTGGCGGCCACATCGGAGAAATCGGTAGGGACGAGAATCTTTTTCATGGGCTTTTGCTTTTGCACAAATTGCATCAAAACGGCATACAATTCCTCAACTTCCGGCACTTCATCCTGATAAGCAGGCCGCCCCTCGATGAGCAGGGCCGGGGCGGCAGCGATCTGGTATTCCAGAATATCGTGAAAACGAGTCACCTCTTCCACCTCCACCTCGAGCTCGGGCAGGCGGGCCAGCGCCTTGTACAGGTTGTTCTTCAGCGCCTTGCTCTTGCGGCAGCCGATGCCCAGTAATTTAATATGCAGTGGCATTCTGCGTTAACGGAGTTTGTTGCTGTCTATGATCTGTTTTGCAGTCACCTCTTCCGACGCCAGGGCTTTGATGATGTCGAAAGTAGTGACGATGCCCGCCAGTTCGCCATTTTCTTCAACCACCGGCACGGCATGGAAGCGGTTTTCCAGGAAAATCTCCAGCACCACGTTTATCCGCTCGTTGGGGCTGAGTTTGGCCAGCCCCTTGGTCATGATGTCTTCCGCCTTGTAGGCCCGCAGCCGGGCTTCGTTGACGAACTTGTCCTCCTCATTGCGGTTGAACCCCCGCAGGAAATAGACGAAATCCGTTTTGCTGATCAGCCCTACCATCTCCTTGTAACGCACCACCGGGATGTGGTGGATCTTGTTCTTCTCGAAAATTTCCTTGACCAGGGTAAGTTTATCATCCGGCGTAACGGTAATCAACTTGGTGGTCATCAGCGTTTTGACAGGTGCCAGGACGTTCATCTTTTGCGATTTTTTTGTTAGCGACTCAAACACATCACTAATATCACCAAAAGGGGCAGCCCGGCCAGTGAGAAATATCAACGGCCTCGCATGATTTTCATCATGAGGGCCGGGCAGGCAAAGCCGGGATCCCCGCCTCTAACTTCCCTGCACATATTCTTATTTTATGCATGGGAGTTTGTACTTTTGTATTCCCGGCGCCGGGATACGCGATGTATGAAAACGGCCGCGTAACAAAACAGCCGGATTGGCGTTCTTGCTTTCGAAACCGCATTTCTGCGCAAACCGATTTTATATATATGAAACATTTGTTCATCCTGTTCTTCCTCAGTATCAGCCTGGCGGCATTCGCCCAGGAATCCATCGAACAACTGGAGAAGGAATTCCAGGAGGCCAGCAGTGGAAAGGATAAAATGCATCTCGCCTACCAGCTCGGCGAGGCCTACCTGCGCATCGACGCCGATAAATCCATCGATTACGGCAAACAGGCCTACCAGACGGCCACCAGCCTGAAAATCGACGGCATGGCCGCCCAGTCCGCCTACCTCGTCGGCCTTGGTTACGAGCGCGCCCGCAATGACCGGAATGCGGAAGTGTGGTACCGCAGTTCCCTGGCCGCAGCCAAACAGGCGGGTGATTCGGACCTGATCATCAAAAGCGTGGAAAAGCGCAGCCGCCTGGCTACCAAAGACCGCGATTACCGCAAGGCTTACCAGATCGTCGAAGAGGCCTTCACCTACTTCAGCCAGAAAGGAACCAGCATCAGTGACCTGGAAAACAAGTACGAACGGCAGAAAAGCCAACTGGAAAAGGAAAAACTCCGCCTGGAAGAGGAGCGCGAACGCCTGCAGGCAGAGATCAATAACCTGTCCAGCGAAAGGGATATGCTGAGCACCGACCGCGACCGCCTGCAGCAACGCCAGCAACAACTCGTGCAGGAAAAACAAAAGGTGGAAGAAAAGATATCCGAAAAGGAAGATGAACTGGCCACCGTGTCAGAAGCCCGGCAACGGGCGGAAGAAGTCGCTCAAATGCAGGCCCAACGAGTTAAACAACTCGACCGAAAAGTGCTGGAGAACGAAAACGTCCTGCTCGCCAAAGAAGCGGAGTTGATGAAGGCAAACCTGGAAGCAGAACAGGCCACTAACCGGCAAAATCAACTCATGATCCTGGCCACATTCGGCACCCTGCTGGCGCTTTTGCTACTGGTGCTCTTCCTCTCTGCACGCCGCTCCCGCCGCAGCCTCAAGGATAAGAACAAAATCATCCAGCAGGAAAGGGAAAGGTCCGAAGACCTGCTGCTAAACATCCTGCCCAAACCCATCGCCGATGAGCTGAAGGAATACGGCAAGGCCAAGGCCCGCAAATTCGACCAGGTTACCGTACTATTCAGCGATTTCGTCAACTTCACCGCCATTGCCGAAAAACTGGAACCCGAAGAGCTGGTGGAAGAGCTGGACAAATGCTTCAAGGCCTTCGACTTCATCATTTCCCAGTACGAGGACATCGAAAAGATCAAAACCATCGGCGACGCCTATATGTGCGCTTCGGGCCTGACCGGCCGCAAAGGCATGCCCTACAATATCGTCCGCGCCGCCATGGAAATGCAGCAGTTCCTGGATGAACAACGCAAGGAAAAAATGCGCCTGGGCAAGCCCTACTTCGAAGCCCGCATCGGTATCCACACCGGCCCCGTCGTGGCCGGCGTGGTGGGGCTCAACAAATTCGCCTACGACATCTGGGGCGATACGGTCAACCTCGCTTCCCGCATGGAAGCCAACGGCCTGGAAGGCCACGTCAACATCTCCGACACTACCTACGGGCTGGTCAAATACCAGTTCGACTGCGAATACCGCGGCAAGGTGCAGGCCAAAAACAAAGGCCTGGTCGATATGTATTTCGTCCGCAAAGAAAAGGCAAAAAACCTCGCTGCCGCGTCTTAAATCAGGGGAGGCCTGATGACCTGGCGACCTGATGACTTCCCCGGAAAAACCTTACCGTTCTCAGCGCTCTGCGTTTTTTTTCGAAGGCGCAGTGAGGCCTGGCGGCCCTTTCAGGCGGGCATCCCCGCCATTCGATCCATCTTCCGCCAGTAATTCCGAAAGACAAGGGGAGCTTTCCGGCTTACCGGTTGCCGGGCAGCCTGCGCCGTCCATTTTTCGATCAGTTGCCGATGGCGCTCGAAAGCAGCGGTGGAAAGTTCAGCCAGCCCCCGGGCATCGGTGGAGGCTGCTTTCCGGAGGCATTCCGCCTGGAAAAGCTGCCGCTCGGGCTCAGGAACATTCTTCCTGCCGGCAAAATCTTTCAAAACCTCCCGGTGCAGGCGCTCATGCCGCCACCAGAAGGAATCCGGATGGTAGGTGGCAGCGCCCAACCCCGGCTGCGGAAGCCTCGTTTCGAAAACCACCGGCTTGAACACACTCAGGCAGGGAGAAGAAGTGGCCGTAAACCAGTACTGCGAGGCGCCCGGCTGAAGTTGACAAACAATAGAGCCGGTCGTTTGCGTGGCATTGCGGGCCAGGGAGTTGCCGGCGTGGGCGCAAATGGAATTGCCCAGCAGCGGCCGGCCCGGGCGGTAATCCTCAACGGGATGTGACTGCAGCAGCGCCATCGCCTGCGGCAGCGCCATCGCTGCGTGATCCTGCAGAAAGCAGCTGGCCTGATATCTGCGCTGTTTCTGGGCAGAAAAGGTGGTGTACAACCAGTCGGAATAACAGGCGGCAAAATCAAAGTCCCGGCCTTTTTTCAGCCAGCCTTTGCGGCGGGCGTGCGGGATCGCGTCTTCGTGGATCAGGTCATATTCGGCGCCGATCGTCAGGCCGTTGCTGATCGCGTAAAAATCCTGAACCTGCCGGGCTACCCACAGATGATCTGCGGTTTCCAGCACCCAGGCCTCCTGCGGGTCGGCCAGGATAAAGCTGTTGTGATAGGCCATGGAGCGGTCGTAGAGCCCGCAGATGCCCCCCTGCCCGTAGCCGGCCAGCAGCCCGGTGATCACTTCCAGGCCCTGCCGGGCAGTTGCCGACCTTTCCAGGGCCAGCCGCAGGAGGTCCATTCCCGTCAGGCCGCCTTTTTTCCGGATGGGCATCCTGGTCCAGACGGCTTCATTGCCGATGGCCAGCCCATGCTCATTCACCCCGAATTCCGCGCCCCACATCCAAAAGGGCCGCCCGATCAAAACCGCATTGGTTTGCCGGGCCTGCGGAATTTGCAGGTACGTACACTGAAGGCTGGCTCCCGGGGCGTATTCCCGGCGCGGATGGGATTCGAGCAACTGCATTTCGTTGGGCTCCCGGTCACTGTTCTTGCCGAAAAGGATGGCGCCGTTCCTGGTTCGGGGCGGCAGGGCCACAAAGGTATCGCACATATTTTAGAGATCGTTTGGTGGCCGGCTACCGCCGTATCGGCCCGGGTAAAATGAAATCGTATGGCCGCCCCAGCAACTTCTGTTTCACCCAGCGGTCAATGCGCCTGGCCGCGAGGAAAAACTGCCAGATGAACTTGTCCTCCCGGTAATACCTGTCAACCGCTCTCCGGGTAATGGCTTCCTCCTCAGCCGGCAAATGCAGGTTGGCCCTTTCCAGAAAGCCGGGGATCAGATCAGGGCGTTGTTCCTTATACAGATTGGCCACCAGGTCGATATACACATCCCGCGGCCGATAGTAGCGGTTCATCACATCGTCCAGAAAAAACAGCCTGATAAGCGCCCGCAGCGGGCCTGGGGCGCTCTTCAATACCAGTTCGGGGTCCAGTGTCTCGGCGCCCGAACACCTGAACAAGGGCGTACTGGTATCGACATAAGACAGGCGATGGCCACCCTCGCTTTCCTGCCAAACCCAGTTGGACAACTGCCCGTCGACTGCTACTTCCCGTTCGGGCATCCTTCTCCGGTTAAATGCCTGTACGCCGTTCAGCGCATGGATGATCCGATCCAGCATTTCGAGCGTTTCATCGCTTGCCTGAGCATGTATGCGCCTATGGCACAAGGCGGATGCGGGAAAGCGCTCCTGCCCGATGTACAGCACGAAGAGGCGGCCGTTCGGGATGATGTAACAGTCATGCCCGGGCAAATCCAGGCCTGCTTCGGTTAACAGATCACAGTATTCGTAGAAATTCCCGAGATATGCTTCCGCCTGCTCCCGGGAGTTGAAGAGGGGCATCCGCTTGAAAACCCAGCCGTCGATGCCGTCGATGGCAAAGATGGCCGATATCTCGCCGTAGCCAACCAGTTCGGCTTTTATCGGCGATTGTTCCAGGTTCCGGGTGTCCAGGCCCTGTTCGAAGGCGGCCAGTACGGATTCTACTCCCTTCATGAGCGCCTGGTTTTAAAGGCCGAGGCCAGCTTTTGAATGCCTCTTTTGACCATGATCAGTTTTCGCAGCCCCTTTGCATCCGAAAGCGCTTTGTCCAGCATCGACACCACTTCTTCAACCTGATGCGCCTCGATGATGAGCGGCGGCAGGAACTGGCAAACGCGCTTGTCGTTATTAGCATATACCATGAGCAGCCCGTTGTCGTAGGCGGCTTTGGTGAGCGCCGGGCCGGCCAGTTCATCTTTCAGCTCCAGCCCCATCATGAGGCCCAGTTGCCGGAATCCCGTCAAAAATCCTTTGTGTTTCTCCTGCAAAACGGCAACGCCTTCCCGGAAGTGTTCCGCCATGTCATTGACATGAGCCAGAAAAGCCGGATCGGCCGTGATCTCCAGCACCCGTTTCATCACCAGGCAGCCCAGTTCCGCCCCCCCATGGGTTGAAATGTGTATAAACGGGTCGGCATGGAAAACCGATTCCAGCTGCCGGGAAAGGACGGTCGCTGCGATGGGGTAAAGCCCCCCTGACAAGCCTTTGCCCAGCACCACGATATCGGGCGCCACCCCGAAATGCTCAAAAGCCCACAACTTCCCCGTCCGCCCCAGGCCGGATTGCACTTCATCAAGGATAAGGAGTACGCCCTTTTCATCGCATAAGCGCCGCACTGCCTGCAGATAGCCCGGCGGCGGAACGGCGATGCCCAGGGTTGCGGGGACCGTTTCCAGGATCACGGCGGCGGTATCTTCATCAATAACATGCTGCAAGGCTTCGGCCTGCCCGAAAGGAACCTGCTGAAACCCGGGCGCCGCAGGGCCGAACACTTCGCGGTATTTGGCGTCTCCGGCAGCCAGAGCCAGGCCCGTGTGGCCGTGGTAGCCGCCATTGGCGGAAATGATCTTGGTTTTGCCGGTGAATGCCCGCGCCACTTTGATGGCCAGGTCGGCCGCTTCTCCCCCGCCCACCCCATAAACGACGTAGTTCAAATCACCAGGCATCAGGCTGGCCAGTAGTTTGGCCGCTTCCGCCCGCGGCTGGCTGACCAGGTGGTGGTTGCCGATATCCCACTGCTCCAGCCCCTGCTTCAGCACTTCAATGAGCTCCGGATTGCGGTGGCCCAGGTTGAAGACCCCTCCGTTGCAATGCAGGTTGAACAATTGCTTATTGCCCTCTATGTCGTGGAGGTAACAGCCGCCTCTGGCGCCCGGCACAAAATCCATGCGGTAGTTTTGGAAAAAGCGGGCCTTGCCGGAGGACACGTGGCTGGAAAAATCCCGGAAAATGGCTGCTCTTTCGTTTTTGTTGCTTTGCATGAAATGAAAGTTAGCGTCTTTAGAGCCTTTAAAAAAATCAAGCACAAAGGCCGCCCGTGAAAAAACGCCCTTCCAGGCATCGCGACAGACGGCATGCCTATAATTTATTTTCTGCTCTATTGCCAACCTGAGCGCATGGGGAGGAGGGGATGGAGGCCCCGCCTGGAGCAGGTGTTGGAGCGATGCCGAATAACTTTTCAGAAATCACAACTTCTTCTTTGGGCTGCGCTATAGAAACAGATCAATCACGAATATCGGAACAAGAAAGGAAATATAGGCAAGAAAATCCCATGGGTCATAAGTTGCGTCATAGAGTTCGAAATATTGGGCCGTTTCGATCCCTGCACAAACAAAAAGAAAAATAACCAGGGTTCTTGTTGGTGTAAAAAAGCGCGTCCATGCATTATCGGTTTTGGCGGTAAAAAGCCCCCGGAACAGGATGTAACTCCAGGCCGGGCCGGCCATGTCCAGCGCATAGCTCTTCCAAAAGGCGCCCAGGTCGATCCAGATCGTTGCCAGCCCTGTTCCGCACAGAATAATAAGTGCTGCCGCCCACCAGGGGGCGTATTTGTCGTGCCGGCTTCGCTTTATTTCCTGCTCCATGGCGTTGGAATCTTTTGGCAGTAATTTTGAAACTATTCAGGACTCCTTGAGCGGCAATCCGGAACACGGGCCTGTGGCCCGCGGCGGAGGCAGAGCCCCTCCCGAAGCCCACCCTCCATCCAAAATAGTTCAAAAATCCCATTTCGTAGTTGGCCAATGGCATGGGAGTCAAATCCTTTTAAGTATATTTGACAAACCCTGAAAACATCTAAACCCAACTACTATGAAAGCCATCATTGTTGATGATGAGGCGCAAAGCCAGGAGGTGTTAAAAAAACTGCTCAGCAAGAACCACCCCGAGGTGGAAGTCATCGCCACCGGCGCCAGTGTGGAGGAAGGCTGCCAGCTCGTCAGCCGCCTTGCTCCGGAGGTTGTTTTTCTCGACGTCGAAATGCCCGACGGGCTGGGCTTCGACCTGCTGAAGCGGCTGGAAGACTGCAGCTTCCAGCTTATCTTTGTAACGGCTTACAACGACTATGCCCTGACGGCCATCAAGTTCGGCGCGCTCGACTACCTGCTCAAGCCGGTTTCCGAAGAAGAACTCGCCAAAGCAGTTCAAAAGGCGCAGAAGAACCTGAAGGAAAAAATTTTGCAGGGCCAGATCCAGGTCCTGCTGGACACGCTGCGCAACTTCGAGGAAAAAAAGCTCCCTACCCGCATCGCCATTTCCACCCTCAAAGGCATTTTTTTCAAACAGGTCGAAGACATCGTCTGGCTGGAGGCCGAGCAGAACTGCACCTGGTTTCACATGAAAAGCAAATCGGAGAAGATACTGGCGGCGATCAACATCGGAGAGTACGCGGCGCAGTTTGAGCGCTACCCGCAGTTCATGAAGGTGCACCGGAGCCATCTGGTCAACCTCTACCACGTCAATACTTTTCTCAAGGGCGACAGCTACCTGGTGATGGAAGGCGGCGCCCAGGTGGGCGTGGCGCGCCCCTACCGGGACGAGTTGCTGGAGCGGCTGGCGCAGATCTGAACCTTGCTTCGTGCGGCCAAAGCGGCATTTCGTTCGGCTTTTCCGGCCATTCGTCCCGTAGCCTGTACAGGCCGGGGAGAATTGGGTATTTTTAGGGGGGGGGATTTTTTAACCTTTAAAAACCCAAATGTTATGGCATATACGACGGTGCAAAACCTGACAACAAAAGACCCAAAGAGTGGGGAAATTGAGAACGGCCCAGGTTTTTTCAAACCTGGGCACACCTTTTTTTACTGGGAGGATGTTGACCTTGTCTTAAAACAATCTCCTGATGCGCCTGTCTCCAACCTGAAACTGGTGAATATCGTATTTGAAAGAGACGATGATGGGCTCAACCACTATCGGTATGAGATCACGGGGCTTGCCCTGAAAAAGACAGACCCGGAATTAGCCGCTCTTGATGGCAAGTTTGACAATACTGCAATAGGGCAGAGCAAATGGCATGATATAGTGGCGCTGGCCTGGCCGGTGTACTACAAGGGAGGATCCACGGAAACGCTCCTGGATTCCGATAATCCCCGTTCAGAATTTAATGGCCAAAGATTCAGAGGTTCCAACGATTATAACCCGGGCGGACCGCTCAACAGAACGTAAGGCAAAACAAAAGGACACCCCTGATTGAATCACAAACAAGGCATTTATGGATATGGGCCCCGCTAATTCGGACTATAAGCGTTTTCACATTTCTGAAGTATTGAGTTTACCTGCCGGGCTGGAGGCATTCCAAGCCGGAAAAATAGACGCCCTGCTGGAAGACAAACTACTCCCCGAGGTGCAGGCAGGCATATTGATGGATACCGGACACCTGTTCACACTCTATTGTTTCCTCACATTTAACCCGGCGAAAAAAAGAGCCATCGGGGAATGGCTGAAGGATTTGAAATTGGCCACGGCAAGGGATCAATGGAGTGAGGGCCTGCAAGGGTTGGGAAATGAAAATGCCATTACCCTCTTGCTGAGTTATGAAGGGTATGAGTTCCTTCTCGATGAAAGGCGGATCAATGGCCTGATTCCCCTGAAGGGCGACGATGACATTAACGCCTTCCGCAAAGGTTTGGCCAATCGCTGCCCTGACGCATTTGGAGGCGTAAACAGGCGGACGGTGGAAAACTATTACGAAAAACCATCGCATGCCCTCGTCCTGATCCACTCCAACGATATCTTGTTGAAAGAAATCAATGCCCGGAGGGACACGGAAAAGGGCGAAGCCGAAACCTCAAAAGCCTTATTGAAATTTTTCTCTGATGCAACTTTCTTCGGGGAAGATTTCGGGGAGGTGTTTTTTGAGATTGGGATGCGGAATCCCGAGGGGTCTTCCGGACAAGCGCGGGAGTGGTTCGGCTTCAGGGATGGCATCAGCAATCCCCGTTTTTTCCCTTCGCCTGAAACCCGGAAAACGTTGGGGCCCCGATTTGAGGAGCCGGCCCCCCTGAGCACCGTTCTCCGCAAAGACCGCCTGTCGCCCAACACCCATGCCTGTGGCAGTTTCGCGGTGTTTCTGAAACTTCAGGAGCACAGAAGGGCTTTCGAAGAACTGGCAACCGGGCTGGCTGCTGAACTGAGCATAGCGGGGCCGGATGGCGAAATGCGATTGAATCAAGAGGAGGCGGAAGCTTATATCATTGGCCGGTATAAGGATGGAAGCCCGCTTCGCCCTCTTGCGGAAACCCTTCAAAAACAAGGCCCGCTGCCCGGGCCTGAAAACCAGAGCGCTTTCGAGGGTTGCCCCCTGCAGGCGCACATCCGCAAAGCTGCCCCGTTGGGTGGGCAGTCTGATAAACGCATCGTGCGAAGAGGCAGGATATACGGGCATGAAAAGTCCAGTAGAAAAGGCATCTTATTCCTCTCCTTCCAGAGTAGCTTTCGCCAGTTCGAAGACATCATCAACAGGGGGCTTTACGCCTATAACTACCACAACCTGAATATAGGCCAGGACTTGTTATTTGCCGAAAAAGGAAGTTACCTGGTGCATGAGGATCGAAAATACAGAGACGCAGCAGGCAATATGCAGCGCGTTTACCAATTTGTACACGAAAAACCGGTATCCTTCAGAGGCGGCCAATATTTTTTCGCACCTTCTGTTTCTTTCATCCGGGAAAGCTTAATACCTTATATGAAAAAATAGCATCGCTGATGTGAAGCCCTTCCGGCCCTGTTTCCTGTTGTTCTACTTGTGCGCTTTGCCGCTGACAGGGCAAATGCCGTCATCTCTTTGGTTCCACCAGCTCTCCAAAGAGAACGGCCTGTCCAACACCTCGGCCTATGCCATTTTTCAGGACTCCGAGGGCTTCACCTGGATCGGCACCGAATCGGGCCTGGACCGGTTCGACGGGCGCTCCGTGGTTCAGTACCTGCCCGACCCCGCTGACTCCACGAAGCTGAGCGGGAACCTGGTGAACGGGAGGTTCTTCGAGGACAGTGCGAAAAACATCTGGTTCTGCAACGAGGCTTCCATTCAATGCTACGAACGCAGGCATGGCCGATTCCGCACTTTTCAGGTCGTTTACCGAGGCCTGCCGGCCAGGCCGGGCTATAAGGCCATCTACCTCGAGCGCGACAGCTTCCTGTGGGTGAAGGCGGAAGGCAGGAGTGTCTTTCGCTTCAACATCCACACCCATGAGGCGTCCGGCCCGATAGCCAAAACTTCCTTCGATGTCAATATTTTCCCCGGAACCAGGCCGGACGGCAGGCTGCGGTATTTGTTTTCCATCGACGGCGCCAAATCCCAGGGCGTCGAACTTTTCGAGCTGGACGGCGCCGGAGAACTGATCCGGAGCTACAAAACATTCGGGGGCGATGGCCCGGAGCCCGCACTGAACATCCACCGGGTATTCTTCGAACACGACACCGCGGTATGGCTTTCTGCAAACACAGGCATCTATAAGTGGAATATTTTCACCGGCGGGTATCAGGTCTTTTCCACGGGTTACCTCCATGCGAAATCGATCGCACCCTACGGCAAGCTCCATTTCATCGTGGCCGAGCTTAAAACGGGCCTGTACCTCTTCGATAAACGGAATGGAGGATTTAAAAGGATCGGCTGCCGGCTGGCCGGCAGCCCCCTGTCCAATATCAATGCCTCGGTCGACGAGCCTTATGCCGACCCCCTGGGAAACATCTGGCTACTGAACCTTGGCGAAGGGCTGATCTTTTCCAACCCCGGCAAAACAAAATTCGGATCCCTCCCCAAATTCGAAGGCATCAACGGGGCCCTGAACTACGATTTCCGCACCATGGCGCAGGGCCCCGATCGCCGGATATGGTGCAGCACCTTTAACCACGGCATCTTTCTGCTGGATGAACACGGAACCCCGCTGCGCCACTACCATCCGGATCACCCCCAATTCAATTCGCTCGACAGCCGCCAGATAAACCACCTGATGCTGGATAATGAACAACGTTTGTGGGTTGCCACCGCCAAAGGGGTTTCCTACTTCGATCCGGCCTCCGGAAACTTTGAACCTGTAAGGGATGAAAAAGGGGAGAAAGTGGCGTATGTCGTTTATCTGCACCAGCTAAAAAACGGCGATATCCTGGCCGCTTCCCTCCTGCACGGGATTTTTAAAATTGAAAAAGGCAAAACGGGCTGGGTGCTTAAGCAAATCCTGCCGCCGGCAAGTGAGCAGGATTTTTTTACATCCATATATGAGGACAAACTGGGGTACATCTATATACCTCACGGGTTTTCCGAAATCCTGATTTTCACTTATTCCCAAGACAAACTCGAGCACCGCCGGGCCACTTTGGGAATCAACGGCCTGATCAACGGCTTTTATGAAGACAAGGACGGCCAAACCCTTTGGATCGCCACATCTGCCGGGCTGTTGAAAAAGGATAAAACCGACCTGAAAAAGCCCCATCGGCTCTTTACCACCAAAGACGGCCTGCAAAGCAACGAAATCCAGAGCCTGGCCCCCGGGCTGGATGGAAACCTCTGGATGGGCGCCGCCACCGGCATCAGCATGTTTGATCCGGACAGCAGCAAATTCGTGAATTTCGGCCTGCCCGAGGGCGCGCAGTCCCGGCAGTTCAATGCGCTTTCCGTCCTGAACCACGCCGACGGCTCCATCTGGTTCGGCGGCGACAACGGGATTACCATCGTCGAGCCCGAAAAGATCGGATTTCTTCAAACGAAACCCCGTCTGCAGTTCACCGAAATAAAGATCAATGACGAAGTGCATCCCGGGCTGGCCGATGCGGCCAGCGGCAATACCAATGTCCACACGATCAAAGAGCTGAAGCTGGGCTTTCGGGAAAACACCATCTCCCTCAGCTTTGTCGCTATCGATTACAGCGGCCAGGCATCCACCCAGCTCGAATTCAAGATGGAAAGGGTTGATGATGGCTGGGTGAGGCTGCAGAAAGGCGAGCCCGGCTTTGCCCGGTACCCCAACCTGCCACCCGGGAAGTATGCCTTTAAAATTCGCGCCGCCAATTCCGATGGCGTCTGGGCAGATGAGGTGAAGGAGTTGTCCATCACCATCACCCCGCCCTGGTATCAAAGGTGGTGGGCCCGGGCGCTCTTTGTCCTGCTGGGAGCCCTGCTCCTGTACGCCGCCTACCGCTTCCGCGTCAACCAGATCCGCAAAGCGGAGGCTTTCAGGCGCAAGGAGGCCGAATACAAACAACTCGTGGCCGAAAACGAAACGGCCGTGCTGCGCCTGCAGATGAACCCGCACTTCATTTTCAACAGCATGAATTCCATCAGCAACTATATCCTGCATAAGGACATCGATACCGCCAACGGTTACCTCAACCGCTTTGCCCGGCTGATGCGTTTGATCCTGAAATTTTCGGAAAAGCCCTTCATCTCCATATCCCAGGAGCTGGAATTGCTGGAGCTGTACCTGAACACGGAGGCCATGCGCTTCGAGGACAAAATCGATTATGAATTCAAAGTGGACAGCCTGGACCCCGACGAAGTGATCATCCCCACCATGATCCTTCAGCCGTTTATAGAAAACGCCATCTGGCACGGCCTGGCCGGGAAGGAAGGCCCCAAGAAGATCACCGTCAGTTTCGGGCTGAAGGATGGGCAGTTAAACTGCAGCGTAGCGGACAACGGCGTCGGCAGGGCCGCCGCCGGGCAGCGGAAGCCCCTCTCTTCGACACATGAGTCGAAAGCCATAGATATCACCACCCGGCGGCTCCGCATCCTCGAAGAGACGGAAGGCGCAGCCACCGCCCTGTCTATCACCGACCTGGCCGATGAGGCCGGCCTGCCCGCCGGGACTTTGGTAGAGATCCGGCTACCCGTCTTATAGTTTGCCCCGAATCCACTCCCCGGGGCTATTTTCAATTCCTACAGCAGATCAGCGCATTCAACAGACAGAACCGGCACTTGGCCCGCCGGCCCTGTCCGGGAACTGCTGTTGTGGTATTTTGAAGGAAAATTGGGCAAACGCTGTACGGCCCTGGCCCTTTGACACCCCTTGGCCGCCTTCCTGCCCGGTAGTCCTGTATAACCCCCAAAAACCAGAGCATGTTTGGAGGCCCTGCCCGGCCTTCCCGCCGGCGGAGGCTTCCAAATATGCTCTCGAGAGGGCCGCCCGGGAAACCGGCTGCAGAAGGCGTTTCTGAAGGCCCATTCGGATCGCCGGAGGCCTGGTTTTTCCGGGTAGGCCTTTTGGCCTATGGCTGCCACTCCGCTCCTTTGGGCTCGTTCTCCCCTGCAATTTGTTCGGCGCCCAGCATGATCAGCCACAGGCCGGCGCAGGCGATCAGATGCCCTGCATCCCAGTAGGTGAACCACACGCCGGGCGGCCATTTGGCGAGATGGGGCAAAACAGCCAGAATGGATATTGGAATGGACCACAACAGCAGCCTGCCGCCCTGGCTGCGCCTGAGAAAGAATTGATAAGCCTCCAGAGGGGCCATCAGCCCGATCATGGTGAAAGCGATATGCCCTTCGACCCAGGGAAAAGAGCGATAAGCGAGGGAAACTACCAATGCCGCCAGCAGGGCCAGTACATTGAGGACGGACAACAGGGAATAGGCCCTGGCCGGGAAGAAGGGGCGGGTATGTTCGATGGCCCCCTGCGCCAGCGCTGCCTGGCTGAACATGATGAATGTCCAACAGGCGGCTTTGCCCGGAAAGCCGGCCCAATAGTGGAATGCATGCCCAAAAAACGGCCCGATCACGGAGGAGATGGCCAGAAGCAGAAAAAACAAGGAGAAATACCGGAGCGGAGGCGTCTTTGGCCTTTGACGCCGCAACCGCCGCCAGGCATAAAATGAAAGGAAACTGATCAGCAAACCGGTCAGTGCTATGACCGGTTCGGCGATGCGGAGGCTGCCGAAATAAATGTCGGGTTGCATGGTTGTCGGTGGCATAAGGCAGGTTTTGTTCTTCGCAACGTATTCCTGGAAGGCGGTGAAACTGCACAGTCAGCAATATAACGATATAGCAATATAGCGTCACTATTCAGGACTCCTTTAGCGGCAATCCGGAACGCGGGCCTGTGGCCCGCGACGCAGGCAGAGCCCCTCCAGAGGCCTACTGGTTATCACTTCGCGGGCCACAGGCCCGCGTTCCAACCTAAATAGTTACCCCGCTTTGAAAAAAATTGTGCTTTTTTATAACCCTTGTTTTAAGTCATTGTAAACCAATTTATTGTGTTTGTCGTTTTAATACCGGAACCCCGGCGGAAAAGTGGGCGGCATGAAAGAATTGGTTCTCAGCAAATTATTGCCTATCTTTGCAGCATCATTCAATTATACTCTACGGTACGTACGTTTAACTCTTCCTTCCAAGTAAGATTTAAAGTTTCCCGGAAGCATTAATTGTATGATCAGGACTGTGGCCGTGGCCGCCCTCTTTGCCGGAGGAGGTTTCCGTAAGCCACAGCGAGGCATTTTATCCTTTATCAAATTTCAGTTATGAACATTTTTGTAACAAAACTCAGCTACGACACCAGTAGCGAAGCTCTTCAGGAGGCTTTCGAAGCCTTCGGCGAGGTTTCTTCCGCCAAAGTGATTACCGACCGCGACACGGGCCGGTCAAAAGGGTATGGATTTGTGGAGATGGATAACGATGACGAGGCCAGAGAGGCTATCAACGCCCTCAACGAGACGGAACTCGACGGCAGGACGATCATCGTCAAGGAAGCCCGCCCCAAGGAAGATCGCCCGGCTGGCGGCGGACGCCGCCCCAACCGCGATTTCAACCGCTGGTAAGATGTGAGGGTTAATAGCCGGAGGGAAATTCCCTCCGGCTATTACGCCTGTGTACCGCCGGGCTACGCCGGCGAAGTGAGAAATGGATTTTTATTTTTTTTGAAAGAGCCGCTCCGGGGTCTCATCCCTCAAGGGGAGCGATAAAAAAACCAAAGGTTATATGATCATTATTGATATTAAAGATGGCGAAACCATCGACCGGGCGCTGAAGCGCTACAAGCGCAAACACAGAGATATAGGTGTTGTGAGGGAGCTTCGCCGCCGGCAGCAATTTACAAAGCCCTCCGTACTCCGCCGGGGCGAACTGCTCAAAGCCAAATACAAGGAGGAGCAACAAAGGGAAAACGAGCAGTAACAAGCCCGCCTCTCAGCTACTTCACTACCGCCGTACAGCTTTTCAATGAAACGGTAGCCCGTGGGGCTACCCTGTTTCAGGCTCTCAGTTCAACTGCCTTGCTGGCTGCCTCCCGCCAGCGGTACGTGCGGGCGCCTTCGCGAACGCTGCGTTCCGCGCAAACATCCGCCAGATAGAACTCCCCGGAGATCGCGGCCACGCTTTTCTGGCGCCTGCCCCGGTGGATGGATTCGTACGTGTCGTAATCTATGGCCTGGCGCTCCGCCAGGCCCGCCATCAGTTGAAAGCGCCCGGCCACTTCCTGCCAGCCGGGCTGGATCGTGCCGGTAAACACCTTCGATTTGGAACCGCTGCCATAAGAGAAAAAGCCGAAAGTAGCGCCGGCCAGTTCGCGCCCTTCGCTCAGGTCGGCCTCCAGCGTGCTCATCAGGGAAAGCAGAATGGAAGAGGTGTAGAGGTTCCCGACCACCGAAGATGCCCGCTCGCCCTTTTCGATCTTTTCCCTGACGAAATTGCGGTAGCGGCTGGTTTTGGAAACGGCGCGCAGGTACTCTCCATAAGCCTTGTTATATGCCCGCTCGGATTCGAATTCGGAAACATGGGGCCGGGCCATGTCCATCTCTTTTTCCACTTCCGCCCAGTCGCCCCGATGCTGGCTTTCGATCATGAATATCTCCGGGAACATACGGCGGGCCTGATAAGCGTACGGAAGGTGAAAAATGAGGCGACGCCAGTCGTCCGTGACCGGAGCATCGGGCTCCAGGCCGGCCTCTTCGGCATAGTGGCGCAGGGCTTCCCAAATGCGGTTCTGATAGCAGAGGTTGGAATAGGGCCCGTCGAATACAGGCGTTTCCTTATGCAGGGTAATGCGGTTTTCCTGGCTATCCAGCACCCCCTGGGCTTCCAGCGCGCCGTTCAGGCGCCCCAGCACATCTTCGGCCGTAAGCGCGGAGCCGGACAGGCGCAACACTTCTTCTACCAGTTCTTCCTTGCTCACGGTGCGCAGCGGCTTGAAAAAATCGTGCACGCTGCGGGCCGCCACCCCCCAGAAATCATCAATGGCGATCAGCCGGGGATTCTGCCTGACCAGCATGGCGACCGAACCAGCGCCCTGGGTGTACTCTCCCCCGGAGCCCATCTCGTATTTGGCGACATCCGAACCGGCGACAATACCGATGCGGCCTTTCCCTCCGCGCACCCAGTCAAGGGTGTTATGCAGGGCGTCCACCGCGCCGATGCAGGCGAAGGTCATGTCCACTACGTCGCAGTTCAGGAAACAATCGGGGCCGTACTGGGGGCTGAAATACTGCGTGAGCATGTCCAGCACATAGGAAGCCATGGGTTTGGAACCGTCCACTGCGCTTTCCGTGCCGATGTAAATGCGGCCGATGCTGCCCGGGTTGAGCCCGTTGCGCAGGATGAGGTCCAGGATGGCGTTGGCGGCCATGGTGGCCACATCCTCATGCACGTCGGGGAAAGACATGGCGGCCAGCCCAAGGCCTTTGTTCAGTTTGGCGTATTCCAGCTGGCGCTTCTCCGCCAGGGTTTCAATAGGCAGATAGAGCTTAGGAATGTAAGCGGCCATATCATCGATGCCGACACTTACCTTGCTGTTCGCTGTTGATCTCATTACAGTAATTTCTTTTTCGGAAACAAATGCTTCCCCTTCCTAAATTTGGGCAAAGGGCGAAGTTAGCTTATTAAGCATTAGGCAGGAAACAAAGTTGAGATAATTAGGTTTACTCCTCCGGATAAATATTCTCGCCGATAATCCGCAGCCCCTCCAGAGTGAGGTTGGGCTCGATGGCGTGAAACTCCTCCCGAAGGGGGTGCAGGATGGAAGACAGGCCGCCGGTAGCCAGGGCCAGATAGTGGGCGCCGACCTCCGAACGGATGGCCTGAAGCATGTGCCTGACCAGGCCTACATAGCCGATGAGAATTCCGCTCTGAATGGCGTGCACAGTGTCGAGGCCAAGGGCGGAGGATGGCAACTCGAGAGGCACTTCCGGCAACTGGGCAGTCTTCTGGAAGAGGGCGGAAATGGCCGTTTTCAGGCCGGGCGCAATGGAGACGCCCAGCAACGCTCCATCCCGGTTCATGGTGGTGAACGTCAGGGCAGTGCCGAAATCGGCAATGATGCAGTCCTGCCGGAAAAGGTGATGGGCCGCAATGGCGTTGGCGTACAGGTCGGTGCCCAGCTCGTTGGGGCGCAACACCTTGACCTGAAAACGCTGGTAAAGCTCGGGCCCTACGAAAAGGGGCGGCCTGTGAAACAACTGCCGGCCCAGGACCTCAAAAACCGGGCGCAGGGCCGGCACCACCGTGCTGACAACCATCAGGCGGATTCCGGCGGGGGGAATATCCTGTTCAAGCAAATAATTGCTGAGCTGGACTTCGTAAAAAAGCAGGGCCTCCTTGTCCGTCAGCGTAGGCAGCCGCCAGACGTGCCGCCAGTTGCGGCCCTCAGCCAGGCCGAGTGTAACATTGGTGTTGCCGATATCTATTGCGAGCAGCATGCTGTCCTGTTCCTTTTCCACACTGCCCCACGGGCAATGCGAGGCGGAAAAAATACGGCCTTTTTACCTAACACCCCAATACCGGATACGCCAAATATTTTTGAATCAGCCGTTATATAATTACCTTGGTAACCGGGCAAAGCCCCTTCTCCTAACCATCAAACCAGGCATATATGGAAAAAGAAGAGTTCAAAGCCCAGGCTTTCAACCTGCAACGCAAAGTCAACCAGTACAAAGAAGTGCTGCAGAATACCCTGGCCTACCGGAAAGCATGGAAGGACAGCCTTCGCGAAGAGATCCGGGCCATCCTCCTGGCCCTGGTGGAAGCCACCGGGCTGGAAGCCAAAGTGGAGATCCGCTCCGAGATCGAAAACCTGGAGGCCGCCATGCTGACCCTCGGGCAGTCCAAAAGCGGCATGTACCAGAAAGTGAACGATGATGTGCGGCGCGACCTGATCAAACACAACGGCTCGCTGGTTTATCAGCAATTGTTCAACGGCAAGATCATCGTACTCATCAATTACCCCTTCATCGAGAACTACGGCCAGCCCCGGCAGCCGAAGACCATCGCCATCTACCGCCCGGAAGAGCTGCGCGAGCCTTACTATATCCGCCACATGGAAGAGTTCATCCAGGAGATTACCAACTGGGAGGACTTCGATGACGACGAGCCGAACAAACGCATCGGCTTCCAGCTCAACTTCGGCCCGGAAGGGGTGGATGGCCAGCAGCAGTAAGTCCTGCGGCCAGCCGGAGGTTCTCATAGGCGATTCCGGCCGTTTTATCCCAGCTGAACTTCCGCCGCTGCTCCCTGCCGGCTTCGATGAGCCGTTGCCGCAGTGCGGGGCTTTCGGATACTTCCTGCATGGCCCCTGCCAGCCCGCCGATGTCCTCCGGGCTGATGAGGCGGGCGGCGGGCCCGGCCACTTCGGGCATGGAAGAGGTATCGGAGGTAATGACGGGCACATCACAGTGCATGGCCTCCAGAATGGGGATGCCGAAACCCTCGAAAAGGGAGGGGTAAACCAAACACAGGGCGCCGCCAAGCAGGCGGGGCAAATCCTCATCGGGCACATAGCCCGTGAAGCGGATGTCTTCGCGGCAGGCTGAGTTGTCGTAGGCTTGCTTCACTTCCCCCGTCTGCCAGGCAAAGCGCCCGGCGATCAGCAGCAGGGCCGGGCCGGGGCAGCGCGCTTTGAAGCGGCTGAAGGCCTCGATCAGACGGTGGGTGTTCTTGCGGGGGTGCACAGCACCGATGTACAGGAAATAAGGCTTCCCCCCCGACACTTCCGCCCGAACCGCCTGCTTTTCCTCGTCGGACAGGGGCGCGAATCCGTCCCGGCAACCATTGCCGCAGACGGCTATTCTTTCGCCATCCAGGCCGTACCGCCCGACGACATCCTGCCGCGTGTACTCCGAAACGGCCAGAATGCGTTGGGCGCGCCGGCAGTAGAGGGGCATAAAATGCCGGTAGTAACGCTGCACCAGCGGCGGCGCCCATCCGGGATAATGCTCGAACGCCAGGTCGTGCACAGCCATGACGGTAGGCGTTGCCGCCCGCAGGCTCAGGTAGGCATCGGGCGAAAAAAATACGCCGGGGCGGTGGCGCTTCAGGGCCTGCGCCACGGCCCACTCAAACCAGATATACCAGAGCACCGGATGGCGGGCCGGCGGCGGCAGCACCACCGCCCGCACATTGGGCCCGAACAGAAATGCGGGATCGCAGGGGCGGTCGAAAAAGAAAAGAAATTCGTCATCAGGGTGTTGCAGCACCAGCCGCCGGCTTACCTCATAGGTGTACCGCCCGATGCCTTCCAGCCGCCCGGACAGCAAAAACCGCGTGTTGATGGCAATTTTCATCCGCAGGAAATTCTGTACCCGCCGAAAGATAGCACTTCGCCGGAAAAACTCCGGCGCATAAATTTTCAGGCTATCCATATCTTTGAGCAAATCATCCAGCATGAAAACAGACATCCTCATCATAGGCGCCGGCATCGGCGGGCTGTCCACCGGCATCAAACTGGCCGAAGCCCGGCCGGATATGAAAGTAACGGCCCTGACCAAAACCCAGGAAGAAGAAAGCAATACCCGCTACGCCCAGGGCGGAGTAGCTGCCGTTTGGGACATGAAAGTGGATTCCTACGATAAACACATCGCCGACACCCTGGACGCCGGCGACGGGCTCTGCGACAGGAAGGCCGTGGAGATCGTCGTGGAGGAAGGGCCCGCCCGGGTGCAGGAGATCATCGGCTGGGGCGCCCGCTTCGACAAAAAGGCCGAACACTATGACCTGGGGCGTGAGGGCGGCCATTCCGAAAACCGCATCCTGCACTACAAGGACCTTACCGGCTGGGAAATCCAGCGCGCCCTGCTGGCCAAAGCGGAACAACTGCCCAACCTGGAAATCCTGGAACACTACTTCGCCGTCGACCTCATCACCCAGCACCACCTGGGCTACAACGTCACCCGCCTGACTCCCGACATCGAATGCTTCGGCGCTTACGCGCTAAACAAACGTACAGGTGAGATCGAAACGATACTGTCGCGCATCACGGTAGTGGCTACCGGCGGGACGGGGCAGGTTTACCGCAACACCACCAACCCCGTCATCGCCAGCGGCGACGGCATCGCCATGGCCTACCGCGCCAAGGGGCACCTGGAGAATATGGAATTCGTGCAGTTCCACCCCACGGCGCTTTACAACCCGGCCGGAGAAAACCCGGTATTCCTGGTCTCGGAGGCCGTGCGGGGCTTCGGCGGCATCCTCAAGTCACGGGAGGGCGAGGCGTTCATGGACAAGTACGATGCCCGCAAATCGCTGGCGCCCCGCGACATCGTGGCCCGGGCGATCGACAACGAGATGAAACTACGGGGGGAAGAGTGCATGTTCCTCGACTGCCGCCACCTCGACCCGGAGGGCTTCCGGGCCCATTTCCCCACTATTAATGACAAATGCCTGAGCATCGGCGTTGACCCGATGAAGGATATGATCCCCATTGTGCCGGCCTGCCATTATATGTGCGGCGGGATCAAGGCCGACGAATATGGCCGCAGCTCCATCCGGCGGCTGTACGCCTGCGGGGAATGCACCTGCACGGGGCTGCACGGCGCCAACCGCCTGGCGTCCAACTCCCTGCTGGAAGCCCTCGTATTCGCCCACCGCATCTATGAGGACGCCCTGCCCAAACTGAGCCAGCACCGGCATCAGGAGCACATTCCGGACTGGAACGCCAGCGGCACTACCCACCCAAAGGAAATGGTGCTGATCACGCAAAGCCTGAAGGAGCTCAAAGAGATCATGAGCAGTTATGTCGGCATCGTGCGCTCCGATGTCCGCCTGAAGCGGGCCCTCGACCGCCTCAGCCTGCTGCACCGGGAAACCGAGGAGCTGTACAACTCCACCACCATCTCTCCCCAGCTCTGCGAGCTGCGCAACCTCATTACCATCGGCTACCTCATCACCCGCTCGGCCTCTATGCGGCGCGAAAGCCGCGGGCTGCACTACACGACCGACTACCCCGAAAAGCTGCCGTTTCTGCAGCGGACGATTTTGTAGTTCATTCCAGCTAAATCTTCTGGCCTTTGCCGATTCGGGGCAGAATATCAGGCGGAACCCCCGGGGCGCATTATTCTGATTTTGCTTATTTGTCAGGATTCAGAATTTTGTATATTGGCTTCGCCCGGCAGCATTCGGGAGCCTGGGCGGGTTATGTAAAAAAGGCTGCCCACAGCCGCAGAGACAAGGACAGTATGCCGAAGACACCTTCGAATAAACTCTTCCGCCTCATCAAATCCCTTTCCGGCCCGGAAAAGCGGTACTTCAAGGTCTTTACGGGGGGGCAGAACGGCAGGGACAACAAATACCTCACCCTTTTCGACGCCATCGACGCCCGGGAGGCCTTCGACGATGAGGCGCTCAGGCAGGAAGTGTATGGCGATGAGCCCATCCAGAGCCGGAAATATTCCGAGCTGAAAGCCTATCTGTACAACCTCATCCTGAAGAGCCTGCAGTCGTACGATGAAAAATCGTCGGCCTCGCACCGGCTGAAGAGCATGCTGCAAAGCGTGCAGGTGCTGTTCCAGCGGTCTTTGTTCGACGATTGTAAAGACTACCTCGCCAGGGCCAAAAAACTGGCCTACCAGTACGAGCAGTTCGCCATCGTGCTGGAAAGCCTGGGCTGGGAAAAACACATCGCGTACACGGAAACAGACATTGATTTTCTGGACCAGGAGCTGGAGCGCATCGATGCGGAAGAGAAGGAAGTGCTGGAAAAGCTGCGCAACATTTCCGAATACCGCAACATCTTCTACCGCCTGCTGGTGAGCCTGCGCAAAGACGCCTCCCTGCGCGGCGAGGCATTCAGGGCACGCCTGAGCGGCATCATCGATTCGCCTTTGCTGCAGAACTACGGGCTGGCCAATTCCCATCAGGCCAGGGTGCTGTATTACCGCATCGCCTCCATTTACCACTACGCCGTCTCCGACCTGGAGAAGTTCTACCAGGAAAGCAAGGCCCTTATCGGGCTGATGGAAAGCCAGCCCCATCTGCTGCAGGAAGACGTATCGGAATACATATCGGCCATCAGCAACTTCATCGTCAGTTGCGCGCGCATGGATAAGCTGGAAGAGCTGGAAGCCGGGCTGGAAAAGCTCCGGCACATACAGCCCAACAGCAAGGACGACGAGCTGAAGATACACCGGCAGTATTACCAGAACAAGTTTTCCCTATGCATCCTGAAAGGCGATTTCGGGGAAGGCCTCCGGGCGCTGCAGGAACACCTCCGGGACAGGCAGCGCTTTGACGAAAGCCTTTTTGAGACCCACACCTTTTACTACAATTACTTCTACATTTCCTTCGGCGCCGAGCAATACGAGCAGGCCCTCGGATTCCTCAACAAATGGCTCAGCCTGCCCAACACCATCGAGCGGCAGGACCTGCAGGGCGTAGCCCGCATCCTCAACCTGATCGTACACTACGAGCTGGGCAATTACGAGCTGATCGAATCTCTGCTGCGTTCGGCCTACCGCTTCCTGAAAAAGCGGGACAAGCTGCACGAGGTGGAAAGAAAGGTGATGAGCTTCATCCGCAAAGCGGTGGAGGCGCCTTCAAAAAGGGAGCTGAGGGAGGCCTACGAAAGCCTGCGCGAAGAGTTCGAAGACCTCTCTCAGCAGCCGCTGGCCAAGACGTTTTTCACCAAGGCCTTCGACATCATGGCCTGGCTGAAAAGCAAGATCGAAGGAAAGCCTTTTGCCGAGGTGATACGGCAAAAGTTCCGCGAACAATACCCCGGCCTGCGTTAGTCAGCGGGCAGTACATCGATGGGCAGCGGCAAGGCTGCACGGATTACTGCAAACTGCACATTAGCCCCTGCCGGATTTGGCGGGGCCGGCCTCGTTGCGGTCGTAGTTGAGTATCTGCTGCCCCCGGATATCGACGCCTTCCCAAATGAAGGAGCCTATGAAATTCGCGCCGGAAGGCCCGAATTTGTAGCCTCCCTTGGCCGCCTTCTGCGCCCCGGGGCCGAGCTTGGCCTTTTTGAAATCGCTTAATGAGAGTTTTTTTCTAGCCATGACACTTCCTTTTGAATGAAGAACAAAACGGGCAGTTTAAAGATAACAACATCCGGAAAGCCGGAGCAAGCCAAAAAAAATCAAAAATCAGTTTCCTGATGTGGCGTAACAGGGGGGTGCTTATTTTGAGGTAATCCAAGGTACGATATTTCCCGGAAGGCCAAGGCCCGGAAAGGCCCTGATGTCAGCCGCCCAACAATTCTTCGAGCAGGGTCCAGGCCAGTTCCGCTTCGAAACCCCTGCTGAGGGCATAGCGGGCGGCCTTTTGTTTTTTCTTACCCGGCTCTTCCTCCCCGCTGCTTTCCAGCTTTTTTTGCAACAGCGCCTTCAGGGTTTCGAGGTATTCTGCCTCATCGATCTCCTCCAGTCCTTTGCGGATGCAGTAGTCGGAGACCTGCCGGGCTTTCAGTTCCCTGCGGATTCGGGTGCGCCCCCACTGTTTCATGCGGAATTTGCCGCGGGCAAAGGAGCGGGCGAAGCGCTCCTCGTTGAGAAAGCCCTCCTCGATGAGCTGCGCCATCACCTCTTCCAGTTGATCGCCATACACCTCCAGTTCCAGCAGTTTGCTGCGAACCTCCTGATGGCATCGGTCCTGATAGGCGCAGTAATGCTGCAATTTTGCCAATGCTTCTTCCCGGCTGAGCCATTTCGCCATTTTAGCCTTATTTTGACATGCATTAATTCGCTATTTGTCCCCAATCCGCGGTATATTGCTCAAAAGTACATCCATTCGCAAACCAAACCATACCCCATTATGGACTTTTCCCTGTTAAACCTCGACAAGCTGTCCGAGCTTTTCACCGCTTACGCCCCAAAGGTGGCGGGCGCGATCATCACGCTCATCCTCGGATTCTGGATTATCGGCAGGGTCACCCTTGTCGTGAAGCGCGGCATGGACAAGCGCGGCTTCGACGCGACGGTGCGCCCCTTCCTGGCCTCGCTGGTTAACGTCGGCCTGAAAGTGCTGCTGCTGCTGAGCGTGGCCAGCATGTTCGGCATTGAAACGACTTCCTTTATCGCCATTTTCAGCGCCCTGGCCTTCGCCGTAGGGCTGGCCCTGCAGGGCAGCCTGGGGCACTTCGCCAGCGGCGTGCTGTTGCTGGTGTTCAAACCCTACAAGGTGGGCGACCTGGTCACCATCGGCGGCGGCCAGGCCGGCACGGTGGAAGCCATACAGGTGTTCAACACCGTACTGGCCACCCTCGACAACAAGCGCATCATTGTGCCCAATGGCGTGGTTACCAGCAACGTGATCACCAACATTTCCGGCCAGGGGATCATAGGGGTGGAGCTCACTTTCGGCATCAGCTACAAAGATAGCATCGACAAGGCGCGGGAAGCCATCCTCCGCGTCGGCAAGGAATGCCCCTACATTCTGGACGAACCCGCGCAGGGCGTGGTGGTAGGCCCCTGGGGGGACAGCGCCATCAACCTGGCCAGCCGCCCCTTCTGCAAGAGCGAGCACTACTGGGACACCTACTTCTACATGCACGAGCACGTCAAAAAAGCCTTTGACGCCGAAGGCATCAGCATTCCGTTCCCGCAGATGGATGTGCACATGAAGAATGCCTGACCGGCCGCCTGCGCTGGCCTGAACAATGGGCGCCGGGCGCTCTGAGTCGGCGATGAAGAGCGCCACCGCCCATTGTTTATTTATCGCGGCCCCAGCCTTGTATATAGCCGGGTATTTGCGTAAATTTGCAAACGCTCCGAAAGCGGGGCATTTGATGAGTAGTCAAAATGTGCGGTGTGCAGCTTACTCTTACATTCCGCGCCCTTCTGCTTTCGCAGCCGGGTAAAGTTTTACATTTGTCATTTTGACTTTATTTGGTCCCATAGCTCAGCTGGTTAGAGCACCTGACTCATCAATGGTAACGGTCGTTACCAATGGTGCCTCCCACCGGAAACGGCGGGATGAGAAGGGGGTTAATTCAGGGAAACCTTCTTCAGTGGACAGTAGGCAGCGTTTGCCATATATACTGAAAACTGAAATGGCAATCCTGAGCCAAGCCCGGTGAATGGCTTTAATTGTAACCGGGAAGGTGCAGAGACTAGAGGGTGAGGATAGCCTCCCAATAAGCCCTCCGCGAACGCCCCCCGCCTAAGTCCCGTATTGGGGATATGGCGGTGATATAGTCCTACCCCACTGCGAAAGCAATGGAAGGTGAATCAGGGGGTCCTTGGTTCGAGCCCAAGTGGGACCACTGGATTCAGTCCGCAGCCGTCCGCTGCGGGCTGAATTTTTACTCAAAAAGTTGAGTATCAATCATTTGAAATGCCGTAATGGTTCGCTTGAGTCCTTTTGGTTTAGTTGTTTCTGACTTGTTTTAGTGCGTATTTAGTGCATCATAGCTTCGATTTAGTGCATTTTTTATTAACTAAACTATGAGGCAATGAGCACTCCATTGGCAACATTCGAATTTTTCCTGTACGGGAACCGTACCAACCGCTTTCGTAAAGATGGAACTTCCGTGGTATGCATGAAGATCTATCTGGCGGGAAAAGAGAAATGGTACAAGACTGGAATTTACCTCCACCCTTCTCAATGGGATAAGCGGAGAAAAGAAGTGCGCAACCACCCCCTGGTGGGCCGGCACAACAACTACCTGGCGGACATGATGAAAACCGCCAAGGATTGCCAGCTCTATCTCAAACAGAAGGGCATCCCCATTACGCTGGACAGGTTGGCGGAATTCGAGAAGGATGACCGCAACATCAGCTTCACTGAGTTTTTCCAACAGCAGTTGGATATCGTCAAGTCGACACTCGCCAAAGGGACGCATAAAAGCCACAAGACCATTTTCAAAAGGCTTTGTGAGTACCGCAATTGTGTGTACTTTCAGGACCTAGACTACAATTTCGTACAACAATACGATAAGTACCTCCGCGATTGTGGCTACAGCGTTAATGGCGCCGCTAAGCACCACCGCGTCCTGAAGCGCTACATCAACCAGGCCATCTACTGCGGGCTACTGGAGGAAGGGAAAAACCCCTACCAGCGATTTCGGATCAAAGAGGAAGATTCCAGAGTGATCTTCCTGCTCCCGGAGGAGATCCAGCAACTGGAACAGCTCACGTTCACCAAAGAAGAAGATACGCTGGAAATTTGCCGCGACTTCTTCCTCTACCTGGTGTACACCGGCTCCAGGTATGAAACGGGGTCCAGGATTCGGGTAGGCGACGTCATCGAAACAGAGAATGGAATCGTTATCTCCAAGGATTCCGTGAAGACGATGAAGCAAAATGACCTGAGCCTGCGGTACCTGTTCCGGGAGAAGGGGGAAAAATACAGTAAACCCGAGAAGATCCTGCTGAAGGCCATAGAGCGGCATGAAGCGCTATTCGGCGCTTTTTCCAGGCTCAAGGATCTTCCCCTATTCATGGGCTACACCAATCAGTTCGTTAACCGCCAGTTGAAAGTCCTGGCCAGCCGGATTGAATGCCGTGACGTCATAAAAGAAAAACTGTCGACCCACTGCGGCCGGCATACTTGTGCAACGATACTTGCCGACAAGGTAGATAACCTAGCCATCGTGCAGGAGCTATTGCAGCATTCTAATATCTCTACCACCCGGAAGTATCTGCACCTGAGTAGAAAATACCTGAGAAAAGCACTGAAAAATGTCAATTGGGAAGACTGAAAGTCCCAAACAGAAAAAAATAACCTTTAAATACTTCTTTGACGATCGCATAAAGCCAAAGGAGGGTAAATTCTATCCGCTATACCTTCAAATCACTTTCAACAGAAAGAATATCCAAATAAAGGAAGCTACCCACGAAGGGTTGCCAGTCTATTGGACCAGGGAAGAATTGGAAGGTTTTAAAGACGGAAGCTATGATCATCAGGGACATTTTGGAGAGACTGCTCGGGAGGTTAAATTCAACGAAAGCATCCTTGAGAGAATCATTAGAGAAGGTTATAAAAAGCAAGGTGACAAGTTTTCCCTCAGGAACATAAAAGGAAAGCTAAAGTTGTTCAGGACACCTGTGGCGCAAGCCATGGAGCAATCGATTTTGAATGGCTTAGAGGCTCATCTCGCAAACAACCTTACTCATTCTGAGTTTCTCAGTGTCTTTGATGAAACTGATTTGTTAGAGACGATCAATAGATTGAAGGATACCAAGAAAAATTGGAAGGAAATATTGGAACCTCAAATCCAGGCTAAACTGAGGGCTTTCAATGCAATCTTCCTTTTTTCACTCCCCTACTCTGAACGAGACACAGACATGGCCTTTGGATGTCTATTCTATCACTGGATATTTGGAAACCATCGAGAAAATTTCCGGTCGTTCCTGAATGCCTACTTTGAGAAAAGCGATCGGGTGGACTTCCAATATATCCAAAAAGAGCTTTCTTACCCACCTAATAGGGGTCAAAAGATGCTTATTGATGAATTCTCTATAAAGCAAAGCGAAATCGACCATTATATTGAATTTATTGATAATCAAGCGGTTATTGGTGAATAAAAGGGGAAGGTGATTTTTTTTAAAAAAAATGTTATTGAAATATTTGAATTCAATAACATTTATTATAATTTTGAACCACAACAAACTTTTCGAAGCTATGAAAACTAATCCAGACCTGCACGAACAACTGAGGCAGCTAAATCAAAAGGTTCAGGCCCTCCATTCATCCCTTTCAGATGTGCGGCAGAACTTAATTAGTGCCAAGCGGGCTCGGGAAGATTATGAACTGGGGAAGACTTTCTTTTACCAGTTGGTCAAGGATGGCGTTATCACCCTATATCGCATCCCCGGAACACGGAAAGTATATGTGAAGCGCTCTGAGCTCGATGCTATTTTCGAGCCCACTGGAGTAATTGAGGGAGAAATGGCCAGAGAAGAACGTGCATAAAAAACCCCAAGCTTAAGGAAAGCTCAGGGCCGAAAAAGTAATTTTTAGCAAGACAAACATACCACTTTTTCCCGCCTTTTTCAAGCTTCCCTGCATTTTAATTTACTGATAACCAACCAGGTAAACCCTGGTTTACGATTTCCCCGTGCGGCTCTTCTGGGGAGTTGAGCGAACGAACGGGGGGACGCGCTGCAAAGCGTTTGGGCGGAGTACAACTGCTCCGCCCACCTATTCCGACTGTGCTTTGCAGATGTCCAAGAAAAAACTCCCCTAGAAATTCTAACGCTATGAAAACGTTGACCCTCGCGGTGGGGCACGACCTCTTCGGTGAATTAGAAATTTCTGTTCACCATGATGGGCTGCCCCACCCTATTCTGATTTCTGCGGAAGATTTCGAGAAGCTGAAACACGGCCTCGAGCGGCAGTTGGTGGTATCCGCCAGAGTGGCTATCCGCAAGTTTATCACTATCACGCGCAAATCCAGGCCTTACTATTTGCCCGATGAGATCAAACAAAAATTGGAGTCGTTGGAGGACTGTATAGAGAAGATAAACAGCCGGACGCGGTTGGCAACTTTTCAGTTTCGAATCAAACCCCACTTAACCAGCCTTGAATTTTTACTTCCTCGCCCCCAGAGCCGCTTGTACCCCTCCCAGCGCGACAAAGCACAATTCATTCAACAGCTCGTCGAATTCAGGCTCGACGAGTTGGATTCATTAATCGACGATAAAAGAAACACTTATGTATAGTAATGTCCCCTTCCTTGATAGTGAAGAAACGGTCAGAATAATGGCCGGAGAGCCGATAGTTGGTGGTATCCCGGACACAGGTAGCCCCTCCAGTGATGAAAGCCCAGGAACAAATGACAGCAGGAAGGATAGAACCCGCCACAACCGGCAGCGCTGCTTCTGGATGACTCGTGCTGTGAAACAAAACCGGCTGAATTATAAGGAATTGCATGAGTACCTGGAAGCAAATGATGTTGACGATGACAGCCTGGCATACCTCATGGATTTCCGATACGCCATTAACTCATGCTGCCGCCACGCCCTTTTTCGGGAACATTTGGCCAACGGCGCCAAAGAGTTTATCGGCGCACACACCTGCAAGAATAAGCTATGCGCGGTGTGTAACGCAAAGCGAGCCAAGGACTTGAGACGGAAATACCGCCTTTTCTTCGATAAAAACCCAGACCTCCTCCACTGTTTCGACTTTTTCCACCTCACGCTAACCGTTCCCCATAACGAATCCGGCGGTTTTCGAGGGAAAAGGTGGTATGCTGATGAATTGATGCGGGAATTCAACTTCATGAGGAAAAAGCAGGCCTGGAAGGACCTGGTTTACGCTGGCGAATTCGGTGTTGAAGTGACCAAAAACGAAAATGGGCTTCACATTCATATTCACTCCTTATTGCTCGTCCATAAGGGGCCACAGAACCGGAATCGCCTCCACCGCTTTATACTGAAATCATGGAACCGCCAAACAGCAGGAAATAGCAACCGGCGAATGTTTAGCCCGGAAGAAAAGGCTGCGTTGCTGCGAAGCAACAAATTACTTACACCCTCTGATATTGGACAGTTAGACCCATCCGGCTCCACTTTCATCGGACTGGAGAGCCTTTATATCCGTAGCAAGGAGCCTAAACGAGGGTTTCATTTCTGCGAACGCTCAGGCTTTTACAAGCGCTACGTGAAGCCTTCCGATGGCGCCGATATTTTCCTTTCGGGCATCATGGAGTGCATAAAATACCATTTCCAACCCCTGGCCTTGCGTGACGATGGCGGCCTTAATTTTGGCCTCATCTGCGAAATACTCCCCACCATCAAGGGTAAACCGCTATATCGAAAATTCGGCGCCTTCCATTCCGGCACCAAGAATGCCCACCCGGATTCAAAACTACTGAACATCAATTCAAAACCAGAAGACTTCGCCAAAGAGGCGAAGGAGATCCTGGAAGAAACCGGCGAGGCAGAAATAACCAACCCCGAAACTGGCGAGCCCGCTCTCCGGGAGGAGTACATCTACTACCTAGTCAACCTCGATAAGGTTTACGTCGACCCGGAAGACGACTACCAAATCAAAATTTCGCCAAATGTACGGAGGCGTTATCTACACGCTGCCTTCACCACCCTCGATGCCCTGCTTGAAATGCAGTTGTGGGGCATGCTCAAGCCATCCGCGTAACAAATTTCATAACCATAAAATTTTCAACCATGCTTAAATCGATTGTAATCGGAAACCTCGGCGCCGACGCCATCATCAGAGAATGGAACGGAAAGCAGGCTATCAGCTTTTCCGTTGCGCACAATGAGAAGTACAAGGATTCTCAAGGGGTGCAACACGAGAAAACCATCTGGGTTAACTGTACCCTGTGGAGGAACTCGGATACCAACCTGGTTCAGTACCTCCGCAAAGGCCAGTTGGTTTACCTGGAAGGACTCCCTGATGTTAAAGTTTACCAGAACAAATCCGGCCAGTTTGTCCCTGACTTCGGTCTGACCATCACAAACCTCCAACTGCTAGGCGGCAAAACTTCCAGTGATCAGGAAGAACCCGATACAGCTGAAGCTTCCGCCTCCCCTACCCTTCAACCTAAGGAGGAAAAAGTGCCTTGGGAGGACTGATCATCATTTTCACCTGGCCGGCTTACCCTTAAAGGGCGAGCTGGCCGGGCTATTTAAAAAACCGCAAAGCTCTGAATCATGCTATTTGCCAAAACAAAACCCGATACCTTGGAACAGTCGTCAGTCTTCAACCACGACAGCATCCTGCTAATCGGTTTTTCCATCTTCGGCATCCTCTGCCAGCTTTGGTCGGGCTGGACAGAATACTTTGGCTTTTCCAGCTTCCTTGCCGATGTACTGGAAAGCCACTTTCCGGTTTACGCGGGTAAGATCGGCAGTGTAATAGCTTTTCTACTGGCGCTCACGCTGGAAATCTGCGTCTTTGCCCTGGTCACCTATGTGGTCAATTCCTTCTATGGTGAATATCTACAGTGGGCCGGCAAGCTGGGCAAGGTAGCGGCCTCCAATTGGATCAAGTTTTCTATTGCGTTCCTTGTCCTGGTTTTTCTGGTTGGCGTCAGCGCTACGGTCAGCAAAACCAATGCGGAGAACGAACTGAGGGTAAATGCTCCAAAGCCTCACCTTGCCCCCATCAAGCCCCTCAATGAGGAAGAACAGGCACAGGTAAACCTCATTCAGGAAAGCTATGAAAAGGATTTCCAGTCGGCCATGGCTGCCCATGAAAGCAGAAAAGAAACGGTAAACCAACTGTATACAAGCCAGGTAGCTCAGGTTACTTCAGAAATCCAGGTTTACCGGGATAAAGAGCAAACTACAGGGCGGAAGTATACCACCCGGATAAACCGTTTGCAGGGGAAAATACGCGAATTGGAGGTTGAAAAAGCAAGGGCTCTGGATGGCCTGGAAAAGGAATACCAGCGAAAACTATCAGAAACCAAAGTAAACCGCGATCAGCAAATCGCCGATGTAAGGTCGGACATCGGGAAAGAAAAGGCACAACTGCGGATTAGCAATTCAAAAGTAGACTCTGTAACAACGGCAAGGAATGACTGGCTGGCGAGTTTTCTTAAGCAATATGCGCAGTACTCCGTTTTTGGCTTTGTGGCCGCACGCACCTGGGTGTGTATTTCTTTGCAGACGGCCGGCATCAAGCCCCTGGTTTATGTGCGGGCGGAGTGGTTTACCTCTTCCGTCTTAAGGGATTTCTTCATTTTGATTCTAACCTTCCTGACCCGGTATCCACAGAATTGGATACGGAGGCAGCTTAGACACCTCCCTCCTCTTGAGGCATTGCCCACCGGAGAAGGCGCTTTCATGCAAATCCCCGAAAAAGGCCAGGAAGAGCCCCCACCGCCAGAGGACGAGGAAGCCCCCCCCTGCTCCAACGAATACGACGAATTATTGGAAGAATTACTTGAAACGCCACTCAACGGAAAGGCGGGAAAGGTATAACGGCCAGCGCCGGTAAGTGTGCACCCTTTAGTGCACACGAACTAAAGGGCGCCACACAGGATGACAAGCTGGCCCTTTGGCGGGTAAACCTTCGTTTACGGATGTACAAGAAGCGTTACGCCTCACATTGGCAGAAGAAGCTCGCAAACGACCGCGCTGGCCGTAGAACCCCGAAACGCACCCTGAAAGCCATAGAAAATAACCGGGCCTGGGTCAAACACTACTCTGAATTATTGCGGCAGGCCCAGAAGAAGCAGAAAGCCACAAGCCAATAAGAGGAGCGAGCCTCCGGTATTCAGCGAATTTTTAAACAACAATAAAACTACAGAACTATGAATTTTGAACAACAAACAGAGAACGCTCCGAAAGTAGCGATATCCTTTAAGGCCAGCCCGGCCTCCAAAGTGAAAATCGCCGAATTTGCCGAGCGCAACGGGCAATCCGTCAGCGAGTTTTGCGAAATGCACATCCTCGATGCCTGCCACAGGTTGGCAATAGATGGAGAATCCTGGGAAACTGGCACCCTAGCCGAAGAAATTCAGGGCGTTTTCCGCGAATCTTTTGAAGCATTCCGGGAAAACGTCCTGGAGCTATTGGAAGAAAGGGAAGTTGCTAGGGAAGAAATCGGTGAACAAGCGGATTTCCTGGAATACCTCGGTTTACCGGAGAAATCCGAGGAAAAACTGAGGGTTTTCCTGGAAGAGGCGGTCGGGTATTCCACAGCGGAAGACGAAGAACCCCTTGATGAAGCCGGTATTCTTCAACGCATGCTGGTATACGCCTGCAAGAACCTCTCCAGTAAATCTACTTTTTTGGGGAAAACCTATGTGGGAGAAGTGGACGTCTTTTGATGGAATCGGGGTAGGGGAGGGTTTTCCCTATCCCTAAATGAGTTTTAGATGCCGACATTGTACTTTGAACAGCCCTAGCACTTGATAAAAAAGGAATTGCAAAAGTCCTGTATTGACTTTAATTTGCATAAGTTCCTTTTATATTATACAACTATTTCAAAATGAACTGCGTTGCTTACCCTTCCTTTTTCCGTGCAGTATTTGCCACTATCGCCCTTAGCCTGATGCTCCTACCCATGCAAGCTCAGGTGCTGGTCAATGAAAGCTGGGCCGCCCAGTTCGCCTCGCCCTCCGGGGCCGGCTGGAGCGCCAGTGCAGTCGGCGAAAACGGCAACATCTACACCGTCGGGCACAGCCTTTCCGGAGGGCTGCCGCGGCTATGGCTGAGCTGCCATGGCGGGGACGGCAGCCTGCTTTGGTCCTCCAGCCTCGACGCCCCGGGCCTGTCGAACAGCTTCGGCGCCGCCCTCCTGCTGGACGGGCAGGGCAACATTTACGCCGCCGGGGCGGCGGCCGGCAACGGCACGAATGGCTACGATTTCCTCCTCGCCCGCTTCGACTCGTCCGGCAACCAAAGCTGGTATACAGTTTTCGGCGGGCCCGGGCAGCTTGACGATTACGCCCTGGCCCTGCTGCAAAGGGATACGCAGAGCGTGTTCATCGCCGGGCTGAGCTCCACGCCGGCGGCGGGGCAGAATATCATGGCGGCCCGGGTAAGCTCCGCCGGCGCCCTGCAATGGGCCAAGTACTACGACTACGCCCAAAAGGATGACGCCCCTCTTGGCCTATCCCTTTACGACGGGAACAACATTGACGTCATTGGCGGGAGCCAGGATAACGCCGGCGATTGGAGCGCCCTGTCGTGGCGGCTGCCCATCAACGGCTCCGGTTCCGGCACAGCCTACCGCTATGGCTTTCCCAAGCTGGACTACGAAAAGGGGCTGTATTACCAGAAGGACAGCCTGGGGTATTATTACTTCTGCGGCACTGTCCAATCGGACAGCACGGGGCTGGACATATCCCTGAAGAAGCTCAAGCCGGGCTTCCAGTTGGATTGGGAGAAAAAAATAGACGGCGGCTACGGCGATGACGCTGCCTACAGCCTGGCCCTGGGGCCGGGCGGGGCGGCCATTTACCTGGGCGGCGGAAGCGCCAAACGGCAGGGCGGCCAGGATATGCTCGTGGCGTCGTTCACCGCCGCAGGCGCCCCTTCGATGGAACAGCGGCGAAGGAATAACCAGGCCGGCTCTCTGGCGGCTGCCCGCGCTATCCTGCCTGCCCCCGGCGGAGGCGTGTACGCCGCCGGCGAGGCCAAATCTTCAGCAGGCAAAGAGCTGGTGCTCACCCGTTTCAGCAAGGAAGAAGGGCAGCTGTGGGAAAAAAGGAGCGGGGCGGTTCCCGATAACGGCAAACAAGCCTATTGGCTCCTGGCGGGGGAGGGTGGCAAGCTGGTTTTTGCCGGCCTGGCGATGGAGGGGGAATCCCGAAAATATGTGCTCAAAGCCCTGGAAGAGTTGGAATTGGACAGGGAAATCATCCTATCGGAAGACAGCCTGCCCAGCCACGTAAAGGGCGAAGTCATCATCCGTTTCGCACCGGCCGTGCTGGACAGCCATTTTGTCGACAACAAGAGCCTGCACTACGGCTCTCTGTGCGATGTGGTGGCCGATACGGCCCTGCTGAACAGTATGGAGCAGTTGATGGAGCTGCCCCCGGGGGCGGATATATGCAGTTGCCGGGCCATCAAGGTGTTCCCCGGCCTGGATACGGAAGAGCTGTGCATCACCGATTTGGACGGGAACGCCTTATATGTCCCGCCCTTCTGGACGACGATGATCCTGAAGGATTGCAGCACGGGCAAGGATGAACAGGAGCTCAGCGCCGCGCTGGACAGCATCAGCGCCGGCCGCATCGTGTATGCACACCCCAACTACGTTGGCATGGGCGACGCGCCCTGCGAGGACCCCCTGTGCAATGAACAACATTCTTTGTGGGATACTCCCCACCCAGACTTTCCGGCCGCCGCCTCTATCAATATACTACCTGCCTGGGATGTCAGCACAGGCAAGACGGAGGTGAAGGTAGGGGTTTTTGATACCGGGATTTTCTACGATCATGAGGATTTTGGCGATGGGGCGGTAGTGGAAGAAGTGTGGGATTTTGTAAATGGGAGCAGCCAGAATGTCATGACTACAGCAATAGATAGTGACTCTCATGGCACCAGAGGGGCTGGCATCATTGGCGCTATTCGGGGAAATGATATTGGAATAGCCGGTATTGCAGGTGGGGATGAGAACTCATATGGGGTGACGCTTCTTGGGATTAGGCTATTTCAGGATAATGAACACCCCTTCATGGCGGATGAATACGCTGACGCCCTTATTTTTTCTTTAACTTATGGAGGCAGCCCTCTTTTTGAGTTAGCGAATCATAGCCTACGCGTTGTACCGCCGCTTCCCGGAATATTGGAAGAAGCATTTAACCTGGTTTATCATGCAGGCGTAACGACATTGTGTTCCAGAGGCAATGGCTCTCCTGGCGGAATCCTTACGGAAGCCCAATACCCTTGTAGCCTGGAAGATCCGATGACTATTTGTATAGGGTCGAGTGGTATAGATGGTGAACTAAAAGATCCATTCAATGGCACACCAGGTTATTCAGGGCCGGGTGATGATGAATATGCTTCCCTCTATGGAGAGCCGATGGACTTCCTTGCTCCCGGCAGCGGCGGGCTTATTACAACGACCACAAATATAGACCAAGATTATGGTGGGCACACTGGCACCTCTGCCGCCGCCCCACACGCCACCGGCGTAGCCGCCCTGCTGGCTTCCGCCAGCGAGGAGGTGCGCCTGTCGGTTGAAGATATTGAACATGTACTGGAGTATACAGCCACGGACCTGGACTCCGCCAACTACGACCAGAAGACCGGCTGGGGGCGCCTGAACGCCGGGGCTGCGCTCGAACTCATCAATGAAGCGCGCATCCTGCACTTCTCGGCGGAGCCGGAAGCGGAACTCTTCTGCGACCATTCTTACGCTTGTTATATTCATATGCAGGCCCCTTATTTGACATCTGAATCAGGGTACGCATACAATACCGGCGATATATTTTCAACTGACGTTTACAAGTACACCTGGAACATCAACCTGGACATCTGCGCGTTAACCAACGACCCCAACGCAACCATCCTCCACAGTGAAGAAAAGCCCGGGTACTGGATCAGGAACAGCGCCACTACCTTGTGGGGCTTTCCTGACACCCTGGAACAGCCCATGCCGCCGGAATCAGGGAATTTTGCCGTGCGCCCCTATAAACTGGTGGAGTTTGTAGCGCCTCCGTCAGTTGACGGATGCCTTTTTCAGGCTACTTTGGCTGGGTACAGTTACAGGGTGTACGATCAGGGCCAGGAAGGGGTAATGCCAGCCGGCCTGGCGCATTGCGAAAGCCCCCGCCTGGCCATATCCCTGCTGGTGCGGTCCGAAAACCCGGTGGGTGTAGAAGAGCAGGAGAAGCCCAATTGGCGGCTGTTTCCCAACCCCGCGTCAGGGGAAATTACGCTTGATGGAATGGGGGCAGGTTACCTGGATGTCCAGTTGCTCACCATGAGTGGCCAGAGCCTGGGGCGGTTATTCAGGGGGTATTTTGACGGCAGCCCTGCTCTTAACCTACAGTTAGGGCCCATCCCCCCTGGTATGTATATCTGCCGCGTACAATCGGGAAAAGAAACTGTATCCTTCAAACTGATCAAGCAATAAAGCCATGAAACATATCATATTCTTCTTCCTGATAACAATCATTACGCTGAGTTCCTGCACTAAAGACAAAGAAGCCTTCTGTCCGCTTCCTGGCAAACAGTGCGGCGACAGTACGCTTTACGCCAGCCTGCTACCTGCCGATACTTGTATTCTTTTTCCCGAACTTCAGGGTCCGTCCTATATTTATGAACGAATCGGCCCAGGTTACGGCCTGATCGGAAAAA
>CAUJDW010000098.1 GCA_963169455.1 Bacteroidota bacterium | reverse complement strand
AAATATTTGTTTGAATGGATAGATTAGTGCGATGCCGCCGGCATCGGAGGAATTATTGCTTTGCCTGGCTATATCCGTTCAATCCCTTCGGGATTGGCAGGGAGCCCGGCGACGCCCACAGGCTGCAAATGGGGGCTGTTCAAAGTTTCAGGTTTCAGGTTTGAGATTCCAGGGGTTGCCGCAGGTTCACCTCGTCTCCCCCTCTCCCGGCCTCCCAGTCTCCATTGGGTGTTACGGGTTACAGGTTACAGGTTGCAGGTTCTCCCGTTCCAGTCTCCCCGGGGGAGCGCCCCTATTCGATAATCTTGAAAGTCGTGCGGCGGTTTTGCTGGTGTTCGTCCTCGGTGCAGCGGGTGCAGAGGCAGTCCACCTCTGGCTGGCTTTCGCCGTAGCCACGGGCGATCAGGCGCCCCGGGTCGATGCCTTTGGAGATGAGGTAATCGACGGCCGACTGGGCGCGTTTCTGGGAGAGATCCTCGTTGTAGCGGGTGGCGCCCCGGCAGTCGGTATGGGAGCCCAGCTGAATGCGGATGCCGGGGTTGAGCGCCAGGTTGCGCGCCAGTTCGTCGAGGGTGGGCTTGGCGTCGTCGCGGATATCCCACTTGTCGAAATCGTAGTAGATATTTTCGAGGCGTATCTCCTTGTCGAGGAAGATGCGCTCCAGGATGATCTCCAGTTCGAAGGTTTGCACCGGCATTTCGGGGTTTCGCCCGATGCCTTTGGTGGAAAAGGCCTCAGCGTTGTTGAGGTAATTTTCTTTGGAAGCCAGGAAGCTGTAATCCGTTTCCTCCTGGAGTTCCAGGCGGAACTGTGCGTCTTCGCCCACAGTAATGGTTTCTTTCTGCCGCCCGAAGAGTGCTTCCACCTGAGCGCCGGGCAGGGGTTTGCGGCCCAGCACTTTGCTGTTGGGGTCGGTGGGGTTTTCGTATATCTTTTCCAGCACATAACCTTCCAGGATGAGCTTGTAATCTTCCGGTTTGGGCTGATCCTGTTGTGCAACGGGAGGCGCCGGGGGAGGCACGACCTTGCGCCAGCGGTAGATGTCGTCACTTCCCCTGCCATCTTCCCGGGTGGAGGTGAAATAGCCTTGTTGCAGCACGCCTTCCTCCCGGGGGCTCCCGTAGTCGAGGATGAACCCGAAATCATCTCCCCCCGAGTTGATGGGCGCTTTAAGGTTGTAGGGCGGCGCCCAGGAGCCGTTGGCCATCCTGAAGGTGCGGAAGATGTCGAGCCCGCCCATACCGGTGTGGTTGTTGGAAGCGAAATACAGGGTGTCGGCGTCGATGAAGGGGAACTTTTCATCTCCCTGCGTATTGACCACGCGGCTCAGCAGGATGGGCTCGCCCCATTCGCCGCCGGCCTGGCGTTCGGAGGCGTAAATATCCCAGCCGCCCCAGCCTTCGGGGTCATCGGAGGCGAAATACAGGGTGCTGCCGTCCGGCGACAAGCTGGGGTGGACATAGTTGACGCCCTCCTTCATAAAGCTGAGCGAGCGCGGGGCCGACCAGCTGCCTTCGCTGCCCTCGCTTACCATTATCCGGCAGAAATCAGCGGCGTCTCTTTTGCCGCCGAAGCAGCGGGTAAAATATATCTCCGTATAGTTGCGGTTGAAGGATACCGTACCTTCATTATTTTCGGTATTGATAGCGGGGTCGAAGCCGGAAATGCTGTTGGAGCCCAGGTCGACCAGGAAAAGGTCGGAGAAGGCGTTGCCGGTCCAGTTGTACACTTTGTCTCCCGTAGCTGCCGTGCGGTCGGAGGAGAAGACCAGTTGGTTGTCTTTGTACAGTATAGGGGCATAATCGGAATTGCCGGAGTTGAAAGCCATCAGTTCCACCTCGTATTCAGGAGGGAGCCTGGCCCAGCCCAGGGCGACTTCGCAGGCGCTGATCTCGCGGCGGTATTCGTAAGGGCTTCCGATCTCGATGCCGAGGTCCTTGAAAGCCCGCATGGCGTCCTCATAACGCTCGGCCTGTTTGAGCGCGAAGGCGTATTCCTTCAGGGCGTCCACCCCATACTGGTTGTCGTAGGCGATGCCGTACCAGCGGATGGACTGATCGCTTTTGTTGAGCCGTTTGTAGGATTCGCCGATGAGGAAAGCTATTTTGCCCTTTTCCACCCGGCTTTTGGCCTTTTCATATTCCTTTTCCAGCATGTCGGCCGCTACGGCATATTGTTTGACTTCGAAGGCCGTGCGCCCGTCGCGGACTTTCTGCGTGTAGGTGCATCCGGCGAGCAGGGTGAGCAGGAGGGCGAGAAGAGTAAGATTTTTATGCATGCTAATTGCGTTTTTTTGGTAGGGATGCCATCGCTTAAAGCGATGGCATCCCTACCAAAAAACGCCGGAGCATTTTTTTTGTTGCCGGCCAATGCCCAGATGTCAGCCAATGAGCGCGTCTGCTTCGATCTCCACCAGCATATCCGGGCTGATGAGGCGGCTGACCTCCACCATGGAGGTTGCCGGGCGGATATGGGCGAACACTTCGCCATGCGCTTTACCGATGGCTTCCCACTGACTGATATCCGTGACAAAAATCCGCGTTCGGGTTACCTGTTCGAGGGAGGCGCCGGCCTGCTGCAGGGCTTTGCCGATCTTTTCAAGAATGTATTTTGCCTGCAGATAAGCGTCGCCCGGGGCGACTGTATGGCCCTGCTCATCGACGGCGGCGGTGCCGGAGACGAAGACCTGCCGGCCAACGCGGATGGCGCGGGAATAGCCGACGATGCTTTCCCATGGGGCGCCGGAAGAAATGATCTGTCGTTGCATGGTGGTCGGGTTTGGTTAAAAAAAGAGGAGCCACCGCGCGCGATGGCTCCTCTCTGGTTATGATTCTGAAAAAGTTCTAAACTCAGGAGGCAACCGCCTTGGAGAAGGATTTTTTCTTATCGTCCTTCTTTTTACTCTTGACCTCCCTGATCAGGTCGACCACGATAGCCGAGGCGATAAAGATCGAGGAGTAGGTGCCGAAGCCGATGCCGATGAGCAGTGCGAAGGCGAAGCCCTTGATGCTGCCGCCGCCGAAGATGAACAGGGCGAGCACCACGAAGAGGGTCGTGCCCGAGGTATTCAGCGTACGGCTAAGCGTTTTGTTGATGGCCAGGTTGAACACTTCTTCCTTGCTCTTGCCCGTATAGCTGTTGATGAATTCGCGAATCCGGTCGAAGACGATCACGGTGTCGTTGACCGAATAACCGATGACCGTCAGGATGGCCGCCACAAAAGCCTGGTCCACCTCCATCGAGAACGGCAGGATGCCGTAGAAAAGGGAGAACATGCCCAGGGTGATGATCACGTCGTGGAATAATGCGACGACGGCGCCCAGCGAGAACTGCCACTGGCTGAAGCGAATGGCCAGGTAAATGAAGATCAGCAGCAGCGCGAAGGTAGCCGACAGGAAGGAGCTGTTCTGTATATCATCAGCGATCGTAGGCCCGACCTGGCTGGAGCTGGTGATGTGGGTGCCCTGGCTGTCGGTAGCCTTGAAGGCCTCGTATTCCAGAGCCCCTCCTGCGAGTTGGTTAACGCCTTCGAACAGTTTGGCCGTAACGCGTTCAGCGGCATCTTCGCCCTGGTCGTCGATCAGGTAGCTGGTTGTGATATTGAAGGTGTTTTCGGTATCGACCACCTTCACCACCGGGGTAGCGCCTTCGAAAACCGGCGTCAGGGCCTCGCGCAGTTGCTGAGCCGTAACGGTTTTGCCTGCTTCGAACTGGACGTTGTAGGAATAACCGCCCTTGAAGTCGACACCCAGCTCAAAGCCGCGCACTGCGAAGGATATCATGCTGATCAGCAGCAGCGACCCGGAGAAGAGGTAGCCCCACTTGCGGTACTTCATCCAGTTGATGTCAATTTTGCTGAGGAAGTTTTCCGACCAGCTCGTCCAGAAGCTCATGGATTTGCCCCGGCTTTGCACCCAGTATTCGATGACCAGGCGCCCGACGAGGACGGCGGTGAAAAGCGAGGCCAGGATGCCGATGATGAGCACCACGGCGAAGCCGCGGATGGGGCCCAGCCCGAAGTAGGCCAGCATGAAAGCCGTCAGCAGGGTCGTCACGTTGGCGTCGATGATGGCCGAATAGGAGCCCCTGAAGCCGTCGCCAACTGCAGCGAGCAGCGATTTGCCGTCGCGCAGTTCCTCTTTGATGCGTTCGAAGATGATCACGTTGGCGTCGACGGCCATACCGATGGTCAGCACGATACCGGCGATGCCGGGCAGGGTCAGCACGGTGCCGTAGGAAGCCAGGGCGCCGAAGATGAAGAAGATGTTCAGCACCAGGGCGATGACGGAAACGATGCCGCCGCCTGCGTAGTAAGCGAGCATGAAGAGCAGGACGATGCCAAAGCCGATGATCAGTGCTCTTGCGCTGCGGGCGATGTTATCCTTTCCGAGGGAGGGGCCGACCAGGGATTCCTGGATGATCTTCGTTTCCGCCGGCAGTTTGCCGATCTGGAGGATGTTGGCCAGGTCTTTACCCTCCTGGATGGTGAAGCTCCCGGTAATCTGGGAGTCGCCGGTCAGGATGGGGTTGATGACCCGGGGTGCGGACACGACCTCGTCATCGAGCACGATGGCGATCTCGCGGTTGTTGTCCTGGGCGGCTTCCGTGGTGAGCTGGCCCCAGATTTTGGCGCCGGTGTTGTCCATTTTCAGGGAAACGGCCACCTGGTTGGTTTGCGGGTCTGGGTTGGCGCTGGCGTCCACCACGCGGTCGCCCGTGAGGGCGGGTTTGCCGTCGCGGCCCAACCTGATGCCGTAGAGTTCATAATCATCGGTCACCTCACCCGTTTCGTAGTTCTTCATCGGGTCTTTCGACCAGCGGAAGACCATATCGCGCGGGAAAAGTTCCCGGATATCGGGGCGGCTGAGCAGGGTGTCGATGTAGCGGCGCTGGTTCTTCTTGGCCGTACCCAGCACGGCCAGGCCCTGCGAGCCGGTGGTGTTCAGGGTGAAGACGTCGAAGAGCGGCCCTCCGGTGAGGGAGGCGTCGTTGTAAACCGTATCCAGGCTGGCGATGCGGGTGCTGTCCACGTTGCCGATAGAATCGACGGCGTAAGTCGTATCGATGCGCAGAATGGTGCGTTCCTGGCCTGCCTGGGCGCCGATGGTTTGAGCCAGGCGCTGGTTGGCCTGCGCGAAAGCCTCCTGCACGCCGGCATCGCTGATGCGGAAGACGTTCCAGAACTCCAGTTTGGCGGCCGCCTGCAGGAAGTTGCGGGCGCGTTCGGGGTTGTCGATGCCCGGAAGCTCTACGACGATGAGGTCGCGCGAGGCGTCCAGAGAGACGTTGGGCTGGGTGACGCCCAGCTTGTCGATGCGTTCCTTGAGCAGCTTGAAAGTCAGGTCGACGGTTTCGTCCGCTTTCTGGCGGATGATGCGGATCACTTCCTGGTCGGAGGTCTCATAGTTGACCTGTTCGCGCATGGATTCATTGAGCGAAAAGATCGGCGCCAACCGCTTTTCGCCGGAAATTTGGCCCCAGGCGTTGGCGAAGAGGGTGATGAAATCGTCCTGGGCATTCCTTTGCGCTTGAGATGCTCGGTCTAACGCTTCTACAAATGTCGGGTCCTTGCTGTCATTGGCCAGTGCTCTGAGAAATTCCCGCAGGTCAACCTGTAACACTACGCTCATGCCGCCCTTGAGGTCGAGGCCGAGCGCCAGTTGCTGGGCTTTCAGCTCCTGGTAAGTGTACGATTTGAGAAGCGGAATTTTGAATACCTCTTCCGACGACATGGAGTCCAGATATTCGGCGCGCTTCACTTTGAAGGCGGCCTGCTGGTCATCCTCTGGCATGTTCTGGGTCGCCTGCCTGGCGAACTCGTCTGCTTTCTTCTCTACCTTCTGTGTGGGAAGGATGAAGAAGTATTGCACGAGTGTCACCAGCGTCATGACCACAAGGAAGAACCTCACTACTCCTTTTCCTTGCATACTCGAACAAACATTTAGAAGGTTAAAAAATGAGCATCTTTAGCCATCTCCGGGAATCGTAATGTGCTGAAAAACACAGCTTTCCGACTTTTTCCCGGAGAAAAACTCCGCAAATATACGCCTTTTGCGGGGGTTTGAAAATCCTTTGCGGAAAAAATGGCGTCCGGGGAAAAATTAAGTAGGACTGTATAAAAAAGCGTAAATTTCGCGTCTATTAGCCTTTTTAAGCCTTGTAGGCCTTGCGGGCCCTAGAACATACCGGGCGCGAAAGGCACGCCAGGAATGTCAGGCAAAAACATAATCCCATGCTGCCGGCAGGGGGCGCCCTGCGTCAGCAGTAAAACACAGCTATTATGAGAAAAACGCTACTTTCACTCTTCACAGCATTTCTCCCCCTTTTTTCCATTGGCCAGATCAGCTTCAGCGACGCCAGCAACCGCCTGGATTTCAACACCCTGCGCAGCGGAGCGCCCATGGGGGTGGTGGATATGAACGGCGACGGGCTGGACGACATCGTCCGACTGGATGACCGGCGGCTTTTGTATATCGAATACCAGCAGGCGGACACCACCGCCTTTACCGGGGCCTTCATTGCGGACCTCGGCGGCGTCAAGTGGAGCCTTTGCGTGGCGGATATGGACCAGGACGGCTTCAACGACGTCTTCACCGGCGGCCAGTACAACGGGCTCTATCTGGTAAAGGCCAATGCCGGCGGCGGCGCCTACTCCGTGTCCACCATCAACTCCCCTTCGATCTTCCTGCAGGGGTCCAATTTCGCCGATATAAACGACGACGGAGCCGCCGACATTTTCGCCTGCCACGACGACGGGCTGAGCGTTCCTTTCCGCAATGACGGCAGCGGCAACTTCAGCGCCGATTTCAGCCTCATCATGGCGGTATCCACCGTGCCTTCCGACAATTCCGGCAACTATGGCTCCGTCTGGACGGACTACGACAACGACGGCGACCTGGACCTGTATATCTCCAAATGCCGCCTCGGGGTGGACGACCCGACCGATGGCCGGCGGCTCAACCTGCTGTTCCAAAATGACGGCGAAAACAATTACACCGACGTGGCGGCCCTGGCCAACCTCCAGCCTTTCGCCCAGTCATGGGCTTCCGATTTCGGGGATGTCGACAATGACGGCGACCTGGACTGTTTCATCATCAACCACGAATCCAACAACTTTTTGTTCCGCAACAACGGCAACGGCACTTTTACCGACAACACCTTTCTCAGCGGCCTGATCACGGCATTTGAGGGTGTAGGCACGGGGTTGCAGGTAAAATTTGCCGATTTTGACAATGACGGATTCCTGGACCTGTTGTACACCACGATCAGCGGCAACCATGCGTTGCTGCGCAACAACGGCAACGGCGTTTTCACAAAAATCAACGGTGCTTTTCCGCTCAGCGGCGGCGCCCACCTGCACAGCGCGGCGGTCGGCGACCTCAACAACGATGGCTTCCCCGACGTTTACGCCGGCTTCGGGTTCGGCTACAACCAGGTCAGCAACGAATCGGACCGCCTCTTCCTCAACAACGGCAACGGCAACCACTACGCCAAAGTACGCCTGGAAGGTGTGGCTTCCAACATCAACGGCATCGGCGCCAGGGTGGAGCTGCACGGCAGTTGGGGAAAGCAGATTCGCGAGGTGCGCAGCGGGGAGAGCTACGGCATTATGAATTCCTTTACCACCCATTTCGGGCTGGGCAGCGCGACGGCCATCGACAGCCTCATCATCCGCTGGCCGTCGGGCAATATCGACCTCTGGGCCAACCCCCCTGTCGATTCCATGCTGTTCATCCGCGAAGGTGATTACTGCCTGCCGCAGGCAGCATTCGAATATGACATTTCGGACCTGGAAGTGAGCTTCACCGCCACCGGCGACCCCGGCATCAACGGCTGGGAGTGGAGTTTCGGCGACGGCGCCACGGATACGGGGCAGGTTGTTACCCACACATTCCCCTCCACCGGCGAGTATCAGGTGTGCCTTTCCACCATTGGCAACTGCGGGCCCTCTTTGTACTGCCAGCTGGTGTCCGTACAATGCGAGCCGCCGGTTCCGGCTTTTGTTTTCGGCTCCGACGGGCTCGACATTTCCTTCCAGGACCTGACCTTCGGCAATCCCGATACCTGGGAATGGAGTTTTGGAGACGGCACGACATCTTCCGAGCAGAGCCCCAACCATGGTTACAGCATGCCCGGTTTTTATTTCGTCTGCCTGTCCGTCACCAATGACTGCGGCGAGGCCACGGTCTGCCAGTTCGTTTCCGCCAGTTGCGGCAGCGTGACTACGGCTTTCAACTACCAGGCCGACGGGCTGAGCGTTCAGTTTGAAGATTTCTCTTCCGCCGGCACAACGCAGTGGCTTTGGGATTTCGGCGATGGCTCCACCTCCAGCCTGCAGAATCCACTGCACCAGTTCCCCGCCACAGGAACTTATGAGGTGTGCCTGTCCATCAGCGGAGCCTGCGGGCAGGGCCAGTCCTGCACGGTCATCGACGTTTCCTGCCCGCCGCCCGTTTCCCAGTTCACCTTCTCTTCCGACGAGCTGGCCGTGCAGTTTGAAGATGTTTCCGCCAACACCCCTGCAAACTGGTACTGGGACTTCGGCGACGGCGCCTTTTCCACTGAACAGGATCCCCTTCACACCTATGCCCTCCCCGGCGCCTATGAGGCCTGCATGGCAGCCGGCAGCCCATGCGGAGCAGGCGATACCACCTGCGTGCAGGTGGTGGTGAGTTGCACGCCACCCCAGGCGGGTTTCACCTTTACGGCCGACGAACTCACGGCCACCTTTGCTGATGCCTCCGCCAACGAGCCCACGGACTGGCTTTGGATCGTGGAGGGGCAGGACAGCACGGCGGGGCCCATCCTGCAATACACGTTCCCCGCGCCGGGTTCATACGAGATTTGCCTCCAGGTGAGCAGCATCTGCGGCATGACGGAAGTGTGCCAGACAATTGGCATTGACTGTGCGCCCCTGCAGCCCGCTTTCTCTTATCAGGCCGACGGGCTCACGCTGAGCTTTGCCGACACCACCGGGAGCAACGCAACCGGGCGTCAATGGCATTTCGGGGATGGGGAGGGCTCCACCGGATCCGCTCCCACGCATAGTTATTCCCAACCCGGCGATTACGAAGTTTGCCTGACCGTGTACAACATCTGCGGAGATAGCAGCCAATACTGCCAGACGCTTGCCGTGAGCTGCCTGCCGCCACAGGCCGCTTTCGGTGTTCAAACCAGCTTTCTGGCCGCCACCTTCTCCGACTCCACCATTGGCAACCCCGATGAATGGCATTGGGATTTCGGGGATGGAAACAGTTCCATCCAGCAGAACCCAACGCATATTTACAGCATGCCGGGGATTTACGACGTATGCCTCGTGACGGGCAGCGTCTGCGGCCGGGACACGCTCTGCCGGCAGGTGGAGATCATTTGCGTAGAGCCCGTGGCGGGCTTCCGCTTAGAGGCCGACGAATTGACGGTAAGCATAACGGACACCACCCTCTTTTTACCAACTCAATGGATGTGGGATTTCGGCGATGGTTCCAATGCCAGCGGTCAGAACCCCCAGCATACTTTCAGCGCGCCAGGCGACTATATTATCTGCCTGTTGGCCACCAACATCTGCGGCAACAGCCAGGCCTGTCAAACCATCACGGTCAGTTGCCCGGCGCCTCAGGCCGGCTTCTCCTTCGATGCCGACGAACTCAGCCTGTCCTTTACGGACCTTTCGGCAAACAGCCCCGGCAGCTGGAGCTGGGATTTTGGGGACGGCGGGTCGGCAGCTACTCCAAACCCTCAGCATACGTACGCCCAACCCGGTGATTATGAAGTATGCCTGGCTGTCGCCAGCGTCTGTGGGAATACCCAGTATTGTCAGACTATTTCCGTCGATTGCCTGGCTCCTCAGCCGGCATTCGGCTTCCAGGCCAATGAATTGAGCCTGTCCTTTACCGACAATTCCGCCAACAGCCCCACTTCCTGGCTCTGGGCTTTTGGTGACGGCGGCGTCTCCACCCAGGCCAATCCGCAGCACACCTATGCCGGCCCGGGCAGTTATCAGGTATGCCTGACAAGCAGCAGCGTCTGCGGCAGCAATACGGTTTGCCAGGCCATCGAGGTGAGTTGTACGGCGCCCCAGTCGGCTTTCGCTTTTCAGGGCAACCAGCTGAGCGTGCAATTTGACGACAACTCCAGCCCGGCGGCTTCGCAGTGGTTCTGGCAGTTTGGCGACGGAAGCACCTCCACGCAGGCCAATCCGCAGCACACCTACGGCCAGCCCGGCTCCTACACGGCCTGCCTGACGGTGGGCAGCATCTGCGGTACAACCCAGTCGTGCCAAACCATTACGCTCAGCTGCCCGGCCCCTGTTGCGGCCTTCACCTTTGCCGCCAACCAGCTGCAGGTATCCTTTGCCGACCAGTCATCCAATGAGCCTACTCAGTGGTTGTGGGATTTTGGCGACGGCGCGGCTTCCACCCAGGCCAATCCGCAGCACACCTTCCTGCTGCCGGGCGCCTATCAGGTATGCCTGACGGCAGTCAGCGCCTGCGGCGCGACGCAATTCTGCCAGAACATTGTGCTGACCTGCAACGCCCCGCAGGCCAACTTCGGGGCCGCGGCCGATGAGTTGTCCCTCCAGTTCACCGACCTGTCGAGCAACAACCCTCAGAGCTGGTCCTGGGCTTTTGGCGACGGCGCGGTTTCCACCGAACAGAACCCTGCGCACACCTATGCTTTTCCGGGCAGTTACCTGGTGTGCCTCTTCGTATCGAGCCCCTGCGGCAGCACGCAGCGCTGCGAGGTCGTGCAGGTGAGCTGCACCCCGCCGCAGGCCGGCTTTACCTATACGGCTGATGAGTTATCCTTCAGTTTTCAGGACACTTCCACGGCAGGCGCCCTTGCCTGGCTTTGGGATTTCGGCGACGGCGGCGCCTCCACGCAGCCCAGCCCGCAGCACACTTACGCTCTGCCCGGCGAATACGAAGTATGCCTGACGGTGAGCAATATTTGCGGAAGCACCCAGGCCTGCAGTACGGTCAGTGCGAGCTGCCCCGCGCCGGCAGCCGCCTTCAGCTACACCCAGGACGGGCTGTCGCTGCGTTTCAGGGATGAATCCACCAACGGCCCCACGGAATGGTTGTGGGATTTCAACGACGGCAGCACTTCCACCCTGGCCAATCCGGAGCATACCTTCCCCGCCGAGGGCATTTATGAGGTTTGCCTGTACGTAGCCAGCCCCTGCGGCCCGGATTCCGTTTGCCAGGAAGTAGCGGTGCTGATCAATAGCCTCCCCCCCCGGGGAAAGGAGGATTTGGCCCTGCTTGCATATCCCAACCCCACGACGGGCCATCTGTACGTTCGGTTGAGCGCTCCGTCCCGCAAGGCCTATTCATGGGTTTTATTCAACAGCCTGGGGCAAAAAGTGCAGGAGGGCAATGCCTTCACCAATGAAGCTGCGGCGCTGAACCTGGAGCCCTTCGAAGCCGGCCTGTACTGGCTCAAAGCCTGGGTGGACGATGGCTTTGTGGTGAAGGGGCTTATCCGGCAATAGGGTTGAAGCCATTGTATTCTCCCGAAAATCATTGGCAAATCTGGCCGGAATGGAGTACATTTAGAGGACAGACAAAAAACATTAGCTATGGCTGCCCGAATCAGAAGTGTGGCATATTACTATCTGACGGTCAAGGATCAACCGGGGGAAGCCTACCGCCTGCTGGACCGGCTGGCGGAACTCGGCATCAACCTGCTCGCCTTCACCGCCATTCCCATTGGCCCCAGCACCACACAACTTACGCTATTCCCGGAGGATGAAGAAGATTTCACCGACATGGCCAAACACATCGGCCTGAAAACGGACGGCCCCCACCACGCTATACTGGTTCAGGGGCACGACAAGATCGGGGCCCTGGCTGAGGTGCACAAAGCCATCTACGAAGCAGGCGTCAACGTTTACGCCTCGAGTGGGGTGGCTGCCGGCGGCCAGGGGTATGGGTACATCCTCTACGTCAGGCCCGAAGCTTTCCGCCAGGCCACCGACGCCCTGGGCATTAAGTGAAGTTGCCATTTCCCCTGCAGGAGGCTAAGTGTTTTCAATTGATGGTTGATGGCAGCCTGAAAGCGCCATCAACCATCAATTGAGGGGGGATATTATTTACCTCCATCCGTCCTGAAGGGCCCGGCGGGTAATCCTTCCGAATTGTACAGGTCCAGCTCGCCGGGGTTGTCCGCCCAGGCATAGCGCAGGGATTTGGGAGCGCTCACCTTTTCGCTGTACACCTGCACGGTATTTTTATCCACTATCTGAGCGGTAGCCCAGTGGAATTTCCCGTCGGCGCCGGCGATGGAGAAGCCGCGAAGGGATTTCCGGCCGTGGCGGCTTTGCAGCCCCTGCCCAACCTGGCTGAAGCGGATCACCATTTTGTTGCCTTCCGCTTTCGAAGACTCATAAACCGGCCCCTGGTGCAGCACGCCTTCGCCGTAGGCGATGGCCCTGGCGGCCAGGGCGAGGCGGCGGCCCACCTCCTGTTTGTTGCGGGGGTGGATGTCGTTGGCCTCTCCGATATCGATGGCGAGGGCCATGCCGGTATTCGGTTCGGCCAGGGCCATGGTTTGCGCTTCGCGCAGCTCCGCCCATTGGCTTTCACCCGGCTGTTCAGGCAGGGCGCGGAAATTAGCCAGTTGCGTATAGAGGAAGGGGAAATCGCCCTGCCCCCATTGCGCCCGCCAGTCGCGGATCAGGCCGCGGAACCGGCTCCGGTAGAGCATGGCCTGATCCGCATTGCTTTCGCCCTGGTACCAGATGGCCCCGCGCAGGCCGTAGGGGATCAGGGGATGCACCATTCCGTTGTACAGGAGGGACGGCAGGCTGTTGGGGCCCATGGAGGCTGAGGGGCGTGGCGGCAGGCCTTTTGTGCCCACTGCATAACTCCATTCGCCGGCCAGGGGTATTTCGCGTTCGGAAGTAATGACTTTCATGCTGTCGGCTTCACCCCAGAAGCCGCCTTCTCCGCCGGTATCTTTTACACGGACGGTGATGGTGTTGTCGCCTTCCCGCAGGTAATCCAGCGGAACGGGATAGGATCGGGGGGCATTGTACTGTTCGAGCGTTCTGCCCAGGGCCAGCCCGTTGAGGAAGGTATAGTCGCTGTCGTCGATGGGCCCCAGTTTGATGGTTACCGGTTTTTGTGTTTCTTCTGCAGTGAGCTGGAAGGTATGTTTGAACCAGACGACGCCATCCAGCCCTTTCAGGCCGGCGGATTCCCAGCTTTGGGGCAGGGCCATTTTCTCCCAGCCGCTCCAGTCGAGTTCTTTCCGGTACCATTCCCCATCCAGTCCGGCATCCAGGCTGTCCATGGCCTTTTCCCAGTCCTGATAGGCCAGCTGCGCGCTGTCCATCCGGGCCTGCAGGTTGAAGGAAGCCAGCGATTTTGCCACCGGGGCCATCAGGGAGTCTTCGGCGAATGCCTGGGGGCTCATCCAGGTTTCCACTACGGTGCCGCCCCAGGCGTTATCGATCAGGCCGACGGGCACTTTGTAGGTGTTCCACAACTCCCGGGCGAAGAAAAAAGCCACTGCGGAAAAGCCGGCCGCCGTTTCCGGCTGGCAGACCTGCCATGCCGCAGGCAGGGTGTTTTTCTGGGGGAGGTTGGCCATGTTCCGGGGTACGGTAAACAGGCGGATTTCAGGGAAGCTGGCCTGAGTGATCTCCGCGCCGGCATTGTCGGCCAACTGCAGAGGCCATTCCATGTTGGACTGCCCGGAGCATATCCAGACATCCCCGATGAGCACGTTGGTGAAGGTTGTGGAAAACTGCTCGTCGGCTACTTTAAGTTCGTAGGGCCCGCCGGCTTCCATGGCCGGCAGTTCGGCTTTCCAGCGCCCCTGCTGATCGGCCAGGGCGTTGCTGTTCTGCCCCGCCAGGGCCACCGTGACGGTCGCGCCGGGAGGCGCCCAGCCCCAGACGGGTATGGGCCGGCCGCGCTGCAGCACCATGTGGTCGGAAAAACAATGAGGCAGGCTGGGTTGCGCCAGCGCCGAAACGAGGAACAGCAGGAGGTTGGCGGTTAAAAAAAGCGTGCGCCGAAGGAAAGCTTGTATCGTTCGCATGTGGATGTATTTTTGATTCGGAGGTAAAGGTAAATAAATGATTTTGGAGGGTTGCCGCCGGAAACCGGGCAATTTGGAAGGCGGCAAAATCCGCCCGGGGGGCCTGTTTTTATGTTTCGTCAAAACGGAGTTCGGAAGGAGCTTCTCGAAAATTCCTATCTTGGGGGAGCGCCGGTTTATCAGTAGGGCAGTTTGCAGGGATCAGAGCGGCGTTGCGCTGTTTTATACCAGGTTGCGGCCGGAAGGCATATTTTCATGAGGGCGCTCCGGATAGTGTTTTACACGGAGGTTCACGGAGAAGGCACAGAGGCTCACAGATTTAACTCCTTGAATACCAATACTCCGTGTGAGCCCGTGTCTTCTCTGTGTGGCGCCGTGTCAAAAAGCAATGCTTTCCGGAGCAGGCTCTTTCATTAATTCGTTCACCAGAGTTTGGCGGGACTTTTTGCCTATGAAAAGGATAATCCTCATGCTTTTTTGCCTGCCGGCCTTCGGCGGCGCCTATGCCGGCGCTCCCGACACGCTGGCGCCGCCCAACGGGCACATTATTTACAGCCCTGACTGCGCCACCGGCGGGCTCGGCGCCTTGTTCGGCATCGTCATCCCCGCCAACCCGGCGGCCAGTTATCAGTGGGCGGGCCCCAACGGCTTCACTGCGAGCCAGCAGAGTTTCACGCCGCCCGATACCGGCTGGTACCGGCTCATTGTCACGGCCAACAACTGCTTTTCCGAGCCCGACAGCATTCACATCCGGTATTTCGACCCGCCTGTGGTGCAGATTGGCGCAGCATCGCCCTTTTACTGCCCGGCGGAAGACAGCATCCACCTCAGCGCCACGGCCAATAGCCCGCTGCTCTTCTGGCGGCGCCTGCTGTCCAATGGCGGCTCCCAGTATCTGGGCAGCGGCCCGGAATTGTATTTCAGCGGCGCTCAGTTGGGCAACCTCATGGAGCGTATTCTGGTGACCGCCAACGGCGCCTACGGTTGTGAAGGCATGGATACCATAACGTTGATGAGGCAGGGCATCGTTACCCCTGCTGCGCCGGTGCTGGACTGTCCGGGCGACAGCATCAGCCTTACCGTTACCGGGGCCGGCAGCTTTCTCTGGAACACCGGCGACACCACTGCAGCCATGAGCGCCGTTGTCGACAGCGCCCGCCTCTTTTCCGTAACCGTTACGGACGCCGCCGGCTGTTCCACGGTGGGCAGCCAGCTTGTTTACATCCAAAACGGGGCCTACGTGAGCCTGCAGGCCATGCCCCCCGCCCTTTGCCAGGGCGACACCGCTATCCTGCATGCCGGCGGCGGCGGCGCCTACCTCTGGGAAACCGGCGAAACCGGCAGCAGCATTGCCTGGGCTCCGGAAAGCGCCGATACCATCGGGCTCACCATCACCACGGCCGAAGGCTGTGTTGTGGAAAAAGCGGTTTCCCTCAGCGTGTATCCCCTGCCCGCCGCTCCGCTCATCAGTTGTGAGGCCCTCTACGAAGAATTGTCGCTGCACTGGAATGCCGATCCGGGGCTGATGTACAGCGCCGAATTCCTCAGCGGCCCGGCCGGGCAGTGGCTTGGCGACAGCAGCCTGTTGTTCGCCGGGCTGTCTCCCGGCCAGGAGGTGAGCCTGGAGCTCCGCGCGGCCGACAGCCTGGGATGCCGCGTTTCCGTGGCTTTCAACTGCCAGGCAGCCCCCTGTATGCTGCAGGCCGTGCTGGAGCCCGTGGCCCCTGTCTGCCTGTACCCCGGCGCGCCCCCTGTAAGCCTTGGGGCTGTCGTCAACGGCAGCCTGCTGCCCGGGCAGGGATGGTGGGCCGGGCCCGCGGTTGACAGCAGCGCCGCCGTTTTTGCGCCGGCCCAGGCCGGGCCGGGGGCGCACCAGCTCATTTACCGTTATGCAGAAGGCCCATGCAGTACAGAAGACACCCTGGAGGTACTGGTGAACCGCCCTCTGTCGCACCCTCTGATCCGGTGCGAGGGCACGCCCAACAGCATCAGCTTCCGCTGGCCCCAGCTGCCGCAGGACAGCCTGTACGAGCTTGAGGTGATCAGCGGGCAGAGCGGGCAGTTTCTGTCCGACACCGCCTTTCTGGTGGAAGGGCTGTTGCCGGGGGAGGCTGTGCAAGTGCGCATTACCGCTCACGGCGAAGGGCCCTGCGGGCTGGTGGAGGCCGTCAGAACCTGCCGGGCGCAGGACTGCCATACGTCCGCCGCCCCGCTTACCCGGCTGATCTGCCCCGGAGAAAGCGTGGCCCTTGCTGCTCCCGCCCTTGAAGGCGCCTCATACCAGTGGGCCCCCGCTGCCGGCCTGAGCTGCGACAACTGCCCCAACCCCATTGCCGGCCCGGCTGCCACTACTACCTATTCGGTGACGGTAACCGGGGAGAACGGTTGTATTCATACGGGCAGCACTACCGTTGGCGTGGCAGAGTTGTCCGCCAGCCTACTGCCGGACACCTTGCGGGCCTGCGCCGGGCAGCCTTTTTTCCTTTGCCTGCCCGGAGAAGGGCAGTACCGCTGGCGGGGGCCGCAGGGCGCGCTGCTGCTGGGCCCCTGTTTGTACCTGCCCGAACCGGGGCCTGCGAACGCCGGGCTTTACAGCATTGACGCCCGCCTGCCGGGGCTCTGCCGTTTTGAGAAGGAGGCCATTTTAACCATTGATGACAGCCCGGGCTGCGGCGAGGAAGGAGACGAAGATTAGAAAATCATTTTTTCGGCCATTTTCAGGCGAATAACAATCCGTTGCCTTCGGGAATAACTGAAATATTACTATTTTTACAGGTGAAAAATTTTAATACGAATTATAATCCTAAAAACTTACGACATGAGACAGGTTCTCTTTATGCTGCTCTTCGGCAGCATGTTAGCCCAACTTTATGCACAAACCCCTCCTTCCAACGACAACTGCGGCAACGCCCTGCAAATTGAGCTCAAGACTCCCGCTTCCTGTCCTGCTACTTCTGTGGTAACAGATACCTTTACCTTCAGCAATGCCGGCGCTACGCCGGCCGATCCATACCCCGCACCCGGCGGCTGCAACGGCCCGGAAAGCGCTGCGGAAGTCTGGTTCCGCTTTGTTCCCAAGGGCAACGACATCCGGATACAGATACAGGGAGGCCTGGACACCCCCCACGCCATCCTGTTCGAAGGCACGGGATGTGAGAATATGTACCCGGTGGCCTGCGCTTCCGGCTCCGGTTCGCTTCAGCTGGAAGCGATCGTCGATCCCAACCGCACCTATTTTCTGATGGTGTCGGGTGGCGACACCGGCGATCAGGGAACCTTTCAGATGGCCATTCGCACTACCAATGATTGTTTTTCCTGCGTACTGGAGCGGCGGGGGCACTTCGTTTTTTCTCCCCCACTCGAAAACGGCACCCTGCCCGGCGGAGAACCGATGCAGATATGCTATGTCGTTACCCGTTGGAACGCCAGTGCAACCGGCGAGCTGATCCACGCCCTGGAGCTGGAGTTCGGCGATGGCTGGGATATGCAGACCTTTACCCCTGCGCCGCCTGCGAGTTGTTCGCCCCTGGGCAACTGGGGCTGGTATGAGAGCTGGGTGGGTTCCGCAAACGGCGGGCAGTTCGGGCCCGGCTTCGCCTTCGACAGCGCCAACTTCGGGTTTCTGGACGGCAACCCGGGCAACAACCGGGGCATGGGCGGGGCCGCCTGTTCCAACATCGGCATCTCGGCGCCGCCCCTGGCATTTTGCTGGACGATCACGCCCAAAGCCTGCCATCCTGAGCAATACGGCCATCAGGGCGACCTGAGCATCACCGCCCGCATGTTCGGCGACGGCGCTTCGGGTTCCTGGGGATATACCGACTGCCTGGACGGCACATCGGAAAGCATGCACGCCTCCATCTACTGCCCGGACCCCCTGGCGCCAACGGTAACGGTAACGAATGCCGGCTGCAGTGATATCTGCAACGGCAGCCTCACCATCACCGGCGGCGGCGAAGGGCCCTGGAACTACCTCGTCGGAGATACCACTGGAAATACCATTTACCAGAGCTTCGGCGCTACGGGCACGGACACCGTGCCCGGCCTGTGCGCCGGCCTGTACAACGTCGTCATTTACAGCATCCCTGCCGGGGAAATCCGCCATCTGCAGGTTACAGTAGGCGCGGGCCAGGCCCCGCAGGCCAGCGCCACCTACGAACTTCCCTGTATGGCCGGCGAGCCAATCTACCTATACGGCTCCGCCACTCCGGCGGCCGGCGCTGCTTATAGCTGGACGGGGCCCAACGGCTTTACGTCGAACAAACAGAACCCCCTGGCCGTGCTTCCCGGCGCTTATACCCTGGTGGTAACGGCCAACGGCTGTTCTTCCGAGCCCTTCATCCTGGACATTCCGCCCATCGAGGGGGCTGTGGTGAATATCGCCGAAGACACCATAAGCGCCTGTGCCGGAGCCTTGCTGACGATCACAGCCACGGGCAACGCCAACCTTTTTACCTGGTACGACGTGTCGACTACCGAAGTAATAGGCACCGGCCCGACGCTCACGGTCGAACCTGTCGACGGCGCCGTTTACCGCGTTACGGGAATGAATGACGCCGGATGCAGCGGATTCGACGAAGTAACCGTCATCGTACCGTTCACGCCGGTCATCGAGTCTGATGCCGCCGGGATTCTCTGCCCGGGCGAAGAAGCCATGATCACGGTAAGTGACGGTGAACTATTTGAATGGAGCACCGGCGACAGCACGGCCAGCATAGTTGTAACGCCGCTCAACACCAGCATATACTATGCGACGGTAACCGGCAGCAACGGCTGCGTGGCCAACCTGAGTATCACGGTGCAGGTTTCCAACCCCGCTTCCCTCTTCATCAGCCCCGATGTGTCGCTCTGTGCAGGGGAAACGGTAAGCCTTTTTGCCAGCGGCGGAGCGGTGGAATGGAGCACCGGCGAAACAGGCTCCACCATCACCGTCACACCGGAAGAAACTACAACCTACACGGCTGTCATTCGGGATAACAACGGCTGCGAGCACATCCGGACGGTGGCCGTAACGGTCAGCCCGGCGCCTGGCCTGGTGCTGACGCCCCACGATACGGCCACGATCTGCCAGGGCCAGCCCATCAGCCTTCAGGCCTTTATTGCCGACACCCTTTTCTGGGATACGCTGGTAACCCCCATGCAAAACACCTCTTATACCGTTCCGGGAGCGGCCGGCCTGGGATGCCTGAGCCTCGGCGGTTTTACCGTGCTGGTGAATCCGGCTCCTCATGTCAGCATTGCGGGTGACACCCTGATCTGCGGAACAGACAGCCTGCTGCTCACCGCTGCCGGCGACGGTGATCTCCTTTGGAGCACCGGCGACACCAGCAACAGCATTTATGTCGTACCGGTGGATACGGCCGTGTATTCCGTAACCGCTACCAATGCCTTCGGTTGCCAGGCTTCGGATTCCATACAGGTGGTACAGTCCGAAATGCCGGATGCCCCGCCAGTCAACTGCGAGGCCAGCCTGGGCGGCCTGGTTTTCAGCTGGGCCGTCGACACCAGCCTGTCGTACAGCATTTCCATTCCCAATGACCCCATGGGTACGTTCATCGGCAACAACCAGTACGTACTTACCGGCCTGGACCCTGGCCAGAGCGTCACCATAGAGCTTACGGCCACGAATGCAGCGGGCTGTTCCGCCACGACCGTAGCCACCTGCTCGGCGCCGGATTGCAGCATCCTCGAGGTTGTTACCGGTGCTCCGGATGCCGTATGCAGCGACTTCGGGCCGGTTGCCCTTTTTGCCACCGTCAGCAACGGCAGCAGCAACGGCATCGGCGGCTGGTCGGGCCCCGGCGTCGACCCCGTGGAAGGAACCCTTGACCCGGCTGCCGCCGGCCCTGGCGCCCACGAGCTTATATATACCTATTCGGAAGCCGGCTGCACCGTGTATGACACCCTGCTGATCACCGTCGAGCAGCCCCTGGACGCGTCCATGGTCGACTGCGAGCCGGGTTCCTCGTCCGTCGTTTTCAGCTGGCCGGCCCTGCCGCAGGATACCGCCTATGAAGTGACGGTGCTGAGCGGCCAGAGCGGTAGTTTCAGCGGCCCGTCAACCTATCAGGTAGATGGGCTCGTAGCGGGCGACACCGTCCTTATCCAGATCACTGCCCTGGGCTCACAGGCCTGCGGCAATGTGGTGGTAACGGCCAGCTGCGTCGCCACCTTCTGCCCGACCCTTGTCGCGCCGGCCGATACTTTCGTCTGCCTTGGCAGAAGTGTGGTGCTTGCCGTGGACCCCACGGGATGGGACGACTTCAAATGGGCGCCGGGGGTTGGCCTGAGCTGCAACGATTGCCCGAACCCCACCGCTACCCCGGTAGCCACGACGACCTATACCCTGATCGCATACAACAACGCCGGTTGCACCGATACGGCCACCGTTACCGTTTATGTGAATACTTTCCCGCCGGAGTACCTGCCGAACGAACCCGTCATTTACTGCCTGGGTGATGAGATCGATATTTGCCTGCCGGACGGCGACATATACCTCTGGCTGGGCCCCAACGGTTTCCTGAGCCAGGAGCAATGCCTGCACTTCGATTCCGCTACTGCGGAAAATACCGGCCCTTATTACGGCTTGTTGTGGAAGGGCGGCTGCCGCATCTACAAGCGCATCGAGCTGAAGATGGCCATACCGATCGAAGTTAACTCCATCACCGATTTTGTAGTTGCCTGTGCGGATTCCACCTTCACCCTGGCGGTTGATGCCGATTACGCCACCAGTTTCCTCTGGTCGCCCGGCGAATACCTCGACTGCCCCGATTGCCCCGTAACCACCGGCAGCCTGCCGCAAACGACGACCTTCACGCTAACCATGACGGATGGCTACGGCTGCACCGCCACCAGGCAGGCCGTTGTGTTTGTGGAAGACTGTGATCCGCAGCCGTTGCGCAACCTGCCGAAGGCGGAAGTTTCTGCAGCCGGCATGTACCGCCTGCGATTCTATCCGAACCCGGCGCGGACAAACATACAAGTGCAACTGCCTGCCGAAGGCCTGAAGGCCCTGGAGTTGCTGAACACTTCGGGAAAGGCCGTCCTGAGCCGGCGCACTGCCGATTCTTTTGCACAGCTTCCGGTAGAGAACCTGCCGGCAGGCAGCTATCTCCTGCGGGTCATCACCGACGAGGGCGTATTTACGGACTGGGTGATCGTCGTGCGATGAGCATAGCTGTTCGGTGAATGCCCAAAAGGAGCGCTGAATAGTCAGCCTGCCCCCATAAAAGCCGCACCCCGATAAGGTGCGGCTTTTCTTTTTTGCGCCGTTCAGGCAGCGATTCGGCTTGTGGAAGCGTCTTTTCAGAAACAAACATACGGCCTGCGAATCAAGGCTTCCGAACAACACACCTAAATTTCGGCAACCCAGGCAAACGATATGGCACAATGACTACCTGCATGTGCCCCCCTTTTTAATCCCTTGCATTTGCATTTGACGGCCTAAAATCGTTTGGAAAATGAGAAAGCTTATTACTCTTTTCCTGAACCTCTCCCTTTTACCGATGGCTTGGGGGCAGCCGGGAAACAACCTGTGTGACAACGCATTACCCATCCTGCTGGAGCCTCCGCCGCCCTGCCTGGAAGACGGCCTGTTCAGCGCGGGCATTTCCGCGACTACGGAAGGCGCCACGGCCAGCACACCGCAAATACTGCTGAGTGATCACTTTGGCGGCGGCCAGGAGTTCAGCGCCCCGGCGCCTGACGTTTGGTTCAGCCTGGCGCCTGCCGGCAGCCGCCTCGGCATCCAGCTGGCTGGCGCCCTGCCCGACCCCGTCCTGGTGCTTTTCCAGGCGGACAATTGCGATGAAAAACTTCCCATAGCTTTTTCGAGGGGTTCCGGCAAGCTGGAGGCGGCCGTCGAACCCGGCCAGCACTACCTGCTGATGGTGGCCGGTGCGGGCCCTTCGAACGAGGGCGCTTTTGAACTTTCGATACAGAGTTATAACGACTGCAGCGCCTGCGGCCAGCGCCGGGGTATATTACGGGCATGGCCTGCCCCGGAGAACGGGCGGTATGAAGCAGGCCAGACGGTTCAATTTTGTTACGAGCCCACCCTCTGGGACCCCGGCAATTCCCTGGAATGGCTGCACAGCCTGCAGATAGCTTTCGGCCCGGGCTGGGACCTGAGCAGCCTGCAGGCCACGCCTCCGGGCGCCTGTTCCGTTCCTGCCGGGCAGTGGGCCTGGCACGACAACTGGGAGGGCTGCATGTCCGGTGAAGCCTTTGGCCCCGGCTTTGCTTACGACAGCCCGCTGGGCCTGCTCTGCCCCGGCGGCAGCCCCATGGATGGCGACCCCGGCAACAACTTCGGCGACGGCCCCTGCAGTTCCTTCTTCGCAGCGCCCCTGCCCCTGCAGTTTTGCTGGTCGGTACAGGTCGGCAATAATTTCAGCACTTCCGAAGAAAGCAACCTCAACCTGGAAGTCACAATGCTGGCGGATGGGAACTCGGGATCCTGGATGCCCGGCAGTTGCGCTCCGGCTCCGTCCGCCCGCTTTCTGGCTACTGCTGTTCCGCAGGCTGCACTGATGCCGGCTATCGAAGCCGTGCAGCATCCCTGCGTGAGTGGGTGCGACGGCGTGATCGAGCTTTCCGGCAATCTGAACAGCAGTTGGTCGTACACCCTGCTCGACGAGTCGGGCGGAGTGGCCTTCAGCACCAATGCTCAGTCGGGCGCCTTCACCCTGACGGGTTTTTGCCCCGGCGCCTACCGCCTGAGCATCACCAACGATTCACTGGGCATCACCCAGTCAACAGCGTTTGAACTCACCCCCGCGCTCTTCCCCGAAATCCAGCTGAATTACCAGGCCTCCTGCCAGGCCGGGGAGCCGGGGCAGGTTCTTTGCACTGTCAACGGCGCCGGCGCGGGCCCGCTTGCCTTTTTCTGGCTGGGCCCCGATAATTTTATTTCCAATGAAGCATCTCCGGAAGTTCTGTTGCCCGGCGCATACACCCTGTATGCCTTTTCCGGAAACTGCCAGGGCGAGCCCCTGAGCATCGACGTTCCGCGGACGGCGCCGGAGGTGGCCTGCGAGGCGGGCAGCAGCCACGTCACCTTCCACTGGGCGCCCCTGCCCCAGGATACCGCCTACGAGCTGGAAGTACTGAGCGGCCATGACGGGAGCTGGCTTTCGCCAACCGCTTTTCGGGTAGAAGGGCTGGCTCCGTCCGAAACGGCCAGCATTGCCCTGTCGGCCTATGGCGCGGGCCCCTGTCCTGTGGCTTATGCCGAAGCCAGTTGCGAAGCCTGGCCCTGCCAGCCCTCGTCCATCGCTCCCGACACGCTTATCTGTGCGGGAGGGCAGGCTCAGCTATGGGTATCCGCATCACCGGCTGCAGAAATAAGCTGGAGCCCGGCGGCCACTCTGAGTTGCGCCGATTGCCCGGCGCCTGTCGCCCAGCCTTCGGCTGCCACCACCTATTCGGCTGTTATAACCGATACCCTGGGTTGTACGTCGGTGCAGGAGGTGACGGTATCCGTCAACAGCCTGCCCCCCGGCGCGTTGCCGGATGAGCCTCTGCTATTCTGCCCCGGCGAGCCTTTCATCATCTGCCTGCCGCCGGAAAACAGTTACCTCTGGATCAGCCCCATCGGCTTCATCACCACCGGCAGTTGCCTGAAATTCGTCAACCCCACGCCCGGCATCGCCGGCCTGTACCGCATCCGCGTCAGCCTGCCGGGGGGATGCCAGTTTACCGAAACGCTCCGCCTGCAGCTCGATGCCGGTTGCCCTCCGCCCGACGGCGGCGGCGCCCCGGGGCTTCAGCCCTGGGCCCTGACACAAAGCGCCATGGGCGGGCTGGAGGCCTTTCCCAACCCTGCCGTCTCGCAGGTACAGGTGAAGTTCCCGGCCGGCGGGCCCAGAAAGCTGGTGCTGTTTACGGCCGAAGGGCGGCCCGTGCTTCAGTTGCAAACGGATGAGCCCACGCTGCAACTGCTCCTCGGGCAACTGCCTGCCGGGGCCTACCTCCTTCAGGCCATCTCGGCAACAGGGGTGGAAAGCGTGCCGCTGGCCATCGTGCGGTAAACAATGGAAAGCTGACTTTTCCAGCTTTTTTGTTTCCTGATTCCGGCCGTTTTTTTTTATTTCATGCCGTTTGGACACATTTTTAAAAAACTCCAGTATCCTTCGGTATGAAAAAAAAACTTACGCTGCTCGCCTGGGCGCTGTTTGCCCTTGCAGGTGCAGGCCAGGCACAATGGTCTCCTTTCTGCACCGGAACCACCAACGGATTCATTATCGAATTCGATGAACACGATGGCGATATTTACGCCGCCGGTTTTTTCACCCTCATCGGAGGGCGGAGCGCCCGCTACCTCGCCCGCTGGGACGGCAGCCAGTGGAACGAGGTTGGGCCAGGCCTGCCGGAAGCCTGCCACGCCATGCATTCTTTCCAGGGCGCCCTGCACCTGGCCATCTATCAGTTCGATGTAGATTCCAACTACGTTTACCGCTGGAACAGCGACATCGGAGTACTCAGCAGGCTGGGGCCGGGTTTTTACCTGACCACGGCAACCGCCAATTTCTCCAATATCCCTTCCCTTTACGACATTCTTGATTATAACGGGCAACTCGTCGTCTGCGGGGAATTCGACCGGATCGGCGGGGCGGCCATCAGCGGCATCGCCACCTGGGATGGACAGCAGTGGCAACCCCTGGGCGGCGGGCTTTCGGGCTACATCGACGGGAGCTATGAGGTGATGTATCCGCACAAGATGCTGGTGCACGACGGTTATCTCTACGCCGCCGGCAATTTCAAAAAGGCGGGCAATGTGAATGCCAACGGCATCGCGCGCTGGAACGGCAGCCAGTGGGAGGCGCTGGGCGCAGGCTTCAACGGCGCGGTGCTCGGGCTGGACTTTTTCAACGGCGAACTCTATGCCGGCGGTGAATTCACCCAGTCGGGCAGCAATGAGCTGGCCTACATCGCCAGGTGGGACGGCGCAGAGTGGGTGTCGCCCGGCATTTCCGTGGCTTATGAGCCCGAACCGCCATATCCCTTTGTACATACCATAAAAGCGATTGGAGGCAAGCTTTACGCCCTGGGCGGTTTTGACAAATGTACCGATGCCGGCGGCAACGACATCAGCTGCGGCGGCATCCTCTCCTACGATGGCCTCAGCTGGGATGGAATGGCCGGCGGCTTCAGCGGCAATGCCGGCGGGGAGTCGGAAGCCATTATTCCCTATGAAGGCGGCATTCTGGTAGGAGGGTCGTTTAATTTTGCAGGCGGCAATGTCGTCAACAGTATGGCGCTATGGGGCGTGGTGAGCGGCGCCGGCGAAGCCCTGCCCTTATTGCCGGCCCGCATTTTCCCCAGTCCGGCTGAGGGCTGGTTTATCGTACAGCTACCGGAAGAGGGCCGGTTCTTCAGCTACCGGCTGCTCAGCAGCACGGGGCAGGTGGTGCTGAGCGGGCAGGGGCAGGCCGGGCAGCCCATCGCCGCGGGGGGGCTGCCGGGAGGGCTGTATATCCTCCATGGGGAATGCGAAACCGGAGCATTCCGGGCAAAAGTGGTGCTCCGGTAGCCCATGCTGTAATGCCGGTAGCTCCTACCCTACCGCAGCAGGACAACCTCCCCTTTCACCAGCTCTACTTTATCGTCCGTGAAAACGGCCTCGGCGTAGAACACGTAAACGCCGGGGTCCATTTGCTGCCCGTTGAAGGCGCCGTCCCAACCCAGGGTTTCGTCGTTGGGCAGGATGGGGCCGGCTTCGAAGAGCAGGTTGCCCCAGCGGTCGAAGATGCGGAAGATGCGGATTTCCGCCACCTCGCCACCGGCGAAGAGCGTAAAACGGTCATTCTTGCCGTCGCCATTGGGGCTGAACACATTGGGGGCGTAGATGTCCCGCCGGGTATTCACAAAAATGGTGATCCGGCTGGTGGCGCTGCAGCCTGCGGCGTCGCTTGCCGTCAGGGTGTATATGGTGGTTTCGCGCGGTGCGGCGTAAGGCTCCGGAACATCCGGGCCCGACAAGCCGGTGGTGGGCGACCAGATGAAGGCCTCGATGGCGAAATTCGCCTGCGGTACCAGCCGTATGCTGTCTCCCAGCTTGATCGTCTGGTTTTCGCCGAGGCTCAGGCTGAGTTCCTGCGCTTCAGGTACGGTGACAGAGGCCTGAACCTGGCAGTCGTTGACGTCCTGGATCACCAGTTCGTAATCACCGGCAGCCAGCCCGCGAATGGTGTCGGGAAGGCCGCCCACGCCCTGGAAAAACTGCCCGTCGAGGGAAAACTCATAAGGCGAAGCGCCGCCGGCCAGGCTTTCCAGGACAATCCGGCCGTTTTCGGTATCGAAACAATCCGGGGCCAGCCCGCTGGCGACGGCCGTGATGGGCGCCGGCTGCGCCACTTCCACCGATGCCTCGCCGCTGCAGCCTGCCCCGTCGGTGACGGTGACGGAATAAAGCCCCGCAGGCAGGCCGGACAGGGCGGCGGTATTGGCTCCGGTATTCCAGATAAAACTTACAGGGGGGATTGCACCATTCGCCTGCGCCATCACCGCGCCGTCGGAACTGCCGGCGCAGCTCACGCCAAAACCGTCGTAATCGGTGCTCACCGAAGCCTGCACTTCGAGGGCGCTGACGGCAACGGTGGCGCCAGGCCCGATCTCCACCGGGCAGAGGCTGCCGATGGCGGTCAGCAGCGTGATCTCATAAGTTGTCGTAAGCTGGGGTGTGACGGAAAATACCGCCCCGTCGCTGACGTTGAAGAAAGTGCTTCCGTCGGAAAGCTCCACGTTAAAAGCCGGAGCGCCCTGCAGGCGCAAAGTCAGTTCGGCGCTTTCACCCGGGCATATCTCCGTGTTTCCTTCCACAAAACCCAGCGCGTTATCCAGATAGCTGAGGCTGACCTGCACGATGCTGTCGCAACCGTTCACACTGCCGTTTTCTATCACTTCCGTACCCGAGGGCCTGTCTTCATCATACCGCTGACCGTTGACGAGGAGGAACTCGCCGGGGCAAAGCGTGGGGTTGAGCACCGACATGGCCGGCGGGGCAAAGCTGAGGCTGACCACTACAAGGGAGTCGCAGCCGTTGGCGCTGCCGCCGGGGAATATTTCCGTTCCCGTGGGGTTGGCTTCGTTGTAAACTGTTCCGTTCACCACTGCCGAATCACCCGGGCATAATGTCAGGGCCAATGCACCTGTGGCGGGCGGCAGGAAGCTCAGGCTCACACTGATGAGGGAATCGCAGCCGTTGGCGCCAGCGCCCGGCAATAGTTCGATGCCACTGGGGTTGGCCTCGTTGTACAGCGTGCCGTTCACAGTGAGGGATTCCCCTTCACAAAG
>CAUJDW010000097.1 GCA_963169455.1 Bacteroidota bacterium | reverse complement strand
CCGGCGGGTGTCAGGGTACAGCTTTCTACTGTGCCCTGACTTAAACCGAGGAATGATTTTCAATCCGCGGCACTAACGGCCCGCGAGCAACCCCGTTCGCGAGAGACTTCGTCTCGATGCGGAATAATAAGCAAGTCTCCGGCTTGCGTAGATAGGCAAGCCAGAAATTCGCAAGTCAGAGACTTGCAGATTGAGCCGCATCGCGTCACAGACGCTCGCGAACAGAATAGCGTTTATAAATCTTCAACCTGCAGCACTAGAGGCTTGCACATTAGGCCGTTTCGGGACCATAGTCCCTCACGAACGGAGTGTTGTTCATTTGGTTTTCTTGCTGAAGCCCGTAAAAGCCAAACGGTTCAGGCAGTAAGCCTCAAGTGGCATAATTCCTTGTCAGCACTCCCCTACTCTTTCAAGCGCTGCAGTAGCAACTGCGCGTATCCGCCATTTTCGCTGAGGCGGAGATTGTTAAAGTCGAATGAGACAAAGCGGTACTTCTTCCAGGGGCTATTCCCGCCCAGGAAGAGGCGGATTTTAAGGAAACCGTCCTCGATCACCCATAAGCCGTATTGCTTGTAGTTGCCTTCCTGGAGGGTGAGATACCTGCCTTCCGCGCCGGTTTGGGCCTGGAAATAATAGATGGTGGCGCCTGATTTCCACCTACCGATCAAACCTTCAGGGGTTGGAATTGGGGTGTAGGCGCCGCTCCCTTGGGAAGACCGGCTGTTGCAAGCCGTACACTTCACTTTACCGTCCTGGCAACCCATTGCGGTGCAATAGCGCCACTCATCGCGGTATTCCGTATCGTAATAGCCTGTGGAAGAATTATATCGCTGATAGGACACCCGGTCGTAATACCCCCCGGCGCCGCCGCAAACGCTGCAATCTGCCTTACCCGTACCGTAACAAGCGTAGCAGGTGGAACCAGGCGCGGAAATTTGAGTAGGCATCTGGCCGCTATTATCACGCGCCAGAGTTTGCTCCTTTTGCCGGTAAAAATATCGCTTCAGGCCTTTGTTGTCAGGATTTCCGTCGTCGATGACCACAAGGGTGAACTGGTCTTTGCCCTGCCACTTTATCTCACCCTTGAAAGCCGTTTTATTTTCCGTTTTCAACGTGATGATAGGGGCTGCATATTCCCACGTATAGGCTCTATCCGTGTATCGGTTGCCGGCGGTAGTACGCACCATACACTGCCTGTTGTTTTTGACCGTCCAGTGAAAGGTATAAAAGGCGCCGAATTCAGAAGCGGAGGCCTCCCATTGGCCGATCAGGCTCTGCTGGGTTTGCGCGTAGAGCCAACTGCTGAGGAAGCAGCACAGGAGCAGAATAAATGTTCTCATAGCGCTATCGTTTGAGGAATTCAATGGTTCCTTCTATTCCGAAGATCAACTGCTGGGCCTGCACGCCGGTAAAGGTTCCTTCGATCTTATCCGGAGCGGTCCACTGCATGTCGTAATCCACCAGGACTGCGCAACCCGCGTTGGCGCACCAGCCTTTAGGGCTGTAGGCCGTCATTTTCAGGCGGCTGCCAACCTGATGAGCGTAAATGACTATCCAATTCACTTTCACCGGGATTCCGTCTTCATCCTCTCCGTCAAACTCTATAAGGAGCAAACCGTTGTTATCTTTATAAATTCTCATCCGGTTGCTAAAACCTGGTGGACGTCCACCTTGTATTTCAGCGTTTTGTTGCCCCTGGCCGATCCAGTTGCCAACCAGCCTGTTGATTAGCTGTGGGTCAGGGTATAAGGGCATTATCTTGCGGAGTTCGATGGCGCCCCGGTAGTTGAGCACAATGCCCGCAGCGTTGTATTGTTTGGTATAATGGCCCCGAAAGACAGGCGGGTCGAATTCGGTAATTTGAATGTCGAGGGAAGTGGATACACCCCAGGAACCCTGGACAATTTGAAATGCCATCTCGCCTCCGTTGCTTCGGAAATTGCGGACTTGCCAGTTATTGTCTGACGGTATTATAGCAGTCATACCTTTGTAATTTGCCGTCAGGTTATTACCCTTGACAATCCACTCCGACATCCAGCGCGACCGGCTGCCAACATCGTCTTTTTCAATGGCCGTAGCAACCCAAACACCTTCAAGGCTATTGAGCATGGACACTTTTTGCCCGGAAGGCGGCAATGAACCGGTGTCGTTCTGTGGTTCGCCAGGTTCGTTTGTGGCAGAGGCATTAACAGACAGAGAGAGGCCTTTTCCCGAAACGGCCAGGTCATCAAACATTATTTTCTGGTTGCCGGTAATTTCAAAGCCGATTTGCAGGACGTTCATCGGCTCGTAATCAACCTGGTTGACTTCTTTATCGTCAATGAACAGTATCAGCTTTTTACCTTTCTTCTGGACTTTCAGCCGGGTATTCACATCTTTTTTATCTGAGGAATAACTTTGTATTGCAATGAGAGGCTTATAAGTGCCAAAATACCTTCTACCCAGTGTATAATATCCTCTTGGAGAAACTTTGAACGAGTAATTGTTTTGGAAATCTGCTCCCCAGGACAACCCATAGGCGCCATTTTTGTTTCCGCTCAGATAGGTGGTATTGGCGGAGATCGCGTAGTCCTCATCATCGCTTAAACTCAAATTAACATAACTCAGAAATGCTCTGCTTTTCAGCATTTTTCCCTCCATCAGGTATTTGCCATTGGCAATGTCGAGATTGACCACATCGTAAACTCCGGCCATCCATCCGTTGGAATTGTCCCTGAATTTTTCAGTAAAAACTGACGCCTGATGGTTGCTCTGTTCTTTTAAGTTGTCTAAATTAAGCTGGTATTGAGCGTTAAGAAAAATTACAGGTAGGAACACTAGGGATGTCAAAAGAAATATCCTTCGGTGAGTTCTTTTCAGTCGTATCATTTTCGCTATTTTAATTTTTTGAGCTACGGAAAGCTACCTGCCATGCAACGTTTTAGCATAGACAAGTAGGTTTATATTGGTAGAATTCAGTCGTATATTCTAAACTTTTCTGCACCTATCATTTTATCTCTGAAAAACAATTGAAAAGTATAAATTCCAGGAGAATAAGCAACCCCAGTGCTATCGCTTCCCCAACCTGAGGTAAGTATCTCTCTGGAGGTAAAGTTTATCTCATCTTCTTCATAATATGTAAAACCTACTGGTGATATAGCCTCATTGAATTCCAACAACTGATTCTTGGCGATTTTCCATTTATAGTATATTTGTAACTATTCAGCACGCCTGCGTGCTGAATAGTTACCCTAATTATTAATTTATGCTAACTCCGCCTTCTCGAAATACAAGCCCGCCGGCAGCAGTAAAAGGCTCAGTTCTATAATAAGCTCGCCTCGGCCAGCCATCCCCGGGCATTGTACAAAAGAAACCACAGGTATCCACTTTTATCCACGCCAGTCAATAGGCTGGCGCTTTATTCCGCTTTGCCTGTGCAGGTTCGCGAAGAGGAGACCGAAAATACCAGAGATATCTTTCAATGATTCCAGCAGGGTCATTTTCCATTAGTACAAGAAAAAAAGAATTCCCCCACCCATTTTTTTTCACCTATGAAAACCCGGAATTTTCCCATGAAACCCCTGTATATAGGCCATGAAACCCCGGCGCCGAAGGGCGCTGAAATTCCCCCCGCTCCCCCATGCGCATCAGGTTAGCATGTTATTCCTGGAAAAGCTGGGGCACAATAGGAAATTGTACCCCAGCAGCACCGTTCCCAGGCGATAATTTCCCATTATCGCCTGGGTTACTCCCGGATACCCGGGGCCATAGCGCCCTGAAGTCGGAAACCAAAAGCCTATGAAGCATGTTTTGCCAATAATGCGTAAATTGTAAGCACAAAAAGGGAAAGAATGGCTTTGATAATAACCGATGATACCCTGGCGAAAGCTCAAATGACAGCAGATGAACTGTTGACCGACCTGGCGTGCTACTTGTATGACAAAAAGCGGATGAGCATGGGCCAGGCCAGGCACTTGGCCGGGTTAGACCAGATCAGTTTCCAGAAAGAACTGGCTAAAAGGGATATCTACATCCACTATACTGAAGAAGACCTGAAAAAGGATCTGGAAAACCTCGGTATCCACTTATGATCATCGTAAGCGACACCTCTTCCATTTCCAACCTGCTTCAGATCGGGCTGATCGACATTCTGCATGCGCTGTATGGCGAAATAACGATAACTCCCGCTGTGAGAAGAGAACTGTTTGCCCTTCCAGAGCAGGAAAAGCAAATTGAGCAGATCAACTGGATCAAGGTGCAGGCTCCCCAGGATCAAAAAATGGTAGTAGGCCTCCTAAAAGAACTGGACCTCGGCGAGGCAGAGTCCATTGCTTTGGCTGTAGAAGAAAAAGCAAAGTACCTCATCATCGATGAATACAAGGGCCGGGCGATCGCCGACGCCTATGGTGTTAAAATAGTGGAATCCTTGGCGTACTGATCCTGGCAAAACAGGAAGGAGCAATATCTTCGGTGAAAATCAATATCGAAAAATTGATCGAAATCGGATTCAGGCTGGATAAAAAGCTGATAGCAAAAGTTTTGAAAAGTTTGGGGGAATTGTGAGGAATGCTAATGCCCCCCCCGCGCCCCCTCTTGCCAAATCCCCGCCCCCACCCTATTTTTACCATCATGGAACACCCCTGCCCAATCCGCGCCCGCGCCGCTCTGCTGGCCCTGCTGCTCTGCGGCCTGGCCATTGCGGCCATTGCCCAGCGGCCCGCCGTCCGGCAGCTCACCACGGCCGATGGGCTGCTGCATCAGGAGGTGACTTCCGTGTATTACAGCCCCAACAGCGGCCTGTGGATGGCCTACCGCGCCAACAACACCCTGAGCCGCTTCGACGGAGCGGCTTTTACCGATTATGACCTGGCGCAGCTCAAACTGCCCTTTCCCGTTTATCCGGTTTATGAGGACAAGCAGGGGCTGTGGTTCCTGCACGAACAGGGCAATGCGCTGGCAGTGTACAAAGACGGCCGGTGGCGCAGCGTCCGCCTGGAAGGAAGCTTTTACTACTATGTGGACGAGGCCAGCGGGGCTTTCCGCCTGATCGGCAAGGATATGCAGTTGTACCGGCTCGATGAGGCGCGCTTCCGGTTTGAGCCCCACGGCGCCCCGCTGAAACTCAAGGTGCAGGCGGCCAACCTGGACTGGAAGCTGTACCGCTTCCCCGCCGCAGAGGGTTACTACCTGGAGTTTTTCGACACCACCGCCAACCGATGGGCCTACTACGCCACCACCCTCGAACCGGGCAGTACGCCGGAATACCTCGGACAATGTGTAAAGGAAAACAACCTGCGGTTCTACGCCCCGGGCCGGTACCTGGAGTTCTCCTTCGCCGACGGGCGGGTGTACTATCAGGAGGGCAATAAACGCCGGCCTATTCCTATCCGGCTGCCCAACGGGAAGGAAGGGAAGGTGCTGAGCAGCTACTGCATCCAATCGCCGGAGCGGGTGTCAGCCACCCAGAAATTCGCTTACCTCGTGGCGGCGGAGGGGCAGAAAGGGAAGTACCTCTACACCCCCACCCCCGAGGGCGGGCTGGCGCTGCGGGGCGGCCCCTTCCCCGACCTGATCGACGTGCAGGCCGCGGAATTGCCCTCCGGGGAACTGTGGATCGGCTCCAACGCCGGGCTGTTCCGGGCTAATACCGGCATGCTGGAATTTACGCAGGAAGATGAGAACATGGTGGCCGGGCTGCACATTATCTGCGAGGACGGCAATGGCGACATCTGGCTCGGCGGCTATACCGACAGCGGCTTCGCCCGCTTCGACGGCCGGCGGCTCAGCCGGCCGGAGGACCCCGCGTTGCATAAGCTGCGCGTGCTGCCGGGGGGCATGGCTGACAGGCATGGCAACATCCTGTTCTTCCACGAAAACAGCGGCGGCATCGGGGCCATCGAGGGAGGGCGGTTCCGGCACTATGCGGCCGATACCCCCAAGTTTATGGGCTTTATGCTGCGGACGCTCTCCAACGGGCAGCTCGCCGCCGGCTACTCCGAGCTGGCGCTGCTCGACAGCCTGAGCAGCCCCCTGCGCTACCGCAGCCTCGGCCGTGACAAAGGCCTGCAACTCACTCGCGTGCACACCATCACAGAGGATGCCGGGGGGCGCCTCTGGCTGGGGCGCTACGGCGAAGGCGCAGCCCTGTACGACCCACAGCGGGACACTTTCGCCACCTGGCTTTTCCAGCCGGATCAGCCCGGAACCTTCGGCATCCTGAGCTCGATGCTCGATGAAAACGGCATCCTATGGCTGGGCGCCAACCGGGGGCTCTACTACCTGCCGCAACCCGAAGGTTTTGACTACCGTTCGCAGAACCTTTTCCGCCATACCTCCCGCATCCGCCTGCCGGGCGGCGACACCACCACCGTTTTTTTCCTCACACAACATGAGGGCAATGTGGTAGCCGGCACCGAACGGGCCATACATTTTATCAGCCTGGCGCATTTCCGGGAGAATCCCCTGCGGCCGCTCACCCATTCCCTCTTCTACGGCAGCGATATCGACGGCAACGGCAGCGAGCAGAATGCGGTGCTGACGGATTCCAGGGGATACCTGTGGGCGGGCACGCACGAAGGCGCGCTGCGGATGGATGTAAAAAGCCTGGCTTTCGACACCATGCGGGAAAATATCCAACTGCTCAGCTTCCGGGCAGGAGACGGGCTTCTTGCCCTTCCGGAAAAGAAGCAGCGGCTGAAGCTGCCCAAGGGGCGGCGCAACATCGAATTCGCCTTCCGCAGCAGCGGCAACGCCTTGCTGCAGAACAAGGTGTTCTTTGACGTGCTGATCGTGTCCAGTGGAGGAGACACCCTCTTCCAGGTGCGGGAAACGCAGGAACAGCGGTTTGCCATCCCCTACCTGCCGCCCCAAAAGTACCGGCTGGAAATTTACAGCCACAAGCACAACCAGCTTCAGGATCACCTCTCCCTGCCCCTGGCCGTGCCCAAAGTGCTGGAGGAAAATGTGGTGTTGTGGCTGGGGCTCCTGCTGGCCTTCTTGCTCTGGCTGTTCATTGCCCAAAACCGGCGCTGGCTGAAGAACCAGAAGCTCAAACGGGAGCAGGACCGCCTGAAGGCGCAGGCTGCCGCCAACTTTTTCAACCCGCACTTTATCAACAACACCCTGCACTGGCTGCAAAGCCGCTACCGCAAAGATGAAGAGATGGCGCTGGTGATCGAAAAACTGGCCTCCAATATGGCGCAGCTGACCAGAGTTTCCCGCGCCGGCAGAGCCTACCACAGCCTGCAGGAGGAATTTGAACTGGTGGAGGATTACCTGGCCGTGCAGCAGGCCCGTTTCAGCCACCGCATTCAGGCTACCATGCCCTCCACCCCGCAGCTGCGAACCCTGGAAGGCGTCATGGTGTTGGTCATGCAGGTTCAGGTGCATGTGGAGAACGCCATCGAGCACGGCATCCGGAACCGCGAAGGGGCCGGGCGCCTGAACATTGCGCTCCGGGAAGAAGCCGGCTATGTGATCATCACCATCGAAGACGACGGCCAGGGCCGGCGGCAGCCCAACGCCCGCGAGCAGGCGGGCCAGGCATCGAGCACGGCCATGGTGAACGACCTGGCGGCCATTTACAACCAGTACAATGCGCAGAAGATCCAAACCCGGTATGAGGACTTCGTCTTCTCCTCAGAGGCAGGCAGAGCGTGCTTCGGCACCCGGGTAATTATTACGATCCCTAAACAGTATAACTATGAGCTCCGGTAATTTGCTGCGCGCACTCGTGGTGGAGGACGAAGAGGATGTCCGCCGCGCCCTGATCGAGGCGCTGAACGAGTCTACCCGTTTTCAGGTTGTGGCGCAAGCCGCAGGAGTGGACAGCGCCTATGAGGCCTTCCGGTCTACCCCGCCTGACGTGCTTTTCCTGGACATCAAGCTGGCCGGGGGAGACGCCTTTCAGTTGCTGCGCCGCTTGAAAAGGGAGGGACATGCGCTACCGCCGGTGGTGATCAACACCGGCTTCCGGGAGTTCGACCTGGCGCAGCGGGCGCTCAACGAGTTTGGCGACTGCGTCATCCACCTGCTGCAGAAGCCGTTCTGGAACAACTGGCCCGAGAAGGAGGCGCTGATCCTGAGCAAGATCACGCAATTCCATCAGCGGCAAAAGCAGGTGCTGAAGGATCGAATAGGGATTGCCTCCGGCAGGCAGCTCACCTTTTACAAGGTTTCCGATGTGGTATGCATCCGGACGGGCGAAAAGGGCAGGGGCCAGGTGGAGATCGTCCTGGAAAACGGGCGGGATACGGCCAATGTCACATTGAAAAGCCTGCTGCCGGAACTGCCGGAGGGCTTTCTACAGGTCAACCGCTTCACGGTGGTCAACCTGGCCTGGGTGTCTGCTGTGGATTTGAGCAACGGGGAGGTATGCCTGCGAAATGGGGAGCGTTATCTGGCGGGGGAAGGCTACAGGGAAGGGCTGGGAGGCTGGGTTGGGGGGTAGGAGGTCAATTTGCCCCCCTCAAAACCCCCGCAGCCCGCTTTGCCGCGACACCCCGCTCTCCCCCAGCGCTTCGATCCGGGCGTAATAGCGCTGGCCCCGGTTCAGGCCCCTGAAATGGTATGGCCCCTCTCCGGCCACAAAAATGCAGTTGTACAGCTTGCCGGGCGCTATGCCGTAATAGATCTGGTAGGCGTAAGCGCCGGGCGCCTTCTGCCAGCTGAAGGCCGCTTCCCGGGAATCGGCATGGCGCTGCACACTGAACCCCTTCACCTGGCCGGGCGGGCGCCCGTCGGCTTTGCCGAATACCCGCAGCCCGGCAATGGCGAATTTTCCTGCCGCCATGTGCACGTTCACGAGCTTCAGGTAACGGGTGCGCACGGGGCGGATGAGCTCCACATAATCGTGCGGCACGTCCTCCGAATTCGCGCTCTTATCCACCAGCACTTCCCAGTTTTCCCCGTCGGAACTGTGCAGCAAGAGGTACTGATGGTAGATGCCGGGCTGTTTGTCATAAACATGCGCGTCTTCGTCGGCATAGTTGACCTGGACAGCATGGATGGCGGCCGGCTTTCCCAGGTCGATGGCCAGGAATTCGCCGGCATCGGCCGTTTCGGCGCTCCAGTAGGTGCGGATGTTCTCGTCCACGGCCAGTTCGGGCCCCTTGCCGGGCAGGCTGGAGGACGCCCGGGCCTTTTTGCGGAACGACAGCATCATCCAGCCGGTAAAGGTGCTTTCCCTGTGGCTGCGCGGGCCGGTAGGCAGGTAGTGGGGGTAATCGCCGAAAGCAGTATTGCAGTAGAGCTGCCCGCCCTCGTCGAAGCCGGCGGGAAAGAGCACCAGCCGCCGCTCGAACTTGTATTTGATCCAGTTGAGCCCCGTAGCGATGTGCCAGTAGTTGCCGTACCGGCCCCGGAAAGTGCTGCCGTGCCCGGCCCCGGTGATGAAACCGCCGGGTTTGAAGGAGAAGGGGTTGTACGGCGCATAGGTGAACGGCCCCAGGGGGTGGCTGCCGACGTACACACCGTCGGCGTACACGTTCCATTCCGTGCCGGGGGCGGCGTACTGCAGGTAGTAGCGCCCATCGTGTTTGGTCATCCACAGGCCTTCGCTATAAGGAACTATCGTTGTGTCGCTGTTGTTTTCGCCGAAGCGCTCCCAGCCGTGTTCTTCCGGATGGAGGCGCACCAGCTCGGCCACCGGCCCGCTGGGACGGTAGTTCCGGGCGGGGTCGAGCTCGACGCCATAGAGCGGGTAATGGTTGCTGGAGCCCCAGTAGAGGTAGGCGCGGCCATCGTCATCTTTGAAAAAGGATGGGTCCCAGGCGTGGGGTTGGGGGAAGGAGTCGAGCATTTCTTCCCACTGGCCGGCGCGCGGGTTGGTGCTGACGTACAGGGGCATGCGGTCGTAATCCATGTGTGAGGGCATGAAGAGCAGAGTGTCGCCCCAGGCCCAGGCGCCCGGAGCGCAAACGTCGTCATTGCTCCGGTTGATCCGGAAGCTTTTGGCTACGAAATTCCAGCGGCTCATGCCGTCCGTCCACCAGTAGCCGTTCTGGTTGGTGGAGAAGAGGTAGAGGGTGTCTTTGTAGTTCACCACCGCAGGGTCGGCCGTGGAGCGGTGCGACTCGTCGCGGCCATAGTAGGTGTGGCGGGAGGGGATGTAGGCGTAGTCCAGGTTCAGCGGGTTGCAGTAAGTCGCCGGCGCCTCGCGCCAGTTGGGCTGGGCGGCCAGGGAGATGGGGAACAGCAAAAGAAATAGCCAACGCATGGTGACATGTATTTTATTGGAGGAAAAGCCCCAGGCAAACCGGGCGCCTTCAAATAACTGTGTCGATACCCCAGTAAAAGCCTGGTTATCAGGGAAACCTCAAACCTGAAACCTGTAACCTGTAACCTGTAACACCCAATGGAGACTGGGGGACTGGGTGAGGGGGAGACGAGGTGAGCCTGCGGCAACCCCTGAAACCTGAAACCTGAAACCTGAAACCTGTAACCTGTAACCTGTAACCTGTAACCTGTAACCTGAAACCTGTAACCTGTAACATCCCCGGCCATTCGCCAAATCCTGCGCTACCGCTTGCCCTTCTCCGGCGCATATTCCTGCACCCAACGAGGCGGATGGGCGCAGAACTGGTAAAAATCGTACAGCACCAGCAGGCTTTCGCCCGTGTAGTGCAGGCCTTCCTGGAGGCGGCGGCGGTGCAGATCCAGCAGGCCTTCTTCTTTTTGCATCAGCTTGTACAGCGTCTGCATCACTTTGGCGAAGCGCTCGATGTCGTTGGCGCGGGGGATGTCGCCGCTGCCCAGCAATTCGAGCAGGCGGGTAAAGGCGGGGGCGTCGTAGAGGGTGTATTTTTCCGGGTAGCGAAAGGCCAGGTACAAGGATACCATCTGGTAGTCGTCATCGTGGTAATGGTTGTTTTCGATGGACCGGGGGTGTTGCTCTTTATACTCCTGCAACAACATATCGCAATAGTAAACGAAGCGGCTGGCGCGGCCCTCCAGCTGTTTCTCCTCATTGAAGAGGCCGGAGAACATGTGGCGGACGAAGTCCGGCTGCATGCGGGCCAGTTCCAGCATCATGCGTTTGGGTTCGTAGGCCTCGCGTTTCCACAGCCGCCGGGTCTGGGAATTCTGCAGGGCGCTGTCGTACATGGCGGGCCAGTCTTCGGCATCCATATCCCAGTTCTCCTGGAAGATGCGCTGCGACTCCCAGATGTACATCCGGTTGCGGGCGTCGGGCTGTTCCAGGAATTTTCTGTATTCCCCGAAAAAATGCTGGATGCGTTTGAGCTGCATAAAAAGGGGCGCCGCTTTACAACTGATGCCGCAGGCCTACGAAAAGCCCGGTGGTCAGGTAGTGCTGGCTGACGGCAAACTGTTCTCTGGTGACCGATTTGGGGAAGGCCTTGATATGGGGTTCCACCACCACCTGCAGGCGGGGTTTCAGGTGGTAGGCCAGCCCGAGGCTGCCGTACCATCCCACCCCAACGGCCTGTTTGAATGCCGGGTAGGCGTCGGGGTCGCCGGAGTCGAAGCTGACGGGCCGCAGGTCCTGGGGGGAGAGGAAATCGCCCTTCTGGCGGAACAGCAGGTTGAGGTAGGCGCCGGCGTTGAGCGAGAGCTCGAACTTCCCTTTGCTGATCTCGTAGCCGAGCAGGAAGGGGATGTCGAGCATGCGGTACTGGTTGTGGGTGACCTTGTAGCGGGCGCCCACTTCCACCACGGTATCGGTGCCGATCACGTTGCCGTCCTGGTCGTAGCGGTTGATATATTTGATAATCTCTTCGCTTCCGCTGTAGTAGGTGAACTTTTCGTTGATCTGGGAATAGTTAAGGCCCGTGCGGACGGCAACGCCCCTGTCGGAAACCATCGACAGGCGCAGGGCGCCGCTGAAGGCGTACATATTGGACTCCGTTTCCCGGCGGGATTGAACATATTCTTCGTACTCCGGGTTGCGGGGGCTCATCTGGCGGATGGACAGGTCGGGAGAGGCGAGGACATCGAGGTAGAAGCTCCAGAAGCCGTTGCCGAATTCGGCGCATCTGGGTTCCGGAGAGAACAGGCCGCTCAGGATGCCGGGCCTGTTTTGCGGATTTTGTTCCAGCAGGCCGGGCAAAGCGGGAGCCGGGCTTTCGCGCAGCGGCCGCACTGCAGGCAGGCTTGCGGCGTAAACCGGCCGGGCCGGGGCGCTTTCCGATGGCGCATGGGCAGGTGTGGATACTTCCTCCTGCACGGCAGGCTGAAGGGCCGGTTCCTGTACAGGAGGTAAAGAAACGAACCTGCTCACCGGAGAAGCAGGGGGAAGCAGGGAAAGGGTGTTTTGCGCGGGGGAAATTTCAGGCGATGGTTCCTCAGCCGGGAGCAGGCCGGCTACGGGAGCGGCGGACATGGGAATGGGAAAACTTTGCAGCGGCTGTTGCCTGCCCAGCCAGTCCAGCCAGCTTACCCCCGTGACGAGAAGGACTCCAGCAAGGACAAGCACGTACCTTTGCCGCCGGGCCTTGTTCAACGCCCGGCGCCTCCAGTTTCGTTTTTGCTCTATTTGTTCCCACAGATGCATCGGCGCCTCCGGGCCAAAGTCTCTCAACTTCTTGCGGAAGGCCTCATCCAGGGGATAGTGTTTGTTCATACCGCAATCTTTTGCATGTCGGTGATCATAACCTGCAACATCTTTCTGGCCTTGACCAGTTGGGAGCGGGAAGTGCTCTCCTGTATGCCCAGCATCTCGGCGATTTCCTTATGGTTGTACCCCTCTATGGCGTAGAGGTTGAAAACGATGCGGTAACCATCGGGCAGGCGGGCGATGAGGCGCAGCAGTTCCTCTTCCTGAAGATGTGCGTAAATATCCGGTTCCAAAGGTAACTCGGGCTGGCTTTCCAACCCGATCTGCTCATGCCTGAAGCTCTTTTTGCCGTAGTTCTTCAGGGCCGTGTTTATGACAATCCGCCGGATCCACCCTTCGAAGGACCCTTTGAACTCGAATTTGTCGATATGGTCAAAAACCTTGATAAAAGCATCCTGTAAAATGTCCTCGGCCTCCATCTCGTGCCGCGTATAGCGCAGGCATACCCCCATCATTTTGCCAGCATAGCGCCTGAACAATTCCTGCTGGCATTGTCGGTCCTCCCGGATACAGCCTTTGATCAGTTCTCTTTCCGTCACACGAATGCAATTGATCCGTTCGGCTCACACCACTGTTTTCCTCCCCTTTGTGCAAGCCGGGACGAACGTTAAAAGGCCAGGCGCGCAGGGGGATCCCTTATGATCTCTTTAATGTAGACCTGATTGCGGGAGAATACGCTGCCTGTTGAATACCGCCCGATAATATTCTCCGACAAGATAGAGAATATTACCGAATTAGTCCGCAAGTACGCCCATTTCGGCAAAATTGTCAAGCCGGGCGCCGCCGGCCCCGGGGGGCTTTTGTTTTTTCCGGAAATCTCCCCATCTTTTCCGAAATTCCCGATAAAGCTCTACGTGTATGACTCCTGAAGAAAAAGCCCAACACATCGTAGCCCGGATGTTCGACAACGACCCCTTCAGCCAGTGGCTGGGCATCGAACGCCTGGAAGTAGGGCCCGGGCGCTGCATACTGCGCATGCAGGTGCGGGGGGAGATGCTCAACGGCTTCCGCATAGCCCACGGCGGCATCAGCTACAGCCTGGCCGACAGCGCCCTGGCCTTCGCCTCCAATTCGCGGGGCAAACACGCGCTCAGCGTGGAAACGTCCATCTCACACACCCTTCCTCTGCGCGAAGGCGATATCCTCACCGCCACGGCTACCGAAGACCACCTGAGCCAACGCATCGGGCTGTACCGGGTGGAGGTGAAAAACCAGAACGGCGAACTGACTGCCCTCTTCAAAGGGGTGGTTTACAGGAAAAATACGGACTGGGAAGTTTGATCAGTAAGGTAGTCTTTCAGTATGGCATTTGGCTGTTGAAAATGTGCACCGCAGCTTTTTCAACCCAATGAGTTCCGGTGGGTGGATCGAAATCGGGAGGGGCAGTGGGCAGTGCCTTAATATATCAGCTTACGAATCCAGGGCTTAAAGCCTCAGAAACTAGCCGGCAGGCTTCCCTTGTTTGGTTCCCCCGGTACGTGCCACAGGCCCGTATTCCGGGAAATGGAACGCGGGCCTGAGGCCCGCGGACGGGCTACCCCTGGTACGTGCCGCAGGCCCGTATTCCTTTTGCCAGCTAAAGCAGCCCCGCGTTCCTATTGCCGCCCGTAGTCGATCACTCTGCCCGGTGTATAGGGCGCGCCGGCCTCATCCATATCGGCTTCCAGGGCTTTGAGCTTTTCATCCATCAGTTGGCTGATCTTCGTGGCCAGGGGGGTGAATTCCTTTTGGGCGATGCGCAGGGCCTCGCGCTGCGTTTCGGTGGGCGCCGAAGTGGAGCTCACCATGGAGTAGATCAGGCCGTTGATGCGATCCGATATGCCGGGTGTGGCCTCTTTGTCGATGCGGGTGGCCACGGCGTCGCCGTACAGGGCGGTTCTGAGGCCGCTGAGTTCATCTTTCAGGGCTTTGAGGCGGGCGGCCAGGCCTTCGGTGGGCGTGGGCGTCACTTCCAGGGCTTTCTCCAGCATGCCCAGGCGGTCGCCGGCTTCGTTCACCCGCCGGGAGAGGCCGCTGAAGACGCGGTTGAACTCGTGGACTTCTTCCTGGAAAGCCACCAGGGCTGCCCGGTCTTCGGCAGGCAGGGTGACGCCGCCCAGGGTCTGCAGGCGGAAGGGCTGCGGGCCTGCAAGTTCCGTCGTTTCGCCGTTTTCCACCTTGGCCAGGGAGACGGTGTAATCGCCGGGCATGGCGAGGATGCCGCCGTCCTTGTTACCGGAAGTGGAGGAGCGCACCGGGCGCGTGGAGGGCTGCCGCCCGTCCCAGGTAATGCGCTGCACTCCTTTGGAGGCCCCGGACTGCAGCTTGCGCACCACTTCTCCGTCACTGCTGCGGATGGTGAAGAGCAGGTAGGGCGCTTCCTCTTTTTCCTCGGCCAGCAGTTCTTCATAGGTGGGGTAGCGGATGGGCTCGCCGTCCTTGATCTTCTTTTTCTCCTCCTCGCGCCGTTTCTCGCGCAGGGTCTTGGCTTCTTCTTTGATGTAATAAGTAAAAGTGGCTCCGATCGGCGGGTTGTCGGCAATGAAGAAGTTGTCGCCCTGATAGCTCTTGCCCCTTCCGCCGATCTGCTCCTTCTCAATAAAGATCAGGCCGTCCTTGATGGGGAAAATGCTGGCTTCGGCTTTCATGGCTTCCTCGCCGATGGCCCGGAGCGGGGAGTAATCGTCCAGCACGTAGAAGCCGCGCCCAAAGGTTCCCAGCACCAGGTCGTTTTCCCGCTTCTGTATGGCGATGTCCCGCACGGCGATGGTGGGCAGCCCGGCTTTGAGCTGTTTCCAGTGGGCGCCGCCGTCGTTGGAGAAGAAACAGCCGAACTCAGTGCCGACGAACAGGAGGTTGGGGTCGATGTGGTCTTCGGCGATGCTGTAGGTGGAGCCCCGCTCAGGCAGGTTGTTGCTGATCTTCACCCAGCTACGGCCCTTGTCGGTGCTTTTGTAAATATAGGGTTTGAAATCGCCGTACTTGTGGTGGTTGAAGGCGGCGTACACCACATTTTCATCGTGCTGTGAAGCCAGCAGGCAGTTGACGTAAGTGCGCTCGGGCGCGCCGGGCAGGCTGTTGACGTCCACTTTCGTCCAGCTGCCGCCGCCGTCCTGGCTGATCTGGATCAGGCCGTCGTCGGTGCCTGCAAAGAGGAGGTTGGCGTTTTTCGGGCTTTCGGAAAAGGCCACGATGGCGCCGTAGGGCGAGGTCGAGGCATTTTTCGCTACCGCATCGATGCTCTGCACCCGGCCCATGACCGGCAGGCTGTTCCTGTCGATCTGCCGGCTGAGGTCGGGGCTGATAACCTCCCAGGCATCGCCTCTGTTTTCGCTGCGGAACAGCTTGTTGGCGGCGAAGTAAAGGCGTGTGGGCTTATGGGCGGAGATGGCCAGAGGGGCGTCCCAGTTCCAGCGGTACTCCGCCTCCCCTTCCCGCGGTTTGGGCTGAATGCCGGTTTCTTCCCCGCTCTGCCGGTCGTAGCGCACCAGCCCGCCATACTGGTGCTGGGCGTAAACGATGTCGGGGTTGTTGGGGTCGATCTGCGACTCGAAGCCATCGCCGCCATGGGTGGTGATCCAGTCCGAGTTGACGATGCCGCTGGCGCTGCGGGTGCGGGATGGGCCGCCGAGGCTCCAGTTGTCCTGGGTGCCGCCATAGATGTTGTAGAACGGCAGGCCGTTGTCCACTTCCACCTTGTAAAACTGGGTTACCGGCAGGTTGTCTTTGTAGTTCCAGGTTTTTCCGGCGTCGAAGCTCTCGTAGATGCCGCCGTCACAGCCCACCAGGAAATAGGAAGTTTGCTGCGGGTCGATCCACATGGCGTGGTTGTCGACGTGTTTGTGTTCCTCGCCTATCGGTTCGAAGGATTTGCCGCCATTCCGGGTCCAGTGCATATAGGTATCCATGGCGAAAACGACATCCGGGTCGGTAGGGTGAGCGGTAATCTCGATGTAGTAGTTGCCGGAGGTGGAGTAACTGCTCTGTTTTTCCCAGGAGGCGCCGCGGTTGGTGGAGCGGAAAAAGCCGCCCTTGTCCTGTGCTGCTTCCACCATGGCGTAGATCACTTCCGGGTCGGCGGGAGAGATGGCCAGCCCGATGCGGCCCAGGTCGACGGAAGGCAGGCCTTTGTTGGCCTTTTCCCAGCTCTTGCCGCCGTCGGTGGTCTTGTGGATGCCGCTGCCGGGGCCGCCGCTGACATAAGTGAAGACATGGCGGCGGCGCTGGTGGGCCGCGGCATAAAGCACATCAGGGTTGCGGGGGTCCATTACGAGGTCGGTTACTCCCGTGTGTTCATCGATTGTCAGGACGGCTTCCCAGCTTTTGCCCCCGTCCGTCGTTTTGTAAACCCCTCTGTCGCCGCCTTCGCTCCACAGGGGCCCGATGGCCGCCACGTAAACGACGCGCGAGTCGCGGGGGTCGACGATGATCCTGCCGATGTGCTCGGAGTTTTTAAGGCCCATGTTTTTCCAGCTCTTGCCGCCGTCTTCCGACCTGTACACCCCATCGCCATAGGCAACGGAGCGCTGGTTGTTGTTTTCGCCCGTTCCAACCCATACTATATTGGGGTTGTTGGGGTCGAGCGTGATGCAGCCGATGGAATAAGAGCCTTCGCCATCGAAGATGGGCTCGTAGGTGGTGCCTGCATTCTCCGTTTTCCATACGCCGCCCGACGAGCTGGCCACGTAGTAGATGCTGCGGTTGGAAGGATGTACGGCGAAATCGGAAATGCGGCCCGACGTAAGCGCCGGCCCGAGGGAGCGGAATTTCAGGCCCGATATGGACAATTCTTCGAGATAGTGTTTGGGTTGTTCCTCCTTTTCTTTTTCCTTTTTGGCTTTCTGCGCCAGTGCGGGCAAGCCCAGGGAAAGGGAAAGGAACAACAGTAGAAGGGTTTTTACTTTTCTCATGGTTAGGATTCTTTTAGTAAAGGTTTAAAAGTAGGAAGAATTGCCCGCCCATCCAATAAAATGCCCCAAACCAGGCTGATCCATGCATCGCCATCGCCCGGGGCTTTCTCCGGCGGAATTCACGCTCCCCTGTTGACGACTACCTGATATCATTGCCATTTTTCCCGGAATCATGCAGGGGCTGATGGCGAGAGCAGCCCGGTGAAGGGGCAACAGAAAGCCTGGGAAAACGCATTATTATTGGAATACATTCTGATGGCGCTGGAAAATCAGCAGGTAGGCTGTTTATTTTATTCATATATTGATTTTTTAAAATTAAAAAAATATCTTTGCGTTGCGCAAAAGGTTAGTTTTTTCCTAATTACCCCCAACGCCTTTTTCCCGTATACTCCCCGCGGAAACGCGTTTTTCAGTGCTCTGGCCTGAAGGCCGGAAAATGGTTGTTCAGCTGAATATCCCAATCCAAGCCATAATTCCCAAAATCTTCCAGGCCCGGCCGGCTTCCCCATGCCGGAAAAGGCATTTTTACTACCTATTGCCCAACAAGTTGGGGAGCAAGCGGAGAGGAACCTATATACCCAAAGGAAAAGCAGCAGGAAAAGGGAGGCCCATCCCTCAATTTTAATCCGGGGCCCCATTCGGGGAAGCCTTTCTCCGTGGGGCCGCGGCCAAACAAAAACACAATGACTATCTTAACAAATTTGCACAACGCATGCCTTATTGGGCTATTGGGGTGTTTTTTTACATTCACCCAGGCACAGGAAAATTACAACATCTATTTTCAGTCGGGCGCCCTGCCCGGCGCAAGCATCCTGCAATTGTCGGAGCAGGCGGAAAAGCCGGATTACTGGCAGAGCTATGCCTTTGAAGGGCGCGTTTATTTTGTCGTGCAGTTTGATGCAATCCCGGATGCAGCAGAACGCCAGGCTTTGCTGCTTCAGGGGGTGGAACTCCTGGATTACCTCCCCAACTACGCCTATCTGGCGCGCGGGCCGCAGTGGCTGCCGGCAGGCTTTCTTTCCGCCAGGGCCGTTTTCCCGGTATTGCCGGCATTTAAGCTGAGCAGGCAGCTCATGGCCGAAACCGAAGCCGCGCCGGAAGCACCCCTGGCCCTGCAGGCCGCGCCCATGCCCGGCATTTCTGTTCAGAAACTGGCGGAGGCACTGCAGTTGGCAGGTTTTCCGGTTGAAGGGGCGGATGCATTCAGCATTTTCCTGAATGCCAGTACAGCGGATATCAACCGCCTGGCCGGTCATCCGGCCCTGTATTTTCTGGAGCCTGCGCCTCCTCCGCCCTCGCCGGAGGGCGAACAGGCCAATGCCCTGATGCGCGCCAACTGGCAGAGCCAGGCCCCGGGAAGCAACTATGACGGCGCCGGCGTCACCCTCGGCATTGCCGATGATGGCACGGTAAACCATGCCGACAAAAAAGGCCGCGTCATCGATATGTCAAGCTACAACTGGGGAACCCATGGCGACATGACGACCGGCATAGCCATGGGCGCCGGCAATATCGACCCCCATGCCGCAGGGCTGGCCCCCGCCGCCACAGTCCAGTTGTCTCTCATAAACGGCTACCCGCACATCCAGAACGCGGCGCAATACTATCAACAATACCAAACCATAACGACCTCCACCTCATACGGAGAGAGCTGCGGCGGTTACTACAACTCCGGCGCCCAGTACGCCGACGGGCAGCTATTCAGCCAGAACTACCTGATGCACCATTTTTCTGCGGGCAATTCCAGCGGCAGTTCCTGCAGCAGCGTGTACGGCGGCGTCACCGGCCCAGACGGGCGCCATTTCGGCAACATCACGGGGGGGTATAAAGCAGGCAAAAACGTCATCACCGTCGGCAACGCCACTTTTGGAGACATCCTCTCGCCCAGCAGCAGCCGCGGCCCGCTGGAAGACGGGCGCATCAAACCCGACCTCTGCGCCATAGGCCAGGGCAGCCTCACCACCGACGACAATAACCAATACCGCCTCGGCAGCGGCACTTCCGCCGCCGCGCCGGCTGTTGCGGGCATCTACGCAGTGCTTGTGCAGGCCTACCGGAGCCTGCACAACAACCAGGATCCTCCCTCGGCCCTGTTGAAGGCCGCCTTGCTGAACACCGCCGAAGACCTGGGCCGTCCCGGCCCTGACTACGAGTTCGGCTGGGGGCGCGTCAATGGCCGCCGCGCACTGAACGTGCTGGAACAACAGCAGTATCAAACAGCCCAGGCCAGCCAGGGCGCCATGCAAAGCCACGCCATCTACGTTCCGGCAGGGGCCAAAGAACTGCGCGTCATGCTGTACTGGCACGACCCTGCCGCCTCCCCTCTGGCCGCCAAAGCGCTGGTAAACGACCTGGACCTCAGCCTGCAGGGCCCCAACAACGCCGTTTACATGCCCTATAAACTCAGCACCTTCCCCCATGCCGACAGCCTCACCAAGCCGGCCTACGCCGGCGCCGACCGGGTGAACAACATGGAGCAGGTAGTGCTGAAAAACCCGGCGCCCGGAAACTATAATGCCCGGGCTTTCGGACATCTGGTTCCCCAGGGGCCCCAGCCCTACTACATCGTTTACACCATCATCCAGAATGAGGCGGCTATCGTCTTTCCCCGCGGAGGAGAAAGCCTGGCGCCAGGCGAAGCCACCGGCATTTTCTGGGAGGCGGCCGGCAACCAGGGGGCTTTCACCCTCGAATACTCCATCAACGGGGGCGCCAACTGGAACACCATCGCTGCCAATGTCGCCGGCAACCTCCGGCACTTCAACTGGACGGCCCCGGCAACAGCCACCGGCGCAGCGCGCGTCAGGATCAGCAGAAACGGGTACACGGCTACAGGCGGCAACTTTTCCATACTGCACACCCCGGACTTTCACATCACCTCATCCGGCGCTTCGACGGCGAAGATATTCTGGGAACCGGTGGCAGGAGCCAGCCAATACGACGTTTACGCCCTGGGTAGCAAATTCATGGAGCTGGTGGCAAGCACGGCAAACACCAGCATGGACATACCCGTCAGCCCTTCCCAGGGCAACTGGTACAGCGTGCGGGCCCGGCACAGCAACGGAGCTTTCGGCCGGCGGGCATACGCCAAATACTATGAACACCACCCCTGCGAAGGGCAGGTAACGCTGACGCTCAAGCTGGACGGCAATCCCGGCCAGGTAAAATGGCGCATCATGGGGCAGGGCGGAGGGCAATTGGCCTCCGGCGGCCCCTACAGCCAGGCTGTGGCCAACGATATACTCTTCATCCCGCTTTGCCTGCCGCAGGGCTGCCATGTTTTCATTATCGAAGACAGCGGCAACGACGGCCTGTGCTGCACTGCCGGCCAAGGATACTACCAATTGCACAATGCGCAGGGGCAATTGCTGGCTTCCGGTTCCGCTTTCGGCGCCTCCGGCTCCGCCAATTTCTGCCTTCAGTCCGGCCAGCCTCCGTTGCAGGCTACTATCGAGGCCAGCCCCGGCGCCTCCTGTTATGGATCGGAAGACGGATGGGCCATCGTCACCGCAGTGGGAGGAACCCCACCCTATTCCTATCTGTGGAGTAACGGCGCAGCCACCCAGCAGATCAGCGGCCTGGCTGCCGGCCAATACACCGTGACCGTATCTGCAGGCGGAGCCAGCGTAGTGGCCGGCGTCAACATCGGGCAACCCACACCCATCAGCCTCGGGATTCTGGCCCAGGGCGCCAGTTGCAGCAACACCGGCAGCGGTTCGGCCAGCGCCTCTGTCTCCGGCGGCAGCCCGCCTTATTCCTACCTGTGGAGCAACGGCGCCGCTACTTCCTCGATCGGGAACCTGGCAGCCGGGTATTACCTGCTGACCGTCACAGACAGCCGGGGGTGCACGGAAACGGCCTATGCGCTGGTGCAGGCGCCTCCACCGCTCAGCATCAGCCTGAACCCCATTGCCCCTTCCTGTTCAGATGCCCAGGACGGCCATATTTTCAGCAGTATCAGTGGAGGAACGGGAAGTTATACCTATCAGTGGAATACCGGCAGCAACTCGGCCATATTGCCAAACATCGGCGCCGGGGTTTACAACCTGACCGTCACCGACAGCGAAGGCTGCACCAAATCGGCAGGTTTGGCCCTGCAGGCGCCCCCCCAACTCACCCTTCAGGCCGCCATCGGCCCTGACGGCCAATCGGCCAGCCTTTCTGCTGCAGGCGGTACGCCACCCTATCAGTTTGAATGGCCCGGCGGCGCCACTTCCGCCGCAATGTCCAACCTGGCCCCCGGCAATTACGAAGCCAGCGTAACGGACAGCCACAATTGCCTGGCTACCACTACGGTTTCGATCGATGCCCCTCCCTCAGGGCCTTGCATCAGTGAAGGGGACAACGCCACGTACAACTGGATTGAAGCCGTCCAGATGGGGAATATCTTCAACGCCAGCGGCAACAACGCCGGTTTCGCTTCTTTTGTGAACGCAGGCGGCCTGCAGCCCGCGGTGCAGGCCGGAGGAAGCCTCGGCGTAGTGCTTACTCCCGGTTTCTTTTCCAATTCCTTCCTCGTCAACTGGGCGGCCTGGATAGATTTCAACGAAGACGGAGATTACGACGACAGCGGCGAACAGGTCCTGCCGGTCCAAAGCTCGGCGACGGCTGTTTCCGCCACCTTCGCGATCCCGGCCTGGGCAACGCCCGGCCTGAAACCCCTGCGCATCAGCATGGCTTTCGGGCTGGCCCCGCAGGCCTGTGAGAGCTTTGTGTACGGAGAAGTTGAAGATTATCTCGTTCAGATAACTGGCGGCAGCCTGGTTTACTGCACATCTGCCGGGGAGAGCACGGCGTACGAATGGATCGAACACGTCAGCCTGGGGAGCCTGAGCCATACTTCCGGCAACGACGGCGGTTACGGCGACCATTCCGGGCTGTCGTTGACGGCGCTGGCGGGCTCCGCCATTCCCTTCACCCTGGAGCCTGGTTACAGCGCCAGCCCCTTCCCGGAAAGCTGGAGCATCTGGATCGACTACAACCAGAATGGATTATTTGAAACAGGCCAGGAAATGGCATTCGGCATCAGCCCCACAGCCAACGCCATCAGTGGGCAGTTCAGCCTGCCTGCCGGCCTGCCGGAGGGCAGCTACCGGCTGCGGGTAGTCATGCGATGGGGCGCCACTTTTAATGCCTGTGAATTGTACAACTGGGGGGAAACGGAGGATTACACCCTGCAGGTGATCATGCCTCAGAGCGCCCTTGCTGTAGCTCAGGCAAGCAAGGAGGACAATGGCAAAAACGCCCGCACTAACTACTATCAGGCGCTACGGCAGGAAGGGCTGCCGGCGCCGCAGCTTTTCCCCAATCCCGCCGGGCTGCAGGCCAGCCTGCGCTTTTACCTTTCGGAACCGGGCCCGGCCAAGGTGCAGCTTTTCGATGCCCTGGGCCAGAGCCTGGAAATCCGCGAGTTTCAGGGAGAAGGCGGATGGCTGGAAAGCGTTTTCAACACGGCCCGCCTGCCGGCAGGGGCGTATTTTTTCACTATCGAAACCCAAAACGGGCGATGGGTGGAACGGCTGGTGGTGAAGCGGTAAGCCGCGGGGCAGGGCGATGGCCATTGGGGCGCGCTGCTGATCAATCAGGCTTGCGGGCAGCCGCACAGATAAGCCGGCGCATACGGGTTATCTTTCCAGCAGTGTTGCCAGTTCATCCAGGCTTTTGACGATGGTATCCGGTTTGAGGCCAAGTTTCTCGGGCACAGCCGGTTCGCGCATGGCCCAGGCTACCTGCAGCCCGCAGGCTGCCGCCCCGGCCACATCCCAGGTGTTGGCCGACACGAAGAGCAGGTTCCAGGGAGCCAGGCCCAGTTTTTTTTCTGGAAGCTGGTAGATGGCCGGCGAGGGTTTGTACAAGTGCAATTCATCGGCGCTGATGAAGTCCTCCAGCAAATCGTCCAGCCCGTTGAAAGAAACCACCCTTTCCAGCAGGCTGGGGTTGGCGTTGGAGAGGATGGCGAGGTGGAATTTACCTTTCATCCTGCTCAGCGCCCCGGCCACTTCCGGGAAGGCTTTGAGGCGGTAATACTCCTGCATCAGCGCTTTCCGCCCGTCGGATGAAGATTCCAGCCCGACAGCTTCCAGGGCGTAGGCCAGCGCGTCGCCCGTGAGTTCGTAAAAATCCACATACCGGCCCATCAGGGTGCGCAGCCAGCTGTATTCCAGTTGTTTTTGCCGCCATATCCGGGCGATTTCCTGCGCTTTTTCCCCGTATAATTCACTGAGCGCCGAATCGATGGACGCCAGGTCGAAAAGAGTGCCGTAGGCGTCGAACAATATGGTTTTTATCTCCCTACTGACCATTGTTATCCCTCTTTTGCCAATATGAAAAAAACAGAAGCAGAGCATTGACCGTATGCGGGTGCCCGAAGCCTCCCCCGAACAACATCCGGCGGGCCTCTTCCAGGGGCAGGCTGACGAGCTCGACTTCCTCACCAGGGTCGAGTTTCTGAGCGGCCCGCTCCTCCACGTCCAGGGCCAGCCAGTGATGGATGTAGCTGTTCATGAAAACGGGGTTTGAAGGGATGCGCCCCAGGTAATGCCATTGTTCGGACATAAAACCGGTTTCTTCCTGCAGTTCCCGGCGGGCGGCGGCTTCGTGCCCTTCACCTGGGTCGACAATGCCGCCCGGCAGTTCGAGCGTGTAATCGGAAATGCCGAAGCGGTATTGCCGCACGAACAGGATACGCCCTTCCGCCGTCAGGGCCACCACGTTGGCCGAGTCATCAGCTTCCAGGATTACCATGCGCCCTTCCCTGAGGTTGCGCGGGTTGACCATATAATCAAAACGCACGCGAAACAGCTTCAGGTCGGGCCCGGCTTCCTGTTTGATCGTTTGCCAGTTGCCTGTTTCTTTTTTCTCCATGCAAGGTTTCATAACATTTTGAAAACGGCCCGGAAGCATGGCCCCAGCTCCGGGCGAACATTATTTGGCGCAACAAATGTCACACTTTCACGGGATAATCCGCTTGTTCCGCATTCTTCTTGTTTGTTTAATTCAAAAAATCGCCAGCAATTTTCAATAATTGATTTTTTACCCTGTTATTTTTTCTCACTATTCTCCCCTGTATGCCCGGCCGGGCGGCCGGGCGGCGCTTATCTTTGGCCCATCCTGCCCGGGAAGCGTTCACCGGTTTTCAGGAAACGCTCGAAAACGCCCTCACTTGCATGCCCGGGATTCTGGCTACAGGGGCCAAGGTAAACAAACAACACGCATGTTTTGAGCCCGGGGGGAAACCCAAGGCTAAACTACAAACCAAAAAGCGGGCTGAATGGCCAGCCCGCTTTTTTATTTTCCTGCAGCGGAACCCGGATCGTTCCTTAATCTATTTGTCTTTATCCGCTTCATCCCCTTCATCGAGGTCGAGCACGTCATCATTTTCCTTATCATCCGCATCCAGGATGGCGTCGTCGATGATTTCGTTCCCATCGCCGTCCAGGTCGTCAAAGCCTTTGACTGCGCCGGTTTTGGGGCCGGGTTTGTAATCGGGGTCCTGCCTGATCTCCACATCCTTGCCGCTCTCGCCGTGGTAATCGCCTTCGGCAAAGCGTTTGGCGCGGTCGAAGAAGGAGTCGAAGCCGCCAAGCGGCCCCTTTTCACTGTCCTCTTTCAGGTTTTCCACGTTGGACTTTGCCCCGCGCTCCCGGATGCGGCGCTCCAGTTCCTCATTGGCCTGCCTGGCCTGCCCGGTAGTGTCGTCCAGCGATTCTTTGGCGGCCTCTTCATTGGCTTTGTCCACCAGTTCGTTGAATTTTCCGATGACCTTTCCCCCCACTTCCTCCGAAGCATCCATGATCTTTTTGCCCACTTTTTCGGAAACGTCCTGGAATTTTTCCCAGGCTTTTTCGCCCTGATCCAGCACTTCCCGGCCTACCTTTTCGGAAAATTCGGCGGCTTTTTTGCCGGCATCTTCCGCCATGCCTTTTAATTTTTCCCCGGTTCCGCCGCCCGGGGTTTCGGGCTTGGGAATTTTGGGTTTATCCGTATCTTCCAGGAAAGGTTCGTTTTCCGCCAGCCCGGATTTGAAGGCGTCTTTCGGTTCTCTGGACTTCAGGAATTCCGTTTCCGCATCGGAATCGAAAAAATCCTTTGCCTTGCCGGCCACGGATTCGGCCTTGTTCCAGGCCTCATCCACCAGCCCTTCGGCGAAGCCTTTGGCATCCTCGAAAGCTTCTTTGGCCCTGGGCCCGTATTCTTCCTTGAGTTCCTGGGCCTTGGCCTTCGCTTTATCGTAATATTCCTTCGACTTTTCACTCAGTTCTTCACCTGCTTCTTTGCCGGCTTCCACGGCCTTGTTTCCCGCTGATTTGGCAACCGATTTGGCGCCGAACAACAATTTTTTCAGGTCATTGAGCATACTCATAATGCAATGGAAGTTTTGATTTACACAATAGTACCTCATAAAATAGGGAAATAAAAGGAGCGCGAAAAGTTTTTTCGGCCAAGGCGCGCAAGACAAAAAAAACACATTCCAGGCAACGCTTTGCCGGTTTGAAGGGTCTAACCGGATATACATGCAATCCAAAGCCGGAAAACACCGGAGGTTTGAACAAATACAGCATTTAATGAGAAGGCTTTCTGGATACCTGGGAATAGGGTTGATGGCTTTTTTTGTTACAGCCTGCCACGAAGATATTGACATCTTCGAACCGGCAGCGCTTTCTTCCGGCGACATTGCGCGTTTTTTCGGGAGTGTGCAATCTACTCCGCAACAGTACAGTTGGGAGGTTTCCGAGGCGCAAACCCTCGCGCTGCCCGGCAAGGGGCAAGCCATCATTCCCGCCCATGCTTTCGAACAAGCGGATGGAAGCCCTGTATCCGGCAGGGTTCAGGCTAGTGTGCTCAGCATTTCTGACAAGGGCGGCCTCATTCGTCAAAACCTGGGGACAGCGGCGGGGATGCAACTGCTGGAACTGGCGGGCATGGCCTTCATCGAGGTGCGGCAGGATGGCAGGCCGCTCCGGCTGGCGGCTGGCAAAAACATACGCATCCAGTTGGCCAGTGCGGCTTATGACCCCCAGTTGCGGCTCTTTACGGCGGCCCCTTCAGAATCCGGAGCCCTGGACTGGGTAGAGTCCCAGGCCGGCGAAAACGCCATTCTGCCTGCAGAAGTTTTTGACCCGGAATCCGGCCGCTGGTTATCCGGCTTCGAGATACAGGCTACTACCCTGGGCTGGCTGCAGTGCGCCCGTTATGTCAGCCACATGTCGGGGAAAGTGCCTGCCTGCGTGAAACTGCCGCTTGGCTTTTCGGCGCGCAATACCGCAGTATTTCTGGCGCTGCAAAACGTCAATTCGGTGGTTGCTTTCACCGATTTCGACGAGGCCCTGCCCCGCGTATGCCGGCAGGGGCTGCCGGCCGGCTCCAAAGCGGAGCTGATTGTCATCGCCGAAGGAGATGGTGGAGAATATTATTTCGCCAGGCAGCCAATTATCGTCACGGAGCATCTTACTATAAACATAGCGCCTCAAAAGGCGCTTTTAGCAGACATCCTCTACGCCCTCGACAATCTCTAGGGCTTCGGATAAAGATCTTTCAAGAACACCACGTTTTCCTTCAAATATTTTCCGAACCGCCAGCACCGAAAAAGGAGCTGGCGGTTTCGCTTTTTCCGGCAGTCCGCAATCGCCAAACATGCTCTTACCCTTTCCTCCGCCCTTTGCGCAACTTGCCGGCGCTCTTTTTAGGAGCTTTCGCCACTCCGGCCAGTTCCGCATCTTCTTCGCGGATCCATTCCATATCGACCTGCCGTTTGGCCAGGTCGGCGCGGGCGATACGCACCCGGGCCTCCTGTCCCATTTTGTAGCTTTTTCCGGAATAGGCGCCCGTCATGCTCAGGCGGGAATCGGCTACGGTGAAGGGTTCATCGAGGGTTTCGAAGGCGACCATGCCTTCGACGCGGCTTTCCTCCAGTTCGACGAAGAAGCCGCGGTCGAGGAAGCCCGATATCAGGCCGGTGAAGGTTTCGCCGATGTGTTTGCTGATGTATTCCACCTGTTTGTATTTGATGGATTCGCGTTCCGCATCGGTAGCGCGGCGTTCCTGCTGGGAGATGTGTTTGCACTGCTCTTCCAGCCTGATCTTGTTGGTGCGGTAAACCTGCCCGCCGAGGTTGCGGTCCAGCAGGCGGTGGGCCAGTACGTCGGAATAACGGCGGATGGGAGAAGTGAAATGGGTGTAATAGTCGAAGCCCAGCCCGTAGTGGCCGATGTTCTCGGTGCTGTACTCGGCCTTTGCCATAGTGCGGATGGCGATGGGGCTCAGCAGTTTGAGGGAATGGTTCTTCTCTGCTTCTTTGGCCAGGCGGTTGTAGGAGCGCGAGATTTCCCGCGGCGTGCTGATGTTCATTTCGAAGCCCATCTCGCGGGCGAAACGAGCCAGTTCGGCCACCTTGTCGGGGTCGGGCTCGTCGTGCACGCGATAGACAAAGGGGATTTCCTCTTCCCTGCCTTTCGTGCTGATGAAAGTGGCCACCTCGCGGTTGGCCAGCAGCATAAAATCCTCGATGAGCAGGTGCGCGTCCTGGCGTTCCTTCACAAAAACCTGCACCGGCACGCCGTGCTCGTCGAGGTGGAAGCGCACCTCGTCGGTCTCGAAATTGATGGCGCCATTCCGGAAGCGCTGTTTGCGCAGGTGTTTGGCGATCTTGTTGAGGTGGCGCAATTCGTTGCCCATTTCATCGCTGTGGCCTTCCAGTACTTCCTGGGCCTCGCCGTAGGTGAAGCGCCGGTTGGAGTGGATAACCGTCCGCCCGAACCAGCGGTGGGTGATCTTCATGGCTTTGTCGAAGACGAAGATAGCGGAAAAGGCCAGGCGGTCTTCATGGGGCCGGAGAGAGCAGAGGTCGTTCGACAGCCGCTCGGGCAGCATAGGCAGCACCCGGTCGACCAGATAGACGGAAGTAGAGCGCCTGAAAGCTTCCTGGTCGAGGGGCGAATCATCTTTAACGTAATGGGTTACATCTGCGATGTGGACGCCGACTTCCGTACCGCCGTCTTCGAGGTATTGGACCGACAAGGCGTCGTCGTAGTCTTTGGCGTCTTCGGGGTCGATGGTGAAGGTGGGGATATCGCGCATATCGCGGCGTAGTTCGATCTCCTGGGGGCTGATGGCTGCGGGCAGGCGTTCGGAATCGCGAAGCACCGCTTCGGGGAAGTCCAGTTCGAAGCCATTGTTGATGAGGATGGATTTCATCTCCACCTCATTGCTGCCGGCTTTGCCCAGCACTGCCGTGACCACGCCTGTGGGATACTTGTGTTTGCCGCCGGCCCATTCCCGGATTTGCACCACCACGCGGTCGCCATCCTGGGCGCCGCCGGTGTCCGCCAGTTCGGCCGCGACTTCCATGGGAAGGCGGGTGTCGAGGCTGATGATGGCGTGGCGGGGGTAGAGCCAGAGGGTGCCGATAAAGTGTTCGCGGGCGCGCTCCAGCACCATGACGACTTCGCCTTCCGGCTTGCGGCGGCCGCGGGGCGTCCAGGCCCGGACGCGCACTTTGTCGCCGTGCATGGCGGTATTCATATACCTGGCGGCGATGTGGATGTCGTGCTCCTTGCCCGTACCGGTGATGTAGGCATCGCCGCTGCGGGTCATATCCACAACGCCTTCGTGGAAGGCGCCGCCTGAAGCGGCGGCAGCGCCCCCGTCCTCCTGATGAAGCAGGCCCCTGAACTTGTATTTGTAATCGCCGAGCGGGAGGAGTTGCTGTTCTTCTGTGAGCTTGTCGAGCGCCGACTGAACGGAGTCTTTGTTATTGGTGATGTTCAGCTTGCGGGCGATCTGTTTGGGGTTTAGCCGCTTTTTGGGGTGCCGTCGGAAAAGGTTTATGATTTCTCGCTGAAGTTGCTGTGCGCTTAGTTTTTTTCCGGGTTTTGTCGATTTGCTTTTTTTACTCATGTTTTTTTTTTGGGTTGTATGGGCGATGATCACCGTGGGCCTTTGCCCTGCCTCTTTCCACCCAACTTTCTTTCTGTTATCAGACATTGGCGATTTTGCCATCGGGGAGCAGTTCCAGTTTGTAGGCCATACTGGAGGAGGCGTCGTAGGAGGGATCGGCGGCGCCGGCGCGGCCGGTGACGACGTAAATCACCCATTCTTCATCAATGGTCGCTACTGAGGTTGTTAACATTTCACCATCGGAGAAGGTTCCGGCGATGACGCGTTTATCGATCCATTCCCCTTTATTGGTGAATGTAGCCAGGGTGTACTGGTAGTTGAGCAGCCCGGCGCGCCAGTAGATGATGGCATGGAAATCTCCGGTTTTGGGAATTTTCATGCAGGCCACGAATTCGGTGTAATCATCGGCGGGTTCCTGCTCGATGGGAAGGATGAACTGCTCGATCATCTGCACCGGCATGGGGCTGTTCTCGCGGGCGAAAGCGTGGTGCGCTTCTTCTCCCAGGGTGACGGGCAGTTCCACTTCCGGGAATTTTTCGAGGAAATGGGAGAAGCTGATCCTGCGGGGATGTTTGGTTTTTTCCATGTGAAGTGATACCGGTTCTCTTTGTATTTAAAACAATAAAGCTAATACAGATCAACAAAAAGTAAGGCCACAAGGCCGGAACAGGGGAAAAAAAACAGGCCCGGCCCGGAAAAAAGATATATTCTTTGTGTTTTAGCTATTAAAAAGGAGAATTAATGGGGTGGTTTGCCTCAATTGAAATCCCGGCCAGCCATCCGTAATTCTGGCCTTCCATTTCAAGGTGCCGGCATTTGCCGGCGCAGGAAGATTTCAACCTTTAGAGCTTGTTTGGAGGCCAGCCTTTGAGCTAAAAAAGGCCACTATTTCGGTGATACTTCGTTCTTTTTCTTGGCCGTACCTCCGGGTACGCCCTTCGAAAAACGCCTCGCCTCACCAAAAAATTGACACTTTTCGCTATCAAATCCGGCCTCCAAACAAGCTCTTTGCTATCATCACACCAGAAAAGCTATTGGAATAACTTATTTACCTCTTCCCGGATCGTGCTTTTTGCCCGTTGCCAGTCCGCTTCTTCTAAAAGCACCGGGTCTTCATCCTCTTCGGCATCCTCAAAATAAGCCAGGCTTTTAACCACCAGGAATTCTGACCCATCCGGAAATTTTCTTCGATAAAAGTCCATCATATCCGGTAGAGAATAAGCCTTCAAAAGGAAAAAAAGGTCGATAAAATCTCTTTTCCGCCCTCGCCCGGTGATGGCCGCCAGTTTCATTGCAGCAATGTCAGGTAAGGATAACAAGCGCAGATTATCAATTTGCCTGACAGGCTCCAAAAGGCCATACCGATAATTAACTACATCAACTTTAATGCCCTGAAGGCTAACCACGAGCACGCTTTTACTTTGAGACAAGAGTTGATAATCGCCAATTTCCGCATAGGTGCTCAGCAATTCCTCAGGATCAAACGCATGCTTGCCAAAGAAATCCAGATCGACAGAGATACGATGCCCGATTTGGAGCGCCAGGGCAGTTCCGCCGGCTAAGGCAAACGGATTTAATTCTTCCCGAGCCATCAGCAACCTTAGTAAATCCAGGGTGCCGGGGTAGACTGCCTCCAGGTGTAGCATTTGAATTCTTGTAATGGGATGTTAAAAATTGTGCTGGCAAAATGCATCGCTTTGGGGTCCAAATCCCGAATGTGGATGACTTCCTGTTTGATGCGCTCCATGCCATAATAGGATTTGATGGCATTCCAGTCCTCGATGGTGCCGTAGCTCAACACCTTCCCAATGACATAGCGCGCCCGCTTGTCCCAGTCGATGCGATCGTAGTCGGTATCCCAGAATATGGCTTTGGTAAGTTTCATCAGACTAAAATAATGATTTTCTGCCATTTCAAACCTCCGCCCCTCACCACACCCGGAAATCAAACTCCAGATTCTCCCTTCTGAAGGTCGGCACCTGTAGCCCTCCCGTCAGCCGGGGGACGTACTCGCCCACGAAAGCCTGGATCTCCGAGGCCGTCACCTGGCCATCCTGGTCGGCGTCCGCATTCATCGTCTTCAGGCCGTACAAAAAAGCATAGGTAAAAGCCCCATTCGCCCACTCCTCATCCTCGTAGCTCACCTGCACCCCGGAAGAGGAAGTGATGACCGTCGCCCCGGAGCCGCGGCGCAGGTCGGCGAAGAGTTGCTGCATCATTTCGAAGCTGCTCTGCAAGCCCAAGATGGGTTTACCTTTGGCAAAGCCTTTTAAAGTGACGCCCTTTTTTTCCAGACTGTCCTGTTGCGCCGGGGTAAGGGGT
>CAUJDW010000096.1 GCA_963169455.1 Bacteroidota bacterium | reverse complement strand
CTCAGTTAAAATCTCCTCAAATAAATTTGAGGACTACATGCCTCAGTTAAGATCTCCTCAAATAAATTTGAGGACTACATGCCTCAGTTAAGATCTCCTCAAATAAATTTGAGGACTACATGCCTCAGTTAAAATCTCCTCAAATAAATTTGAGGACTGCATGCCTCAGTTAAGATCTCCTCAAATAAATTTGAGGACTACATGCCTCAGTTAAAATCTCCTCAAATAAATTTGAGGGCTACATGCCCTCAGGCCGGGATGGTTTTATTGCTTATCTTGCCTCCTCATCGCAGAAATTTATGCACCCTATCGACAGCGTCCAAGTTCATTTCAATTCCGGGCAGTTGTTCGTGCTGAACCTTTGCCTGGCCTTCATCATGTTCGGCGTGGCGCTGGACCTGCGGGTGGACAATTTCAGCGCCCTGTTCCGGCGCCCGAAGGCGCTGCTGGTGGGCATGAGCTCCCAGTTGGTGCTTCTGCCCATCCTCACGCTGGGGCTCATCTTCCTGTTCCGCCCGCCCGCCAGCATTGCCCTGGGCATGTTGCTGGTGGCGGCCTGCCCCGGCGGCAACGTCTCCAACTTTGCTGTGCACCTGGCCCGGGGCAATGCCGCCCTGTCGGTGCTGATGACCACGATTTCCACTCTGGGCGCGGTGGCCATCACGCCGCTCTATTTTGCCGTGCTGGCGCCCCTGGCGCCCGGCAGCCAGAACCTGCGGCAGGACATCTACGTCAACCCCATGGATATGGTGAGCACCATTGTACAGCTCATACTTATCCCGCTGGCTATCGGCATGTTTGTACACTACCGCTTTCCACGGCTCACAGCCCGCATCCAGAAGCCTATCCAGCGGCTGTCCATCCTCATTTTCCTGGGATTCGTGGTGTTTGCCGTTCACGGCAATTTCGACAACATCGTCAACTACCTGCACATCATTTTTCTGCTGGTGCTGGTGCACAACGGTTCCGCCCTCTTCCTGGGGTACTGGTGGGCCAGGGTAAACCGTTTGTCCGTGGCCGACGCCCGCGCCATTTCGCTGGAAACGGGCATCCAGAACTCTGGCCTGGGGCTGATCCTGATCTTCAACTTCTTCCACGGCCTTGGCGGCATGGCCATGATCGCCGCCTGGTGGGGGGTATGGCACCTGGTGTCGGCCTTCACCATGGCCATGTTGTGGCGGCGGCGGCAGGTAGAGATGGCGTAAAACCACCCGCCGGGCTTTTCCCCCGGCCCGCTCCCTTTGCCGTGACATTTTATTTTCGTTTTTTTGAGGTTCCGCAGACGATGCGGTTCCCTGATCCTAAAACAGCAAAAACTATGGCGGAAAAAGCCAGCAAACCCTGGTATAAAGACGGCATTTTCTACGCCCTGCCCGTCCACTCCTATTTCGACAGCACCGGCAGCGGCATGGGGGACTTCCAGGGGCTCCTCCAGAAACTGGATTACCTCGAAGACCTTGGGGTGACGTGCATCTCCCTGCTCCCTTTCTATCAGTCGCCCCTGCGGGACGACGGCTACGACGTGTCGGACTTCATGAGCGTCCACCCGAGTTACGGCACGCTTGAAGACTTCGAAACACTGGTGGAGGAAGTCCACCGCCGGGGCATGCACATCGTCATTGACCTGATCATGAACCACACCTCCACGGAGCACGAGTGGTTCCGCCGCGCCCGTACCGCCCCTGCCGGTTCGCCCGAGCGGGATTTTTACATCTGGAGCGACACCCAGGAACAATACCAGGAGGCCGAAGTCCTGTTCAGCGATTACGAAACCTCCAACTGGGAATGGGACAACGTAGCCAAGGCCTATTACTGGCACCGCTTTTACAGCCACCAGGCCGACCTGAACTACAACAACCCCCGCGTGCGGGAGGAGGTCCGCAAGGTCATCGACTTCTGGTTCGGGCTGGGTGTTGACGGCGTTCGGCTGACCTCCATCATGTTCATTTTCCACAGGGAAGGCACCAATTGCGAGAACCTGCCCGAGGTGCACCAGTACCTGAAGGAACTGCGCAAATACGTGGAAGGCAGATACCCCGGGCGCGCGCTCATCGCCGAAACCAACCTCTGGCCGGAAGAGGCCGCCCAGTATTTCGGCGAGGGCGACGAGTGCCACATGAACTACCACTTTCCTCTTATGCCCCGGCTCTACATGGCCCTGCAGACCGAAGACCGCTATCCCATCACCGATATCCTGCAACAGACGCCGCCCATTCCCGAAAGCTGCCAGTGGGCGCTGTTCCTGCGCAACCACGACGACCTGATGCTGTCCATGGTCACCGAGGAAGAGCGGGACTACCTCTACAAGGTGATGGCGCAGGATCACGGCGCCAGGATCAATGAGGGCATCCGCCGCCGCCTGGCGCCTTTGCTCGACAACGACCGGCGCAAGATAGAACTGCTCAACAGCCTGCTGTTCAGCCTGCCCGGAAGCCCCGTCATCTATTACGGCGACGAGATCGGCATGGGTGACAATATCTACCTTGGCGACCGCAACGGCATCCGCACCCCTATGCAGTGGAATTCCGACCGCAACGCCGGCTTTTCTACGGCCAACCCGCAGAAACTCTTCCTGCCCGTCATTCACGACCCCCTATACCGCCACGAGGCCGTCAATGTCGAGTTGCAGAACCGCAATACGGCTTCCCTGCTGTGGTGGATGAAAAACATCATCTCCATGCGCAAGCGCCTGAAGGCTTTCGGGCACGGGAAGATCGAATTTCTGGAACCGGCCAACAGCAAAGTGCTGGCCTTCCTGCGCTCCAGCGAAGGCGAGAGCATCCTGGTGCTGGCCAACCTCTCCAAGCACTCTCAGGCCGTCGAGCTGGGCCTGTCCCGCTTCAAAGGCGTCAGGCCGGTGGAAATATTCAGCCAGAACAGGTTTTTCGAAGTGGGGGAGGAGCCCTACCGCTTCACCCTGGGCCCCTACGGTTACTACTGGTTCCTGATGGAACAACAGGAGGAGAGCAGCGACATCCCCAAGGAGCGCGCCATTGCCGACCTGGAAGCAGACGTGGAGTGGGCCGGCTTTTTCGACAGCTATACCGCCAAACGGCAGTTCGAGAAAAAGATACTGCCCAACTACCTGCGCTCCTGCCGTTGGTTCGGGGGCAAATCCCGGGCCATCGTTTCCATCCAGATCGAACATTTCCCCAGCATAGTGGTGAACGGCGTGGCGGCCTATTTCCTGAACATCCGCCTGCGCTATGCCGACGGCCTTCCGGAAACCTACTTCCTGCCGCTCACCTTCATCACCAACGCCGAGCGCGTGGTGCGCTTCCTGAAGAGCGAAACCCAGAGCGTGGTTTGTTACCTGAAAACGCCTTCCGGGGAAGGCATACTCATCGACGCCATCTACGAGGAGAGCTTCCGCAACGAACTGTTCTGGCTCATCAAACAGAACGAAAAGGTGGCCGTTGCGGGCGGGCAACTGGCTTTCGAATCGGGCAAAATCCTCGATGAACTGGACATGGAAAAGGAGGACATCGCCTCGGAAGTGCTGCGGGCGGAACAGAGCAATACCTCGGCCATCTACAACAACCAGTTCTTCTTTAAAATTTACCGGAAGCTGGAGGCCGACATCAATCCCGACCTCGAGCTGGTGCGCTTCCTTTCCGAGCGGACGGCCTTCCAGAATTCACCGCGTTACGGCGGCGGCATACAGTTCGAAAACCATTCCGAAAAGGCTTATACCATCCTTGGCCTGCTGCAGAACAAGATACCCAACCAGGGCGAGGCCTGGACGATGATGCTCGAAGCGCTGAGCCGGTACTACGAGAAGGTGCTGGCCAAGGTGGAGCGCAGCAAGCCGGCGCCGGCCCTGGTGCGCAAGCCTCGCCTTGCCTTTGAAGACATCCCCGAGCGCCTCCGGAAGCTCATCGGCAGCGTCACCTACGAGCGGGCCAGGCTGCTGGGGCAACGCACCGCCGAAATGCACATCGCGCTTGCCTCCGACAACACGGCCCCCGATTTCTGCCCCGAGCGTTTTACCCAACACTACCAGCGCTCCATCTATTCGCAGCACCGCAAACTGGCCAGCGAAAAGCTGGGCGCCCTGGAACAGCGCCTGGGCAGCCTGCCGGAACACGTCGCCAGTGAAGCCCAACTGGTGCTGGACATCCGGGATGATATCCTCGATTGTTTCGCCGAAATTTACAGCCGCAGGATCGAGGCCACCAAAACGAGGGTGCACGGTGACTACCACCTGGGGCAGGTGCTCTTCAACGGGCGCGATTTCTTTATCATCGACTTCGAGGGCGAACCCATGCATTCCATTAGCGAACGGCGCCTCAAGCGCACGCCTTTCAAGGATGTGGCCGGCATGATCCGCTCTTTTCACTATGCAGCCTACGGGCAGTTGGTGCTCAACCAGAACTACCGGAAGGAAGACATGCCGATGCTGGAAAGCTGGGCCAACCAATGGTTCCACTACGTTAGCCAGGCCTTCCTGACGGCCTACCTGGAAACGGCCGCCGGGCAGAGCTTTGTTCCGGAAGACGAAAAGGCCCTTCAGTTGCTGCTGCGCACCTACATCCTGGAAAAGGCCATTTACGAGGTGGGTTACGAAATGAATGCCAGGCCGGAATGGCTGCGCATCCCCCTGAAAGGGGTGCTTTATGCTATGGAGGGTTATGTGAAAAAGCGTAAGAAGTGAGCCGCAGCTCACTTTTTTTTGCTATTTTTCAGGTACAGAATTAATGGGAATGCTCTCAAAAAAATCAAAATACGCCATAAATGCGCTCCTGTACATCGCCCGGCACGCAGGGGAGGAGCGCCCTATTCTGGCCTCGGAAATTGCAAAAAGCGAAAGCATCCCCCACAAATTCCTGGAGGCCATACTGCTGGACCTGAAAAACGCCGGCATCCTGCGCAGCAAGCGCGGGCGGCACGGCGGCTATTTCCTCAAAATGTCGCCGGAAGAGATCAACCTGATCACCATCATGCGCCTGTTCGACGGCCCCATCGCCCTCCTGCCTTGCGTTTCCCTCAACTACTACGAAACCTGCGAAGAGTGCCCGAACGAAAAAACCTGCGGCATCCACGCCGTCTTCGTCATGATCCGCGACCAGACCCTGGATACGCTGCGGGAAAACAGCCTGGCCGCCATCCTGGAAAGGGAGAAGGCGATGAAGGGGCAGGGGTGAAAGGGTAGGGGTTTCATCCGTCTTTGCGAGCCGGATAAAGGTTTTTTACCAGGCTGAACGCAGTGAGGACGGGCAGGTTTCAGGGGTTCCGGTTTCCGCCCGCCCACTCGCTTCGCCCGCGTTCGGGAAAACCCGCCCACTTCATGAAATGGCCAGATAAGCAACAGCTGCCAGCATGCCGCCCAGCACGGGCCCGATGACGGGTATCCAGGCGTAGTCCCAGTGGCTGCTGCCTTTGCCGCTGACGGGCAGCAGGGCGTGCATCAGGCGGGGGGGCAGGTCGCGGGCGGGGTTGATGGCGTAGCCCGTGGTGCCCCCAAGGCTCAGCCCGATGGCCAGTACGACGAAGGCCACCGGCAAGGCGCCCAGGGAGCCAAGGCCGGCGGGCTGGCCCGGGTTGGCGGCGGCGAGGTTGGGGCCCGACAGGAAGAGCACCGCGAAGAGCAGGACAAAGGCGCCAAGCACTTCGGAAAACAAATTCGACAGGTCGTGCCGGATCTGGGGCATAGTGCAGAAGGTGGCGAGCTTCAGCCCCTGGTCAGCCGTTTTATGGTAATGGTGGAGGTAGGCCAGCCACACGAGCCCGGCGCCCAGGGCGCCGCCGAGAAGCTGGGCAAGGATGTAGGAGCCGGCCGAGGCCCATGGGAATTTGCCGGCCAGCGCCAGCCCGAGGGTGACCGCCGGATTGATGTGGGCCCCGCTGAAATCCTGCGCCACGAGCACGGCTACAAAAACGGCCATGGCCCAGCCGAAAGTGATGACGATCCAGCCGCTCTGCGCGCCTTTGGTGTGGTCGAGCACCACATTGGCCACAACGCCGTTGCCCAAAAGGATCAGCAGGGCCGTTCCCACAAGTTCTGCGATAAAGGGTGACATAAAGGGTTCGTTTTTTTTACGGAAGGTAAGAATAATCGCGAAAAAATCAGCGGCCCGGTATTGCCGGAAAATATGCCGCCGCAAAGGGTGGCTGGTGGCTTGGCGACGCGCCATAAAATGTTAACTTTGGATTCAGCCCGGCAGCAAAGCACAGGTGAGATGCCAATGACCCCTTCCCATCCCATTCGCCATTCCTGGAGCCTCTCCCCGGCCGAAGCGGCTGCTCTGCAGCAACAACTCCGGGAGCGGGTCATCCTGGAGCCGCTCGGCCAGCCGATCCGCTTTATCGGCGGTGCAGACCTGTCCTACAACAAGGGTTCCGATGAATTCTATGCCGGCATCGTGGTGCTGGACTATGACAGCATGGCGGTAGTGGCCTGGAGCACGGTCATCCGCCGTTCTCCTTTCCCCTATATTCCGGGCCTGCTTTCCTTCCGCGAGATCCCCTCGCTGATGGACGCCTGGGAGCAACTGCCCTTCATGCCCGGCCTCATCGCCTTCGACGGGCACGGCATCGCCCACCCGCGCCGCATGGGCATCGCTTCCCACTTCGGGCTGCTCGTGGACGTACCCACCATCGGCTGCGCCAAAAAAAAGCTCACCGGCCACTATGAGGAGCCTCCGCTGCGGCGCGGCGCCTTCACGCCCATCCTGGATGGCGGGGAAACCCTGGGGTTTGCCCTCTGCACCAAAGATAAAGTCAAACCGGTCTTCGTCTCCCCCGGCCACCGCGTCAGCCTGGAGCAAAGCCGGGACATCATGCTGCACTGCGCCCGCGGCTATCGCATCCCCGAACCGACGCGACAGGCGCACCTGCTGGTCAACCGCCTGCGCCTGGGCGCGGTGGAAGCGGGGGTGGGGCAGTACGTCAGTGAGCAGTAGGCAGTGGGCAGAGCCTTAGGAGGTGTCAGGGTTCATCCGGCTCTGTAGCGCCGCGGCTCAAGAATCTATATTCATGAGGGGCTCCGCCTTCGTAACGCTTCGGCCGACAGGTATGCCCCGAAATGGCCCAATGAGCAAGCCTGTGGCTTGCGAATTTCTGCCTTGCCTATCCACGCAAGCCGGAGGCTTGCTCCTTTTCCCGCATCGAGACACCGTCTCTCGCGAACGGAGCGGATTTTTATGGTTTTTCAACCCGCAGCGCTACCAGAGCCGGATGAAGGTTTTTTACCCGGCTGAGCACAGCGAGGACGAGCCTGGATTCACCCAGCTTGCCCGGCTCGCAGAGTCGGGTCTCCCAGTCTCCATTGGGTGTTACAAGTTTCAGAGTTTGCCGAAGGCTCACCTCGTCTCCCAGTCTCCCAGTCTCCATTGGGTGTTACAAGTTTCAGAGTTTGCCGAAGGCTCACCTCGTCTCCCAGTCTCCCAGTCTCCTTGGGAGCTTCCGTTTCTGCGAGCCGGATAAAGGTTTTCACCTGGCTGGGTTGGCTCATGCCTGCCTTCCAAAAATCCCGTATCTTTCGGGCAAAAACCAAAATTATGACGATGAAAAGAATCTTTGCGTTTGCGCTTGTGCTGAGCCTGGCCCTGCCCCTGTCCGCCCAGGATCTGATGGATAAGCTGGCGGATTCGGCCTGCGCCTGCATTTCCAAAAAGGATGTGGAAAAAATGGGTTCCGAAGAATTGCAGATGCAACTGGGCTTTTGCATCATGGAAGCGGTGGGAAATAATGCCGAAGCCTTCCAGAAAGAATACGGCGGTTTGGACCCCACCGATACGGAAGCCATGACGAAGCTCGGCGAACAGATCGGTATGAAAATGGCCTTCAGGTGCCCGACGGTGATGATGAAGGTGGCTACGGTTACGACGGAAGTGGTAAGCGCTCCCGCCCCGGCTGTGACGGAAGAGCTCACCGGCACGGTCAAGGCCATTGAAGGGGATGAAATAGCCCAGATAGTGGTGGTTGATGAGGCAGGGCGAACCCACAAACTGCTCTGGCTCCGCTATTTCAAAGGAGACAGCCGCTTCATCAGCGAGCCCGGTAAAGTGGCCGGCAGCAAAGTGCGGGTGAAGTTCGAGACAATCGATGCCTACTCGCCAAAAGCCAGGGAATACTTCGGCCGCAAGGAAATACGGGAAGTAGAGTTTTTAAAATAAGCTACAAAAATGAAGGTTTTCTACATGCTGACACCCCTTCTGCTGCTCTGCCTGGCATGTGCCGTTCCGCTTCAGGCCGACCCCCTTCGCGGTTACATCATCACGAAGAACGGGCGCCAGCTTACGGGGTATATCGGGGAGATATTCCAGGGGAGCGGCGGCAGCACCGTGGTTTTTATCAACGACTTCGGCTCGGAATACCATATTCACGCGGCGCTGATCCGGGGCTTCGTGTTCAGAAAGGGAGAAGAATACGTGGCTTACGAATCCGTACGGGTAAGGCAGGCGCGCCATTTTCTGCGCATTCTGGAAAGAGGCGCCGAATTGTCGCTTTACCAGGCGCCGGAAGTGCGTACGGAGCTGTTTTTCACAGGGGGCAATTTCCAGGTTCGGACTTATGAGGCCGAGGAGTTTTGGCTGCAGTTCCAGGACAAAAAACTGACGCGCATCCGCAAGGCGGGCTTCCGGAACAAAATGCGGCGGCTTTTATCCAAAACCGCCCCCGAATTGTCGGAGAAGATCGGCGAAGCGGGCTATAAATTCCAGGATTTGCCGGGCATCGTCCGCGAATACAACCGGGTGCGCACCCAGCGGAAGTGGACAATTTAGGGCAACTGTACTAAGGATGCCGTTCCCGCTCCAGTTCATGCCGGTAAACAGCGTTTTGCCATTGCCCCATGAGGGTCGTGGCCAGCAGTATGGCGCATTGCAGGCAAATGGCAAGCCCCATGCCGAGCAGGAAGCGCCCCGATAGCTGAAAGACGCCGGACAAAATGAAGCACAACCCCAACACGAACATGGCCTGTTCGATGTTGCGCTTTACCAGGAATGCCTTGTCCTGGCGCCCAAGGCGGGGCAGCTCCAGCGCGGCAAAGCTGGGCGGCGACACCCGGACGATGGGCAGGAGCTCTTTTTTCAGCTTCCAGGCTAGAACGATGCGCTGGGCGCCTGCCCAAAACTGCACGGCGCTCCAGGCCGCGGTGGTGAGGGCCGCCGCCCTGGTGAGCGGCTCCGGCCAACAGGCGCGCGCCCAAAAGGCAAGGCCCGCCGCAACCAAAGCCCAGATGGCCAGGAAATAACCCGACAAACACAACCCGCGAAGATGGGATAGAAACCGGATTTCCATAAGGCCAATTTCGCAATTTGGCGTAGTTATACCAAGAAAAAGTCATCAGGTCATCAGGTCACCAGGTCACCAGGTCACCAGGTCTCCAAGTCTCCAAGTCTCACCTTTATGCTCTCCGTCCGGTTTACCCAATTTTACCCAATTTTACCCACCCGCATTGTCCTGTTTGATGTAAATTGGACTTTCGCAAACAGGAGCGGCAAGCTTAAAATATGAAGAAGAATTGCATGGAATGCGGGGAAGAGATGGCAGGGCGGCAGGACAAGCGGTTTTGTTCGGACAACTGCCGCAGCACCTATAACTACCGCCTGAACAGCGATTCGACGAATTTCGTCCGCAGCATCAACCGCATACTGCTCAGGAACCGCCGCATCCTGGCGGAGCTCAACACCGGCGGCAAAACGCGCGTGCACCGGGACAAACTGCTGGAACACGGCTTCCGGTTCGGCTATTTCACCAATGAATTCGCGACCAAATCGGGCAATGTTTACCGTTTTTGCTATGATCAGGGATACCTGGAAACGGAAAATGGTTTTTTCGCCCTGGTAGTCAGAAAGGCCTATGTAGAGTGAGGAGGTGAGCCCCCGGAGAAAACTTCCGAAGTTTATCCGGGAATGGCCAGTGTTAAACTTCGGGAGTTTAGCTCGGGCAAGGCCGGGAGGCGGGGAGACAGGGTGAGCCTGTGGCAACCCCTGCAACCTGTAACACCCAGTGGAGAATGGGAGACTTGGAGACTGGGAGACGAGGTGAGCCTGTGGGCGTCGCCGGGCTTCCTGCCAATCCCGAAGGGATTGAACGGATATAGCCAGGCAAAGCAATAATTCCTCCGATGCCGGCGGCATCGCACTAACCTATCCATTCAAACAAATATTTCTCATCGTATTCCACTGCGAATTTTTTGAGGAACCTGAGGTATTCCTCCTTGAACGCCTTCTTTTTATGGTGCTCCTTTTGGTTATGGATATAATTTGCAACTGCTCCCAATTGGGGATCGTTGGCAGGGGTGTGGCGGTTTTGGCTTTGCTATAGATGTTCGATCCCTTTGGGGTCGTTGGCGGGGGGTGGCGGTTTCGGCTTTGCTTCGGGGGCGCCGCCTTCAGTGGGCGCAAAGCCATGAGAGGCCTCCTTTGCCTTACGCGAAAGGGCCGCTGAAACCTGGAACCTGAAACACCCAATGGAGACTGGGAGACTGGGAGAGAGGGAGACGAGGTGAGCCTGTGGCAACCCCTGTAACCTGTAACCTGCAACCTGCCCGTTCAGCCGGGCAGGCTGCCGGCTCAGAATGAGACGGGTGCGGGGGCGCCAGGAACCAGGTTGCCGCCTAATACACCTCCAGCCCCTCCGTAAACGGGATGTGTTCCTCCTTCAGCAACGCGCCTTTCTTGTCCATCAGTTTGATGACGACCTCTTCGAAGTATTCGGTTTCGATGCGGAAAACGGAGCTGCCATCGGGGAAGAGCACTTTGCCGGCGAAGGTGACGTCGGCCTCGCGAAGTTGTTTTTCCAGGAAGCTGCGGATGGGCTGTGGCATTTGGTCCTGGTAGAGGCGGATATGGCTTTCCCGCCATTTGCCGGCTTTATCGAAAAATACCTTGGTCAGGCGGCCGTTATCCTGGAAGGTCGCCACGACGGCTTCCTCGCCCGATTCCCAGTAGACATCCAGGCTGTTGACTTCAGGATACAACTGGAAAAAGGCGTCTTTGACAACCTGGGGCACGCCGGTGTTGGCTGTCAGCCCGAAACTCATCAGGAAGAAACAGGTGATCAAGGGCAGGGTCTTCATGGAGAATGCTCGTTTTGTGGTCAATAATCCTTTCAATGGTGTTCAAAAAAGCTTTGGGCTCCATTTTTTGGGCCACAATCAACTATTACAAAAAGAAAGGGATTTGGTTTTGCCGCAGGGTGAATTTTCCTGATTTCGGGCCAAATTATTATAACCCCTGGATATTCCAGGCCTGGAGGATGTGCCGCATGCGTTGGGAGAAGGCATCGGCTTGTTCGGCAAACAGGCGCCTGCCCAGTTTAATGGAATGGCGCTGCAGGCCGTTCATCTGCTCCTGGGAGATGGCGCGCAGCAGGCGGCGCGAGTCCTCGGGCAGGAACTCCGAATAGGCGCCGAGTTTGTCCTGGAGCATGGCCAGGTCGTGGTAACTGCCCAGGGTGTCGCCCAGTTCTTTCCAGTATTTTACGTAGGCCCTGAATACCCTGGGCCAGGCATGTAGCAGTATTTCATGCATGTGCCACAGGTGTTTGACGCGCTTTCGCCATTCGTGCATTTCGGCTACGGTAGGCTTGCCCTGCGCCAGATGGAACAACTTGTACCCGCCCTTGTAATGCCGCGACAGCCCCCGCACCACTTCATCCAGGCAGCCATCCGGGACGGAAAGGCTCAGCCAGCGTTCCCGGCCTTCCTGAAGGGACTGAATGACGCTTTCCACATCATTGCTCCGGCCCGCCATGCTCTGGTGGATGCCGGCTTTTTCTTCTTCCAGCAATGCCGCCACCTTTTCAAAAGTTTCCGTTCTGACCAGCTCGCCGAAATGGCTTTGCAGGATTCCCACGGCCCCGATCAGGGCGCTGATGTCCCGCAGGCTCTCCAGTTGGCGGGCAAGGCCCCGGTAGAAATCGTTCCCCTCGGCACAGGTGTTTTTTCCCACGGCATCCCGCACGAGTTCAAACAGGGAGCGAATGCGCTTGAAGCAGCGGCGGGCCTGATGGATGCCCTCGTGCGTTGCTTCGTCATCATGGGCCAGCGCGTCGATAGCGCTGTTGTTCAGTTCCAGCCCGATGCGCCGGATACCTTCCGGAAAAGATTCCTGATTGTCCAGATAATAGCCCATACCGGCCGGTTTTGCATTCGGGAATTCCCAAATATTGAAACAGATGGTTAAAGGTAAAGATTTTGGGCGTTCCGGAAAACAGGAGGCAGGTGGTGTCTCACATTTTTAAAAACTGGTACTGGATGCCGAAAGTCAGGAGCAGGTCCCGCTTTCTGACCCCCGCGGGTACGAACGGCTCGTAGGAGTACTGCAGGTTGCCCAGCAGGCTCAGCCCTTTGCCCAGGCCGGCCTGCAGTTGCCCTTCCAGGTACCAGCGTCGGTTCTCTGCCTGCCGGAGGCCCTGCTGCCACCAGTACTCGTATTGTAGCAAGAGCTTGTCAGACAGGCGGTGCTGGGCCCACAGGCGGGCCGTCAGGCGGTAAAGGGCCAGCACGCGGCCCTCCAGCCCTTCGGGCGGTTCGGAAAAACTGCTGCCCTGATAAGCCGTGTGTTCAAAAGTGCCGGTCAGGGATATCTTGGCCAGGTGGCGCTCCGATTGCAATATTCTGTAACTCAGGCCTGGCCCGAGCTGGTAGCGGAAACCGATCTGCCGGCGCAGGTTGGTTTCCGTCCAGCCCATGAGGTAGGGATACCAGCGCAAACGGGGCCGGTAGTAGAGGAAATTGGCGGAGAACCAGTCATTCTCCGTGTTAAAGGCGCCGAACGTGCCCCGCATGTAGGTTTGGCGGGAAGAAAACCCCCAGCCCTTCGCTACGTGTTTGATCACCGCATTGTTGCGCCACAAGAGGCGCTCGACGTTGCCCTGGTTCAGGAAAAGGGAAGCAGACAAACGGGCCTGCCAGCGCGCCGTGTCGGATTCCAGAAGCTGGCCAAAACCCGGCCGGAACATCGTCAGCATGAAGAATATGGAAAGCGTTGTTCTTTTCATGGCGATAGAGGAAGTCGGAAGTCGGAAATCGGAAGTCGGAAGTCGGAAGCGACCGAAGGGAGTCCCGTACCGACTGTAAGGAGGTCGGGATGGGAAATCGGAAATCGGAAGCGACCGAAGGAAGTCCCGTACCGACTGTAAGGAGGTCGGGATCGGAAATTTACCCGAACGCGAGTGCAACGAGTGGGCGGGCGGAAGGCAAAGTCCAATAGCGTCAACTTAGCGGATGGCCGGGGGACTGGGAGAGGGGGTGACGAGGTGAGCCACACTGCTTTCTTCCTCTCTCCCCGGCCCCAAGCCTCCTCGTCTTTTTCCTTTAAATTGACGACATTAGAGGCAAAGCCGCCCCTCTGCCCTCTGCTCTCTGCCCCCATGCTTTACCACAGGTATCCGTCCACCGGCAGCAGCCTGGCCGGCAGTTCCGTTTCCCCGAGCTGTTCTTTGAGGTCGCGTTCGATGGTGTTGCAAAGGGTGGTGAGCGGCACGTCGGTCACCTTGTTCTCAAAGGGGTCTTCGTTGGCGGCGCCCGTTTTTTCCATGATGGTGAAAACGGCGGCGATGACAACGGACAATGGCATCACCAGCCAGGCAGTGGGTGACAACTGGCCGCCTGAAAGGAAAAGGCTCAGCAATCCGAAGGGCAGCAGCGTGGCAAAAACATAAACGAAAAGGCGGGTGAAGAAGTCGTACTGCCGGGGCAGGGGCGTATTCTTGATGCGTTCGCAGGCGCCCTGCTGGTTGGCGAACTGGGCCAGGCACCCCTCCAGCTGGAAGCTGTCGAAGCCCTGCAGGGTTCCATTGGCCATGGCATCGTAAATGCGCCGCCCCTGGGTTTGCAGCAGAAAATTGGGTTTGTTCTGAACTCCGGACAGCTGGGCGAATTCTTCGGCCCTGAGGAAGGGCTCGAGCTCATGCCAGCTTTCCTGCCGCCGCAGGTGCAGGCGCAGGGCGTGCGCAAAGGCGATGTGCCGGTACACCATCTCCCGCTGGAAGCGGGGCGACAGCTCCGCATCGTACTGCGGCGTATGCCGGTGGCTTTCCGTAAAGGTGATGATGAGCCGGGCGAAAATGCGGCTCCAGTTGATGAGCGCGCCCCACAGCTGCCGGGCTTCCCACCAGCGGCCGTAGGCCGAATTGTTGCGAAAGGCCACGAAAATAGCCAGAGCGGAACCCAGAACGCCGATGGGCGTGAAATTGATGGCCAGCCTGCCGGGTTCCGGCAGGGCGGCGGCAAGCAGGTATATGGCCACCGCAACGATCAGGGCGTACAGCACTTCGCGCCAGATGTAGCTCATCACCCGGAGCGGATGGAAATTCTTTTTTACGATCATAACAGGTTCCGGATTTTTTACCGCCAGAGGACTTTAAAAGCCATGTTGCGGCCGTGCTTCTGGAAAATGGCGAGGTTGATCCAGCTTAAAGCCAGCTTCTCCAGCAGTTCCACCTGGCCGTCACCGCCGAAATCATAGCACCTCCCGAAGCCAGCCGAATCGGACAACTTCTGGGCTGCTGCTTTGGCCTCCGCGTTGTCGCCGGCTACGAACATATCCGCCGCCGTCTCGCCGTACCGGGGGTTGGCCATGTTTTCAAAGCCGGTTGTGTTGAAACACTTCGCCACTTTCTGAAAGCCCGCTGCCTTGAAAGCATGCAGCAGCGTGGGGTGCGGCGCCGGTTGTTTCATGACGGCATTGGTGGCGTCGATGATCACTTTGTCTTTGGCTCCGGACAATTGGACGGCCAGTTCATTGGCTATATGGGCCGGAGTGGCGATGAGTATTACCTCCGCCTGTTCCGCAGCGGCTTCAATGGAATGGGCCCTGATGTTGTCCAGCGCAGCCAGTTTTTGTACTTTTTCAGAAGCACTGTCCTTTGCTCCGATGAGCACCTCATGCCCCTTTGCCGCCCAGCTCCTGGCCAAAGCGCCACCGACATTGCCGTGCCCGATAATAGCTATTTTCATGTTTTGTTTTTTTAATTGCCTGGAGGCAAATATCTTTACTAAAAGGGCATTCACTCAAGAACGCACTGAAATGTAATATGCTTACAAAAAAGTAAGCACATTGATAATCAATATACTAACAAAAAAATCCAGAAGGTTTTAACAAAATTTTCCTTACGCCTGTATCCTGGAACTACCCTTTTATGAGCCGAATATTATTTTTTGGATTGTTTTTGCTGCTTCACTTCACCCTCTCCGCCCAGTACCGCGCCATCGGCCGCCATGCGGCAAGCGCGCCCGACAGCCTGTCGCGGAACCTGCCCGCTCTGGTGGAATACCTGTGCAGGCCCGCCGTAAACGATACCGAAAAGGCCCGCAGCCTGTATGCCTGGATACTGCACAACCTCACCTACGACGAGGCCGCCGCCGGGGAGCAGCGCCGCATCAACAGGAGCATCGGAGACATCCTGCAGCGCCGCCGCGGCATTTGTTACGACTATTCCACGCTCTACGAAGCGATGTGCCGGCAGGCGGGCCTGGAATGCCGGGCCATTTCCGGCTACAGCCGCCCGAAGCTGGCAGAAGCAGTAAGCCCCGACGCGCCGGGCCACGCCTGGAACGCCGTCCGCCTCGACGGCCGGTGGCAGTTGCTGGACGCCACCTGGGGCGACAGCGGCGGTAAGGATGAACTTATGGCCCGCTTCGGAACGGATTACTTTCTGACGCCGCCCCATCTGTTCGTCCTCAACCACCTGCCTGCCCAGCCTATGTGGCAGCTGCTGCCCTGCCCCCTGGATACGAGCTGGTTCCGCCTGCCGGCCGGCCGCCTCTCCCTGGACACTACCGCGGCCTGCTTTGCCTTCCGCGACAGCATCGGGGCTTTCCTGCTGCTGCCGGAAGCGGAACAGAGGCTGTGGGAAGCAGAGGCTGCATTCCGCTTTTTCCCCACCGGCGCCAACCGCGAACAGTGGGCCCAGGCGGTCATCGACTTCGCCGTGGAGCTCGACAGAGGAACGGAAGCACTGCAAAACGCCGATTCCCTGGAAAGCCTCATCCGGCTGCAAAACCGGATATTGTCGCTTTGTGAACAGGCCTCCGCCCTGGCCGCCCTGCGCGGCTGGCAAACCGAATTCTACGCCGGCATGCTCATCAACCAGGCCGTGGCTTTTAACCAGAGGGCCAACCCCGCCGGCAGCCGCGAGCATGAGCTCGACAACCTGCACCAGGCCAGAGATTGCCTGATCCGCGCCCGCAAACTGCTGGAGGCCCTGCCGGAAGATAACTACTACCGCGCCTACGCCGAAAAAAGGTGCGCCGATTACCTGGAAGCGGTTGATTTTAACATCCAGCGAAGGTAGAACCGGGCTCAGGAAAGCGGGAAATGGCTGGGCCAGGAATACAATTCGCTCAAAAAAAAGCCGTTTCCGTATGATGCTTTGTATTTTGTGCCACATTATGGAGCATTCCCGTGTCTGATGCGTAGGAATTTCCCAACCACCATATCCGGCTGAAAAAATGTCCATACAGCAAACGGAAGACATATTAAAACGCCTGAAATCCGACGACAGGGACGCGCTGAAAGACCTCTTTCAGGGCTTCTATCAACCCGTATGCCAGGCCATAAACCGCTTTGTCCGCGACCACGCTACTACCGAAGATTTGGCGCAGGAGGTATTCCTGCGCTTCTGGGAAAAGCGGCACACCATCGAGGTCACCTCTTCCCTGGCCGCCTACCTGCGCCGCATGGCCATCAATGAGGCGCTGGGTTACCTCCGGCGGAACAAACGCTACGAGGAAGACGAGTTCGACCCCAGCCTGGAACCCGGTGAGGACGCCAGCGCCGAAGCCCATTACCTGCATTCCGAACTGGAACAAAGCATAAAGGAAGCCATCGACACCCTGCCGCCCAAATGCCGCGCCGTTTTCCAACTGAGCCGCTTCGAGGAACTCACCTACAACGAGATCGCCGGCCAGATGGGCATATCCGTCAAAACTGTGGAAAACCAGATGGGTAAAGCGCTGAAAATACTCCGCGAACGATTGCAGGGATATCTGAATGTGTTTTTGTGAAGCGGAGGCGCCATTGTCATTTCGTGGGCCGCAGGCCCGCGTTTCAACCTGAAGAGTAAGGAAAAAATTAAAAAATTCGCAAGCTGCATAGGGGTAAACCACCAAAGCGGCCATCCTACAATCGGAAAGAAAACAGAAAATGGATAACGCGAAATACATGGATCTCATCGGGCGCTACCTGAGCGGAGGCCTGGAGCCGGCCGAAAAGGAGCAGCTGATGGCGTGGGTGGAGCAGAACAGCGCCAACCGCAAGCTCTTTGACGAGCTGATCCAGGTGTGGAGCATATCCGGCCGTTACGAAGACGAACCCTTTCAGGCGGATGTGGAATCAGCCTGGCTGAGCCTGGAAAACAAGATGGATCAGCAGGCTGCAGAAACTACAACCCGGCCTGCCGGCGCCAGAGTTTTGCCGCTGTGGCAGCCGCGCAAACTGCTGCGCTACGCCGCAGCCATCGCCCTGCTTCTCGCCGCCGGATACTGGGCGCTGAACCGTTCCGGCTCGGGTTCCGAAGTGCAGATGGTGGAGATCGGCGCCGGCGCCGGCGAACAACGCGAGTTGGCCCTGCCCGACGGCAGCCGCGTGATACTGAATGAAAATACACGCCTGGCTTATGCCGAACCTTTTGAGGAGCGCAGGGTGCTCCTGTGGGGAGAAGCTTTCTTCGAGGTGGAAAAAATGAACGGCAAACCCTTTGCCATCGAGGCGGAAGGCGCCACCACCACGGTTTTGGGCACCTCTTTCAACGTACGGGCCTATCCCGGCGAAGGCGAGGTGAAGGTGAGCGTCCGCACGGGCAAAGTGGCCCTGGAACAATCGGGCAATGCGGCCAGCAAAGTACTGCTCGAACCTGGCGAATCCGCTGTTTTTATCAAGGCCAGAGAAATGGTCGAAGAAGTAGCCATTTCCAATGCCGATGCCTGGAAAAACCGGCAACTCGATTTCAACAGCGTCCGCCTGGAAGAAGTGGTGGAAGCTGTTGAAAGGTTCTACGGCATAAATGTCGAAGTGGTGAACCCCCAACTGCTGAACTGCCGCTTCAACGGCCTGTTCGCCGGCCCTGAAAGCCTCGGGGAAGTGTGGGCAGCCATGGATTACACCATGGGCCTGCAGATCGAAAAGAAAAACAATGTTTACTATATCAGTGGAGACGCCTCGCGTTGCCAATAGTAGGAAGTGCGGCCAAAAGCCCGCCGAACCCTGATGAATGTTCCATGCCATTGCCGGAACAAAAGCAAGCGCACGAACGGATATGAAAAACACCAGACTGTTCATCCTGTTACTCATGCTGGCCGCCTGGTTTGGCGCTCAGGCGCAGCCACTGGGGCGGAAAGTATCGGTGCAGTACGCCGGGAAACCGCTGGGAGCAGTGCTGGCGGATATCAGCCAGTCCTATGATGTGCGCTTTTCCTACAGCCCTGATTTTATACCGCTCCAGCACCGCATTACCCTGAAAGCCGAAAATGAACCCTTGTCTGCGGTGCTGGACGATATTTGCGAGCAGGCGCCGGTTGCTTATGCAGCCCTGGGCGGGCAGGTGCTGCTCAGGCCCGACGAAAGCCGCCGCCAGCTGGGGCAGTTGGAGGCCCGCAAACCCAGGGTCACCCAAACAAGCCCCATTTACCCCGAGCCGGTTGACCCGCGGGCGCAGGCCGAGCGCGAACGCCTGCAGCGGCTAATGTCGCCCATCGGTGAAAAGAATAATACCGGAGTGATCAAAGGCGGAGGCTATAGCTACAAGGAAGTGGGCCTCGGCGCCGGCCGGCTCCCGGAAACGGTTCGCGAAGGAAAAACAAAAGGTGACATGCGCCTGGCCCAGATATCCCTGTTGCCCTACATCGGCACCAACGCCTTTCGCAGCAACGAGATCACCAACAGGGTCTCCGTCAATGTCTTGTGGGGAACCAACGGCGGCGTGGATGGGGTGGAAGTCGGCGGGCTGGTCAATTCCGTAAGGAATGACGTCCATGGCGTACAGGTTGCCGGCCTGGGCAGCCTCGTCGGAGGGGAGGTCAAAGGCACCCAGGTTGGCGGGCTGTTCAACCTCAACGAAGGGCTTACCACCGGCGTACAGGCAGCGGGCCTGGCCAACATCACCGGTGAGGCTACGGCCGTGCAGGCGGCCCTCGGCGCCAATATCGCCCAGGGCGATTTCGCCGGCGTACAGGCTGCCGGGCTTTTCAACATCGCCGCCGGCGAGGCAGACGGGCTGCAGGCCGCCGGATTGTTCAACTACAGTGGCGGAACGGCAAAAACCCAGGTGGCTTCCCTGTTCAATAAAGCCGGCGACGTAAAAGGCGCACAGGCCAGCCTGCTGTTCAATGCCGCCGGAAAAGTGGAAGGCTTCCAGTTCGGGCTGGTGAACGTTTCGGATACCATCAGCGGGCTGCCCCTGGGGCTGCTAAACATTGTGCGGCGCGGCTACAACCGCCTGGAAGTGTCGGCCAACGACGCCCTGTTCGCCAATGCCGGGCTCAAACTCGGCGCCCGCTCCTTGTACAATATTTTTCACATCGGGGCGCGCTGGGATGATGTGCCCGCAAATTCCGGCGCCCGGCGCATGAGCTGGGGCCTGGGGTACGGCCTGGGAAGCGCCATCAGCCTGAACCCGCGCCTGCTGCTCAATATCGAAGCCGTCGCAATGCACATCAACGAACAGGAAAGCTGGACGCGCCAACTCAACCTGCTGAACCAGCTGCGCTTTACCCTGGATTTTCACCACCCGGAAAAGCGCACCAGCTTCTTCGCCGGGCCCGTGGCCAATGTGCTGGTGTCGAGGGTACGGGATGACGACACCGGCCGGATCGGCTCCCGCGTCATCAGGCCGCCTTATTCTTTGCTCGATGAAACGGGAGCGCTTACCAATACCCAGCTTTGGGTAGGCCTGCAGGCAGGGCTGCGGTTCTGAACTGAACACCCGATCAGGAAACGGAAAAAACACCCGGGCCGGCATCATGCCTGCCCAGGGGATTCGTCTGATAAAACCAAAACAATCTACATCAACTCTTAAAAGCGACGAGACATGAAACGAATGATGATCCTGGCCCTTCTGGGCGGCTTTTCCCTGGTACTCAACGCACAACACGAAACCCTCTTCGGCAACGCCCGCGTGGTCGGCGGATTCGGCGGGCCCATTATCGAGTGGGGGCTGGGCAATGACCTGAACACCTCCGTCGGCGGCGGCGGCGCCCTGGTGATCGACAACTTCTTCATCGGCGGATATGGCATGGGCAGCATCGACTTCGAATCCCTGATCGATGACGAGGATGTCGAAGAAATAGAACTCGGCCACGGCGGCTTCTGGCTGGGTTACACCCTGGCCCCCCACCGGCTGATCCACCTCTACGCCAGCGGGCGCATCGGCTGGGGCGGCGTCGGCATCGATGTTTCTCCCGGCTCCTCTTTCCCCCGCGATGTGGACAATATCTTCGTGCTGACCCCTGAACTGGGCCTGGAACTCAACATCGCCAAATGGTTCCGCGTGGCCGGCACAGTCGGCTACCGCTACGTCGACGGCGTCAACGAAAACCTCGGCTTTTACAAGGAAGATACCTTCAACGGCTACCTGGCCAACCTGACTTTCCGCTTCGGCTGGTTCGGCTGGCACAGAGGGTAGGCGCCGGCGCGGCCCGGCGGCCCGCTCTGCGAGCCGGGCAAGCCTGCGGCAACCCCTGAAACATCCAGAGAGACTGGGAGAGGGGGAGAGCGGGAGACGAGGTGCGCCCAGGGCAACCCTGAAACCTGAAACCTGAAACCTGAAACCTGAAACCTGAACCCCACCCGCCCACCCGGGATTTACGTGGCGAGCATTGCCTCGGAAAACCATTTTATTAACCAAAAAATGTAACTATTCAGGCTGCGTCGTGGGCTACAGGCCCGCCTTCCGGGTTGCCGCTAAGTCCTGGATAGTTGCCAAAAACAATCACATCATGAAACGGATAATTTGGATGTTAAGCGCTATCGCCATCGCGCTCAGTACAGGCGGTTGTTTTATCGACCTGGATGACGACGACGACTTTTTCGGCTGTGTCAACGGCGAAGGCCCCACGGTGACGCGCACCATCAACGTGGCGGACTTTGAAGGCATCGAGCTGCCCATTTCTGCAGATGTTTTCATCACCCAGGGGCCGGAACAGGAAGTCGTGGTGGAAGGCAAGAGCAATATCATCGATGAGTTGGAAAGGGATGTCAGAAACGGCGTCTGGAGCATCGAATTCGACCGCTGCGTGCGCGATGTAGGCACGATGCGGGTATTTATCACCATGCCGTACCTCAGCAGCCTGCGCATCTCCGGCTCCGGCGACATCATCAGCGAGAACGCTTTTGCTATCGATGACCTCGAAATAGACATCCCGGGTTCCGGAAACGTCGACCTGGCCGTTGAAGCCGATGATATCGATGGCGACATCTCCGGCTCCGGCCGCATACTGCTGGAAGGCACGGCCGACGAAGTAAAATACCGGATCAGCGGCTCGGGCGACGTGCGGGCCTTCAACCTGGCCTGCCGCACGGCCGATATCTCCATCTCCGGCTCCGGCGATTGCGAGGTGTTCGTCTCCGAATTCCTCAAAGTGCGCATCAGCGGCTCGGGCGATGTCTTCTTCAAGGGCAATCCCAGCCTGGATGTGAGCATCACCGGTTCCGGCAACCTTATTGACGCGAATTAGAGCCTGAAAACAGGGTGTTTCTTTTGAGCGTGCGTTCCCGGAGGCCCTGCCGTTTGGCGGGGCTTTCTTTGTTATGCGGCCTCAAATTCCTTTTTTGGACAGCTTTTTATGGATGTCGTTCAATTCCAGGAGGGCGGCGGAGCCATACCAGGGGTGCAGCTCCATCACCAGGCGCCCGGCCTGTATGGCGGGGTCGGTTTCGGTGAGCGCCCGGGCTTCTTCGACGGTGGCCACGTTGAAGATATAGATTCCGCGCAGTTCTCCGTCATCCAGGAAAGGGCCGGCGAGGACGAGCTGGCCGGCCTGCGCCATCCGGCCGATGTTGTCGAGGTGGGCGCGCTGCAGCCGGGCGGCCTCGTCCTCGTCCTGGTTGCGGTTGGGGCCGGCCTTGAGGAAGGCCATGACATAGGGTTTCATGCCATATTCGTCGGCGCCGAGGCGCGCGGCCAGAGTGGAATCGTAGGCCGTGGCCGGCGTTCCGGTCCCGGATGCCGGCTCTCCGGCCGGCGCCGCCTGGCGGTTGCAGGCGGCGAAGATGAGCAGGGAAAAGAGGTAGAGGGCATTTTTCATGGCAATCGGGTTTTGTAAGGGTTGAAGTTAAGCAAATGGCGGGAATTGGGGCCTTCCTATGCCCACTCATTTTTCCCGGGTGTTGCTTTTGTGTTCCATTTTTCCCCGCCTTTCTCTACCTTTCCGGGCGTTTACAAACCCGCATTTCATGCTGATAACCGGTACTTTCCTCGACGAAATATCCCATGACATTCCCCACCAGAACTGGAGCAGGCGGGAGTGGGACGCCGATTTCGCCCACATGAAAAGAATGGGCATCGACACCCTTATTCTCATCCGCAGCGGATACAAGCGCTGGCTGACGTACCCTTCGGAATACCTGATGGAAGCCGAAGGCTGTTTTCGCCCGCCGGTTGACCTGGTACGCCAGTTCCTGGAGCTGGCCGGCAAGTACGGCATGGCCTTTTACTTCGGGTTGTACGACTCCGGCAAGTACTGGTGGGAGCAGGGCAACTACCAGAAAGAGGTGGATATCAACCTCAGGGTGATTGACGAGGTGTGGAAGAACTACGGCTGGATGCCATCCTTTAAGGGATGGTATCTCTCCCAGGAGGTGAGCCGCCGCACCGGCAGCATCACGGGGCTGTACCGCCGCCTGGGCGAGCACTGCAAAGGCGTTTCGGGAGGCCTGCCCACTCTTATCTCCCCATATATAGACGGCACAAAGGCCATACTCTCCAGCCAGCCCAGCCTCAGCCGCGAGCAGGCCATCACGCTGGAAGAGCACGAGCGCGAGTGGGATGAGATATTCGACGGCATCAAAGGCGCTGTGGATATCGTCGCCTTCCAGGATGGCCACGTAGAGCTGCACGAGCTGGCGGACTACTTCTCCGTCAACAAAAAACTGGCCGACAAACACGGGATGCGCTCCTGGACCAATGCCGAGAATTTCGACCGCGACATGCCCATCAAGTTCCTGCCCATCAAGTGGGAAAAGCTGCGGATGAAGCTGGAAGCCGCCCGGGCCGCCGGGGTGGAGAAGGCCATTACTTTCGAATTCTCCCACTTCATGAGCCCGCAGTCGGCCTACCTGCAGGCCGGCCACCTCTTCAACCGCTATATGGAATACGCCGGCGAGTTGAAGAAGCAGGGCAGGGTAGCGGCGCCCGCCCCTTCGGGCGGACAGCAACCGGCCCCGGCGCTTTATGCGCAAACCTACAGGGAAGAGTTGCTGGAGCGGGTGCTCCCCTTCTGGATGAAACATTCGCGGGACGAGGAGCATGGCGGCTATTTCACCTGCCTGGAACGCGACGGCAAGGTGTTCGACACCGACAAATTCACCTGGCTGCAGGGCAGGGAAGTGTGGACGTTCAGCAAACTCTACAACCAGCTTGAACAGCGGCCCGAATGGCTGGAAATGGCCCTGCACGGCGCCCGTTTCCTCCAGCAGCACGGCATGGACGAAAACGGGAACTGGTACTTTGCCCTCAACCGGCAGGGGCGGCCCCTGGTGCAGGCCTACAATATTTTCTCCGACTGTTTCGCCACCATGGCTTTCGGGCAGCTCGCCACCGCCACCCGGAAAGCCGAATACGCCGATCTGGCCAAGCGCACCTTTCTCAACATCCTGCAGCGGCAGGACGACCCCAAAGGCCCCTACAACAAGGCCTATCCCGGCTCCCGCCCCCTGAAGAACTTCGCCCTGCCCATGATCCTGTGCAACCTCACCCTGGAGATCGAGCACTTGCTGGAGCCCGGGCTGGTGGAACAGGCCATCCGCAACTGCATCCATGAAGTGATGGAGGTGTTCTACGACGAGGAAACCGGGCTGACCCTGGAGAACGTCACCCCCGAAGGCCGCCGCTCCGACAGCTTCGACGGGCGCCTGCTCAACCCCGGCCACGCCATCGAGGCCATGTGGTTCATCATGGACCTGGGCGAGCGGCTCGGCGACAAAAAACTCATCGAAACGGCCAGAGACAGGATGCTGCGCATGCTGGAATACGGCTGGGATGAAGCATTCGGCGGCATTTTTTACTTCCTGGACATCGACGGGCATCCGGTGCAGCAACTCGAATGGGACCAGAAGCTCTGGTGGGTGCACCTGGAAACCCTCGTCGCCCTGCTCAAGGGCTACCGCCATACCGGCGACATGCGCTGCTGGCAGTGGTTCGAACGCCTGCACCACTACACCTGGCCCCGCTTCTCCGACCCGGAATACGGCGAGTGGTTCGGCTACCTCAACCGCACAGGGGAGGTGCTGCTGCCGCTGAAAGGAGGAAAATGGAAAGGTTGTTTTCACGTGCCCCGGGGGCTTTACCAGTGCTGGAGCTTATTGAACGGCTGAATGGCTGAGGGCGCTCCGGAAAGCCCGGGATAGGTACAAGGGAGTACTGGATAGCTGGATGCTTGCCCTCAGCGGCTCAATCCTGGATGAACGCCAGTTGAGCCTGCCGGTACTCCTCCCTTTTCAGCATTTGCTGCATGCCCTTTACCGTATTCAGCGGCCCGCTCTCGATGGCGAGGTTGACGAGCCATGGCGGCAGGGAGCCGCCGGGGTCGGAGTGGAGCTGGTAGATCATTTTGACCTTGCCGCTGGGCAGCGGAATGAGCTCGTAGTGGTATTCCATGCGGGAGATCCGGACCACGCCTTCCTTTTCCTTCAGCCGTTTGGGCTCCCCCCTGACGTCGATGAAAACGTGTTTGGTGGCGGGGTCCTGGCGCAGTTTGCTGCGGGCTATAAAGTCGCGGTCGTCCATGGGCCAGGGGAAATCAATGAGGCAGTAGTACAGGCTGGAGGTATTGTGCGGCGCTTCCAGCCGTTCTGCCTGGCTGCATTTGTATATCCAGCGGTTGTAGCCCTCCACGTCTTTGAGAACGGACACCACCGAGGAAAGGGAGCCGTCCAGGATGGCCTCAATTTTTAGTTCGTTGATATCGGATTGAGCCGTTTTTCGGTGATAGACCTTTAACCCGTCTTGGGTTTTTTTGAGTTTCCAGCCGCCGTCCTGGGCGGCCAGCGGGGCAAGGAAGAGGAGTAAAAGCAGAACAGCCAGGGGGGTGGATGGAGGAACAGGCTTCATCAGTATGGCCTTTAGGTTTGAGTGTTTAGTTTTCCAGGCTTTGGGCATAGCTGGTCTATTTAAACGTCTCAATGCTGTTCTGGTTCTTCGACATTCTTATTTTTACAGGAAATTTTTCACGCACAGAGGCGCCCCATTTCGCTCCGAACCCCGCCTTGTACTATGTAACCCTCAGGGAGACTGGGAGACTGGGTGACTGGGTGAGGGGGAGAGGGGGAGACGAGGTGAGCTCCGGGCAAACCTGAGAACTCCAAGGGACGTGGGATGTTTGGACTTAGGGCCTTTGGAAAAGCGCCATGGATTTCCCTGCTTAAAGTGGGAAGTGGGAAGTGGGAAGTGGGAAGTGGGAAGTGGGAAGTGGGAAGGCGGAAGGTTTACCCGAACGCGAGTGCAACGAGTGGGCGGGCGGAAGTGGGAAGTGGGAAGGCGGAAGGTTTACC
>CAUJDW010000095.1 GCA_963169455.1 Bacteroidota bacterium | reverse complement strand
GAGAGGTCGAACCTTAAATGCTTCATTGCCGGAATCTTGCCCTTGTGCGACCTCTCCGAGGTCGAAAAACATAAATTTTCGGTATTATCTACAAATCTACGACCTCTCCGAGGTCGAAAATTCGGGATGACTCATGTTTATTTGCTCCGTTTCAACAATCTATCGAACCCTCACCTCCACCGAATCTCCCTGCATCCCCTCTGCCTGCACCTTTACGGATACTTGGCCCGGCTCGCTCCCGGAACGCACAATGATCATCGCTTTCCCGTAAAAAAGGGAAACCTGCTCATCCTGGAAAGGCTCGAAGGATTGGGGGTTGCCGTTGTCCGCACCCGCCAGGCTCCCGGCGCCTTCCACGGATATTTCCACCTTGTTGTCAGCCAGCGGGGCCGGGTTGCCGTTTTCGTCCAGGGCTTCTATCAGGATGTAAGACAAGTCGAGCCCTCCGGCTATTATTTCCGCCCGGTCGGCGGTGAGTTCAAGCCGGCTCGGTTTGCCGGCCGTGCGCATCACGCTTTCGCCTAGTTTCCGCCCTTCCTTGTAGGCCACTACACGCAGCTCGCCCGGTTCGTACACCACATCCCGCCACATCAGGCGGAAGCGCTCGATGGAATTGCCCGATCCGGGGTTTTTGCATTGCTTGCCCAGCGATTTTCCGTTGAGGAAGAGCTCGGCGCAGTCGCCGTTGGTATAGACAAAAACCGGCACGTTTTTTCCGATCCTGTCCGGCCAGTTCCAGTGCGGCAGGATGTGGATAGTCGTTTCCTCCTGTTTCCAGTAACTCTTGTACAGATAAAACCTGTCTTTGGGGATGCCCACCAGATCGACGATGCCGAAGTAGGAACTGCGGGAAGCCTCCCGGCCCGTCATGCCCATCCCCCTGACGGAATTATTGTCGTAGGGCGTCGGCTCCCCCAGGTAGTCGAAGCCCGTCCAGACGAATTCACCGGCCACATAGGGCTCCTCCTGCTGCCACATGAAGTCGTCATCGCTTACCTCGGCCCACCAGGGCGCGTTCAGGTCGTAGGAACTGATCTGCAGGGATTTCGTAAAATCGGTTTTTTCTTCCGGCAGGGGGAATTCGTAGAAACCCCGGGTGCTGACCGTGGAGGCGGATTCGCTGATGATAACGGCTTTCCCGGGCTCCATCTGCCTGGCCAGCCAGTAACGGCGGCCGTAATTCCAGCTGTGCACATCGTAGTAATCGAAATGCCGGAGTTTGGCGCTCTCCCAGCTGTCATTAACTAAAGTGACGGGGCGGGTGGGGTCGTACTTCCTCACATAATCCACCATGGTTTTCAGCCGATGAAAACCGTTGTTGATATTCCACTGCACATCCCCGATCTCGTTGCCCACGCTCCAGAGAAACACGGAAGGGTGGTTCCTGTCCCGCACGACGAAATTCCGGATGTTGCGCTGCGCGAATTCCTCGAAATCGGTTTCGGCCGTGATGCCGGCTTTGGCGTCGTACTTGTCGAAAACCTCGTTGAACAGCAGCAGCCCCATCCTGTCGCACAGCTCCGCGAGTTCCGGCGCCGCCACGTTGTGGCTGTTGCGGATGGCGTTCACGCCCATGGCCTTCATGATCTCCAGTTGGCGCTCCATCGCCCTTTGGTAAAAGGCAGCGCCCAGGGGGCCGTGATCGTGGTGCAGGTTGACGCCCCGGAGCTGCACCCTTCTGTCGTTCAGGTAAAAACCGTGATCGGGGCTGAACCGGATGCTGCGCACGCCAAAGGATGTTGTGTACACATCGGTTTCCCGCCCGCCGGCGCGCACCGTCGTCCGGACTTCGTACAGCACCGGGCTGTCGATATCCCATCGGCGGGGATTGTTCAGGGTAAGGGTAGCTTCAAGCATTTTGCTCTGCCCGGCGCTTATCAGGCCGGCGGTTTCGGCCCGGGCCACAACGGCGCCCTCCGGGGAAATGGCCTCGTGGAGGAGCCGCACGGTATCGGCATGTTCCGAAAAATTATTCACCGTCGTTTGGATCCGCACATCCGCGTAATGCGGCTTGACGATGGGCGTGGTGGCGTACGTACCCCATACGCCCACGTGGACGGGATCGACGGCCAGCATCTGCACCTTGCGGTAGATGCCCGCGCCGGGATACCATCGGCTGTCATGCTGCCGGGTGTCGGCATGCACCGCCAGCAGGTTGGGCGCGCCGGGATTGACGAAACCGGTGATGTCCAGGTAGAAGGAATTGTAGCCGTAGTCCCATTGCCCGGCCAGCCTGCCGTTGACGTAAACCTTCGGGAAGGCCATCACCCCGTCGAAGAGGAGGTAAATGTGTTTGCCGGCCATGGAAGCGGGAATATCGAGCGCGCGTCGGTACCAGCCTTCGCCTTTCCAGGGCAGCTTGCCGGTATTGCCGTCGCCATCTGCGATGAAAGGCCCGCCGACGGCCCAGTCGTGGGGCAGGGTGACGGGCTGCCAGCTTTTGTCATCCAGGCCGGCGGCGGCGCCCTGCCCGTGGGCGCCCTTGAAAAACTTCCAGCCGTCGTGGAGGGTGGTGAGGGTTCTCGGCTGGGCGGGGGCGTGGAATGTAAGCAGGATGCAGAGGCAGCCAATAAGGATAGACATGCAGTTCTTCATGAGTGACGGTTTTACCGATGCTCAATGTAGCGGTTCGCATCCAAAAATCTATATAGGGGCCGCTTTTTAAAGGCCCATGCGATACTTTGAATCCATTCGGACGGCCATCCTGGCCATTCGGACAGAATCGGTTTCGCACTGGATCAAAGCTGGTATTTTTGGCAAAAAACCAACATAACCGGGCGCCTAAACCGTCGTATTGGGCTGTTTCCGTAGATTTCCAGAAAATTAAGGAGAAAATGAAAAACACCGGTCTATTCCTGCTACTCTGTTTTCTGTTGATGGCCTGCTCCATTACAGAACAACCTGGAACGGCCTTCCCGTCGGAAAATATTTCCTGGAATGTAAAAATTCCCCTCACCGGGAATGCCTGGGTGCTCAACGATCCGTTAGCTTCCTCCAGCCTGATCCGGGAAAACGGCCTGAGCAACTGGCCTGATCCTGCTCACTCCATTGGGGTGTTTTTTCATCTGGCCGGCGCCGGCAAGATTCAGATAGGTATCCGCGCAAGGGTACAAAGCGGCGAATCCGTATTGCAATACACCTTTGGTGAGAAAAGCGGGGAGATTACCCTGCACAATACCGATTGGGCGGTTATTCCTATCGGTACTTTTGTGGTAGGCCTGCCTGGATATCAGCGGCTGGAACTACAAGGCAAAACCCGTACCGGCCCAACTTTTGCCGAAGTGGAGGCAGTACTACTTGGGGGAACTGCTAAGGGGGAGGTGCATTATGTGAAAGATGAATTTTACTGGGGCCGGCGCGGGCCATCGGTACACTTATGGTACCCACAAGCAGATAGAGTAGAACAGGTGGAATGGTTTTACAACGAGATCACCGTTCCGGAGGGACAGGATGTGCTGGGGTCCTATTTTATGGCCAATGGGTTTAACGAAGGCTACTTCGGCTTTCAGGTCAATTCGGATACGGAGCGGCGCATCCTCTTCTCGGTCTGGAGCCCTTATCAAACCGACAATCCCAACGATATTCCCGAAGATCAGAAGATCAGGCTCCTCAAAAAAGGACAGGACGTGTATACCGGAGAATTTGGCAACGAGGGCTCCGGCGGGCAGAGCTACCTGCGCTATCCCTGGCGGGCGGGCGTCACGTATCGCTTCCTGCTTCGCGGCCACCCCTCCACAGGCGGCAATACCGACTATACCGCCTGGTTTTACGCACCGGAAGCCGGGCAATGGCTGCTCATTGCCAGTTGGCGCCGCCCGAAAACCGAGACTTATCTTACCGGGCTATATTCTTTTCTCGAAAATTTCATTCCCGAAGCCGGGGCCACCTCCCGGTATGCCCGTTACAGCAACCAGTGGATTCGCGATAGCCGCGGGCAATGGCATGAATTAACGCGCGCCCACTTCACGGCCGACGCTACGGCCCGCAAAGGCAACCGCCTCGATTACACCGGCGGGCTGCAAAACGGCGCTTTTTTTCTCAGGAATTGCGGCTTTTTCAACGAACAGACGGAAATCGATACCGAGTTTGAACGGCCGGCGACGGGGAAGAAGCCGATAATTGATTTGGAGCGGTTGCCGTAATTTCAACTCTACAAGCAAAAATCTGCATCTGCTGGCGGCTTTTCCCATTTATAAGCGGCATAAGGCTATGGCTTGGCCGCTTCCTCAATTTACGCAATTGGCTCCGGCCGGAGAAGTGGAAGGGGAGTTTTTTCACAGTCTGGCGTGGGGCTTGCCGCCGTGCCGACGTTAGGAGGCATGGACGGCAAGCCGGTGTTAGCGGCCGGCATCTTTGATGATCTTCTCTATCTCTTCTATTGATTTTCCCGTGATCCGGGATATCGTTTCCGGCGCGACCCCCGCATCATGTGATTTTAGAATCATCTCGATTTCTTTTTCCACTCTGCCTTCCGCTTTACCTTCTTCAAAGGATGTGTCCACTACATTCTTTAAATCCCGATAATATTTCAAACTCTCCTCGTATTTCGCCTTTTCCGCCGGGTCGAACCGCGCGATCTCCGCTGCCTCAAACAGCTTCTGAAAAACCCGCTCCTGTAATGCCGCCGGCCGGTTCTGCAGGTACGGAAGGTGCTTCAACACATACATCCATTTGTCGAAGTTCGTCTCCAGTTCCGTTTCCGTCTTGCGGAACTTCGGCATTTCCGGATCGCATAATGTTTGCTGCCTTAAACAAAAAAACTAGATTTGTTTGATATGATGAACATAAGCTTGTCCCCATGAAAAAGTATTCCACCATTCTCCTCTTGATACTCCTTGCCGGCTTTACCCTTGCCCAGCCCTACCCCTTCCAGGACATCACCCTCCCCGACGAGCAGCGCCTGGATAACCTGATTTCCCTGATGACCCTGGAAGAAAAGATCGACAACCTCTCTTCCCGCCCGGCGGGCGCGCCACGGCTGGGGGTGAAAGGCACGAAAATCGTGGAGGGGCTGCACGGGCTGGCCTACAGCGGGCCGGCCAACTGGGCGGTGAAAGGGGAAGGCGAAGCGCCGACCACCACCTTCCCCCAGGCCATTGGGCTGGCCCAGATGTGGGACCCGGAACTGCAGGAACAGATTGCCGCCTGGGAGGCTTACGAGGCCCGCTTCCTGGCCCAGAACAGGAACTACGGAAAAGCCGGCCTCATCGTACTGGCCCCCAATGCCGACCTGGGCCGCGACGTCCGCTGGGGGCGCACGGAGGAATGTTATGGCGAAGACGCCTACCTGGCTTCGGTGCTCACCACGGCCTATGTCAAAGGCCTGCAGGGCCCCCACCCCCGCTACTGGCGAACGGCTTCCCTGATGAAGCACTTCCTGGCCAACAGCAACGAGAACAACCGCTTTACCAACTCTTCGGATTTCGACGAGCGGCTGTGGCGCGAATACTACGCTTACGCCTTTTACAAGGGCGTCACCGAAGGCGGCTCCCGGGCCTTTATGGCGGCGTACAACAAACACAATGGCGTTCCCTGCCACGTGCATCCCATGCTGAAGGAGATAACCGTAGCCGAATGGGGGCAGAACGGGATCATCTGCACCGACGGCGGCGGCATGAGGCTGCTGGTTATCGGGCACCGCTATTTCCCCGATTTCCCGGAGGCAACCGCCGCCTGTATCAAAGCGGGGATCAATATGTTTCTGGACAATTACAAAACGGATTTGCAGGCCGCGATGGAAAAAGGGCTGCTTACAGAGGACGATATCGACCTGGCCGTCCGCGGGCCGCTGCGCGTTTTGCTCAAGCTGGGCCTGCTGGATAACAACCGCAACAACCCCTACGCCTATATCGGGCTGGCCGACACGATCCGCCCCTGGAGCAAGCCGGCGGCCATGGAACTGGCGCGGAAAGCCACGCGCAAATCCATCGTGCTGCTGAAAAATGAAAGCCTGCTGCCCCTCAAAAAAGAGGCGCTCCGATCCATCGCCGTCATCGGGCCGAGCGCCGGGCTCGTCGTTTCCGACTGGTACGCCGGTGCGCCGCCCTACCGGGTTTCCGCCCTGGACGGCATCCGGAATGCCGCCGGGGCCGGCGAAAGCGTGCGCTTTGCCGCCAGCAACAAGGCGGACTCCGCCGTCATCGCCGCGCGCGAGTCCGACATCGCCATCGTGTGCATCGGCAACCACCCCCTGAGCTATGGCCTGGGCTGGGGGCAAAACCACGTTGCCAGCGACGGCCGCGAGGAAGTGGACCGCCAGGCCATCTCCCTGGAACAGGAAGACCTCGTCAAACTGGTAGTGGCGGCCAACCCCAACACCGTGCTGGTTCTGGTATCCAGCTTCCCCTACGCCATCCCCTGGTCAAAGGAAAACGTTCCCGCCATCCTGCACATCACCCAGTCCAGCCAGGAACTGGGCAACGGGCTGGCCGACATCCTCTTCGGCGCCGAGAGCCCGGCCGGGCGCCTGGTGCAAACCTGGCCCGCCTCCATCGATCAGTTGCCGCCCATCCTGGATTACGATATCCGCAACGGGCGCACCTATATGTACAGCCGGCACGAGCCGCTCTTCCCTTTCGGCCACGGCCTGGCGTACACTTCCTTTGAGTATTCCGGGCTGCAAACCAGCCAGCCCGGCATAAAGGACGGAGAAGTGGTGGAAGTGGCCCTGAACGTAAAAAACACCGGCGATTTCGACAGCGATGAAGTCATTCAGCTCTACGTGCGCTTCCCCGCTTCGAAAGTGGAACGGCCGGCCAAGGCATTAAAAGGCTTTAAGCGGGTTCACATCCCGGCCGGGGAAAGCAGGGCCGTGACGATTCCTCTGATGGCGGAGGATCTGAAATACTGGGATGCGGAGCAACAGGCTTTCGTGCTGGAGAAAGGGCCGGTAGAGCTATTGATCGGGGCTTCTTCGGAAGACATCCGGCTGAGGGGGGGAATAGAGGTATACGTTTACTAAACCTTAGAGGTTTAGTAAACGTATAAATAATCAACACCTAAAATAAAACCCCATGGCCAAGCGCGTCAATTATTGGCAAGATCTCGAGCCAGATATTATTTATCATATTTATAACCGAGCCGTAGGGAAGGAAAATATTTTCAGCAAGCAGGAGAACTACGTTTATTTCCTGCAAAAATGGAAAACCCTCCTTCCTTATCTTGACGTGTATGCCTATTGTCTGATGCCTAACCATTTCCACTTTTTGGTACGAGTTAAGCCCTTGGATGAAGCGCTCAGACAACATGCTCATAAGCAAATGACCAGGAAAAGTGAAAGCCTGCTGAACGGAATCCTGTCTTATTCGGATTATTTGGAAGACCAATTTAAGCGCTTATTCTCCAGCTATGCGCTGGCCTACAACAAGCAGGAAGGTAGAAATGGCACTTTATTCCAGAAACGCTTCAAACGAGTAGCTGTCAGTGAAGGTTATAAGCAGCAATATCTCCTGGCTTACATCCATCACAACCCCTTGCACCACCGATTCTGCAAATCGTATGAAGAATGGCGCTATTCTTCCTGGAAAGCCTACATTCAGCTTCATAAACCTTCCCTCTTGAACAGGGTTGCCGTCCTTGCCTGGTTTTCAGAAGAAAATGGCTTGGCGACGAAATCTTTCCTCCGGTATCATCAGGACTTTCGATTAGACCGGGATATTGATTTGGAAACTTTTGATCACTGACAACACGCGTTTGACACGTTTACTAAACCTGAGAGTCGGTAGCTTGCCGGCTCATGAAAAGTAAAAATCTGACAACACGCGTTTGACACGTTTACTAAACCTGAGAGGTTTAGTAAACGGGCCGCTAATTCCCCAGACGATGAACCAACTGCTTTCCCGCTTCTTTGTCCGGATTCCGCCTGAATTCAAGGGTGATTTTCTTCATGAGATCGGCCTGGAAAACATCAACCGGTTTATCTCCCTGGGCATTGCGATTTCAGTATTGGAAGGGATCACCATTCTTACCATCAACGAGCCGGCCCGGGCCCCCGACATGGCGCTGGTCATTGGCTTTAACCTCATCTTCCTGCCCTTCCTGTGGTGGTATAAAAAGGTGAAGCTCGCCGGCGGCAGGCTTGCCAGCCAATGGGCCGCCTTCACCGGATTCACGGCTTACCTTTTGTTCGGATCCTGGCTGGTGGTATCCGGAAGGATGCAATACGGCGCCGCCTTTGACACGGCCCGTTTGTCGCCGTACACCATTGCCGCCTTCGGGGTGGCATCCGCCTTTTTCCTGAGCCCTGCTTTCAGCCTGGCAAGCTTCGCGCTTGCAGGCGCCATCTTTATTCTGGGAATCATGGCCGTGGAAGGCTCCGGCTTATTCATAAAGGTGAATGTATTCAACTCGGCCATCATGAATATAATAGCCTGGCTTATTTCGAGGATGTTGTTCCGCTTCCGCCTGGATGCTTTCCTGGCCAGGCGGCAGATCGAGCAGGAGCAGCAGAAATCGGAAAAGCTACTGCTCAACATTCTGCCGGCCAAGGTAGCGCAGGAGCTGAAAGAGAGCGGCTACACTTCACCCGAGCGCTTCGATTCCGTGACGGTTTTCTTTTCCGACCTGGTCGATTTCACCGCCCAGTCCGCCCGCTTCAAACCCGACGTGCTGATCGGCGAACTCAACGAAATTTTCACCGCTTTTGATGAGATCGTGGAGCGGCATTCCTGTGAGCGGATCAAGACCATCGGTGACGCCTACCTATGCGTCTGCGGCATGCCGGAGGCCCACCCCAGCCACGCCCGGCAGGTTGTCAGGGCGGCCATCGACATCCTCCGGTACCTGGAGGATCGCAACCACCGCCACCCCATTCAGTGGTCCATGCGGATCGGCATTCACTCCGGCAGCATCGTGGGTGGAGTGGTCGGCGTGAAGAAGTACATCTATGACATCTTCGGCGACACGGTGAATACCGCCTCGCGGATGGAAAATCATTCCGCACCCATGAAAATCAACCTCTCCGAAGAGTCCTACCAGCTGGTTCGGGACGATTTCACCTTTGTGGAACGGGAGCCGGAGTTCGTGAAAGGAAAGGGGCTGACGAAGATGTATTTTGTGGCGGAAGAAGCTGCACGCGTTAACCACGTTTAAACACCTAAACACGTTTACTAAACCTTGGAGGTTTAGTAAACGTGCCGGATAAACGTGCCGGATAAAACGTGCCGGATAAAAAGCCCTACATCTTATTGATCTGCTTCAGCATATTCCGGGCATTCTCGCCGACGCTGCCGTGCGGATCCAGTTCTATGGCCCTGTTGTAATACTCAATGGCCTTTTCTTTTTTGTCAGCCTTCCAGTGAGCCTCTCCGAGGCTGTCCCAGGTATTGGCCGAATCGGGAAACAGCCTGGTGTTGAGCTGGAAAACGTAGATCGCGGGCTCCAGTTGCTGGCGGTTCAGCAGGTTGTATCCCGTGCGGTTAAGCTCTCCCTCGAAGTCGAAAAAGCGGTACTTCGGGTCTTTGGCCATTTTTCCGGCCTCGGCTTCCAGGACGTCCAGTTTATTGGCCATGTACAGTTCGGTGAAATAGGCCATGGGGTCCAGGATGAAATCATTAGCCCGGACGTTCAGGGCGGTTTCCAGCACCGGGTCGCGGTTGGCGCGGTACTCGGCAAAGCTCATCTCGACAGCGATGTGGGGCGCCAGCCAGGGGGCGTTCTCCCACTGGGGCTTGTCCTGCCACCATGCGAAAGACAGGAATACGGGGATCTTGCTGTTCGGCAGTTCAACGCGGTTATTGTCGCCGTAGAAGTTGATGTTTTCGGCCGTCGGCTCCCCCACGAAGATGGCGTTGGTGTAGTTGTCCAGCTCGTTCACCAGGTTCTGGCAGGCCGAGAAGGTGCGCCGCCCGATGATGACGAAGAGCTTGCCGGGCTTGTTGATTTTCTCGCTGCGGATGATGCCCGTCACGATGGGCTTGTTTTTGTAATTGTTGCCGCCGCCGTTGAGCCGCACGTCCAGCACCAGGCGCTCCACATCGTTCTTTTCGATGAAATCGAACACCCGCCCGTAAAAGTCCGGTATGGCCTCTTCGGGGTCGTCCTGTATCTGGCTATGGCGCACGTAAACGGTTTTGTGCCCGGGCAGGTATTCGAAATAGTAAATCTTATCCAGGTTTTTCAGGTAGTGGGGGGGCTGGCTGCCGTCGCGGATGCTAAGCCAATCGCCTTCGGCTTTCACGAAACCGTAATTGCGGGGAAAGCGGTAGGCTTCTACAGCAGGGAATGTGTAATCCCGGGTTTTGCCGTCTTTTTCCAGCGTCAGGGTGACTGTTTCTTTCAAAGCTCCGGTGATGCCCTGTGCATGCAGGGCTTCGGGAACCAGCAGGAAATCCAGGCCGTAGGCTTTGAAATACTGATCGTTTTCAGCAGGCGCCAGGGGGCGTACGGCTTCCAGTGCTTTCTCAACCGGCATGCCCTCAACCTGGAGCAGCCTGGCGCCCAGCGCCGGAGCGTAATCCTTATGTGCGCCTTCAACGTAGATGCCGTCGCTGAACCAGTATAAATTCAGCGGCAGCACATGGTATTTCAGCGGCAAGTTTCGCCAGCCGATATCCGTGTGGCCATACTGGAAGGAGGCCACGATGCGCGCCAGCCCGGCGACGATCTCGTGTTCCTGTAGTGTGGGGATCGCTTCGTACAACCTGTCCACTTCGGCGTCGAACTGCGCGGCCGTGGTTTTTTTGAACAGGAAAGGATAGTCTTTGTGCACTGTCTGCTGAAGAAAGCGCAGGTCAGCCTGCCAGCCGGCTGCGGTGAGCCCGTTTTGCGCATAGGCCCTGGTGAGGAGGAAGCTGCACAGGATTAGTAAAGCCAGGTTTTTCATAGTTGGGTGTTTTCAGGTAAGGAGGGTTTTGGGAGCGGAGGGTTGCACGGCGTTCAAAGGGTGATGTTCGGAGCTGTTCCAGAAAGCGCGTCACCTTCCTCTTCTCCTCAGCCACCAGCCGGCCAGCCCGGCGCCCAGTAGCGCCAGCCCCCATTGCCACCGCCCCTGCCCCTGCCTGCGGGCCCGGATGGGCGACATGTCGCCTGTAGGCACGAAGGCGGCCCAGAAGAAGGGGTGGGCGCGGGAGGGAGGCGCCGCGCCGATGAAGGACAGCTTGGCCCGGTGCAGGGCGTCGTCTTTGGGCAGCCCCTGGGCCAGGTTCTCGTAGAACAGGCGCATCAGCTCTGCAGATTCCCGGTCGCTCACCCGCCAGAGGGTGGTGACGAGGCTGCGGGCGCCAGCCTGCGAAAAGCCGCGCGCCAGGCTGATGACACCCTCGCCGCGCCGCAGTTCGCCCAGGCCCGTCTCACAGGCGCTCAGCACGACCATCTCTGCCGGCAGCCGCAGGTTGAACAGGTCTTTGGCGTAAAGGCGCGCGTCGCGCAGGCTGTCGTCTGCGCCGGTGAAGGCCAGGAAGGAATACTCTCCCTCCTCGTCGTTGGCCTTGGCGTGGGTGGCCAGGTGGATGATGCTGTAAAGCGGCGCCTCTTCCAGAAAGCGGGCCCGGGTGGCTTCCTCCCGCTTCCGGACGCTGGCCTTCAGCAGCCGCCGGATATGGGCAGCCTCTTCCTCATTGCCGTACAAGCGGCCCAGCCCGTTGCGCCGCAGGGCTACGGATTCCCCTTCGCCCGGAACCCTTTCGAACCAGGGCGCATAGGCCAGCACCTGCCGCCGGGGAGCGCTCGCCTCCCCGCGCCGCATTTCGTACAGGAGGCGCGCGGAATGCGCAAAACTGATCCGGTAGCGGCGCAGCAGGTAGGGATAATCGGCAAAAGCAGCAGAGCCGGCCGGCGGGGCTTCATAAAGCAGGGCTTCAAAAGGCAGGTATTCCAGTATGCCGTCGGGCACAATGATGAGTTGCGGCGGCAGTTGCGCGGCAATGGGCCCGATGAGCTGCCGGTAGAGGAACTGCCCGTACTGCAGGTACGGCGTGAGCAGGGAATCCTCCTGCTCCAGCGCCCAGCGGTAGATGCTCTCCCGGAAAGCCTCCACGGCTTTTTTCAGGGAGGGGTCGCGTGGAATTCTGCTTAAGGCGCACCCCCCGCTGGTGAAGGTAAAAATAAAGAGTTCGTCTTCCCCCTCGAAATACTGCACCAGTGCCTGGCCCGGCTGCAACAGGCGCGCCCTGACTTCTTCGATAGACAGCGGCTCGGCCGGGGCCCGGAATTGGGCGTAGGCCGGGTAGGCCGTTTCGATGGAGTCCATCAGCAGTTTGTGCGCCTGCCTCACCGAATAGATCCGGCCGGTCAGTTCATGGCTGCGCGCTTCGTCGCCCGCCTGCCGGGCCTCGTAGCGCCGGTTTTCCAGGCCGGCGAGTTCCCCTGCCAGGCTCCGCTCCCGCCTGAGCAGCGCGGCCGGCAGCCCCAGATGCTCCTCCACGTCGGCCTTGCGGAGCGCTTCCTTCAACAACAGGGCCTTGCTGCGCTCGGCATAACCAAAAGCCAGATCGACATAATGCAGGCTGTCCGTCTCCTGATACAAATCATAACAATTGCCGATCGCCGTTTCGATCACATAATAAAAACGGTCCAGAAAATAGGTGCCGGAACCCGGCTCGTCCAACTCATTGCTGATAAACTCCAGGTAACGGACGCAAAGCGCGAAATAGCGGGCGGCTTCGTAAAGCTCAGCCCGGCCCCGCCCCGCTTCATAAGCCTTCTGATGGTTCTTGGCGGTGAAGTAGAGGATGATCATTAAATCCCCAGGCTTGCCTTTATAAGCGCCAAAGGGGTGAAGCTGACGGCTGTCAAACTCCAGTGTGGACAGGGCCCGCTCCAGATATTGGCCGGCTTTGCCATATTCCCCCATATTGGTGTAACAGGCGCCTATTTTGGAGTATTGGTTGGCTAAAAGTGTGGTTAATCCTTCACTTTTAAAAACAGGAATTGTCTCTAGATAGAATTGATTTGCCTTAAGATAGTCTTTCAAATAATAGTATGTATTGCCTAAAGAGTTCTTTGCATGTGCAACATCAGGATGATTTTCTCCCTTTATTTCTGAATAGTACATTATGCTTTTTTTAAAGTTTTGAATTGCATCTCCGTATTTATCAAACTGATAATGCATGCTACCCATCTTTAAATAAAGGCGACCCAAAAAATCCTTTTTCTCAAAATTATCTGTATGCATTTTCGCTAAAGCAACGCCCCTTTCATAATATTCTTTCGACCGCTGGTAATTTTTTAAAAACCTGTACGTATCTCCTAGCTGTTTTAATACTTTTATTTCCAGATCTGTTTGGCTTAAATTATTACGCTTAATAGCTGCCAAGGCATACTGCGAGTATTCAGCTGAAGCCAGGTAATCCTCCGTTTTGAGATAGTTCTGGGCGATTTTGTACAAAAGGTCAATTCTCGTATCCAATTCCTCCTCTTCAGGGCTTTCCGGGCAAAGCCTCAGCGCCTTCTCAAAATATTCGATTGATTCCCTGTACATATTCTGCTTCCCGTAAGCCTTGCCAAACAAGGTGTAAATACGCACGAACGCCTCCCGGGCGGAAGGTGAAGTGGAATTAAAGTTTTTTTCGAGAAAGATCAGCCTGGACAAGGCATCTTCGTATTCTCCATTTGAGTAGAAGCATTTTGCAATAGCGAAGATGCCCTCCCTGATGGCTTCCGCTTCGCCGGTGGAGCGGTTTTTGCGATTTAGCCGCGACTTCAGCTCGCTTTCGATGGAAGGCAAAGAATCAGCGTGGCAGGTTTGAGCAGGGATACTGGGAAGGCCGCAGAGCAGGAATAAAAAAGCGAGAAGAATGCTTATAACATGGGGGGTGTTTTTCATATCTCGAAAATTTTCAAATAAAATACCCCTTTTTTACAAAAAAACAAATACCCTGCAGCTTTGTCAACTGCAGGGTATTGGAATGCTTGCCAAGAGCTGGCGAATACCCTTACCGGTTATTCACTTTATTCTTGGTCCTCTTTTTCCTCAGTTTTATTCTCTTCGTTGTCCTGCAACTGTTCCTTCAGCTGCGAGAACACATCGAGGTCGCCGAGGGTAGATTTCTCGACGGTGGACTGTTGTTTTTTGACGGCGGTGCGGGTGCGTTGGCGGTCGGCCTGTTTCTCTTTGCGCACCTCTTCTTCCGCTTCGCGGCGGATATCTTCGAGGTATCGCATGTGGGAAACGAGGATTCGCTTATCGTCGCGGTTGAACTCGATGACTTTGACGGTCAGGGTTTCCTCCACTTCTGCCAGTTGGCCGTCTTCCTTGCGGATGTGTTTGATGGGCGCGAAGGCTTCCAGGCCGTAGGGCAGCTGCACGATAGCGCCGCGGTCGTCGCGGCGGATGATGGTCGCTTCGTGGTAGGAGCCCACGGGGAACACGTTTTCGAAGGTATCCCAGGGGTTCTCTTCCAGTTGCTTATGGCCGAGCGACAGTTTGCGGTTGTCCTTGTCGATTTCGAGGATGACCACGTCGATGTTTTCGCCCACCTTGGTCACTTCCGAGGGGTGGGAGAAGCGCTTGGTCCACGACAGGTCGGAGATGTGGATCATGCCGCCGATGCCGGGTTCGAGTTCGACGAAGACGCCGTAGGGCATGAGGTTTTTGACCTCGCCGGAGTGGCGGCTGCTCACGGGGTAGCGGATTTCGATCTCGCTCCAGGGGTCTTTCGACAGTTGTTTGACCGAGAGGGACATCTTGCGGTCGTCGCGGTCGATAGTGACCACCTTGGCCTCGTATTCCTGGCCGAGTTTGAAGAACTCACGCGCGTTGATGGGCTGGTTGCTCCAGCTTACTTCCGACACGTGGATGAGGCCTTCTACGCCCGGTTGGATTTCGAGGAAAGCGCCGTAATCTTCGATATTGACGATCTTGCCCTTGACCACGGAGCCCTCTTTGATGTCGGCGTTGAGCACTTCCCAGGGGTGGGGTTGCAGTTGCTTCAGGCCGAGGGAGATGCGCTTCTTGTTCTCGTCGAAGTCGAGCACCACCACGTTGATCTTCTGGTTGAGGGACAGCACTTCGCTGGGGTGGTTGATACGGCCCCAGGAGATGTCGGTGATGTAGAGCAGGCCGTCCACGCCGCCCAGGTCGAGGAAGGCGCCGAAATCGGTGATATTCTTGACCAGGCCTTCGAGCACCTGCCCTTTTTCGAGGCTGGCGATGATGGCTTCGCGCTGCTCGGCCAGGTCGCTTTCGATGAGGGCCTTGTGCGACACCACGGCGTTCTTGATCTGCTCGTTGATCTTGACGACCTTGAACTCCATGGTTTTGCCCACGTATGAATCGTAATCGATGATGGGCTTGATGTCGATTTGCGAGCCGGGCAGGAAGGTTTCCAGGCCGCCGCAGTCGACGATCAGGCCGCCCTTGGTCTTGCTGATGACCGTGCCTTTGATAACGGTGCCGTTCTCATACGAGTCGACGATGTTTTCCCAGGCGCGCAGCAGCTTGGCCTTGCGGCGGGAGAGCACCAGCTGGCCGCGGGCGTCTTCCTGCTGTTCGACATACACATCCACGAAATCGCCGATCGTCAGGTCGGGGGTGTCGCGGAATTCGGAGAGCGGCACCAGGCCGTCCGACTTGAAGTTGATGTCCAGCACCACGTCGCCGTCATTGACGGAGGTGACGCGGCCTTTGACGATCTCGTTCTCGAGCACGGAAGAAAGCGTGGATTCGTACTGCTCGGTGTACTTGTCGAGGTCTTCCTTTGAGTAAGCGACATGGGCGCGCTTGCCGGCGTTCCAGTCGAAGTCGTCGTGGGCGGTGCCCACGTGCACAGGCTGATCTTCCAGGAGGTCTATGTCCTCGTCATCGTCGTCTTCCTCGTGTACTTCTTCTTCATCGTCAACGATGGTGGTTTTCACCACCACCACTGCTTCTTCCTCCTCCTCTTCCTCGTCGAGGACGGTATCTTCGGTTTCACCAACCGGAGTGGCGGTTTCTTCGGCAGCCTCCTGTTCGGGCTGTTCCTCGGGCGTTTCCTGCCCTTCCTGTTCTACTTTGTTGTCATCCAGCATTGAAAGAATGCTTTTTGGTTAACGAATAAATTTTAGCGCGGCAAAGGTAAGGCTTTTCTGCGGCATAAGAAAAGGAATGTGAAAAATTCTGTTATTTCAGAGCCCGGCAGCCCCCCGGCTGCCGATTGCCCGGAAGCCGGAATTTCTCTATTTTTGAAAAAAGCTTCTCGTCATCCCAAAACAGGAATCATGAAGTTGAAAGACCTGGATCTCAGCAAAACCTATACCTACGCCGATTACCTCAGCTGGACCTTCGAAGAGGCGGTCGAATTGATCAGGGGGAAAATATTTAAAATGTCTCCCGCGCCCAATACCTACCATCAGGATATTTCCGGCAACCTGTTTTTGAAGATCGGCTATTTTTTTGGGAATAAATCCTGTAAGGTGTTCCACGCCCCTTTTGACGTTCGCCTGCCCCTCCCGCCCGATCAGGTAAGGGATGATGAGATACAAACCGTAGTCCAGCCGGACATTTCCGTCATCTGTGACCGCAGCAAAATCGATATCCGCGGCTGCCTCGGCGCGCCGGACTGGATCATCGAGATCGCCTCGCCGAGTACTTCCCGGAAAGACATGAAGGACAAGTTTGAAGTGTATGAGTTTTCCGGCGTGAAGGAGTACTGGATCGTATTCCCCCAGGAACAGAGCGTACTCATCTACACCCTGAATGAAAAGGGGAAATACATCGGCCTGCCTCCCTTTGTAAAGGAGGATAAGATCCGCCCGGTGCTCTTTCCAAACCTGGAGATCGACCTGGTCGAAATTTTTCCTGAGATGGACCTGGCGGAAGAGCCCTGGGATGAGCATTATGTGCGGATGTAGCCATGGAAGAAATAGGCCGCTTCATTGCCCTGTATTGCGGCCCCTTGCTTTCCGGCCAGGCGGCAGGGACAGCCGAAATCAGCCGGCATCTCACCCTTCAGCGCCATGAAAAGGGGCATATGCTGGTGCAGGAAGGCCGGCGCCATCCCTACACCTACTACCTTTTGCAGGGCGCTGTGCGCAGTTTCTACCTCAAAGACGGCGTCGAAGTGAATACCTGGTTCGCTTTTGAGGGCGAAATGGTGGGGTCTTTTCAAAATTATCTGGGGCAGCCCTCCCGGGAAACGATACAGCTGGTGGAAGACAGCCGCCTGATCGCCATCAACCTGAACACCCTACGGCCGCTGCAACAAACCAGCCTGGAGGCCAGCAACTTCGTGCGCCTCGTTATCGAAGAATACACGGCTTTCCTGGAAGAGCGGCTGTTCTACCTGCAGCATCGCAGCGGCATGGAGCGTTACCGGTACCTGCTGGACAACGAACCGGAGGTTTTCCAACGCATTCCCCTCACCTACATCGCCTCCTACCTGGGCATCAGCCGGGAAACCCTGAGCCGGCTCCGGGGCCGTATGAATTTGTAACATTTGTCAAAGGATTTGCGCCCTGCGGCCGGTTTCTTTGCCGGAAAAAGAAACGGATATGGACAGAAGGACTTTTTCCCGGCGCCTGCTCACCGGGCTGGCGGCTCTGCCCCTATGGAACCTGGCCTACGGCCGCAACCGCAACCTCAGCCGCCCGAAAGTGATCATCATCGGCGCCGGCCTGGCGGGGGCAGCGGCAGCCCGAACGCTGGCCGACGAAGGCTTCGAGCTACAGGTGCTGGAGGCCGGCAGCCGGGTGGGCGGCCGCATCCACACCTTCCGCGGCTGGGGCGTCAACCTGGAGCTGGGCGCCAACTGGGTGCACAACACCGCCCATCCCGATAACCAGATCGATGAGCAGTTGCGCCAACTCGGCGTCGCCATGAAAAAAACCAACTACTACCGCTTTCAGCTTTTCGATGGTGAAGGCCAGAAGGTCAACCACCTGCAGGCGCTGCTTTTTTCTATGAAGCTTCAAAACAAGATACAGCGGGCCTGGCCGGAGCTGGCCGGTACGGAAGACAGCCTTTCTATCCGGCAGGTTTTTGACCATGTCGCTTCCGATTCGGGCTTGTCCCCCACCCAACAGGCGATGCTTCGCTTCAACCGGGAAGCCTACGCCCAAACCCTGGCCGCCAGCCTCAGCGACGCCTCCGCCGGCCATTACCTGGGCGCCGATATGGGGGAAGCGCTCGGAAAAGACCAACTCGTACTCGGTGGCTACGATACCCTGGTAAATCACCTGCTACAGGGCGTGCCGGTGCAGCTCCATACGGAAGTGCGGGAAATCCGGCAGCAGGGACAGCAGGTGGAAGTGCTGGCCGGTAACGATGTATTCGAGGCGGATTTTTCCATCGTCACCGTTCCCCTGAGTATTTTGCAGAACGGGCGCATTCAGTTTTCCCCTGGCCTGTCCGAAGAAAAGGCCCGGGCGCTATCCCGGTTGCGGCTGGGCCTGTTCAACAAAGTGGCCATGCGTTTCACCGAAAAATTCTGGAGCGGCAACCCCGATTTTCTGGTTCTCCAAAACGGCCGGAGTGAACACAACAGCATCCTGCTGAACCACCACCACTACAGTGGGCAGCCGATCCTCATTGCCATGCCCGTGGCGGATGCCGCCCACTGGGTAGAGGAGCAGGACGAGGAAACGATCCAACGCAGCTGGCAGGAGATCCTCCACAAAGCCTACCCGCACCGGGAGATCGAATTCCGGGACATCGCGGTGACGCGCTGGCAGGCCAACCCCTTCTCCAGGGGGTCGTATTCCTTCGTGCCCGTGGGCGCCACCGCCAGCGATTTTGCAGCCATCGCCGAGCCCATGGGGCGCATTCATTTCGCCGGGGAGGCGACGATTGCGGCCTTCCACGGCACGGTGCACGGGGCGTATTTGTCGGGGGTGCGGGAGGCGGAGCGGGTCATCAAAGGGTAATTTGGCATGATTGATCATTTAAAAAGGCGCTATTTCTGTTGGTTAACCAGCAGAAATAGCGTATTTTGCTTAAAACTTTTTAGTCTATCATGCTTATCAAGAGGTTCCACCAAAAAAACGTAGCGCAGGACTTAGCCCAATCCGACAAGGTGCTGGTGATCTATGGCGCACGCCAGGTGGGCAAAACGACCTTGGTGCGCGAGTTGATGCGCGAATATCCCGGCAAGGTGTTGGAGATCAACGCCGATAACATGCCTTTTTTGGAGGCGCTCTCCAGCCGTAATCTTAAACAACTTAAAGGGTTGGTGGAAGGCTACGACCTGCTTTTTATCGATGAGGCCCAGCGCGTACCTGATATCGGCATCAATCTGAAACTTTTGCACGATCATTTGCCTCAGTTGAAAATTATCGTTACCGGTTCGTCGACGCTCGATTTGGCCAACCGGGTAAAGGAGCCGCTCACCGGGCGAACCTGGACCTACCAGCTTTTTCCCATCAGTGTGGAAGAATGGGCCCAACACCAAGGCGCCAATGACGCCGAGGTAAGCCTCCAATTAGAGGATTGGCTGTTGTACGGGCTGTATCCCGAGGTGCTCAACATCGGAAACCATCAAAAAAAGCAGCGCTATCTGCAGGAACTAACCCAATCCTATTTATACAAGGATATCCTGACTTTAGCCAATATCCGCTATCCGGAGAAACTCAGGCAACTCCTCAAACTTCTGGCCTGGCAAACAGGCAGCCTCGTATCTGTCAATGAGTTGGCCAATACGCTGCAAATCAATCGGGATGCGGTACAAAACTATCTGGATTTGCTGGAAAAATCATTTGTCATCTTCCGGCTCGGCGGTTTCAGCCGCAACTTGCGCAAGGAGATGGCCAAAATGGGCAAGATATATTTCTATGATCTCGGCGTGCGCAATGCCCTGATCGAAAATTTCAGCCGTTTGTCTGCTCGCAAGGATGTAGGGCAACTATGGGAAAATTTCCTCCTTGTTGAACGGCTGAAAACGTCCGGCTACCATTTTCACTTCGCGAACCGCTATTTTTGGCGCACTCATACCGGCGCCGAGTTGGATTATGTGGAAGAATTCGGCGGCCGACTGAACGGATATGAGTTTAAATGGGGCTCCAAAAAATCGAACGTCCCCAGAACCTGGGCGGAAACCTATCCGGCGGCTACGTTCCAATGTATCAACCGCGATAATTTTATGGATTTTGTAAATCTAAACAGGAAATAGATTCCCGTCCCATTTCAAAAACCAACTCCGGCAACACCACCCTGAACTCCTGCGCCTGTTCCTGGCCCGTCCAGTACACGATGAAATTGACCCGCGCTTCGGCCGGCGCGTATCCGGCGGCGCGGTGGGCAAGGAGTTGCTCGTGAAATTTTTTGGAAAATTTCAAAACCAGGTTCCCGCTTTGATCCGCCAGGCCTTCGGCCTGAATTAACAGATCTTGTCCGCTCATCAGGCCCTCCACACGATGTTGAACGAAGGCAAAATAGCCGAGATAAACGTCTTTGTGCGTGAGTTGGACGGCAATTTTAGGCGGCGGCAGCCAGCGCTCCGTATTTTCCACGCGCTCTACGTCCGGTAAATGGATGTGGTGGAAAAAACGCCCGTTGGTATGTATAGCCAAACGGCTTTTGGCGCGGGTGAGGGCGACGTATATCTGGCGCCTGGCCTCGTCGGAGTCTACGTTGAAGCCGTCGAGCATCAGGAAAACGTGGTCAAACTCCCGGCCTTTGGCCTTGTGTATCGTCGAAACAAATATCGTATCGCTCTCCTGCCGATAGAAATCCTCGATCTTCGATTCTCTCACGAATGATTGAAAATCAGATACATACTTGGTTTTTGGATTGATCTCCTGAAAGTCCTTAACTAAATTAAGCACGATTTCGAATTTCGGGCTGAACCTGAATTTGTCATACACCGCGCGTTTGGCATTTTCCCAATCTTCCGGTGCGATGCTGGCCGAGTGGGGCGCCAATGCATCCATAAAGTACCGCACTTCCAACAGGTTTTGAAGCTGGAAGCCGTCGTTGCTTTGGATAAGTTTGGCGGGCCTGCCGTGCTGCAGCAGCAGGCCGGCGATTTGAGCGGCCTCTTCGTTGGTTTTTGTAAGCACACAGGCCGTACCGCTCAAATCGGTGGCGAGCAAGTCGCGTATCAGGGGTTCTACGAGATGCCTGCTTTGGTAGGATACCAATTTCAAATGGCCGGCCGTCGTATGATGCGGAATGATGTCATCGGTTTTCAGCCGTTTGGAAATAGTTTTGGCAAAAGCATTGGCGAAGGCGACGATTTGGGGGCAGCTTCGGAAATTGGCCGTCAGTTCGTACTTCGTAGCTTGCCGCCGTTCGATGAGTTCAGTCAGATAGCGGGAATCGGCGCCTCGAAACTCAAAAATATTCTGGTCATCGTCGCCCACGGCAATCACGCGCAGGCCCTCATTTTTTTCCATTAAAATGTCGACTAAGGCAAACTCATCGGCGTTCATGTCCTGTGCTTCGTCGATGACCAGCACCGTTTTGGTGATCCGGTTGGGCTCGATTTCGCCGTTCCGGATCTTCTCCACGGCATCCTGAAGGATGCTGTCCGATTTTTCGAGGCTGCCGACGCGGCCCAACAGGTCGAAACAATAGGAATGAAAGGTCTTGATTTCCACAAAATGGGCGGCGTTGCCGATGAGCGCCATCAGGCGTTTTTTAAACTCCGTTGCCGCTGCCCGCGAAAAGGTGAGCATTAACAACTGCTCGTGTTTCACATCTTCCATGAGCAGGAGCGCGGCAAGTTTGTGGGCCAACACTTTGGTTTTGCCGCTGCCCGGCCCGGCGGCCACCACCAGATGGGGGCTGTGCTTATCGTCAATGATCTGGCGCTGCGCCTCGGAAAGGGTTTCGAATAATTGCCGGTATTTGGAAGGCGTAATGTTTCTCCTGATCTCCGCGCCGCGCGCTCCGGGGAAATACCTGCCCAGAAAAGAAGAGTAGTTCAACTGAAAATAATCGTCCACAAAGCGCAGCGCGCCCATATAGTCGTGTACCATTTTTTTGGCATATTCTCCGACGATGTGGATTTGTTGCACTTTGTTTTCGTAGAACTGGTTGAGTTTTTGATAGTCCTCGTTTTTGTATTGGATCTTGTTGTTTTCTTCCAAGCGGACGATGTTCAGGCGGTTGTAAACGACCAAAAAACCGCCTTCGATTTTCAGGGCTTCGATCCTGGACAGGTAAAAAAGCGCATCTTCGACGGCCTCCGACGTGGTTGTCTGTTGAAACAGGCCGGATTGCCGCTCGAAATTTTCTTTTAATTCCAGCACTGAAAATTCTACCAGCACCTCCTCAGCCTGCCCGTTTCCGGCAGCGGCCGGTTTGCTTTTTTCGTATAAGTACTCAATTACCGAACGCGCCAGTTCGTGCCGTTTTCCCAATTTTTCGCGCAAATTTTGGGGCGAATCCTTGGCCTGCACTACGATAATCTGGTTCGCAAAATCGCGGGGCGCGCGTTTTATCCAGTGTTTTATGGCCCAGAAGTTCAGTATCGTTTTGAGCCGTTGCGGCGAAACGCCGGTGCAACCTGCCGCTTCGGCGGCTTCATTGAGGGCTTTAAGCGAAAAGTCCCGCTCGGCCTCGTCCAGTTGAGTGAGCAAAAACTGTTCGATCTGATAGAACGTTTCCACGATGGCGAGCGAGCGGTTTTTTTGTTCCCCGCGTTTGATGAACGCCGTCAGGTCTTTGGCGTCGGCGAGGATTTTTTCTTCCCGCAGCAGGTTGATGATCTGGATGACCTCTTCTCTGACGATGCCCAGATGGTCGCTGATGTAATCAATGCGCGATTCGGCGGCTTCACTGTCGGCGGCCTGTGCCTTGCTTTTACTGGAGAACAGTTTTTTGAGGATTCGGATGGCGTCCGTTTTCTGGCTGCCGGGGCCGAAGCGATCGGATTTTTCTATTTTTTCAATAGCTTCTTGTGCGGTCTTGCTCAGGATACTGTTGGCGTAAATGCGGGGCATGTTCTGCCTGCGGCGCAGGTAGCCGGCCTCTTCGAGCGCAGCAATGGCGGTGGTTACGCGGGTTTCGATCTCAGCGACGCTGTCGTCCCAGCCCGCTTTACGGGCGATCTCGAGCGGCGAATTGGAAACGCTCGTGCGGTATTTGGTGATGAATTTGATGGCGTTCCAGATTTGTTTAATCTCCTGGATATTGAGTTTGGTTTGGTTCAGCAGGATAAAGTGTTTGCTCAGGTCTTCCTCATTGAACAGCACGTAGCAATCCGCCTCAATTTTTTCGTCGCGCCCGGCGCGCCCGGCCTCCTGTACGTAGTTTTCCAAAGAATCGGAAATGTCGAAATGAACGACCAGACCTACATCTTTTTTGTCCACCCCCATGCCGAAGGCCGAGGTGGCGACCATGATTTGCACCGTTCCGGCGATGAAGGCATTTTGATTTTCCGTTTTTTCCGAAGCCTCCATTTTGCCGTGAAAGGCGCGGGCGTTGAAGCCGTCTGCCTGTAGCCACCCGGCAAGTTCGCTGGCTTTTCGCGTGCGGGAGACGTACACGATGGCCGGGCAGTTTTTGTCCTCGATCAGGTTTCGCAGGGCGTTGTATTTGTCTTCGTCGCCTTCTTTTTCCAGCACTTTGTAGTGCAGGTTGCTTCGGGCGGCGGAGGCCCGAAAAACATCGAGTTCAAGGTTCAGTTTTTCACGAAAATAAGCGCAAATGTCTTCAATGACTTTCTGTTTCGCGGTTGCAGTGAAGCAGGAGACAGGGATGGGGTCGGAGAGGTTTTTCTTTTCCTGCAGGTTGTTGATAAAATCGGCAATGTAGAGGTAGTCCACCCGAAAATCCTGCCCCCAGGCGGAGAAGCAATGCGCCTCATCAATGACGAAGCGGGCGATCTTGCGGCCCAGCAACAGGCGTTCGATGGATTTGGAACGCAGGGACTCGGGCGAGATGTAGAGCAGCGCCGCCGAGCCGTCTTCCACCCGCTCGAAGGATTTGGCGCGCTCGATGGGGTCGAGCAGGCCGTTGATGGTGGCCGCCTCGGTGATGCCCGCGCGTTCCAGGTTGTCCACCTGGTCCTTCATCAGCGATTGCAGGGGCGAGATAACGACCGTCAGGGCTTTCATGCTTTGGCCGCTCATCAATGCGGGCACCTGGAAGGTGATGGATTTGCCGCCGCCCGTCGGGAAAATGGCCAACAGGGAGCGGTCCTGGACGGCCGCCCGGACGGCTTTTTCCTGCAGGGGCTCGCCTTCGTAGGTTCGGTAGTGCTCAAAACCGAAAAACTGTTTCAGGCCTTTGAAAATGTCAAGGTGTTGGTCGCAGTACGCGCAGCCCTGCAGGCAGGGTTTGTTGCGCAGGTATGCTATGACGCGCTCGATTTCCGGGTAATTCCTCAGCACCCAGGGTGGCGTCGCGGAAAACCGGCTCCGGCAGTGGATGATGGCCAGGGCGTAGGCCAATTCGATGGGGTTTTCATCGGCAAACCGGGCAACATCCGCCTTTTCACAAATGTCGGCCCCAAATTCTTGAAAGATCAATGCGGTGACGTCCGGTTTTTCAGGCTGAAAACGCAGGAATTTAAAAAAGCCGGAAAACGCCGCCTGGTCCTGAAGCAAACCGTAAAAAATCATTTTCAGGCCGGGATCGAGGCGCGAAAATGCCGCCACTTCGTCGTGAAACAGGTCCCGCGCTTTCAGGGCGTCGTTGAGCGGGTTGTTGATGGCATCGGTTTGGAGCTTGTCGTCCTTGACCAGGGCATGGTAGGGTTTCTGGGGAAAAAGCAGTGGCGACCACGGCAAGGTGTCAATGGCGTTTTCGGGCGGGATGCCCGCCGCGGCAAGCGCCGGGCGGACGAATTTCAGGTCATGCTGAAAAATGTTGTGCCCGCAAACAAAATCAGCCCCCCGAAGAAACAATGTAAATCCCTCGAGCGAAGCATCGTGAAACTGCCGGCCATCGTCCCGGCAGCCGCCGATGTCAAAGATTTTTTTGCCGTTGCGGCCGGTTTCCGTATCGAAAAAGGCTATGGAGGGCATACCGGTTCGATTCCATTTCTTACAAATCTACGAAGGCGCTTCGAGTTCCGCTTTTTTCAGGGCGAAAAACTGGGGGAGGCAGTTTAGGGCTTAGAGCAGGCAACGAAAGCGTTTTCTTCAAAATTCGGGATCCCTCACAGGAATCAGGGGCTAAATGCCCACCCGCTTTCAGAAGGCTTGAAAGTGTTATATTCGTTCTCAAAAAACACATGTTCTCCCTCGACGACTTCGAATCCTACATGCCTCCAAAGATACTGGCCCGCGGCCTGGCCTATTACAGCGAGCGCGCCGTCGAGCGCCTGGAGGAAACTGCAAAAGGCCAATGGGAGGCGCTGGTAGCCGGCAGCGAGGACTACGAAGTTGAAATAACGTTAGCCGGAAAACAGGTAGAGTCCTGGATCTGTGACTGCCCGTACGACGACGGGCCGGTCTGCAAACATGTGGTAGCCGTGCTGTACGCCCTGCGCGAAACGGCGCCCGCAAAAGCCAGAAAAGAGAAAACCAAAGCCGGCAAGATGAGCTTCGAGGACATCCTGCTCCAGCTCGACATCGAAGGACTGCGCGAATTTATCCGGTTTCAGAAAGCACAAAACCGGGAGTTTGGCGAGCAGTTGATGTCGTTCTTTTCCAACAAGGACCCGGGGATGGAGGTGGAGAAAAAATACCGGGAAATGGTACGGAAGAGCATAAACTGGAAGGCGCTTTCAAAGCGCCTTCCAGCCCGGCTTTTCTGTTTCTGAAGCGGATTAAGAACTTCCCCGCCGGCTCAGCTTTCGTCCGTCTTTTCTTCGCTGGACAACTTATGCGTGCCTCGTTCGTATTTGCCTTTCAGGTCATCCATGACTGAGTTTTTCCACATCGGGACGTTGACGAAGTAGGAGGCCCGCCCGAGCAGGTGAGCGCCTACCGGGGCGGTGAGCAGCAGAAACAGGATAATGGCCAGCACCCGGGAAGTGATCGCCAGGTCGTTGAAATGCAGTGCTGCGCAGGCCAGCAGCAGGCCGATGCCCAGGGTAGCCGCTTTGGTCGTCACCGAAATGCGCAGGTAGAGGTCGGGCATGCGCACCAAACCCACGGCTGCCAGCAGGATGAAAAGCGCACCCAGAAAAGCCAGGGCCAGTATTAGTATTTCAGTTATCATCTTTTTCGCGTTTTTCGAGATAATAGGAAAAGGCCACCGTACTCAGAAAAGCGATCAGCGCCAGGATCATGGCAATGTCCAGGAAGGTGGGCTGTTCATTGATAATGCTGTAAACGGCAATAACCCCGATGCCTATCGTAATGAGCAGGTCGAGCGCAATAACCCGGTCTGAAAGCCTTGGCCCTATGGCAAAGCGCACGAAGGCCAGCACCACGGAGATCATCAGCATAGGGAGTACGGCATAATATAACAGTGTGTACAGCATTATCTGAGTATTGCAAGTAAGCGTTTTTCAAATCCGTCTTTGATGCTCCGTATGAACTCCTCCTTGTCGGCAATATACATGGAGTGGACATAGAGCACCTTCTGGTCGTCGGAGACATCCAGGCTCAGCGTGCCGGGGGTCAGGGAAATGAGGTTGGCCAGAAAGGTGATCTCCAGTTTCGTATTGGCTTCCAAAGGAATACGCACAATGCCCGGAGTCATGTGAAACCGGGGGGTGATCACATCGTAGGCCACTTCCAGGTTGGCTTTGACCAGTTCTTTAATAAAAAAACCGATAAAGGCCAGCACCTTCAGCACCAGGGTGAAGTAGCGGGTGTCTCCACTGCTGCGGCTGATGAGCCACATGATGCCGAAGCTCAGCAGGAAGCCGAACAGGAAATTCTCGTAGTCAAAATTTCCGGTGAGGGCGGCCCACACAAAGGTCAGCAAGAGGTTCATCAAAAGCTTTGTCTTCATAACAAGCCATTTATGGGTTATGGTAATACGGCTCTGATGTACGATGCCGGGTCTGACAACTCGGAAGCTATCCGTTCCGAAAGGAGTTGCAGGTGTTCGGCTGCAAATCCGATGTAGAGCGAAGCCAGCGCCAGCATCGCTATGGGCGCCACCAACAGGGCCCGGCGTTTCGGCTCCATGTCGGGGAAATACCCTGCATTTGGCTTTATCTCCGGCGCCTGCCCGTTTTTCCAGAACACTTCCGCCCAAAGCCTGGCAATGATGATAAGGGTCAGAAAACTGGCCAGCAGCATGGCGCCGACGAGCAGGAAATGCCGGCCTTCCAGGCCCGCCAGCACGAGCGACACCTTCGGCCAGAAGCCGGAAAGGGGGGGTATGCCCACGAGTGAAAACAGGGGCACGGCAAGCAACAGGGATAGCCTGGGGTATTCGGCGTATAAGCCGCCCAGCTTTTTCATGCTGTTGGTGTGCCTGATCTTGAAGATCAGGCCGGCAAGCAGGAAGAGGTTGGCCTTCACGACGATGTCATGCGCCATGTAAAATACGGCCCCTGCCAGCGCCGGGCGGCTGAATATGGCCAGCCCTGCGATCATGAAGCCGATATGGCAGACGATGAAGAAGGAAAAAACCCTGCGGATGTTGTTTTGCACCAGGGCGCCCACGCCGCCTGTGAACAGGGTGAGTATGGCGATCCAGCCCATAAACTCGTAGATGAAGGGGTCGGCGGTGAACACCAGGCTGAAAATTCGAATGAGCGCGTAAACCCCTACCTTTGTGAGCAGCCCGGCAAAGACCGCAGAGACCGCAGCCGGCGGGGCATGGTAAGATGCCGGCAGCCAGAAGTACAGGGGGAAAACCGCCGACTTGATTCCAAAGCCTGCGAAGAACATCAAAGCGCTCACACTGAACAGGGCCTGGTTGTCTATGTCTTTGGCCTTAACAGCCAGGTCGGCCAGGTTGAGGGTGCCTGTCAAACCGTAGAGGATGGCGATGGCGGTCAGAAAGATCACCGAAGCGAGGATGTTGATCGTGAAATACTTGACGGCTCCTTCCAGCTGTAGCCGCTCGCCGCCTATGGTGATGAGCACAAAGGAACTGATAATGATAATTTCGAACCAGACGTAAAGGTTGAAGATGTCGCCGGCCAGGAAAGCGCCGGCAAGCCCCATCAGCAGAAACTGGAGAATAGGGAAGTATCCCAGCCTGAGGCGCAGTTCCTGGACGGAAGCCGCCGAATAGATGGCGACGGCCAGCCCTATTGCCGAAGTGAGCAGCACCAGGGTGGCCGAAAACATATCGGCAACCAGGGTAATTCCGAAGGGCGCTTCCCATCCGCCTGCCTGAACGCTGAGGGCGCCGCCCCGCCAAACGCGCAGAAACAGCACCGAAGCCAGGCCCAGGCCGGTGAGGTTGCCGAAGATGCTGGCCCAGCGCTGCAAATCCGTCCGGCGCCATAAAAACAACAGCAGCACCGCCAGGAAAAACTGGAAGAGCAGAGGGGCGAAGAGAAATTGTCCTGTCGTCGTCATGCGTCTTCGTCTGTTGCGTTTATCTCATCCAGGTCATCGGTGCCCACTACCTTGTAGGCCTGCTTGATGAGGATGATGGCAAAGGATTGAAGGCCAAAGCTGATGACGATGGCCGTGAGGATAAGGGCCTGCGGCACCGGGTCGGCAAAGGCGCCGGCAAGTGCTTTGCTGCCTTCGGGGATGATGGGCGGCCGGCCTTTGACGAGGCGGCCGAGCAGGAAGATCAGCAGGTTGGCCCCGTTGCCCAGCAACACCAGCCCTATGATGAGCTTCACCAGGCTGCGGCGCAGTATCATAAACAAACCCGCCGCATAGAGCAATCCAACCATGATGGCTAAGAGTATCTCCATGGTCAGGCATTTTCTGTAATAGTGAAAATAATGGTCAGGGAAGCGCCGATGACAACGAAGTAAACGCCGATATCGAAGAACAACGGCGACCCGATCAGGCCGATGGCCGGCAGCGGGCCGTCAAACCAAAGCCCGGACATGAAAGGCCGCCCCGTCCGAAGGATCGGGGCCAGGCCGCTGAGGAAGGACAGGGCCAGGCCCAATGGCATGAAATAGCCCGGGTGTATGCGGAGCAGCGTCCGGGTATTGTCCAGCCCGTTGGCGAAAGCATGCAGCACGAAAGCGATGGCTGCAACCAGGCCGCCGACAAAGCCGCCGCCGGGCAGGTAGTGCCCGCGCAACAGTATGAATACCGAAAACAGCAACAGCAGCGGCAGCAGATAATTGGAGGCAGTTCTTAGGATGATGGTGTTCATAAAGCAATTTGTTTGTCGGTCATTTCTCCCCGCGCTTTTTGATGTCCAGGCCGGTTCCCAGCAAACTGAAGACCCCGACCGCGGCTACCGTAAGCACGCTGATCTCTACAAGGGTATCCATGCCCCGGAAATCGACCAGGATGACATTCACGATGTTTTTGCCCCTGGCCAGCACATAGGCGTGCTCTGCATAGTAATTGCCCACTTCCCGGTTGATGTCCTCGTTGAGCACTTCCAGCGCAAGTACGGTGATGAGCATCCCGAAAGCGAGGGCGAGCGCCCCGTCGCGCAGCCTGCCGCGGGTATTGGATATCTTCAGGTATTTCGGCAGGCGGTACAGCACCAGCACGAACAGAATGACCGTCAGGGTGTCTATGGCGAATTGCGTCATGGCTAAATCGGGCGCACTGTAGAAAACGAACAGCAGGCAGATCGAATAACCCACGACGCCCATGGCTGCCACTGCGGCCAGGCGCGAATCGGTGAAAACAGCGATCAGCGTGGCCACCAGCATCAACAACAGGATAACGGCCTCATACGTGGCCATGCTGGAAATCCTGCCGTAATCGATGTACAGGTTCACGCTGGTGAAGATGCGGTAGGAAACCAGCGCCAGCAGGAAGCTGATGATGATGAATACATACCGGCGCACATAACCGCTTTGCAGAAGATGGGTGTACCAGCCGGAAAAACGCTCGAAGCCCCGGGCGAGCCCTTCCGTTATCCCTTTCGGGGAAATATTTTCCAGGCGCCCGATGCGCCTTTCCAGACGGAGGGAAGGCCTGAACAGCCAGTACAGCAGCAGCCCCCCGGCCAGGGTCAGCCCGCTGAGTTGCAACACCAGGTTGAAGCCGTGCCACAGCTTGAGGTGAAAATCAGGTTGCCCTGCCACCATGGCCGCCACCGCCGGCCTGGCCAGCATGCCCTCCAGCAGCTGGGGCGCCAGGCCAAAGAGCAGGCTCAGGGCCGCAAGCAGGACGGGCGGAACCCAAAGCAAAGGGCCGGGCATGTGCGCTTTTTCAAATTCCTCCGGAAGCGGCCCCGCAAAAGGCCGGATGCCTGCCACAAAACCGCCGTAGAGCAGCAACATATTGGCCAGTATCGCCATCGCCGTGAGCAGGGTGCTCCATGGCCCCGCGTGCAGGGTGGCTTCGTAAATGAGGTCTTTGCCCACAAAGCCGAAGGTGGGCGGCGCACCCGCACTGGAAATGGCAACCAGGAAACCTGCCGCAGCAACGGGAAGCATGATCCTGCCCAGGCCGGAGAGCCGCGTCACATCCCGGGTGCCGGCCTCGTGATCGATGATGCCCGCAATGAGGAATAGCGCCGCCTTGTACAAGGCATGAACAAGGACGAAGACGGCAGCGGCCAGCAGCGCCGCCTCCGTGCCGATACCGATCAGAAACGCCAGTATGCCCAGAGCCGCTACGGTCGAATAGGCCAGTATGCCCTTTAAGTCGGTTCGGAACAGAATGTGCACGGCAGCGTAGAGCATGGTGACGCCGCCAAGGGTGATGAGGGTGGCATGCCAGTATTGGTGCCCGCTCAGTAGTGGAGACAAGCGCATGAGCAGGTAAATCCCCGCCTTGACCATGGTGGCGGAGTGCAGGTAAGTGGAAACCGGCGTAGGCGCCTTCATGGCCTCCGGCAGCCAGAAATGGAAGGGGAACTGCGCCGACTTCGTGAAAGCCGCCCCGAAAACCAGGCAGAGCACGGCGGGGTACAATCCATGTTCCGGCAGCGCCACGCCAGAGGTGAGCATCTCCCGGATGGAGTATGTGCCCGTAACATAAACCAGCAGCAGCGCCCCGGCCAGCAGCAGCAGCCCGCCCGCGCCCGTAACGCCGAGCGCAGTCAGGGCGGAGCGCCGCGAAGCGGCTTCTTCATTTTTGAACCCTATCAGGAAAAACGAGCTGAGGCTGGTCAGCTCCCAGAAGATGAAAAGGGCCAGAATGTTGTCGGAGAGCACCACGCCCAGCATGGCGCCCATAAAGGCGCCCAGGTAGGCATAAAACCGGCCCAGGTATTTATGCCCCTTCATGTATTCGGCCGAGTAGAGAAAAACCAGCGTGCCTATGCCGCTGATGATGAGCGCGAAGAGAAGGCCCAGGCCGTCTGCGTGAAAGCTTAGTTCCACTCCAAGCGAAGGCGCCCAGGCATAGCGGTACACCGCCGGCTGGCCCGCCGCCGCCCCGGGCAACAGGCTCAGAAAATATGCGAACAGCCCGAATGGCAATAAAGCCGACAGCACTACGGCCCTGCCTTTGAAGCGCCGCCCAAAGGCGGCCAGCCCAAGTGCAAAAATAAATCCGGAGAGTACGGCTAAAAGCATGGTGTTTTCGTTCGCCTGGTTTCAGGTAAAGATAATTTTTTTAAAGAAACCCCAGGCTTTCGCAGCTTGTTCATGAAAACTCAACCTGCAGGCAGCCTGATGATGCGTGCAGGCCATTTTACCGGGCTGGCAGGAAACAGCCTGCTCCTGCTCTTCTATGGGCTTCACCGCAGTTCACTGTTGGCCGGAGCAGGCTTCGCATTTGCAGGCGCTTTGGATACAACCCTAAGAATTTTTTGGAAAAAATTTGATTTAGTTAGAATAACTAACTATCTTTATCCCGTCACTAACGGAATTAGCAACCTTTTCTGCATTGCGAAAGCAGAGGGGAGGAGGCAGGCAGCATCGAAGCGGGTAAAAAAACTCCAAGCAAAATAGTTAGTATTTCTAATCAAATTCCATAACCAAACACACACGGCCATGTCAACAATTAAAGGTTACGATTACGGAAAAGCCGGGCTGGCCCGGTCGCCGGTAAGCCTGCAGGAGCTGGAACTGCTCAAAAAAACGGTGCTCTGGAGCGAGGCCGACGAGGCCAACCTGCGCAAGGCAGGGGAAGTGCTGCGCGATCAAACCGATGCCGTCCTGGATCTCTGGTACGGTTTCGTAGGCGGCAACGCCCACCTGCTGCACTATTTCACGCACCATGGCGAGCCCAACGCGGAATACCTGGCCGCCGTCCGGGCCCGCTTCGGCCAGTGGATACTTGACCTCTGCCACAGGCCCTGGGATCAGGCCTGGCTGGACTACCAGCACGAGATCGCCCTGCGGCACCACAGCGCCAAAAAGAACAAAACCGATGGGGTGCAGGCGGTTCCCATCATCCACTTTCGCTACATGGCGGCCTTCATCTACCCCATCACGGCCACCATCAGGGGTTTCCTGGGCAACAAAGGCCATAGCAGGGAGGAGGTGGACGCCATGCACGACGCCTGGTTCAAAGCCGTCACTTTAAGTACGCTTCTGTGGTGTTACCCCTATGTTCACGAAGGCCAGTTCTGATATGACTATGAGAGTAGCTGTATTCGATTCCTACGTTAAAAAATCCAACGGCGACACTGCCCACTTCGACATCATAGTGCCGAATGGCAGGCACAGTGAGGCCGAGGTGATCGCCTTCGGCCGGCAGCACCTGGAAAGCATCGGGGAGGGCAGCAGCACGCTCTCCACAAGGGAGTGCCGGTTCTGCCACATCGAAGAGCCCTCGCCGGCCATACTTGACGGCATAAGCCGGTATGGGTATTACATCCTGGAAATGGAAGACATTCCGCGGCAGTTGCCCCCGGCTCCAACCCGCACCCAGCTCATCCTGCACATCCGCGCCCGAAGCGAACAGCATCGCTTCGCAAACTTCCGGGGCTGGGATGAGGAGCGCCTGCGGGCTCTACTAACGGAGTTGTAATAGGGGCGGAATGGGGCGCCCTCCTTTCCGCCGCCGCCTTTGCCAGGATCGCCAACTAATCCTTATCTTTACCTGATGTTACCTCCGGAAAAATACATCCCCATCGACTGCGGCTTCTACGACCGCATCGAGGCGGCCATCGTGCAGGGAAAAACCGTGCGACTCGAATACTGGGGCGCCGAAGGGCAAACTGTTGCTACTGACACAAGGCTGGGCGATACCCAAACGAAGGATGGCGAGGAATTCCTCCTCCTGCCCTCCGGCGAGCAGATACGCATGGACCGCATCATCAGCCTGGATGGCGTTCCGGTACCGAAAAGCTGTTAAACTGCATGGAAAGATCCGTCTTTGACCCACAGGCCCAGGCCGGCAGCCTCGAGGCCAAGATCGTGGTAGCCCTTGAACGCATCGCCGAAGTATTCCGGGTTTCGCTCTGGAATGCGGGCAAGGAACACGGCCTGAGCCCCCTGCAGATACAGTTGCTGATCTTCCTGAAATTTCACTCAGCGGAAAAGTGCAAGGTCTCTTATCTGGCCCGGGAATTCAGCCTGTCCAAGCCGACCATCAGCGAAGCGGTGCGCACTTTGCTGAAAAAAGAACTGATCGGCAAGGAAACGGACCCGGGAGATACCCGCAGCTTTTCCATCCATCTTTCGGCTGAAGGCGAAAAACTGGCGGAAGAAACCGCCTCTTTCGCCAACGGGCTGCTGCCGGCCTTCGGCGCATGGAGCGATGAGCGGAAAAAAAACTTCTACGGGGAACTGCTGCAGCTGATCGCCAGCCTGCAAAAGCTGGGGTTTATAAGCATACAACGCACTTGCCTCAAGTGCCGTTTCTTCCGGAAGGACAAAAAGCACTACTACTGTGGCCTGCTTAAAATGCCGCTGCAACCCCAGGACTTAAGGGTGGATTGCCCGGAGTTTGAGGAGGCCTGAGAGAATGGTTCAGGAAATAAAAATCCCCCTCCCTTCGGGCTGTGGCAAGTAAAAACCTCCGGGGTTTTCAAAAACCTCCGGGTTTTTGAAAACCCCGGAGGTTTTAGATATAAATAGAATTCGGCTTTCTGGAGTTATCAGGCTACCCTACTTTACAATCGTGATCCAGCCTTCTGCAAAACCTGAACCGTAAGCCCCTGAGCCGTCGGAATATCCTTTCACATTCCCGAAGGCGCCTTCAAACTTCCCGGCGCCGCCTACGATATCCAGGTCAGCCGCAAAACCGCCGGTAAAGAAAACTTCGTAATCGCCTTCCCACCAGGCCTGATCGCCATTGGCGCCGGCCCAGATGCCGTGGCTGCCGGTGATGAGGATTTTGTTCCCAGCCAAATGGCAACTTCCATGTTCCCAGGTGCTTTCCATTACATTGAATTCCCCCAGATGGGTAGCGTGGCCGCGCATCCACCCTCCGGCAGGTATGCTAAGGCCGGGGCAGGGAGGATCGCATTCGCAATCCTTCCTTTCCCCTGTGATGATACTCTCCTCCACCCAGACCTTCATGGGCAAGGTTACGCTTTCCTTAGCCCGTACATCAATAGCGGCCGATCCATCAGCCACCCCAGGCGGGGCCGGCACGTCTTTTACACAAGCTGCAACGAAGAGCAGCAGAGCGGGGATCAACAAAAATCTCAGCGTTTTCATGGTTTTGGTTTTTGGGAGCGCGGGCCTCTGGTGCTGCGGCTCAAGAATCAAAAAATAAACGTCCGTGAGGGACTGCGTCCCATAGCTGTCGGAAACCTTGAATACTCCCTAAGAATTATCTTTGAGGGATGAAAAACAAAGGTATCCGAGTGACGGATTTGTTAGGACAAATCCCTCGTTGTTCCGCATCGAGACGGAGTCTCTCGCGAACGACTTTTATATATTTTCAACCCGCAGCACTACCGGCCCGCGAAAGCGCTTATGGAAAAGCATACAGCCTCTTTTCGCGGGCCAGAGGCCCGCGCTCCTGTTAGCGAAAATGACACCATCAAATTAAACTTGAATTACTGCTGCAGCACACACCTTTTCGTTTCCATAAATCCATTCGCCCTCAACTGATACAGGTACATTCCGGCCGGTAATTTCCCGGCATTCCACTCAATGGTATACTCGCCCGCAGGCTGAAAGCCGTCCACCAGCCGGGCCACTTCGCGGCCTGCGAGGTTGAACACCCGGAGGCTGACGTGGCCTGATTGTTGCAATTCATAGGAAATAGCCGTCTGCCCGCTGAAGGGGTTGGGCTGGTTCTGGCGTAAAACATAAGGCGCTTTCCCGAGCTCAACCGCCGCATTCACTTCGGAAGGACAATATTGCAGCACCGTTTCGGACACCTTGGCCCCCGGCGCACCCGTGAAAAAAGAAAACAACGCCCCTCCAATTCCATAGATACAGTTATCTACCACTGCGGAAGTGAAAGCGGCCTTGCCTTCCGGCATATCATCCGTTTCCGTCCAGCTATCCGTTTCCGGGCCGTATTGAATGATATCCAGAAGCGGCGTAATATCATCCAGGGCGCCTCCGTAGGCATACAAGAGATCATTGACGACAGCCGAACCAAATATAGATCTGGTTTGAGGCATCTCCATTTTCTCAATCCAGGTATCGGTAGCCGGGTCATATACTTCCAGTACATCCTTGTATCCGGATGCATCTACACCTCCCATCACATAAATTTTCCCATTCAGGGCTTCTGCACAGAAGCCCGACCGAGCCGTTGGCATGGGGGCTTTCGTTTGCCAGGTATCCGTAACCGGATCGTACATTTCAACTTTGCCGGTCCGGTTGGGCCAGGCGGTGGTGCCGCCGATGGCGTAAAGCCTGCCGTTCACCACTGCTGCAGAAAGGTACCCCCTGGCGGTCGGCATCGGGGCTTTTTGTTCCCAGCTATCCATAGCCGGGTCATAAACGTAGAGCGTATTCTTTGACACCCCCAAAGTAGTATATTGGGTTTGCCCGCCAGCCACGTATATCTTTCCCCCGATCACCCCCGCCGCTGCGCCATGGATCGGTTCCGGAAGGCTCTGCCGGCTTTGCCAGGCATCTGTTTCCGGGTCATACATTTCCACAACATCGCTGATCTCCGTTTTGGAGTAAGCCCCGCCAATGACATAGATTTCCCCATCTACTACTCCACTGACACTGTAAGCCCTGGGCGTCGTGGCCGGCGTTTTGTAAGCCCAGCCTTCGCCGGAGGGTTCAAATTCATACATGATCACTGATGTCGTAGCCGCCGGGCCGGGCAGGGAGGGGATAAAAAACGGATCCAAAGCCCCTGTGATGGCGTAAAGCCGGTTGCCGACAACGGCATTGGCGCACATCACTTTTTTTTCGGGAATAGTTCCTATATTTTCCCAAAGGCCCGTGCCGGGTTCAAACTCGAAGAAATCCAGGGAGGCGGTGGGAGAGGTATTATTGATGCCGCCATACACGTAAATCTTGCCCCCGTAAGTGGCCGAACCGAAATACCCGACAGCCGGCGGTGGGTTGTCCTCCAGTTTCCAGCTGTCCGTCGCAGCAACATAGGATTCCACTGAGGAGGGGCCATCACCAATGCCATCGACGACATAGATTTTCTCCCCAACTACCTGGGCCAGAATGTTGGCCCGGGCATAGTGCATGCTGTCCATGGTAAGCCAGGTATCGGACAGGGGATCATATCTTTCCACTGTTTTTACCGAGATGTGGTCGCCTATTCTACCCCCTATTGCATAGATATAGCCGCCGAAGGCGCAGGCCGTCAGGTGAGAGCGGCCGTTGGGCATGCCCGCCTTTTCCGACCAGGTATTCAGGGCCGGGTCGTACTCATAAACCGCGGCGTAATCCTCAGTGGAGTAGTAGTTTGCCTTGCCTCCCATCACGTATATCTTCCCGTTGGCCGTTGCCGAAGCCGGCGCAAAGAGCGGAACCGGCAGGCTGGCTATAGTAACATCCCAGGTATCTGTTTGCGGGTCGTACATTTCTACGGCGGCGCTTCCCGTTGCGCGGGAAATACCGCCGCCGATGACGTAAATTTTGCCGTCCAGCACGCTGCATGCCACGTAAGCCCTGCCCGTGGGAATGGGGGCTTTATAAACCCATTCTTCCTGAGCTCTTGCCGGAGCCCGGAACAGCAGCGTGGCCATAACGGCCAGCAATGCAATTGTCATTGTCTGTTGTTTCATGTTGGCATTTTTTAGTGTTGTCAATGTAGCCTGGCTTTTGCTCAAAGGGGTAGGACTATTGTTCCAAGGTTTGGACTATTGTTGCATGGCTATATTGTCATATTGCCATATTGTTTCCAGGCAGGCTGACTCTCATAGAAACCATTCCTTAAGCCAACGATATGGCCATATAACCATTTAACCTGTCCCCCCGCTTATCCCTTCCCTGGCTTCCGATGGCGATACCCCGAATTCACGGGAAAAAACGCGGGAGAAATAATAAGGGTCTTTAAAGCCCGCCGCATAGGCCACCTCATTGACGGCCAAACGGGTGGTTTGCAGCAATTGGCGGGCCTTTTCCAGGCGGAAGGCGCGGATGAAATGAGAAGCGGGCCGGCCGGTCAGGGCGGCCAGCTTGCGGTGCAGCTGAGTGCGGCTGACGCTCATCACAGCGCACAGGGCCTTAATGCCGAATGCTTCGTCCTGGTAGTGCTTTTCCAGGCATTGGCGCACATCGTACAGGAAGCGTTCATCCAATCCGATGGGTTTGCTTTCCGGCAGGGGCGCGGACAGGCTGCTGCCGTATTTTCGCCTCAGGGTATCCCGGAGCTGTATCAGCTTCCTGAGCTCCACCTCAAGTTCCCGCCGGTGGAAAGGCTTGGCCAGGTAGGCGTCGGCGCCGCATTCCAGCCCGCTGACCCGGGAATCCACGTCCGTTTTGGCAGTCAGCAGGATGATGGGGATGTGGTTGGTGCGGAAATCCCCTTTTAAAGCCCGGCAAACCTCCAGCCCGTCCTTTTTCGGCATCATGATGTCGCTGATAATGATGTCGGGCACCCGTGCAATGGCCAGGTTCGTGCCTTCTTCCCCATCGGAAGCGGTGATCAGATCGTAGGATTCTTCCAGAAAAAGCTGCAGGTAACGGATCACATCCGGATTGTCTTCGATGATCAGCAGGCGGGGGCGGGAGGCGGGGGCGGTTTTTTCCGAAGTGGTTTTCGCTGTCGGTTTCGGCCCGATGTCCGGGGCTGGGGAGCTCAGGGAATGCGTGCGCCGGGGGGCATTGTTGCGCACGGGCAGGAAAACGGAGAAAGAGCTGCCTTCCCCCGGCCGGCTGTCCACTTCGATATGGCCATCCAGCAGTCGGGCGTATTCCCGGGCCATCGCCAGCCCGATGCCGGCCCCTTCGGTAGGCCATTCGCCCACGCGGTAATAGCGGTCGAAGATGCGCTCCAGGTGCTCGGGGGGAATGCCGATGCCCGTGTCGGTTACAGTCAGCAACAGGCAGCTGGCAGTTGACAGTGCCGAAGGCCCTACTGCCAACTGTCTACTGGAAACTGCCAACTGAACGGCTCCGCCGGCGGGCGTGTACTTGATGGCGTTGTCCAGCAGGTTGCCCAGCAGGTGCTCCAGCTTTTCGGGGTCGGTGTCCATCCATAGCTCCTCCTGTTGACAGGAAAAATGCAGGCTGATGCCTTTCGTTTCGGCCAGGCTGTGGAAGGACTCCAGCAGGTACTTCAGCTCCATCACCACGTCGGCCTGCACGAAGTGGGCCTGAAGCGCCCCGGCCTCCAGTTTGGACAGGTCGAGCAACTGCTCCACCAGGCGCAGCAGTTTTTTGCCGTTGCGCCGGATCAGCAGGGCCGCCTCGCCGGGCATGGCGGCGGGCGCCTCCTGGATCTGATCGGCCATGCCCAGGATTACCGTCAATGGCGTGCGGAATTCATGGGAGATGTTGGTGAAAAAACGGCTTCTGGCGGCATCCAGCGCCCGCAGTTTCCCGGCCTCCTGTTGCCGGAACCGGATGCGCTCCCGGAAGAAAATGCGCACGAAGAAATAAAGCGGCAACAGCGACGCCATGAAGTACAATACAAACAACACCAGGTTTTCCGTAGCGGAAAACGCCACCAGAGGGCGAAGCCAGGGCTGCAGCAAGGCCTCCAGCGAAAGCACGCTCAGATACAGCAACAACAGAGAACGGGCCTTTTCCGGCCGGGGGAAAAACAGGGTGAAATAGATGCCCGCAAAGCCGAGGAAAACGAAACCTCCGGAAGTCAGGATGCCGCCGGTGATGACGACGGCCGCGAAGGAAAACAGGATCTTGAATACTTCCGAACTGACAAAAAACCACTCGACGTATTTCCGCAGCCGCAGGAACAGCAGTATGCTGGCCAGAAAAAAGGCGCAGAAGCCGGCCATCAGGAACACCAATACAACCATTGACAAACACCAGTATACCACCAGGGCAATGGCTCCGAGAACAAAGGAAAGGCAGGCAATGCCGAACCAAACCTGCTTGGACAAAAGAGTCTCTTCGTCGTCTCCAGGATAAAGGAGCAGGCGGGATAGCGTTTCACCCCAATGGCTGAGGTTCCCGTTTTTCATGGCCGGCGGCAGGTAATAACTTCATCAAGTTATTACCGCGAGCCATTATTTTAATTGACGGAAGTCACCAATACAAACCCCGGAGGTTTTTCAAAACCTCCGGGGTTTGCCAGAAAAAAACCTCCGGGGTTTGCCTTACTTCAACCTTCCGGTAATCTCCTCGCTCAGCGGGTCGACGTTCGAGGAGAAGTGGGCCAGCCACTGGCCTTCCGGGGAGATGAGGAATTTGTTGAAATTCCAGCCCACCTTGGCGTCGTCCACGCCGTTGAGTTCCTTGTTGGTCAGCCAGGAATAGATGGGGTGTTGGTTGGAGCCCTTGACGTCGATCTTTTCCGTCATGGGGAAGGTGACGCCGTAGTTGCGCTCGCAGAAGCTGGCGATCTCCGCTTCGGAGCCCGGTTCCTGCATCATGAACTGGTTGCAGGGGAAGCCGATGACCACCAGTTTGTCCTGGTATTTTTCGTACAGCTCCTGCAGCGGTTTGTACTGGGGCGTAAAGCCGCATTTGGAAGCGACGTTGACGCAGAGCACGTACTTGCCTTTAAAATCGCTCATGTTGAGGGTGTCGCCTTCGATACCGGCTATGCTGAGATCAAAGAAGGATTTGGGGACGGATTCCAGGCCTTTGGGCGAGGCGTTGCGCTTCACCGCGCTCACCAGGGTGAGGCCCATTACGGCCAGTATCAGAATAAGTGCTATGATTTTCATGTTTTGATGATTTTTGGAAGCAAAACAATCCGGGTGGGGAAAGGTTGCGCCTTCTTTTTATTAAAAACCCTCCAAAATTGCTGTGCTTGCAAGCCGGGCGGAAAGTCGCTATCTTGCCTGAGTAATGGAAAACAATGAATTGATCATCCGGTTCCTTTCCGGGCGCTTGCCGGCCCTGAAGGGCATTTATTTGTTTGGCAGCCGGGCAGAAGGCCGCGCCCGGCCCGACAGCGATATTGACCTGGCCTTCCTGGTGGAGTGGGGGCATTCTCCAAGGCCTGTGCAGCGGTGGGAATGGGCGGTGGAATTGTCGGAACTACTCCATGGCATTACTGTTGACCTGATCGACCTGCAAGAGGCGAGCACCGATTTTCGCTTTGTTATCGTTTCAACAGGGCAGCGCATTTATTGCAGTAGCCGGGCCTATTGTGATACGTTTGACATGATCGCCTATTCCATGTACCAAAACCTGGAATGGGAAAGGCGGGAGATCGTGGAGGCAGTGAAAAAAAAGGGTAAAATATATGGCTGATTCCGTGATTCTCAATAAGGTGGCCAGTATAGAACGCTGCCTCAGGCGGGTGGAAGAAGATTACCGGGGCTTTGAGGCGGATTTTGAGTCCAACTTCATGCGCCAGGATGCGGTGATCCTGAACCTGCAGCGCGCCTGCGAGCAATCCATCGATTTAGCCAATCATCTGGCCAGGATCAAAGAGCTGGGCATTCCCCAGAACAGCAGGCAGGCTTTTGAATTATTGGCGGAAGCCGGGATTATTGAGGATGGGCTGTCCAAAGGGCTGGGAGCCATGGCCGGTTTCCGGAACATCGCTGTTCATAATTATACAAAGCTGGACCTTGCTGTTGTAAAAGCCATTATTGAAACCCGCCTGCCAACCTTTCTGGAGTTCACCCGAATAGCGCTGGGATATGCCTGACAGGGGATTGCCCGGACAAAATCCCTTTTCCCACCCCAGGCAGGCTGCAGCTCTTAAGAACGCTGGCCGGCATAACATGCTTCTCCCTTTTTCCGTTCTAAAGCACGAAAAATAAACCCTATCTTTGCACCTCCAATCCGGAGAAGGAAAAAACACTGAAAACGTGAGAAAGGCAGTACTTTTTGCTACTATCATCCTGGGAACATTATCAGCGGCAAACGCCCAGAAAGGCTGGGAAGCCGGCGGCTGGCTGGGCGGCGCTTACTACTTCGGCGACCTGAACACCAACTACGACCTCAGCATGCCGGGCCTTGCGGGCGGCATCATCGCCCGTTACAACTTCAACAACCGCCTCTGCTTCCGCATGGGCGCCAACTACGGCCAGGTGATGGCCGACGACGCCCGCTCCGACAACGCTTTCGAAAGGGCGCGCAACCTCAGCTTTGAGTCCAACATCCTGGAAGGTGTGTTCCAGTTCGAATTCAACTTCCTGCCCTATACCCACGGCAGCAAGGACGAATTTTTCACCCCCTATGTCTTTGCGGGCTTCAACGTCTTCCGCTTCAACCCCAGGGCCGAATACCAGGGCGAAATGGTGGAGCTGCGCAACCTGGGCACCGAAGGCCAGTTCAAAGGCGAAGAATACTACACCGTCAACGGCGGCTGGGCCTACGGGCTGGGCATAAAACTGGACCTGAGCTACGAGCTGAGCCTCAACTTCGAACTCAGCGCCCGCAACCTCTTCACCGACTACCTCGACGACGTCAGCACCGTCTATCCGGATAAAGGCGACCTGCGCCGCTCCCGCGGCGAACTGGCCGTGGCGCTCTCCGACCGCTCCATCGAAATCCCGGGCGTGGAAGACAGCCAGATCGGCCGCAAAGGCACCCAGCGCGGCAACAGCAACAACAACGACAGCTACGTCCTGCTCGGCGTGGGGCTGGTGTACTACTTCGGCGATATCGAATGCCCGGACTACGGGCAGCGGCGGCGGAAGTAGGGTAAGCTATATTGCTATATTGCTATATTGCTATATTGCTATATTGCTATATTGTTATATTGCTATATTGTTATATTGTTATATTGTTATATTGTTATATTGCTATTGGGCTTCGGGATAATAGGCATTGCGCTGGTTATATCGCAACACGCAACTGAATGCCGGCTGCGGGGCCCGTTTCCCGGTCGAATCCGGCAGCCGGCTCCGGGCCCTCGGGCAGCAGGGATATGGGCAGGCAGTTTGGGGTTTATTGCAGTTCGCCCATCAGCCGCGCTTCGTAGGCGTAGCCGTTGGGCGATCTCTCGGTGAGTTGGAGTTTAAAGTATTTGGCGGTAACGGGTGAAAAGTTGATCTCCTGGAAAGGGGTTTCCGTGAGTAATGCATTGGCTAACTCAAACCGGCCAATGGGCTTGTAAGGGCCGGCCGCTGATTCATTGCTATACGACAATTCCAGCACCACAAACTGATAACGGTCGCTGCCCGGGACCAGAAAAGTGCATTGATTGAAAGTGGCCGGGTGTTTGTCTTTAAAGCCCCATACGGCAAAGTCGTTATTGGTGTAAACCTGAAGCTCCTCCTGGCCGTCTGCCAGGTTTTGCATGTGCGCGCCGGAAGAAACCAGAATGGTTCCGCCATTCTCCGGCGCCAGCAGGTTGATCCGCTTCCCTTTCAACTGCGCGTAAGATTTACTCGTGTCTAAGTTCGGGTCAATTTTTTTTGCCGCCTCCCGGTTTTCCCGTGCTTTATCTTCATTGCCCAACTGCTCGTAAGCATAGGCCAGGTTTTGGTGCACGGTGGCCAAGGGGGCTTGCTCGGCCACTTTTTCCAAATAAGGTATTGCCGTAGCGAAATCCCTGCTTTTGAGTGCAGCCAAGCCTTCGGCCAGCCATTTTTCGATCTCCGCCCTGTTGGCATCCAGCCGTTCGGCCAGCCCGGCATCGAGGCCGGCGCGGAGTTTTATCTCCTTCTGTATAGCCTGAAGAGACAGGTAAGCCGCATCCTGGCCGGCGCTGATACGGCCAAAGGCATAATACCCTCCTATACCCAGCAGCACCAAAATCAACAGCAACCCGAAAAACTGGACGTAACTCAAGCCTGCTATAGTCTTACGCGTAACGGTATTGCCCGAGCCGATGACGACGTCCTGGCTGCCCTGCACATTGATGCTGCCATGGCTCAGGCTCGCCACATTCCCACCCTGAATAACAGCCGCTACCTGCTCATTCAAAAATTGCTTTTGCAGCCCTTCCAGCACGGCCTTCGGCGCCGAGGCGCCGGTCTCGATTTCGTCGAGCAGCCCCAGCGCCCCGGCGGTGATGCGGTTGCGCACGCGCCCGGCTTCTTCCTGGGCGATGAGGCCTCGATTGGCTTGCTGTTCGTTGTTGGCCCAGGAGGCCTGTAAAAGCAGGGCCGCCTGCCGATAGGCTGCACCCTGGCTTTCAGCCCAGGCGGAAAGTCCGCCCAAAGCCTCGGCAGTGCGGGCGGAGGAGAGGAGGGAGCGGAGGTGGGTTAAGGTGTTCATATTGTGTGTTTTATTGCGGGAAATTCCCCATTTATCCTGACAACATCCTAATTTATAGATTCCTCTACAATGTTGTTACGCACATAATAAAAAAAGTTTTTCTCCTTGCCCGCAGTTCAACCAGCCGCGTATCTTGTTGTCCAAATAAAAGTGTAGAAAAATGGTACTGCAAAAAGCGTTCAGCCTGCCGCCCTATCCCCGTGGTTATCACCTCATCACCAATGAAGTGATGCGCCACCTTTCCGGCATGCTGCCGGAAACCGGCCTGCTGCACCTTTTTATCCAGCACACCTCCGCGGCCCTGGCCATCAATGAAAATGCCGATCCGGATGTGCGCACCGATTTCGAAAGCGTCTTCAACCACATCGTCCCCGAAAACCTGCCCTTCCTCACCCACACCGTGGAAGGCCCCGACGACATGCCGGCGCACATCAAAGCGGCCATGATCGGCTCCTCCGTCTCCATACCCATCACCAGAGGGCAGCTCAACCTGGGCGCCTGGCAGGGCATCTTCCTCTGCGAATTCCGCAACCGGGGCGGCAGCCGCAGGCTGGTGGCGACGGTTTATGGGTAGGCCGGAAGGCCGGAAGGCCGGTTATTAGGCCATGGGATGAGCCCAACAATATAGCCATATAGCTGAATCCCAGCCCAACAATATAGCCATATAGCCATATAGCCATATAACCATATAGCCCACCAGCAGCCAAGGCCATGCCACAGGCAGCAGTGCAAAAAAATCCCTATCTTTAAAAAAACGGAAAAAAACCAACGGAACCATGCCATTACTGGGGAACCTGATCAAACGATTTCTGAGCGTAGGGGAATACCTGGAGCAGCGTCCGGTTGATCCCGTGCAGATGCAGCACCAGACGCTGAGGCGGCTGCTGGCCAGGGCGCAGCACACGGCCTTTGGACAATACTACAACTTCCGCGACATGTTGAAATCGCCCCGGATGGTTCAGGCCTTCACGGAGCGGGCGCCTTTGTTCGACTACGACACCATGTACGAACGGTGGTGGCACATGTCGCTCAACGGGGTGGAAAATGTAAGCTGGCGGGGGCGGGTCAAGTACTTCGCCCTGAGCTCCGGCACTTCCGGCGCGCCCAGCAAGCACATTCCGGTCACGGAAGAGATGACCAGGGCCATGCAACGAGCCGCGCTGAAAACATTCTTCGCCCTGGCCAATTTCGACGTGGGCCCCGACCTGTTCACCAAATCCATGCTCATGCTGGGCGGCAGCAGTGAACTGGAGCAGCAGGGCGGGTACTTCCGGGGCGACCTCAGCGGCATCAACGCCAATAATGTGCCCTTCTGGCTGCGGCCCTATTACAAACCCGGCACGGAGATCGCCGCCATCAACAGCTGGGACAAGCGGATTACCGAAATTGCCCGCCTGGCGCCGGAATGGGACATCGGCTTCCTCGTCGGCATCCCCTCCTGGCTGCAACTGATGATGGAACGCATCCTGGAGCACCACCAACTGGATAACATCCACCAGATATGGCCCAACCTGCAGGTGTGCGTCCACGGCGGCATCGCTTTCGAGCCACTGAAAAAAGGCTTCGAAAAACTACTGGCGCACCCACTGATCTATATGGATACCTACCTGGCATCCGAAGGTTTCATTTCCTATCAGGACCGCCCCGGCGCGCGGGGCATGCGCCTGCTGCTGCAAAATGGCATCTTTATGGAATTCATCCCCTTCAATTCCGCCAACTTTGACGAGGAAGGGCATTTGAAAGGGAGCCCTTCAACCTTAACCATCGAGGACGTGGAGGAAGGCGTTGACTACGCCCTGGCCATCAGCACCTGCGCCGGCGCCTGGCGCTACCTCATCGGCGATACCGTCCGCTTCACGGACAAAAGCCGTTCGGAGATCATCATCAGCGGGCGCACCAAACACTTCCTCAGCATCTGCGGGGAACACCTTTCGGTGGACAACATGAACCAGGGCATTCAGGCCGTGGAAGAACAACTTGGCCTCAACATCCGGGAATTTACCGCCGGGCCGGTGGAAGAAGGGCCGTTTTTCGCCCACCAATGGTACATCGGCTGCGAACCCCTGGCCGACAGCCAGGCCGTATGCGGCATCCTCGACCAGCGCCTGAAAGAGGTGAACGACGACTACCGCACCGAGCGCGCCGCCCTGCTTGGCATCCGGGTGAAAACCATTCCGATCGATGTCTTTTACCAGTGGCAGCAGGCCAAAGGCAAAATGGGCGGCCAGAACAAATTTCCCAGGGTGATGCGGGGAGCGCAGTTTCGGGAATGGGAGACGTTCGTGGAGCAAGCCCGGAAAGGGAATGGCTGAATGGTTCAATGGCTGGACGGCTTCCCTTAGCTGGACTTTAGCATTTTGCTGTGGGCCAGAGGCTGCCTGGTTTCGAGGCTGCCTTGGCGTCCTTAGTATTAAAAAAATATGATGAGAACCCCTCAGGAGTGAGTAAATTTGAAGTAACCACACTTGAAATTTATG
>CAUJDW010000094.1 GCA_963169455.1 Bacteroidota bacterium | reverse complement strand
GGAGAGGTCGAACCTTAAATGCTTCATTGCCGGAATCTTGCCCTTGTGCGGCCTCTCCGAGGTCGAAAAACATAAATTTTCGGTATTATCTACAAATCTACGACCTCTCCGAGGTCGAAAATTCGGGATGACTCATGTTTGCCATCAAGCGCAAAGGGAAAGCAGGGGAAAATGGGCAGGGCTTCGCTGAAAGCTTTGTTTACCTTTGCACAAAAATTCCGCATGCACATGAAAATCAGGGCCATCGCCTTCCTCGCGCTCCTCTTCCTTTCCGCCTGCACCGGCAGCGCCCCTTCGGAAGAAACCGCTGAAACCACTCCCCCCAACGCCCAGCAGATCGCCGACGCGGCCATCGAAAAACACGGTGGCGAGCGCTACAAAAACTTCAAGGCCGAATTCGATTTCCGCGGCAGGCATTACACGGCCGCCCGCAACGGCTGGAAATTTACCTACGAACGCATCTTCACCGATACTACCGGTAGCCAGGTTCGGGACGTGCTCAGCCACGAGGGCCTCTACCGGGAAGTGGACGGCCAGCGGGTGCAGCTAAGTGAAAAAGACAGCGCGGCCTACGCCAATTCTGTCAACTCCGTCCTCTATTTCGCACTCCTGCCGGCCTTCCTCAACGATAAAGCCGTGGTAAAGGAATATGCCGGTGAGGCAACGATCAAAGGGCAGCCTTACCATAAGCTGCGCGTCACCTTCCGGCAGGAGGGCGGGGGCAAGGATTTCGAGGACGAGTACATGTACTGGATCCACCGCGACAGCGCCACCATGGACTACCTGGCCTATAACTACCTGGTGGATGGCGGCGGCGCCCGCTTCCGGGAAGCCTACAACACGCGAACCATCGGCGGCCTCCGCTTTGCGGATTACCATAATTACAAACCGAAAACGGATAACCGCAACGTGGCGGCCTTCGATTCGCTCTTCGAAAATGGGGGGCTGGAATTGTTGTCGAACATCGAAACGGAAAATATCAGGGTGGAATGAAAGTACTCATAATCCGCTTTTCTTCCATCGGCGACATCGTGCTGGCCACCCCGGTGGTGCGCGCGCTAAAGCAGCAGTTGGGCGCCGAGGTGCATTTTCTCACCAAGCGCGGCTTCCGGGGCATCGTGGAGGCCAATCCGTATATAGATAAGGTGTACGCCATCGATAAAAAGGTAGGGGAGGTGTTGCCCGAATTGAAACAGGAAGATTACAGCTACCTCATCGACCTGCACCACAACCTGCGAAGCCTGCAGGTAAAGCTGGCGCTGAAGGGCAAAGCTTATTCCTTCAACAAGCTCAACTGGGAAAAGTGGCTGATGGCCCGCTTTAAGATTAACCGCCTGCCGGACAAACATATCGTGGACCGCTATATGGAAACGGCAGCCCCGCTGGGCGTTGAAAACGACGGCAAAGGGCTGGACTACTTCATCCCGGAGCAGGACGAAGTGGAGGTGGGTGCTTTTTTGTCCGCCAACGTCCTGGCGGAAGCCCGGGAGGTTCCCCGCTTCGTCGCCTTCGCTATCGGCGCCGCGCACAACACCAAACGCCTGCCTACCGACAAGATCATTTCCATTTGCAAAAAGATCGGCCTGCCCGTCGTCCTGCTGGGCGGCCCCGGGGAAGCGGAGGAAGGCCGGCAGATCGCCGAAGCTGCCGGCGGCCACGTTTTCAATACCTGCGGGCTTCTGAACCTCAACCAGTCGGCTTCCTTCGTGCGCCAGGCATACAAGGTTATCTCCCACGACACCGGTTTGATGCACATCGCCGCCGCCTTCGGCAAGGATATTATCTCGGTTTGGGGCAACACCATCCCCGAATTCGGCATGTACCCCTACCTGCCGGAAGGGCAGGGCAGCAATACGACGGCCGAAGTCAAAGGGCTGTCCTGCCGCCCCTGCTCCAAGATCGGCTATCAGGCCTGCCCGAGGGGCCATTTTCGCTGCATGCGAAACATTTCTGAGGAAAATATCGTATCAGCAGTGGATGGGAGGGGGGATGCCTGAAGGCGTCGAATGTCTCAGGCCGGATGTCCGTCCTGTGGCCTGCCGGCCTGCTATTTGTCAGCCACCAGTATAAAATTCCCGGAGGGGCCCTTTGCAGGGGTGGGCCTTAACACCTATCTTGGGGGCGATTTTGCGAAACTTTTGGAGAAAAAAACTATCTTTCGGGTTCCCGGGCCCGGCCGGCTTCTGAGCCTCTGGCTGGCAGGCGTAGCAACTGGATGGTGCATATTGATTGAACAACCATGAACCTGCCGGAGGGGCAGGGGCAAGCAAATACCAACTCTATGAAGCTAATCAAAACGCTGTTTTTTGTTTTCCTCACGGGCATTCTGGGAACACTCCAGGCACAAGATATCCACTATTCGCTGTTCAATATGTCGCCGCTGACCATGAACCCCGGGCTGACGGGCAGTTTCTTCGGCACGGTGCGCGTGGGCGGCATTTACCGCGGGCAGTGGTACAACGTATCGGAAGCCACCGGTTTTGAAACGCCGTCCTTTTATGCCGACGCCCCCATCATCAGGGGTTTCCGCGACAAGGACTGGGTGGGCGTGGGGCTTGCCATTTACAACGACAAGGCCGGCTCGGTCAGGCTGCGCACCAACGCATCCCTCATCTCGGCGGCTTACCACCTCGGGCTGGGCAAGGAGGGCAACAGCGTACTGACCCTCGGGGTGCAGGCCGGCTCCGTTTCGCGGCGCTTCAGCCAGACGAGGCTGCAACTGGCCGACCAGTGGGACGCCTCCTCGGGGCAGTTCGGCGAAGCCAGCCAGGATGACCAGCTCGCCGCCGAAGGGCGCAACAAATCCAACTACCTGGATATCAACAGCGGGCTGCTGTTCCGCTCCAAAGCAAAAAACGGCAGCCTGCTCGAACTCGGAGCGGCTTTCCACAACATCACCCAGCCGAATGAGTCCTTCCTCTCTTCCGGTGCAGGCACGGGCGGCGGCAATAAGGTGGAAGACGAAGACAAACGCCCCTTCCTCATCAACGCACACGCCAGATACGAATGGATGCTCAATGAAAAGTGGTCGGCGGCCCCCACGGCCCTGTTCCAGACGACCAGAGGCGCCACCGAACTGGCCTTCCAGGCCTGGGGCGGCTACCTGCTCAACCCCGAACAGCAGATCAAGCTCCACTTCGGGCTGGGCTACCGCCTCACCGACGCCGCACAGGTGCTGGCAGGGCTGGACTACAAAGACCTCCGCGTAGCGCTTTCCTACGATATCAACACTTCCCCCCTCAACACCGCTACCAACTACCAGGGCGCCTTCGAGGTCGCCGCCTGGTATATCATCAAGATTTACAAAGACCCCGAGGTGAAACAAACGATCCTCTGCCCGAAATTCTAGAGAACCATAAGAGCAGGAATAGCGTATTAACATAAAAAGAAAACAACCCTTTCAGCCGTTGAGAAAACGTGGCCAATTCATGAAGCTTATGAGAAATTTCGCAATAGTTTTTGTTCTGTTCCTGGCGGGTAGCCTGGCTTTGCAGGCCCAGCCCATCCGCAAGTCTTCCTACGAAGGCATGCTGGCCGCCGCCCGGGAGGCCTATCGCACCGAAAACTACGTCTTCGCTCTGGAAAAATACGAGGAAGCCTACGAAGAGAAAGAAGACCGGGCCCTGATCGACACCCTGTCCTGGCTCTACTTCCGGGTGCGCGACTACCGCCGCGCCGAGCGCTCCTTCTCCCGCATCCTGCGCCGGGATGAAGAGGGGAAACTCGCCGATTACAAGTTCGTTTACGGCCGCCTCCTGAAGATGAACGAGCAGTACGACGAAGCGATCACCGTCTTGCAGGAGTTCGTTTCCGCCACCGGAAGCGACAGCCTCCGCACACTGGCCAAAGCGGAGATCACCGGCGCCGAAATGGCCAAAGAACTGCCCCAGACCCTCAAGGGCGTCACCGTAGAAAACGCGGGCAAGGACCTGAACGGGAAAGTCTCCGAATATTCGCCGGCCCTGGCCTCCAACGGCAAGGAGCTCTACTTCGCCACCTTCGACGCCGAAGACGTGATCTATGTGGATGACAAAAACCAGGACAAATCCTACGCCCTGATCTATAAGGCGAACAAGGACGACAACGGCTGGGAAAAACCCGAACCTCTGGGCCAGGAGATCAACCGCCCGGAATTCCACAACACCAATGTCAGTTTTTCCAAAGACGGCCGCGTGATGTTCTTCACCCGCGCCCAGATGACGGGCAACGTGCTGTCGGAATGCAAGATTTACTACAGCACCGGCGGCAGCGAAGGCTGGTCGGGCGCCCAGGAAGTGCAGGGGATTAATGGGGAATACATCGCCAAACAGCCGGCCGTGGGCGAGCTCTTCGGCCAGGAAGTACTCTTCTTCGTGGCTAATATGCCCGGCGGGCACGGCGGCTTCGATATTTACTATGCCACCAAAAAAAGCGAAGGAGTTTACGGCGACCCCGTCAACCTGGGCACGGTGATCAATACCCTGGGTGACGACGAAACGCCTTACTACCGCGACGGCACCCTCTACTTCAGCTCCACCGGCCATCCTGGCCTGGGCGGCTTCGATATCTTCTACTCCACCTGGGACGGAACCAGCTGGAGCGCTCCCCTCAATATGGGCCGCGGCTACAACACCAGCGTCGATGACTACAGCCTCACCCTCGATAACGAAGGCTACTTCGGCGTGCTGGCCTCCAACCGCGAAGGCGGGCGCTCCGCTTTCGGGCGCACCTGCTGCGACGACCTCTATACCATCAGCATCGCCCGCATCTATGCCGACCTGGTGGTAGGCCTGTTCTCCGAAGACAAAAAACCGCTGCCGGGCGGTTCGATATACCTTGTCCCGGTTCAGAACAACAAAATGGGCGAACCCAGCGCCAAGACCAGCGAAAAGGGCAACCGCTTCGATTTCGACCTGGAACTCGACATGCCGTACATGGTCATCGCCAACCATCCGGCCTATTACCCGGATACGGTGCAGTTCAATACCGTCGGGCTGAAGGAGTCCAAAACCTACGAAGAGCGCTTCTTCCTGAAGCCCAAGCCGGTGCCGCCGCCCGAGCCGGAATATGACACCATCTCTATCGAACAGCCCATCGTACTGGAAAACATCCTCTACGATTTCGATGACGACCGCATCAAAACCGAGGCCGAGAGCGACCTCCAGGTCGTTTTCGAACTGATGACGGAGTACCCCGAAATGAAAGTCGAGCTCGGTTCACACACCGACAACCGGGGCAACGACCAGTACAACGAAGACCTCTCGCAGCGCCGCGCCGAATCGGCCCGCCGATGGCTGGTGCGCAAAAGCATAGACCGCGAGCGCATCGTGGCCAAGGGGTATGGGGAGAGCCAGCCCCAGACCGTTTCTCCCAAAGTGGCGGCTCAGTACGACTACCTCAAGGCAGGCGACGTCCTGACCGGCGCCTATATCGACGCCCTGAAAACGGAAGAGCAGAAGGAAGTGGCGCACAGCCTCAACCGCCGCACCGAGTTCAAGATCATCGAAGGGCCGACCAGCATCACCATCAAGAGCACCCGCCTGCGCAAGAAAGAGGAAGTTAAGAAAAGCTCCGACCGCGGCAGCCTGCCCGGCGCACAGCTGGAACAGGCAGGCGGCGAGCCCAAAATGCAGTTCAGGCAAACCCTCGTCGACCTGGGCAAGGTGAAAAAGGGCGAGAAACGCCGCTATACCTACGAGTTCACCAATGCCGGGGCCGCCGACCTGAAGATCGACCTCATCTCCGTCTGCGATTGCACCACCCTGGTGGATGACCCCACGGGCCGCACCTTCAAACCCGGCCAAAAGGGCAAAATCGAGATCATCTTCGACAGCTCCGAAAAGGATGAGTCCGAAGTGATCGATATCGATATCTTTTTGGCGCAGGCCGATAAGAAGGGGAACCCGATGGTGGTGACGGTGCAGTACAAATATGAACTGGTGAAATAGATGGAAGTCCCCAAAAAATAAAAGGCCCGGAGCGCGCGCTTCGGGCCTTTTATTTTTTGGGGAGATGCACCACGCTTAGGCTAGCTCCAGGCAACCGCTGGAAAGATTTTTGGCAAAGCCTTTCTTCCATCCGCTTGACTAATTTCCAGGAAAGGTTCTGGTCAAGTAAAAGCTTCATGCTCGCTGGTGGGTGATTTGGTGCGCTCGCTCAGCGGCATATTGGAGGCATGCTAAAATGTCTTCTTTAGTGAGCTCAGGAAAATCATCGAGAATTTCTTCAGTACTCATTCCAGATGCCAGCCAGGAAAGGACATCGTACACCGTAATGCGCATATTGCGAATACAGGGCTTTCCTCCCAGCTTGCCGGGCTCGATAGTGATGATCTCTTTATAGTTGATCATAAATAGCCGATTTCGAATAATGAAATTATCCAAATATTGCAGGATATTAAATTTTCCAACAAAACCGCCGGACAATCAGTTCAGCATATAAATTATGAGTATTTTTTACGAAATAATTGAACAAGCCGCCGCTTTCAGCTGGGTGGACTGGGTGGTCACCATCACGGCCATCCTGTACGTGGTGCTGGCGGCGCGCGGGCAGGCCTGGTGCTGGTTCTGGGGCATGATCAGTTGCAGTTTGTGGGCTTATGCCTCATATACTTTTTACGGCCTGTACCTCGACGCCCTGCTGCAGGTTTTCTACGTCGTCATGGCCGGGGTGGGCCTGTACGAGTGGAAATACGGCGGCCGGCAGCGGGAGCCCCTGCCCATCAGCCGGCTCTCCTGGCGGCAGCACGGGTACATCCTGGCCGGCGGTACGGCCGCTTCCCTGCTCTTCGGTTACTTCTTCGACACCTACACGCCTGCAGCTGCGACATACTGGGACGCATTCACCACCGTTTTCTCCGTCATCGCAACCCTGATCCTCGTGCGCAAAGTGCTCGACAACTGGGCCTACTGGGTGGTAGTGGACGCCCTGTACGCCGGGCTGTACGCCAGCCGGGGCGCTTACCTCTTTACCCTGCTCATGCTGGCCTACACCATCATTGCCGCCTACGCCTTCCTCTCCTGGCGGCGCCAGTACCTGAGCCAATCTCCTTCTGTAAACCCTTGAAAACAAGGAGAATTGCCGCTTGTTTAGAACAGGTCTAAATAATTTTACCCCATGAACTTTAGTAAAAGCAAGGTGCTTTATAAACTCAAAAGCTTTATATATTTGCGGTGCCTTAGAGAAGCGCAATAAATCAATCTGCCTGGTTCTCACAAATTTAAGTGCGGGGACAGGCCCCAACTAATGTAGCATTTAGAATGAAAAACTCAACAAGCAAGGCGATTTTCACCATCGTTTCCATGCTTATCGCCAGCGCCGCCTGGGCGCAGGGCGCCAATAGCGGTTCCGGCTCCGGCAACATCCTGATCTACTCCCTCATCTCGGTTGCCGTACTGGTGTTTTTCTACATCGTCATACAGGTTTCCGACAGCCTGCTGGTCATCGAGTCGAAACAATCCGGCGCGGCGGCTTCGGGCGCCAATTTTTCCCTCTTCCCGAGCTGGAAAGAGCTGTTCGCACCGCGTCTGCCGGACTTCCTGCACAACAAGCCGATGACCATCCTGAAGCGCGGCCACGACATCCTCCTGGAGGGCGAAGCGGCCAGGGTTGTTGACGAGCAGGTGAGCGCCAATGCCTACGCCGTTCAGCCCGTCAACTTCGTCGGCGTATCTCCGATACCCAAAATGCTTGTAGATGTTGGTGCAGAAGTAAAAGCCGGCGACCCGCTCTTTCAGGACAAGGCCCGCCCGGAGATCGTCTGGGTTTCCCCGGTGAGCGGCGAGGTCATCGCCGTCAACCGCGGCGAGAAGCGCGCCATCACCAGCGTCGTCGTCCTGGCCGACAAAGAAATAAAGTACCGCGAGCTGCCGGCTTTCCAACTGGAGGGCTGCACCCGCGAGGATTTAGTCACCTTCCTGCTGGAAACCGGCGCCTGGCCCCTGATCCGGCAGCGCCCCTTCGATGTCCTGGCGGATACCGATGAAGCACCGCGCGACATTTTCATCTCCACCTTCGATACGGCCCCCCTTGCCCCCGACCTCAACTTCGTGATCGAAGGCCGGGAAGAAGCCTTCCAGAAGGGCCTTGATGTGCTGGGCAAACTGACTGCGGGCAAAGTGCACCTCGGGCTGGATGGCCGCGGAAAACAGGCGCCGCACAAGGCCTTCGCCGAAGCCAAAGGCGTGGAGGTGCGCTACTTCCATGGCAAACACCCCATCGGCAATGTCGGTGTGCAAATCCACCACATCAAGCCCGTCGCCGCAGGGGATAAAGTCTGGACGCTGGGCGTCCAGGAAGTCATTACCCTGGGGCGGCTGTTCACGGAGGGCCGTTACAATGCGGAGCGCATCGTGGCCGTTACCGGCGCCGAACTGAAGGAGCCCAAATACGTGCGCACCTACCTTGGCGCGAAAGTAGGCGGCCTGATCGGTGGCAACCTGTCTCATGATCATGTACGCCTCATTTCGGGCGACGTGCTGTCCGGCCGGCAGAAAACGGCCGACGATTTCCTGGATTATTACGACGACCAGGTAACGGTTGTGGAAGAAGGCGACGAATACAAGGTTTTCGGCTGGCTGCTGCCCTCCTTCAATACGCCGAGCATTTCGAAGACATTCCCCTCGGCCTTTTTCCCGAAGATGAAGTTCAGGGCGGAGACCAACACCCACGGGGAGCCGCGCGCATTTGTCGTTACCGGAAGTTACGAGCAGGTGTTGCCGATGGATATTCACCCGCAGGACCTGTTCAAGTCTATCCTGGTCGGCGACTTTGAGAAGATGGAAGGGCTGGGCATCTACGAACTGATCGAGGAAGACGTGGCCCTGTGTGAATTCGTCTGCGTATCCAAGCAGCCCATCCAGCAGATCCTTCGCAAGGGGCTGGACACGATGCGCGAACAAAGCTAAACGCCCATTGATCAACAATTAATGCTCACAACAGAGATATGAAAAAAGCATTGCTGAAATTTTTCGAGCGGATCGAACCCGATAAGAAGAAGTCGCCTTTTCTGCATACGCTCTACGACGGTTTCTTCACCTTTGCCCTCACGCCCGCTCACGTGACCAAAGGTGGCGTCCACATCCGCGACGGGATGGACCTCAAGCGCCAGATGGTGCATGTGGTATTTGCGCTGCTGCTCCTGTACCTGTTCGGCATGTACAACGCCGGGCATCAGCACTTCACTGCCCTGGGCCAGTATCCGTCCCTCCTGAGCGGTTTCCACCTCAAACTGATCTTCGGCATCATCCTGATGCTGCCCATTTTCGTGGTGACGCACGTAGTGGGGCTGGGCATCGAGTTTTACTATGCCTATAAAAAGGGGCACGGCATCGAAGAAGGCTTCCTGGTCAGTGGTGCGCTGATCCCCCTGATCATGCCGCCCGATATTCCGCTGTGGATACTGGCGCTTTCTGTGGCTTTTGCCGTCTGGATCGGCAAGGAGGCTTTCGGGGGCACCGGCATGAACGTGCTGAACATCGCTCTGCTGGCGCGGGTATTCGTCTTTTTCGCTTACCCGACTTACATCTCCGGCGACCAGGTATGGGTGGCCGGCATGGAAAAGCTGGCTGCCGGCTCTCCGGTGGACTATGGCTGGATACACCTGAATTTCTTCAACCCTATTTTTGAGTCCTTTGGCTGGGCTACCTACGATGCTGCCGCCACGGTGGCGGACGGCTATTCGGGCGCCACGCCGCTCAGCCTCGCCTTCCACAGCGGCTGGGAGGCAGTGGCCAGCCAGTACACGCCTTCGGAGATGTGGTGGGGGACGATTCCCGGTTCGGTCGGTGAAACCTCCAAGCCGCTGATCATCCTCGGGGCATTGTTCCTAATTTTCACCAAAGTTGCCGACTGGCGGATCATGGTGTCCATGGTTGGCGGCTTGGCCGTGACGGCGATGCTGCTCAACGGTTGGGGCGCAACGGAATTCATGAAGGTGCCCTGGTACTACCATTTCTACATGGGCAGTTTCTTATTCGCCATGGCCTTTATGGCCACCGACCCGGTGACGGCGACTTCCACCCCTACCGGCAAGTGGATATACGGTTTCCTGATCGGCGTCGTCGGCATGGTCATCCGGGTGCTGAACCCGGCTTATCCGGAAGGCTGGATGCTGGCCATCCTGTTTATGAACGTATTTGCTCCGCTGATCGACCATTACGTCCTGCAGGCTAATATTTCCCGCCGCCTGAAGCGGGCCAGGGCATCTGCATGAGGAGAGGTGCGACAGTGAAAATTTTCAATCCAAAATATACAGATCGTGGATAGGAACAGTTCAACATATATTCTCGGGTTCGTCTTCATCCTCACGGCTTCGGTGGCGGTTGCCCTGACCGGCCTGCGGGAAGTGACCAATGAGAAGGCCATACAAAACGAAGACATCTTCAACAAAAGGGCCATTCTGTCGGCGCTGGAAGGAGAGTTGCCCGATGGGAAAACAGTAGATCAGCTTTCCGATGCCGATGTGGCTGCCGTTTTCGCGGCTATGGAACAGCCCGTGATCGATATGCAGGGCAATGTGGTGGAAGGCGAAAAAGCGGAAAATATCGACCTGGCCCAGGAGCGCAAAAAACCGGAAGCGGACCGCCACCTTCCCGTGTACATCTACGAAAACGGGGGCGAGAAATTCTACATCCTGTCGGTGCGCGGCAAAGGCCTGTGGGATGAGATATGGGGCACGGTGGTGTTGAAGAGCGACCTCAACACCATATCCGGCGTGGCCTTCGACCACAAGGGCGAAACGCCGGGCCTGGGCGCCGAGATCAAAGACAACCCCGCATTCCGTGGGCAGTTCAAGGGCAAGCAGATCTATGAAAACGGGAACTACGTTTCCATCAAGGTCCGCAAAGGCGGCGCCCAGAACGAACAGCACGAAGTGGACGCCATTTCCGGCTCCACCGTCACCTCCGACGGGGTGACCGAGATGCTGTACCGGGGCATCAAATACTACGAACCATACCTGAAAAACCTTCAGTAGCAAAAAGGCTTTGGCCTGGAACAGGCTGTTAACACATAAAATACAAGGAAAATGGCAGAGACTGCTGTAAAAGAGAAGGAACCTCTGATTGGTTTTGGAAAAACGGAACGCCGTCTGCTCACCGACCCGCTGAACGACAACAACCCGATCACGGTTCAGGTGCTGGGAATCTGTTCGGCCCTGGCGGTGACCTCCCTGGTCTATCCGGCGGTGGTAATGGCGATCGCCGTAACGCTGGTGACGGCCTTCTCCAACCTGTTCACCTCCATGCTGCGGCAATACATCCCCAAGTCGGTGCGCATGATCGTGCAGCTGGTGATCATCGCCACCCTGGTAACGATTGTAGAGCTGATCCTGAAATATTTCAACTATCCGATCTACAAACAGTTGTCGGTGTACATCGGGCTGATCATCACCAACTGCATTGTGATGGGCCGCCTGGAAGCATTCGCCATGGCGAACAAACCCTGGCGTTCCTTCCTCGACGGCATCGGCAACGGGCTGGGGTATGGCGCCATCCTGATTATCGTGGCCATCATCCGGGAGATATTCGGCAAGGGCAGCCTCTTCGCCGGCAGCCCCATCGAGCTGAAGATCATCGGGCCCACAGCCGATTACCTGATCAACACCACGCAGAGCGCCCTCTTCGGCTGGTACACCAATAACAACCTGATGGTGCTGCCCGCCGCAGCCATGTTCATCATCGGCATCCTCATCTGGATACAGCGCAGCTACAATTCCAAGCTGGTCGATGTATCCTGACCGGGCCTGATCGCAGGTTGATTTTAAGATTTCAGACCAGTTGGGCAACCAACGAAAAAAAAGAAAGATGGAATTCATCAATGTTTTCATAAAAACCGCCTTCATCGAGAACCTGGTGCTGTCCTACTTCCTCGGCATGTGTTCTTACCTGGCGGTATCCAAGAGTGTAAAGACGGCCTTCGGGCTGGGCATGGCCGTTATTTTCGTGTTGGGCATCACCATGCCGATCAACTGGCTGATCAATGAGTATCTGCTCAGTGAGAAAGGCCTCTTTGGGATAGACCTTACCTTCCTGCGCTTCATCCTCTTCATCGCAACGATTGCAGCCATGGTGCAATTAGTGGAGATGGTGGTGGAAAAATTCTCGCCGGCCCTGTACGCCGCCCTGGGTATCTTCCTTCCGCTCATCACGGTGAACTGCGCAATCCTGGGCGGTTCGCTCTTTATGATATCACGGGAACTGAGCCTGTCCAATTCCGTAGCCTTCGGGCTCGGCGGCGGCTTCGGCTGGTTCCTGGCCATCATCGCCATTGCGGCCATCAGGGAGAAGATCCGGTACTCGAACGTGCCGCCGGCCCTTCGCGGGCTGGGCATGGCCTTCATCCTGACCGGGCTGATGGGCATCGCCTTCATGAGCCTGATGGGTATCGACCCGGCAGCTTTCGCTTCCAAATAAGGCAGCGGCTAGTACTTTTAATTTAAACTTACTCAAGATACAATGACCACGATCATATTTGCTGTTATCGTCTTCAGCGCCGTGATTCTGGCTCTTTCCTTCATGCTGATCTATGCCAGGAAAAAGCTGGTGCCTCAGGGCAATGTGAAGATCATTATCAACGGGGATGAAGCCAACCCGCTTCTGGTTTCCCCGGGTTCGTCCCTGCTCTCCTCGCTCTCCGACAAGAATATTTTCCTGCCTTCCGCCTGCGGCGGCGGCGGCACCTGCGCCATGTGCGAGTGCCACGTCGATGAGGGCGGCGGCGATGTGCTCCCCACCGAGCTCAACCACCTCACGCGCCGCGAAGTGGCCGAGCACAAACGCCTGGCCTGCCAGGTGAAAGTGCGCCAGGACATGCGCATCCGCGTTCCGGAGGAAATATTCGGCATCAAGAAGTGGGAGTGCGAAGTAGTGTCCAACTACAACGTAGCCTCTTTCATCAAGGAATTCGTAGTGAAACTTCCCGAAGGCGAAACCCTGGAGTTCCAGTCGGGCGGTTACATCCAGATCGACGTGCCCAAGATCACGGTCGACTTCAAAGATATCGACATTTCAGCCCACCCCGTACACCATGGGGACGACCCCGAAAAATTCCGGAGCGAATGGGACAAGTTCAAGTTGTGGGGCCTGAAAATGGTCAACGCTGAGGAGCAGTTCCGCGCATACTCCATGGCCAACCACCCGGCTGAGGGCAACATCGTCATGCTGAACATCCGTATCGCAACGCCCCCCTGGGACAGGGCGGCCAACAACTGGATGCCGGTCAACCCGGGCGTTTGCTCTTCCTACGTTTTCGGCCTCAAACCCGGCGACAAGGTAACGGTATCGGGCCCCTACGGCGAGTTCTTCATCAAACCCACGAAGAAAGAGATGGTTTACATCGGAGGCGGCGCCGGCATGGCGCCCCTGCGCTCGCACCTCTTCCACCTCTTCCACACCCTGAAGACAACCGACCGCAAAATATCCTTCTGGTACGGCGGCCGCACCCGCCGCGAGCTGTTCTACATCGAACAGTTCCGCGAGATCGAGCGCCAGTTCCCCAACTTCCGCTTCTTCGTGGCCCTCGACAACCCCCTGCCGGAAGACAACTGGCAGGTCAAGGAAAATATGGATGCGCCCGGCGACGGCTTCAAGGGCTTCATCATGCCGGTATTGTACGAACAATACCTGAAAAACCACCCGGAACCGGAAGAGGTGGAATACTACTTCTGCGGCCCGCCCATGATGAATGCTTCCGTGATCAAAACCCTGGAAGAACTCGGCGTGCCCGAAGAGAATATCTCCTTCGACGACTTCGGCGGTTAACCCGCACCCTACCTCCAGCAAACCTTCGGGGTTTGGCAAACCCCGAAGGTTTGCCAAACCCCGAAGGTTTTTTATTTTTTACAACATTCAACTATCCCCACCACGGCCCTGTTAGGATATGTACATTCCAAACCCAAGCCCGAGCCTATGCCCGCCACCTTCCTCCCCGCTTCCAGCCTGCTGTTTCTTCGCGAGCTGCGTGACAACAACAACCGCGAATGGTTCACCGCCAACAAAAAGCGCTATCAGGGCGAACTGGAACACATGATCGCCTTTACCGAGGCCTTGCTCAACCGCATGGGGCAACACGACAACCTTGTGCCCATGACGGCCAAACAGAGCCTCTTCCGCATCTACCGCGATGTGCGTTTTTCCAAAGACAAACCCCCCTACAAAGCCCACTTCAGCGGGCAGATGAAGCGCGCCACCAAATGGCTGCGCGGCGGCTACTACTTCCACTTCGAGCCGGATGGAGGCTCCTTCGTGGGCGGCGGCTTCTGGGAGCCCAATGCCGCCGACCTCAAACGCATCCGCGCCGAACTGGCCGCCGATGCCGAACCGCTGCGCCGGATACTCACTGCGCCGGAATTCTTGGAAACTTTCGGCGAACTGCAGGGGGAACGCCTGAAAACGGCGCCCCAGGGTTATTCCCAGGACCATCCCAACATCGATCTGCTCCGGTACAAACAGTTCCTGCTCACCCATTCTTTCACCGATACGGAGGTATCCGCTCCCGATCTGCTGGATAAAATGGTGGAAGCCTTCCTGCGCATGCGCCCCTTCTTCGACTATATGAGCGAGGTGCTGACCACGGATGAGAATGGTGTGCCGATTGAGTAGGAGGAGGTGATCATTTGCGATTCCGAAGAAAAAAGATATCCGTTTCGCAATGTCAGTGATTTTGTATTGATTCCGAACGCCAATATTGGGATCTCATCCTTTTTATCGCTATTCAAGAAATGCGCCCAACGATCTTACTCTTGCTCTCCAGCCTGCTGTTTGCCTGCTCTATTACGCGGGCCAAACAGCCTTTGCCGGATGGGCCCGCTGTGATAATCAATTACGACTCCTTATATCTGTCTTACGGTGTGCAGGGCTGCTTCGCGCTGTACCAACAGGAAAGCGATTCCCTCTTCTTGTACAATCCCCGCCGTTGCGAACAGGGCTTTCTGCCCGCCTCGACCTATAAAATTCCCAATTCCCTCATCGCCCTGGAAACCGGAGTGTTATCCTCGCCCGCTGACTCCATCTACTGGGATGGGAGAAAGGCCTGGAATGCGGACTGGAACCGGAACCACAGCCTGGCCTCTGCTTTCCGGGTGTCCTGTGTGCCTTGTTACCAGCAAATCGCCCGTAAAGTGGGCAAAAAACGCATGCGCCACTGGACGAAAGCCGCCCGCTACGGGCAACTGGACATCAAGGCCAAAAACATTGATATCTTCTGGCTGGCCGGCGATTCCCGCATCACCCCCTTACAGCAGGTCGATTTCCTCCGACGGCTCTACCGCGAAGAACTCCCCTTTCGCCGGGAAAACCAGCAGGCCGTCAAACAGGTCATGCTGCTCGAAGAGGGGCCTGGCTACAAGCTCTACGGCAAAACCGGCTGGGCCCAACCCGACAGCCGCAACATCGGCTGGTTCGTCGGCTGGGTGGAAACGAAAACAGGCGTTTACATTTTTGCCAATAATGTGGAGAACCAGCAGGCGCCGGAAGGCAAAAACCAGGTGTTCCAACGCTGCCGACGGGAGATCGTGATGGCAGTCCTCCAAAGAGAAGGCATCATCTGACTTTCTGTTGTCTCCCCAACTGCCTACTTCCCACTGATGCGCTACTGGTACTGACGTACTGAATTACTGACGTACTGCCTACTGGCCGCAAACTGAAGTTTGCGCCTCTGCCTGCTGAACTACTCGTCCTCCCGCCTCAGGTTATACCAGTCGATGCGCCGGGTCAGGTACATGATGGTGGACAGGATGAGCAGCAGGCCCAGGCTGCCCAGCAGCAGGGCATAGTCCTGCAGTTGCAGCAACGAGTAAAAGAAGCCGTAGAGAATGGCCAGGATGCCGAAAACCATCAGCGTGAGCCGCCGGTTATCGAGGATGTAATAACAATAGCCGGTAATGAGGGCCAGTATCGTCAGGCAGCCGATGAGGTAGGCGGCGTCGAATTTGAGGTGCTCCGAGATGGACAACAGCAGGATATAGAACAGGATGATGGCCGCCCCCACCAGGATATACTGAATAGGGTGCAGCCGTTTGCGGTTGAGCACTTCGATGAAGAAAAAGGCCAGGAAGGTGACCAGTACGAAAAAGGCGGCATATTTGGCGGACCGCATGGTCTTCTGGTACTCGTCGATGGGCAGCAGCAGCCGCAGGCCGAAGGCATTGGTGGAAGTGCGAAAGCTGCCCTCGTCGAAGTAGTATTCTCCCTTGTTGTATTCATTCACCGGGAAATTGCTGATGTACGAGCCCACGCCCTGCTGCGGATAGTTGCGGTTGAGCTGCAGCACCTGCCATTCAGCCCGGAACCCGCCGGCCGACACCTCGCGGGTGTCGGGCAGAAAGGCGCCCTCGAAGCTTGGATCCGGCCAGGAAGACTGCAGGCTAACCTGAGTAAGTTTGCCGAAGGGGGTAAAATAGATGCCCGTGCTGCCGTTGAGCTTGATCTCAAAGGAAAAATCGATGGTGGATGTTGCCCGGCCCGGCAGCCTGATGGGGAAATTGGCGCCCGAGGTGAAGATGTCGCCCGTGACCGTGCCGGGGCCAAACTGGTATGTGGTGTCGTTTATTTTGACGGGAATGGCCGACTCTACCCCTTTCATGTCGCCGATGCCGAAAGTGAACAAGGCGTCCTCCCACTTCAGGTCGGATTCAGGCACGCTGAGCGCGGCGGCGTTCAGGCCGGCGAAGCGGCCCGACACCCGCAGCCCGGCTTTGTATAATACCACGACGTAGATGCCGCGGTGGCGCTCCTGCGGATCCACCTGCCCGTCGATGTACAGGCTGTCGGGCAGGAAGTGGGCGTAGCCCCTGGTGATGACGGGCTTGCCCTCCTCGCTTTGGCGTACCGATTCGTAAGGCACTGAAATAACCGGCCCGGCCAGAGTCTGGCTCATGCCCCACTTGGCGCTCACCTCCCGCACGGCCTCATCGCGTATCCCTTCCCGCTCCCGGATCAGGGAAGTGACCATGCCCACCGGAATCAGCAGGATGAGGATGAGTATGCCTACGACAAACAACTTGAGCGTGACGGAGTTGCGCGCCCAGCTGTTGAGGCGCCCGAGGAAAGAGGTGTCTTTCATGATTGTGTTGGAGTTATCACGATATAAGGGCGGAGATAAAATGCATGCTCAGCACTTCAGATTCCTAAGATTCTTTCTACGGGCACTGCTTCCGGAAGTACTCTGCTTTGCACAGCCTCTCCTTTTCGGTAGGCGCTTCTATGCTTGTGGATTGTGCCATGCCCTCAAATTACTGCAAATTTCAAATCGGCACAACTATTTTATCAAATAGCAGCCAGGGGGCGCTTCCCGCTGTTTGGCCGCCAGGACAATGAGGGCCCTCCGGAAAGCCCTGGATCGGAGTATTGGAGCACTGGATTGCTGGCCCAAGGGGCTTTCCGGAGCAGCATCAACAATATGACAATATAGCCATATCCCGTCCTCTCCCAACACCTGTCGGGATCAGCCGGGTAAAAACAATATAACCATATATAACAATATAACCATATAACAATATAACCATTCATTCAGCCTTGGGCAGCTGGATCGTAAAAGTCGCCCCATGCCCTTCTTCCGAGCGTTTGACGAATATCTTTCCCGAGTGGTATTCCTCGATGATCCGTTTGGCCAGTGACAGCCCCAGGCCCCAGCCCCGCTTTTTGGTCGTATAACCCGGTTGGAAGACGGTTTTGAACTTGTTGGCCGGGATGCCTTTGCCGGTATCGCTGATGTCGATGTACACGAAGTCTTTGTCGTCATAAACTTCCGCGTTGATCTGCCCGGAGCCTTCCATGGCGTCGAGCGCGTTGCGCAGCAGGTTTTCGATCACCCAGTCGAAGAGGTGGGGGTTGATCTGCACCATTTTCGGAGGGCTGTCGGGGCCCGGGAAGGCGAAAGCCACCTTTCGCGGTGCGCGCCGCTGCATATAGGCGCGGTTTTTATCGAGTTCTTCAAAAATGTTGATAGGCTCCAGCCTGGGCGCCGAGCCGATCTTGGAGAAGCGGTCGGCGATCAGCTCCAGCCGGTTGACGTCGTTGCGCAGTTCGCCCAGCACCTCCTGCACTTCGCCGTCCTGTTCCCTGATCAGGCGCAGGTGTTCGATCCAGGCGATGATGGCCGAGATGGGCGTGCCCAGCTGATGGGCCGTCTCTTTGGCCATGCCTACCCAAACCCGGTTCTGCTCCGCCCGGCGGGCCGAGTTGAAGCCCAGGTAGCCGAAACCAATGAAAGCGGCGATCAGCACGAGCTGGACAAAAGGGAAAAAGCGCAGCAGCCTCAGCAAACTGGACTCCTTGTAATAAATGGAGTAGGCGAAGCCCTGCAGGGGCTCGACGCCGTCTTCCTGCATTTTCTCCACCTCCCGCTGCAGGGCGACGGCGCTGGTGTCCCGGACGTTGACGTGGAAGTCGATGCCGCCCCGGTCATTCACCACGATGACCGGAATCGTCGTGTTGGACTTCAGGATTTCCGTATGCAGGGTATAGTCGCAAAACTGGGAGCTCTCCTCGTCGAAGTTGTTGAGGTCTTCCATAGCCAGCACCCAGATGTTGGCCTTGTTGCGCTCCTCATCGGCCAGCCGGCCGGCCAGGAAATTGGTATATACCAGAGAAATAGCCACGATGATCACACCGGCAATGGCGAGATATAACTTCCAACGGGATTTCTGCGTGTAAATATCCATTGTGCTAGGGTGTTGTCTGTTGACGGTTTCAAAGGTAGTGATAATTGGCAATAAGTATGGTTCGGCGAGGACGAGCAACAGGGCAATCGCATTTAACTTTTTTGCACCAAATGCCGGTATGCGCATCCTGCCGGGGAGCCGGGTTAAGTCGTCCGGCGGCTCGAAGCCGTCAGGCGACTAGCCAGGGTGCGCCCACCCTTCGCTTTCCGGCAAAAAGCTTATTTTAAATGCGATTGCCCTGGGACGAGCAAGATTTTACACCCGGCCTGCCGGGAGAAATGCCTAATTTGAGCGAAAAATCATCCAATATGATCCGCCTTTTTTGCTTTGTTTTGTTCCTCCCCACCCTTTCCCTGGCTCAAACGGGGGCTGAGGAGGAAGCTGCCTACGCGCCCATCCGGCAGCTCTTCGATGGCATGCGCGCCGGCGACAGCAGTATGGTCCGCCAGGCTTTTTATCCCGGCGCCCGCCTGCAATCGGTTTTTACCGGCCGCGACGGCGCGCCGCAGCTTTCCGAAAGCAGCGTCGATGAATTCGCCGCGGCAGTAGGCGCCCCCCACGATGAGCAATGGGACGAACGCATCTGGTCGTACGATATCCGCATTGACGGCCGGCTGGCCACAGCCTGGACGGAATACAGCTTCTTCCTGGGCAGCCGCCTGCTCCACTGCGGCGTCAACGCCTTCCACCTTTTTAAAAGCGAAGAAGGCTGGAAGATCACCCACATCACCGACACCCGCCGCCGCGACGGCTGCAGGGCGGAAGCCCCCGACGAGGCCGCCGCCATCCATCAGGTACTGGATAACTGGCACCGCGCCGCCGCCACGGCCGACGCCGAGGCTTTCTTCGGCGCCATGGCGCCCGACGGCATCTATCTCGGCACCGACGCCACCGAGCGCTGGCTGCGCGACGAGCTGCGGGAATGGTCCAAAACCTACTTCGATCGCGGAAAGGCCTGGGACTTCACACCCTCCGATCGGCAGCTCTACTTCTCCGAAGATGGCCGCACGGCCTGGTTCGAAGAAAAACTGGCTACCTGGATGGGCCCCTGCCGCGGCTCCGGCGTGCTCACCAAAGGCCCGGAGGGCTGGAAGATCAGCCACTACAACCTGGCGGTGCTGGTGCCGAATGATAAGATACAGGGGGTTATTGAGCTCCTGAAGAAATAAGATCAGTGATGCCTTGTCCTGAAAAAGCTTGGCATCCAAACATTGGGCGCCTTCAAATAAAGGTGTCGACACCCCGGTAAAAGCCTGGTTATCAGGGGAACCTGAAACTTGAAACCTGAAACTTTGAACAGCCCCAACCATTTTTACCCGACAAAGCCATCGGGCGCCCTCGCCCGGGGCTACAGCGCCCGACGGCGGCGGCGGGCCGCCATTCAAGCCGCCCGCTCTCCTTTTCTCAAAATGCGATGTGGATAAAAACCCGCCCGTTACTATTGGCAATGCCCGCAAATTATTTATAAATTGCTGGCAACGAATGAACATGGAAAAGTATCTCAAATACTTGCTTGCTGATATCAGTGTTGCTGCGGAAAACGTTCCCGTGCCTACATTTGGGGGTGAAGAGGATGAAGATGCCTTCATTTCGCTCGAAGAGGAAGAAAAAACGGCGCGCCGCCAGGCCCTGGCCGACCGCCTTGGCGTGAGGCAGGAATGGTTCCCGCCCGCCAGCCGCCTGCGGGACGACCAGATGTCCCGAATCCTGGATGCCATGTCGCAATGCCTCGACGCATACGGTTTTATTCCTCATTTCCCGCTGGGCCTTCCGCTGCGCCGCAAGTACGAGATTCTGGTCGGTTACCTCAGCCATGAGGTGCCCATTCTGGTTCACAACCCCTGGCAGATCGACTTCTGCGATTATGAACCCCGCACCTGCCCCTTCGGCGAAACCTTTTGCCAGTGCAAAATCTATGAACAATGGCTGTCCCGTTTCGGGACGGAGGAAGAAGCCCTTTCCGCCGAAAGCCTGGAAGCACTGATGAACCAGCAGGAAATCGCCGCATCCTTTTTTGAAGAGGATGAGGGGGAAACACAGGACAGCGCATTTTCCGAAGAGGATTGCCTCGACGAGGAAGATTTCGGGGACATGGAGGAAGAAGAGTGGGACGACGACGAGGGAGACGACTCCTTTTTCTTCGGTTTCTCCGATTTCGAGCCGGGCCCCGATGACGACGACGGCATCTGGAACTGAATGGCTTTTCCCATTGATGCATTCTTCGTAACTTTCCCCTTTTTCAACAATCCGATCTGGTTCCCCATGAGGTACATTGCGTTGTCCCTTTGTTTTGCCGTGCTCATGCTTTCGGGCTGCCGCCCTCCCGCGGAGGCGCCGCGTGAAAGAAAGGTGCTGGTGTTCTCCAAAACGGAGGGTTTCCGGCACGAGTCGATCGAAGCAGGCGTGGAAGCGATCAAAGCACTTGGGCAGGAACACCAGTTCGAAGTAATAGCCACCGAGGATGCCGGGATGTTCCGGGAAGAAGTGTTGCGCCAGCTTTCCGCCATCGTCTTCCTCAACACCACCGGCGACGTGCTCAACAATGAACAGCAGGCGGCCATGGAGCGCTTTATCCAGGCCGGGGGTGGTTTTGTGGGCGTGCATTCGGCCAGCGATACCGAATACGATTGGCCCTGGTACGGGCAACTGCTTGGGGCCTACTTCAACGGGCATCCGCACATACAGCCTGCCCGCCTGAAAGTGGAAACCCATGAACACCCCGCAACTTCCATGCTGCCTGAGGTGTGGGAACGCACCGACGAATGGTACAACCTCAGAGATATCCGCGAAGGGCTGAATATTCTGCTCGCGATTGATGAAAACAGTTACGAAGGGGGAACCAACGGCGATTTCCACCCCATGGCCTGGCATCAGGAGTTTGACGGCGGGCGGGCCTTCTATACGGCGGGCGGGCATACGGTAGAATCCTATTCCGAACCGCTTTTTCTCCGCCACCTCGCCGGCGGCATCGAATACGCCATTGGCCCCAACAAGCTGGACTACGCCCGGCGCCGGTCTTATCTCATCCCCGAAGAAACCCGTTTCGCCCGAACCATCCTGGACACCCACCTGGATGAGCCAATGGAGCTGGCTGTGCTTCCCGACGGGCGCGTCCTTTTCATAGAGCGCAAAGGGCTGCTGAAAATGTACACGCCCCGCCTGGATATGACGGTAATCTCCAGTTTCATTCCCGTTCATACCGAACACGAGGACGGGCTGCTGGGCCTGGCGCTCGACCCCGCCTTTTCCGAAAACAACTGGGTGTACCTCTTCTATTCGCCGCCGGGCAAAAAGCCCGTTCAAAGGGTTTCCCGTTTTGTGTTTAAAAATGACAGCCTGCACCTCGCCACCGAGCAGGTGCTCCTGGAAATCCCGGTACAGCGCGAAGAGTGCTGCCACTCGGCCGGCTCCCTCGAATTCGGGCCGGATGGGCTGTTGTATATCGCCGTAGGCGACAACACCAACCCCTTCGCTTCCGAAGGCTATGCCCCTATCGATGAGCGCCCGCGGCGCTCAGCCTGGGATGCCCAGCGCTCTTCGGGCAACACCAACGACCTGCGCGGCAAAATACTTCGCATCCGGCCGGAGGCCGACGGGAGCTATGCCATTCCGGAAGGCAACCTCTTTCCGCCGGGAACGCCCGGCACGCGGCCCGAGATTTACGTCATGGGCTGCCGCAACCCCTTCCGCCTGTCGGTTGACCAGCACCGCAACTGGCTGTTCTGGGGCGACGTGGGCCCCGATGCAGGCAAATCCGACTCCCTGCGCGGACCCAAGGGGCTGGACGAGCTCAACCTGGCTCAAAGCGCCGGCTTCTGGGGCTGGCCCTATACCCGCGGCAACAATCAGCCCTACCGCGACTACAACTTCGCCACCCGCCGCTCCGGGCCCTATTTTGACCCCGCGCATCTGATCAACGATTCGCCTAATAATACAGGGCTTCGGGAACTCCCCCCGGCCCGCCCATCCCTCATCTGGTACTCCTACGATGAATCCGAGGAATTCCCCTGGACGGATGTCGGCGGGAAAAACCCTATGGCGGGGCCGGTTTACTACTCGGACAAATACCAGGGGCCCAATAAGTTTCCGCCTTACTTCGACGGCAAGCTCATCATCTATGAGTGGATGCGGCACTGGCTCTACGTCGTGCACCTCGATTCCATGGGCCGTTTCCTGCAGGCCGACCCCTTCATGCCCCAGGAGGAGTTTGCCCGGCCGATGGACATGGCGTTCGCGCCTGATGGTACGCTTTACATGCTGGAATACGGAACCCTCTGGTTCGCCCGCAATGAAGACGCCCGGCTCACCCGAATCCGCTATCTGCCCGGCAACCGCCCGCCGGCAGCCCGCATGGAAGTGAGCGCAACCGCCGGCGCGGCGCCCCTGAAGGTGGAATTATCCGCTTCGCCATCCATCGATTACGATAAAGACCCGCTGGATTATCAGTGGTCGGTCGATGGGCAGGTGCTGGAGGAAAGGGCAGCAAAGATCAGCTACACTTTTCAGCGCCCGGGCATTTATAAAGTCCGGTTGGAAGTGAAGGACCGGGCAGGCGCTTCGGCGAGTGCGGAAGAGGTGGTGTCGGCAGGCAATGCGCCGCCGAAGGTGAACTTCCTTCTGGAGGGCAACCGCAGCTTTTTCTGGGACGGCCGCCGGGCCCGCTATCAGGTGCAGGTGCAGGATGAAGAAGACGGCAGCCTGGGCAGCCCGGGATTCCCAGAAGGAAACGTCACACTTGGGCTGGATTATCTGCCGGAAGGCGTCGATAAAACCATTGCGGCGGCCGGGCACCTGGCGGGGTTGGCCGGCGCGGCCATGTCTCGCGGCGCCCGCCTGATCGGCCAGTCGGATTGTAAGAATTGCCACGCGGTGGATAAGAAGGTCAATGGGCCTGCTTATCTGGAAATCGCCCGGCGTTACGCCAATGACAGGCAGGCGCCCCGTCGGCTCGCCCTCAAGATCATCAAGGGCGGCTCCGGCAACTGGGGCGAAACCGTCATGTCCGCCCATCCGCTGCTGAGCGAAGAAGAAGCAGCGGACATGGCCAAATACATCCTCTCTCTGGGCCGGCAAGACGACACAAGCCGCCGGCGAACACCGCTGGCCGGGGTTTTTGCGGCCGACAAACACCCCCGGGGGCGCTACCAGGGCGCATATATGATCTCCGCATCCTATACCGACACCGGCAATGGCGCTCTGCCTTCCCTGACTGCGAGAGACGAACTGCTGCTGCGCCCGCTGCGCATCGAGGCCGAACAGGCCGACGGGTATTCAAAAGGGCTGCGGGCCTTCGATGAAGGCAAAAACCAGTTGCTCGGCGATTTCCGCCACGGCCGCTATTTCACCCTGGAAGATATCGACCTTTCCGGGCTGAGTTCCTGCCGGCTGCGGCTGTTCTTCGGCAATGGGGCCGTCGGGGGCAATCTCCGGCTCCGCCTCGATGGCCCGGATGGCCCCCTGCTGAGCGAAGTGGATATAAAGCCCGCCAGGTCTGGTTTCCAGGAAGTGGAACTGCCGCTGGAAGCCGGGAACGGGCGGCGAAGCCTGTATTTCGTTTTCGAAAATGAAAACAACCGCGGAGGCATTATCGCCGGCGCCGACTGGGTGCAGTTCGTGCCGGAGGAGTTGCTGCCATAGCCCTCGCGATCGCCAGTCCGGGAGAAGAAGAAGCGGTTTAGGGGCGTTCGGGGAGGAGGATGAACTCCTCTCGGCTCAAGCCGGAAGGCCACTGGAAGCGCCCGATCCCCTGGTGTCAGATGTAGGAAGGCGCCTCCGAAGCGCCTGCCTCCTGATCGATATACCAACTGCGTTGTTTCGGGTACGGGACAGGCTGCCGCGCACATAGTCCCGCTATGCTCGCTCCTCACGCCTTGTCTGGCGGCAAAATAGCCTCATTTTTATAACCCGTTACTTAATGCCGACAGCACTGGAACAACGAAAAAATAAAAATTTCCCCGCCGTTCTTACCAATTCTGTTTATCTTCGAAAGCAAGCCGGCCGGGAGACGGAGGCCGCATCATCCGCTGTGAGCTTATATAAAATGAAACAAAATTCACGCAATATGTCAAAGATCAACTTATCCTCATGTATTCTGGCGCTCCTGCTTTCCCTGAGCGCCTGCCAGCCCGGCGCTGAAAAAACGGGGGAAGAAACCGGAACGGAAGCTGCAGCCGAAGCGGCTCCGCTCAACACCCTTACCGAAGCGGAAAAGGCAGAAGGTTGGAAACTGCTTTTCGATGGCAAGTCGGCAGACGGCTGGCACGTCTTCATGCGCGATTCCGTTAAAGGTTGGGCCATCGAGAACGGCGAGCTGATCGCCCTGGGCGAAGCCGGCCTGGAAGGCCTGGGCAATGACATCGTCACCGACGCGGAATTCGAAAACTTCGAACTCAGCATCGAGTGGAAGGTCTCGGAAGCCGGCAACAGCGGCATCTTCTTTAATGTAGTGGAAGGGCCCGAATACAAGGCTGTTTATGAAACAGGCCCGGAGTACCAGCTCATCGATGACGAAGGCTTCCCTATGAAGTTGGAAACCTGGCAGTTGTCGGGGGGCAATTACGGCATGCACCCTCCCGCCAAAAAGGCCTATAAGCCGGTGGGCGAATTCAACCACACCCGCCTCATCGTCAACAAGGGCCATGTAGAGCACTGGCTCAATGGCGAAAAGATCGTGGAATACGATTTGTGGACGCCGGAATGGGAAGCCCTTGTCAAGGCCGGCAAATGGAAGGATTTCCCGGGTTACGGCCGCGCCCGAAAAGGGCATATCGCCCTGCAGGACCACGGCAACCAGGCCTGGTTCCGGAATATCAAGATCAGGGAACTCTGATGGTTGGCAGCCGGTGGTTGTTAGTTTAGGGAGGCCCAGCTGTCTATGGCTCAACTGCCACTGGTTTTGTGGCAACGCAGGATAATAACAGCCAAATTAACGCCCGATAATTGGGGCTTCCGAAAAAAATGCGTATACTTACGAACGTTTGTTACCAGGCCAGCGATGGAAAATCTGTAAGATTTTCCATCGCTGGCGAGCGCTGGTTTTTTTAAAGCCGACTATCTATTTATGAACCGAAAAATCCGGATGGGAATGGTGGGTGGAGGCCAGGGCGCCTTCATCGGAGCCGTTCACCGAATGGCCGCGGCCCTGGATGGTGAGATCGAACTCGTGTGCGGCGCCTTCAGCAGCGCCCCGGCGAAGTCCAAAGCTTCAGGCGAAGCGCTCTATTTACCCGCCAGCCGTGTTTACGGCTCTTACGAGGAGATGATCCAGCGCGAGAAACAATTGCCGGAAGGGGAGCGCATGGATTTTGTGTCCATCGTGACGCCCAACCACCTGCACTTCGGGCCGGCGAAGGCAGCGCTGGAAAACGGCTTCTCCGTCGTATGTGACAAACCCCTTTGTTTCAGCATGGAAGAGGCTTATGAACTTCAGCGCCTCGTCCGCCAGAGCGGCCTGCTGTTTGCCCTTACCCACAACTACACCGGCTACCCCATGGTCAAACAGGCCCGCGCAATGGTGCGGAACGGGGAATTGGGCAAAATCCGAAAAATCGTCGTGGAATACCCTCAGGGCTGGCTGTCCACCAAACTGGAAGACAGCAACCAGAAACAGGCTTCCTGGCGCACCGACCCACAGCGTTCTGGTATTGCCGGCTCGATGGGAGACATCGGAACCCACGCCGAAAACCTCGCCGAATATATCTCCGGGCTGCAAATCACGGAATTATGCGCCGACCTTTCCACTTTTGTGCCGGGCCGCCTGCTCGATGACGACGGCAACGTATTGCTGCGCTTCGATAACGGGGCCAAAGGGGTGTTGCACGCCAGCCAGATATCCGCCGGCGAGGAGAACAACCTCAACATCCGCGTTTACGGCGAAAAGGGCGGGCTCGAATGGCATCAGATGGAACCCAACAGCCTGATCGTCAAATGGCTCGATAAGCCGAAACAGGTGCTGCGCACCGGAGTAGGGGATTTGTCTCCTGAAGCCGCCGCCCACACCCGCATTCCGGCTGGCCATCCCGAAGGGTATCTGGAGGCTTTCGCTAATATTTACCGCAATTTCGCCATCTGCCTGCGCGCCCGCCTGCAGGGCCGGGAACCGGACCCCATCTACCAGGATTTTCCGACGGTGGGCGACGGCCTGCGCGGCATGCGCTTTATCCAAAGGGTGGTGGAATCATCGGAAAGCGATCAGAAATGGGTTCCATTCTAAGGGGTCAAACCTTTGGGGTTTCCAAAACCCCAAAGGTTTGATGCAAGCGCACATAGTCCCAAACTTAAAACCTTATCTATGAAAAAGCACTACGTACTATCCATTCTCTTTCTTTTTACCGCTTTTGTTTTACAGGCGCAGCCTACCTGTGACGACCCTCTCGTCGAAATCAGCGACGATATAGAGAGTTACGCTGCCGGCGATGTGACGATGCAGTCTCCGCATTGGGACGTTTGGCCAGGCGCCGCTACCGGCGGCATCGTCAGTTCGGATTTCGGCTCCGCAAGCGTGAACTCCATTAAAATAGACGGCAACCTCAGCGGCCAGGACGTGCTGCTCCTGCTGGGGGAAAAAACCAGCGGGCACTACCTGTTACAGTTCCAGCTTTACATCCCCTCCGGCAACAACGCATACCTGAACCTGCAGCACGAAATGCCGACGGCCAGCGCCGGGTTCTGGGCTTTCGATCTTTACTTCAACGACGGAAACCAGGGCGTGCTGACCCTGCCTGGCGGAGAGACGACGAATTTCACATTTCCCCATGATTCCTGGTTTAAGGTGCACCTGCTGGCCGATATCGACAACGACCAGGCACGGCTCATCGTCAACCAGTACACGGTGGATTCCTGGGCCTTCAGCAGCGGATTTACCAACGGGGGAGCGGATTATCCTTCCAGCACCCTGTCCGCCGTAAATTTTTACCCCATCGACGGCTCCTACGTTTTCTACATCGACAACGTCCAGCTCTGGGAAATACCGGCCCCGGAACAAGGCCAGTACTGCTACACGGCAGTGGAACTTGCCGAACCCGGCTTCTATAATTTCTCAGGCCTGGACTGCTTCGGCGCCGGCTATGACCTCACAGCCGCCGATGGCGCCTTTGCCGGCTATTGGTTCTCCTATACGCCGGCCGAAGATGGCATTATGTACATCTCCTCCTGTGGCGGCGGCGTCGATTCCCGGGGCTGGATATTCTCAGGCGATTGCCGGAACATTCAAACGGTGGGGGTGAACGATGACCTCTGCGATACCGGGCTGGGTGATGATTATGCTTCTTACCGGGAGGCGGTGGTGACGGCCGGCACAACCTATTACATTATGTGGGATGACGTTTGGGAATCCGTAGGTTTCGGCTTCGAACTGGGTTTCAATGCCGTGGAGCCCGAAGACGGGGAATTCTGCCAGTCGGCCTTCCCCATTACGCCGGGCGAATTCGAGATACTGGAAATTACCGGCAATTCCGCCGTTGCCGGCCCGAATATAAACAACACCAGTTCTTCAACGACAAACTACTCCCAGTCGAAGTGGTACCGCTACATTCCTACTGCCGACGGCTACATGAGCATTTCCGCCTGTGATTTTGCCGCCAGCGACACCCACTTTTTTGTCTATACCGGCGACTGCTCCAGCTTCCAGGGCCTCACTCTGGTTGCTCAGAATGACAACGGCTGCGCCCCCGGAGAACTGACTTCCAGCCTCGACAGCATCGAAGTACAGGCCGGCACGGCTTACCTGATCGAATGGATCGACCGCTGGGATGACGAGCCCTTCATCTGGACACTCGGCTTCGAACCCTTCGCCGCCAGCACCGTCACCTTCTCGGTGGATATGCAACTGGAGGACGTGGACCCCGCCGGCGTGTTCATCGCCGGGGCGTTCAGCGGCTTCCAGAACCTGCCCATGTCGGACAATGACGGCGACGGGGTGTACACTGCCGAATTGCAGCTGAACAACAATGCTACACACACTTACAAGTTCAAAAACGGCCCCGACGGCTGGGAGAACATCGACACCAGCATCGGGGATAACTGCACCACGGGCGATTTTGGCGACCGGTTCGTGGAGGTGGCGGAGGCGGATGTCGTTCTGGATGGCGTCTGCTTCGGCTACTGCGTTTCCTGCGCAACCGTGGATGTTACGGAAGCAGCACTGGAATCCGGGATCGACATATTCCCCAACCCGGCCAGTAGCCTGCTGAACCTGCATTGTGATTTTGAAGAAACCATAAACACCTTCGATATCCGCCTGTTTGACGCCCTCGGGCGCCAGCACAGATACCTGCAATGGAACGATATACAGTCCGGCGCCCTGCAAATCAGCCTGGAGGGCCTGCCTGCCGGCGCCTACCTGTTACAACTGACTGCCGACGGGGCCCGAACGGCCCGTACGGTTATTGTGAAGTGAATGCCACGGGGTGGCTGATCCCGGGTAAAGCCGGGAAAGCCACCCCGTGGCTTAGCCTGGAAAGCTACGGAGCCAGCAAAGGTTGGCTGAACCCGGAAATAACCAGGAAAACTGCCCCGTGACTGAACCGGCACTACCTGCAACGAAGAAAAAACTACCTGTAACTGAAAGAGCAAGAAAAACTTTAACCCCGGGCGGGAAGTCAAACCATCGAGTGTTTCTGCTTTTTCGCCCATCAAATTCCTTAAACCTAAATGCGTTTTAGTATGAAAAGAGGCTACTTGTCTCGGTTGAACTTCAACCGGAACCTGAACAAATTTTTCGCTTTACTCGCAGCCGTATGCCTCAGTGCATTCGGGCTGCAGGCACAGTCGGACGCTACAGTGATCATCACTGCTCCGGCGGGATCGGAGGGCAGTATCGCCGCCATCCAGTCCGCTTTT
>CAUJDW010000093.1 GCA_963169455.1 Bacteroidota bacterium | reverse complement strand
ACGAAAAAATCCAGGATTGGTGGATGGTGTACAATACCATCCGGCCGCATAGTTCTATCGGCTATCAAACACCGGATGAACTTGAATTACTAAATCAGAATCTCTACTTTAGACCGGTTGCGGCGTAGGGGAAGAGGACATACCCACCAGGGCATGAAAGGTATTTCGTGACTGAGTATGATTTAGTATATTGGAGAGGTTTATTCAAAGAAACCAAGAGGAATAGAGTCAAAAGGAAGTTCCCAAAAGGCTTCATTGAAATAAAATTTGGAAAATTTAAAGAGGAAGGCAATGAATGACATTCAAATAAATGAGAAGATTGCCCGGGTAGCCGATATCTTGGAACAGGTTGACAAGCTGAACCACATGATCGAATTCCATAGAGATCATTCGGGTGAAATCAGTATGGCCAGGCAATATGAAGAAATGAGGGGGGAATTTTTAAATGAGCTGAGAGATATCCTGTCCAATTTCAATATTGACATTGAGATCAAGGGGAAAGCGGCATAATCCTACCCAAGTTCCATGAAAATCGAGAAATAAGGCGGCGGCTGATGCCTAACACCGGCTACCTGGCCATGCTCCTAAACGTCGCACGGCAGGTAGCCAGACCGTTATGGCCAAGCAAAAAAGGAAAGCCCCACTAGAAAGAGAATGGATTAGAAGTCTTATTGACTTTTACGTAAGAAGAAGCTATCTTTGTACGTAAAAGATGAGATCATGAATACCAAATTAACATTAAGCCTTGATAAAAATATCATTGAACGTGCTAAGATCTACGCAAGGGAACACGATGTGAGCCTCTCTTCCCTAGTGGAGAACCTCCTTCTTAAGATAATTTCAGAATATAAGGAAAGAAATGATCGCAAAGAGAGTATTGTGAAGGAGTTAAGCGGAATAGTCAATTTAGAAGGAGTGGACTATAAGGCAGATCATGTAAAATACCTTGAAGAGAAATACCAATGAAAAAAGATGCCGTATTCGTTGACACCAACATTATTTTAGATTGGCTAGGAAGAAGAGAGCCGTTTTTCAAATATGCGGAGGAATTATTCTTAAAGGCAGAGAATAAAGAAATAGAGGTCTTGATCAGTACAATGAGTTACATTTCCACGGAATATATCCTGCGAAAACAATTAGGCGAGGAGAAAACAAGAAGAGCCTTAACGGGAATTAGAGCAATAAGTACAGTATGTAATAGTGGAGGCAAAGAAATTGATCTCGCTTTAGTTTCTGACATGAAGGATTTTGAAGATTCCTTTCAATACTATACAGCTCTCAATAATTCGGCGAGTATTATCCTTACAAGGAACCCCAAAGACTTTGTGGATTCCAAAGTGCCAATTATGAGTGCTGAAGAGTATGTCAAATTAAGTCAAAAAGATTAGCCTGGCCATAACAGAAGCTACCTGCACATGCCTCCATTCGTCGGCACGGCACATAGCCCAACCGTTGGTGGCCATATAAGAAAACCGACAAATGAACGTTAATTTTGAACTGTGATAGGTCGAATAAGAAATAGTATTTTCACGAAATTCCTTTGGGGACTCATGGGACTGTACCTGCTCAACATTAGCGTTGACACGGCAGACCCTAACCCTGAACATATTCCTGAAGACTTATCCTTCAACGACCAAGAAAGTATCGTGGAAATAGTTGTCGAAAAGGTTTTGGGATTTGAAGATGCCGTCAAAGAGTATGACGACCATGATACCGAAGACCACAACAAGAAAAAGAATGTGAAAATTGATTTGTTGGTTCATGTAATCAAAGCCAACAAAGTTGACCGTAATCAATTCTTCGAAAGAAAGAAACTCTTTCCTGACTATGAAGCTCGTTTAACAAAAGGCTTCAACGAAATAGATAGTCCCCCGCCCAAAGTTTGATTTGTTTTTCCGACTCTACATGACCCTGTGACCATGAGGACACGGGGCAATTCTTATTGCATTAAAACAAATCAAAAATGAACATCAAAAAAAATTTGGCGCTAATCATTGTATTGGCATCTTCAACATATATTTCTGCTCAAATAACTGACGCAGAAAAAGACAGTCTTTACATTCAACAAATTGAAGACCACAAAGAACCTGACAAGGTGCTACACGCAGAACCTTTATATATTGACCTAATCCGAGATTTAGGAGCCCGAAAAGGGGAAAAAGAATGGAACTTAGGATTAGGTCTTACTGACAATCTGAAATTTGACTCTTATGAAGCTCTAATTGAGTACGAGTGGGCACCCATTGACAGGTTAGGCTTAGAAGTCGAATTGCCTTTCACTTTTTATTCGCCAGTAAATGGAAAAGCAAACGACTCAATTCCATCCAATCAACTGAATAGCATTAAAATTGCTGCTCAATGGTCATTCTTTGTTAATGAGCCTATGGCTACTTCAATGGCACTTGGATATATAAACGAGTTTGAACTTTCAGACTTTAGAAGTTTTGGGAAGCCCTTTATTAAAGGGAATGTATACAATCCATTCTTGGTTGTAGCAAAGCGATGGGGCAATAATTTCCATTCATTGATTTATACAGGGCCAATGATTGAAAAGAGTTTCAGCACCAACAAATTCCATACGACTTATGACATTAATACCAGTTTTCATTACATGATTTCAGGTACACGTAATTTTATCGGGGTCGAGTTTAATAAAACCATTGACAACGGAGACTTCGATATGACTATGAGACCCCAAATGAGATTAGGTATTGCAGACAACTTGCTGATTGGAATAGTAGCAGGAATTCCGGTAAGTCGTGAAAATGAGAGATTAAGTTCTTTTGTTCGGCTAATATGGGAACCCGGACATAAGAAAAAATAAACACGGCCGCCAACATTGTATAAGGGCAATGCGGGCTGAAATGCTCAAATTGAGTATTTTGCAACTACCAAAGTTTAGTGCGGGCGGACAGTGAATTCCTCTGAAACCCCGCACTACGCTTATTCGAGACCGTTACCTGTCAATAAGAAAAGAGAACAATCAAATTCGAAAATAATTTTCCAAACTTTTAATTTAAAAAAATGAAACCAGCAATTTTAATTTTCAGCCTTTTGGTTTTTTGGAGTGTAAATTCCAATTGTCAAGATGAAAAAATGGCAAGTAGCGAAGAACTTCAAAAATGGATAAGTTTAGAAAAAGAAGCGACAAGAGCAAAAACCGATGAGATGATTTTAATAGTTATAGTCAAAGTTAAAGACAAATCTAAAAATGAATTTGAGACATGGATAAAAGATGTACTTTATAAGGCATTATACAGCACTGAAAGTGAAATGAAAAAAGCCCAATTGAAGGCCACTCGTTGGTTAGAGCCAGTCGAGCAAAATACAGATAGCACATGGACTTACAGTTGGATTATGGACCCGATAATTCCGAATACAAATTATGACATTACTACATTTTTAGATAAGGAATATGGAAAAGAACTTGGGAAAAAGCATTGGGAAAAGTATTTGACCTTTATGGCGGAAGAACCTCAAGCCATAGTTTTAAAGCAAACAAATTATTAGATGAAGAAAGAATACAATAGGCAACAATGCATTCAACGTCAACCGCCGCTAAACCCACCCATAAAGCCAGCGGAGGAGGCGGTATGCGTGAGTGCCCCAGTTCTCGGCAATAAAAAAATTCGCAGCACCTAAATTGTCGCTATTATGCAACGCAGAGATTTCATCCTCACTTCTTTGTTATCGTTCCCGGCTTTTGCCTGTTCAACTTCTAAGCGAACGGGCAATATGGCAGCCAAGGCATTTGTCGTAAAAGCAGGCGACAGCCGTTTTCATAAGCCTACACCGTTTCATGGCGTGAACCCCAACGACCTCAAGGTTTCGGCCAAGGACACGGCGGGAAGGCTCTCGGCTTTTGACTACCTGGGCACGGAAAAAGTCGGGCCGATGCTACACTCGCACCTTTTTCAGGACGAAATGTTTTTCGTCCTGAAAGGCGAATATGTGTTTCAATTGGGCGAAGAAAGGCAGTTGCTACAGGCGGGCGACCTGATTTTTCTGCCCCGAGCCGTGCCGCATACTTGGGTGCAAATCAGCGGCCAGGGCAAGATGTTCTACTTCCTACAACCCGCTGGTAAAATGGAGGAGTTCTTTTTACGGCTGACCGAACTGGATGGCAAGGGTACTCGTGAACAGTACGAGGAACTGGGCAAAATGAGCGGCATCGCCAACCATGGGCCCGCCATTTCCGCCACGGAAAAGCATGTTTATGCACTACAACTGAGCAACGGGTTCGTAGTGCGAGCTGGCCAAGGCCGCTTCGGGGAGCGTACCATTATCAATGGCAAAAGCCACAACGACATCAAGGTTTCCGGTAAGGACACAGGCGGTGAATTGTCCGTTTTCGAGTACCACGGCAGCGAAAAGGGCGGCCCGCCAATGCACGTACACCCGCACCAGGACGAGGTGTTCTACGTTGCCGAAGGCAAGTACCTGTTCCAATGCGGCGACGAAAAATTTACGCTCGGTGAGGGTGACATGATTTTTCTGCCAAGGGCAGTGCCGCATACTTGGGCACAATTGGAGGACGTGGGCAAGCTGCTCTTCTTCTTCCAGCCCGCCGGGAAAATGGAGGACTTTTTCCGCTCCATTGGAGGCAATATACATCTAACGGCGGGACTTGACCCCTTTAAGGAACATGATATGGAGGTGGTTGGGCCGCCTTTGCAATATTGAATTTTGGGGCTTGGGATTTTAATAATTCAAATACAATAAAACCTGGAACAATGCATGGCCTCACATGGCGGCGAAAGCCAACGCACAAAGCTCGCGCACGCCGTCACGTAGTCCAAGAGGGAGATAAAATAAACGATACAAATGGACTTCTTTTTCAAAGACGCAAGCAAGCGTCAGATTTTACAAGCCCCAGGCTGGGCAATTTTTGTGTTGAGCATTTTTTCAGGCATAGCCAATAACGCTAATGCCCAAATTGTGGATGCATCACAATCCGGGTTCACCTGGATATCTACGGAAAACGTAGCAGATACGGCCTTTGGCTCAGGCTATACCATGTATTGTGCCGCATGGCCGATATTTAAGCACTATCCCGGGCCTGAAGGCTTCCAGACTGGATTGAGCAGTAGCTGGATGACCACCAGGAAATTGAGTAATCAACCTCAATTCTATACCACTATTGAAGGCGGCTTAGGCTGGTGGCATGACACGCGTTTCGGCAAAAAAGCCCCTAAGTTTATCATGGGCGGGGTGGCTTATAATTTCTTTTCATGGGCAAATGGCCCTGGCGCCGGCAGTACAAATATGTTGCCAAATGGACAGCGAGATTGGAGTACGCCTGGAGGCAAATACGGCGTGGCTCAATTATCCAACAAACTACTCTGGGCGCCTGATGGCTTGAATATGGCACAGAGTTTAAATGGCGAAATGCTTGGATATGGATATATTCCTTTGCCATTAACAGAACCTATATCAGATACAAATGGAACAGGTGTCGAAACAGGGAATCAATGCTGGACGCTTTTCTTAAATTCCACCAACTTCAAAGGGCCGGCAACCTTTTTTCTTCCTACTTTCTGGACTGAACCGGTATTGCTTGATCCCGGTTTGGAAGGATTGATGCTTGATTCAAGGCCCTCCGACCCTAATGTAGCTTTTGGTGTTGAGCATGCGGGCTCCCCGGCATTAATTGCCCAGGATGACAATGGCAACCGGTATGCCAAAGTAAATAGGTTGCAGTTTCCGGCAAACAATGATGATAGATCGATGATTCTGAATCAGATCTCGGTCTATTCTCCTGATGCGCTTTGGAATGCTATGGAAGCCTGGTTTAATGGCGGGCCTATAGTGCCCCCGGGTATAAATGCTGCCGGGGTTCTCGGGGTCCCATTTGTCAATGACGGTGGTTCTATGGTGGCTGAGATCAAAGAAAACGCGCCTGATGGAATAAAAAAAGACGTTGACTTGAACTATATAGACAATGTTCAACTCAATACAAACATCATGGGTTTTGAATATGACCTGAATATTGTTGAGAAAGATGAAAAGGCCTTCAGATTGCCCGAGTATTTCAGGCTTGATCCCGATAGTTTATGGCGTGCTATTGATGAGAGTGATGTACCTGCTTCTACTGATTTACTGACTACGGCCGTCCCTGTCTCGCCCCGGCCGGAAATCACCTATTTAACACCATTTGACCCTGAATGTGTTTGGCAAGACCCCAATGGCCCCTGGAACAATCCCGGGCCGGTGGCAGGCCCATTCAAAGCAGGCCTTGGAGACGGCACCACCGTCACCTATTATTGGTATCGTTTTGTGGACCAACCCTCCATCATCCACGCAAACCTTCCGGAGGATATCCGCACCAAACTTCAGCAAAGAGTCGAACTCATTCATGCCAACTGGAGCCATACCGACGAATATTTAGCGCCTCCGGCTATTGGGAGGCTAGCGGCCATTGATCCGGCGGCAATTGTTCAACCACCTGCAGGCTTAGAGATTGGCTATGTTCCGATTGTGACCAGGCAAGAAAAAGCCCAGAAAAAGGTCAGGGTGTTTGTTTTGGCTGGCCAGTCGAATATGCAAGGATATGGCGCTGTCAATGATCCTGAAAATGACCCGGGAACCTTATACGGCCTTATCCAAAATGATGTAAATGGCACGTGGTCCAAACTCGGCACAACAGGCAATTGGACATCTCTGGAGAATGCCTACCTGTATTTTGAACGAGATGGCGAAACTATCAGGTCAAATGTAACCGTCGGCCAGGGGGCTTATGAAGATTTAATAGGGCCAGAGTTAATGTTCGCTCATCAACTGGATGAATATTTTGAAGACCCCGTATTGATCATCAAAACTGCCTGGGGCGGAAAAAACCTGGCTGTAGATTTTCGCCCGCCTTCAGCAGGTGGCACAACAGGCGAATATTATAATGCAATTATTCAAACGGTGGAAAATGTTACCGAAAACCTGGGAAGCGAGTTTCCTGAGTTGAATGCAACAAATTTTGAGCTTTCAGGATTTGTCTGGTTTCAGGGTTGGAATGATGGCGCATCTGACGACTTTTTGAATGAATACGAAAGCAATTTGTATCACCTGGTTAACGATATAAGAAATGACCTGAACAAGCCGGATCTGCCAGTCATCATAGCCAGTTCAGGACAGGGCGGATATGAGGTAACGGGTGACCTTTGGGTGCAGAGTATGCAAAATACCGTTTCTGTAGCGCAGGAAACGGTGGGATGCGATGATAGTATTTATAGTGGCACAGTAGGTTTCGTGAATACAAAACCTTATTACAGGAATCAATCGGAATCACCGGAAGACGCCATTCACCACTTTAACAATAATGCCCTTTCTTTTTTAAATATAGGAAAAGCAATGGGCGACGAAATGATTCTGGCTATCAATGACATGGCATTTTGTTATCAAGACTGTGCCGATCCCATTGCTCCGGGTGTCGTATCGATAGGTAACAGAGTATGGAACGATCTGAATCGAAATGGCATAAATGAGCCCGACGAGCCCGGAATTCCGGGAGTATCCCTGGTGATTTGGTCGGATTCGGATGGTGATGACATCCCTGACTGGCAGGGTTTTGGTGGTGTAAAGGTGACCGATGAGAATGGGTATTATAAATTTTCCGGTTTACTACCAGGAAATTATGTGGTTTTTGTGTGGCAAGTAAATAATTGGGCCCCCGGGGAGCCGTTAGAACATTTTGTATCAACAAATGGATTCCAATCTAATGCAAACAATGACGTTGATTTTGATAATAATGGCTTTGGCAATCCTTTCACGGATATAATGTCCGGCATTGTGACGCTTGGAATAAGTGAAGAACCGCTGGATGATGATGACCCGTTCAATTGTTATTTTAATTATGATGCCAATGGCAATAATACTGTAGATTTTGGTTTCTATGACCCCGGTATTATCTCTTCCAATGAAGCTTTACACCCTGAAGAGAATTGGATTCAACTGTTTCCGATGCCCGTCATGGACAAGTTTACGATCAAAGGAAATCCGGCTGGCATGCGCCAGTTGGAAATATACGATTCTTTTGGCCGAATGCTTCGGAGGGTTGAATTCAATGAAGTTGCTCATACCGTTGATATTTCATCGTTTCCGGCTGGGCTGTATTTTGTGAAAGTAAATAATCAGGCCAACAATTACAGCAAAACTATCAAATTGATAAAAATGTAATTTGAACAACAGATGCGAGTCACTTTGCATGGCTGTCCATGCCTCCTAAGCGGTGGTACGGGCAGCCATGCTTCCGTTGCGGGTAATTCGCCAGATAACTTTCAGCAACATTATGCGGGCCATTATCCCCGCCTTTTTTCATTCATTCCCCAGCGCATTGTAGTAATCCAGGCTTTCCGCGATAAGCTCCGGGCTGCAGTGCTGGTTGATGCAGGCATGGCCCAGGGGGTTGATGAGGCTGAAGTTGACCAGCCCGGCCTCATTTTTTTTGTCGTTGCGCATCAGGGCCAGCAGGGTGGGGTAGTGGCGGGGCGGGATGGGGTGGCGCCCGAAGATCCGGATAATGAAGCGGCTGATCTGTTCCACTTCGGGCAGAGGCAGGCCCAGGAGGCGGTGGGACAGGTAGGCTTCGCAAACCATGCCGATGGCCACGGCTTCGCCGTGCAGCAGGGGGGCGTCGGATTCAAGGGCCAGGCTTTCGACGGCATGGCCGACGGTATGCCCGAAGTTGAGAGCTTTGCGGATGCCTTTTTCCCAGGGGTCTTCTTCCACGATGCGCTTTTTGATGAGCAGGGAAGGCAGGATGGCCGCGCCCCAGTCGACGCTGTCCAGGGAGCTGATCCGGCGGATTTGTTCCCACTGAGCGGCGTCGGCGATGAGGCTGTGTTTGATGGCCTCGGCGAAGCCGCTGCGGATTTCCCGGGCCGGCAGGGCGCCGAGGAAGGCCGGGTCGATGAAAACCGCGAGGGGGTCCTGAAAAAGGCCGATGCTGTTTTTGAGCTGGAAAAAATCGATGCCCAGCTTTCCGCCGATGGAGGCGTCCAGTTGGGCCAGCAGGGTGGTGGGGATCTGGATGAAGCGGATGCCGCGCTTGAAGGTTGCTGCGCAGAAGCCGCCCATATCGCCGATCACGCCGCCGCCGAGGTTGATCAGCAGCGCGTCGCGGCCGGCCTCCTGTTCCATCAGCTGTTGCCAGATGAGCCGGCAGGTATCCAGGTTTTTGTGCTGTTCGCCGGCGGGCGTGCGCAGCAAGGCGAAGGGAGCCCCGCCCAGCGCCGCCTGCAGCCGCGGCAGGCAGTGCCGCTCGGTGTTCTCATCGACGGTGACGAAAAGCCGGGAGTACGCCAGGCCCGCCAGAAAGGCCGGCAGCCCCGAATCCAGCGGGCCGGCGAAAATGTCGTAATGCTTTAAAGATATGGTTTCCATGGCCGTTAGCTGAACGCGCTAAATTTTTTCGAGTTGTTTCAAAAACCACTCCTTTTCCGGGAGCGGGGAAGTACCCTGGATTTCAAGGGCCAGCCTGTCCTTTTCCTCCTTGTCGTAAGGATTGATGCGGATGAGCTTTTTGGTGTATTTGATGAGGTTGCTGTAGATGTTTTTGTAGGAGCCCATCACTTCCTTGCGGCGCATGTAGGTGCGCATGCTTTCGATGAGGGATTCGAGGGCGTCCAGTTCATCCTCTTCGTAATACATCATGATCAGCATGGACTTGCTGTAGAGGTTGGTCAGGATGTCGTCGAAGTCCGACTGGGCCAGCAGGCGCATGGCTTTTTTATATTCCTTTTTGGCGAAATGCAGGCGGGCGCGGGAGAACTGGACCAGGTTTTCGCGGTGCTGGGCGGGCAGGTAAACCTGGTACTCGTCGATGAAGTTGTTGATCCAGTCGAACTCCTTGAGGGAAATGCCGGTATTGATGGTGTTGCGGAAAGTGAAGCGCGACAGTTCGTTGTGCTCGATCAGGATTTTGTTCTCGATGCCGTTGCGGTACAGTTCGAAAAGCTCCCGCAGGTAGTGTTCCTTGCCCATTTTATTGACCTGGCGGATGGAGTAGTTGATGGCCATGAGGTAGATGTCCCTCAGTTCCGAATGGGGAAAAAGGTCTTTGTTCTTCTGGATTTCCCTGCGCAGGTGCTGGAAGTAGAGCTGCCCGGACTCATCGGTGACGGCTTTGTAGCCATAGTAATAGATCGCGATGGCGGGGTGTTGCAGGTAGGCTCCCCCTTCCACGAAGCGGAGTACTTCATCGAGCAGCCCGATGTTGTACTGGGCGTTGTACACGGCCTGGTGGGCCAGCATGAGGCAGCTCTGGCGGAGTTTGTCGGCCAGGAAGGTCGTATCGAGGGCGTCGGACACTTCCTGGAGGTTCATCTCGATGGTGCGTTTTTTGCCTTCCTGGAAGTTGTACTTTTCGAGCTGGAGCAGGTATTCGTTGCGCAAAAACTGCTCGTTCCGATAGGGGGCGGCCTCCTGAAGCGTTTCTACTGATTTGATGGTCTTCTGGAAAGCCTTGTCCAGTTTGCGCTTCCGGTACACGCTGGCCAGGGCCATGCGGGAGCGGGCTTCGTCCTCGTGCAGCTCCTGGTAGATGAGAAATTCTTCCACCGACTTGAGCAGGAAGTGCATGCTTTGCCGTAACTTGGCGTCATCGTAGGCTTCGTCCGGGAACAGTTTCGAAAAAACCCGCTCTTTCTGGAGGAACTTGTCTTCTTCCAGGTGCGCCCCCGCCATCAGGTATTCGAACAATTGCGTGACATCCTCGCGCTGGTTGTGCGCCGGTGAATTCAACCACTTCCTTAAATCCCGGGCCTCCTTTTTGGAGAAGGTACGCAACACCGCGGTCAGATGGCTGTTTTCCATAGAAAAGGTACTGTATATCGGTCAACAAACAAAAGGAATGATTTAATGCGTAAAATATTGCTTATCAATATTTTGACCTTTTTTAGGTTTTTATCGGTCAGGTAAAAATATTGATTTTTAGTCAACAAACTTTATTTTTTGTCTTTGTTTTTTCTTATGGAACAGAACATTTTTGTACCAGGAAAAAAAGGTAACGGCCTAAAACAATCGCTAATGACGCAGTCAAAAGGACATACACTAATCTCAGCCGCGTTCGCCGCCATGAGGCATCTGCTCCCCGCATTTGCCTTGTTGTGCTCTGCGCCTGCCTGGGCCCAGGGCTGGGAAAAGTCGTTTGGAGGCAATAAAGAAGACCAGGGCCTGGCCGTTATCCAAACCGCAGACCTGGGCTACCTCGTGATCGGGTACAGCGAGTCGTTTCCGAGTTTTCAGGATCAGGACATCGACGTTTACGCCGTCAAGACGGATGTGGACGGCACGCTGGTATGGGAAGAAACCTTTGACGACGGCTTTACGGAATATGCCAATGCCGTCCTTCAGGCCCCGGATGGCGCCTATCTGATCGCCGGCGAGATTTCCTTTCAGAGCTCTTCGGGCCCTTTCGAAGCCTACCTGCTCAAGATCAGCGAACAAGGCAAAAAGCAGTGGCACCGCTCTTATTCCGACCCCAGCGCCCACAGCCTCCGGATCAACGATATCGTCGCGGCTCCTGACGGAGGTTATCTGCTCGTGGGCATGGCCGTTTACAGCAGCCCCAACTCCAATGAAGATATCTTCCTGCTCAAAGTCGATGAGAACGGCGATGAGCAGTGGCGGAAAATATTCGGCACCACCCGGGGCGAAGAAGCCAGGGCCGCCATCGCATTCGAAGGCGGTTATGTGCTTTGCGGCACGGAGGATAACCCCCAGCCGCCTCCCATCGCTTTTGGCGGCGACATGGTGGTTTACCGGCTCGATGCCGAAGGCGAAACCATCTGGAAGCGCTCCGTTTCCACCCTCGAAGAAGAGGCCGGAAATGACATCGTCGCAACGCAGGACGGCAACTTCGTCATCGCAGGCTTCAGCGGCAACAACCCCGACGTGGCCCTGTGGAAATACGACGGGCAGGGCAACCAGCTCTGGGAGTCCATCGATGACGTATTCGGCGGAGGCGATGCGGCCAATTCCATCATCGAACTGCCCGACGGCAGCCTCGTCATCGCCGGGCTGACAGAGGTCAGCGGCGTCAACACGGATTTCCTGATCGGGAAATATGCCCCCGGCGGCGGCCTGATGTGGTTCAACCACACCGGCGACGTGATCAATGCCGACGAAGCGCAGAGCATCGCGCCCACCCACGATGGCGGCTATGTCATCACCGGCTCCGCCGGCCTGTTTCTCACCTTCGTCAATGATATGGTGCTGACCCTGACCGACGGGAACGGCGACATATACACCAACTATATCAGGGGCAAGGTCTTTTACGATCAGAACGAGAACTGCCTGCTCAACCCCACCGAACCGCCGTTTTCCGGCTGGCTGGTGCGCGCCCGCGGCGAGGATCAGACCTATTTCGGCTCCACGGGCGCCGACGGCAATTACATCATCCGGGTCGATACGGGCAATTACGTCGTGGAGGCCATTCCCATCAATTCCTACTGGGAGAGCTGTTCGCCCAACGGCGTCAACCTGACCCTGACCAATTTTTACGACACCACCACGGTCAACTTCCCCATCAAATCCACCAACGTCGTTTGCCCATATATGGAGGTGGACGTATCCACGCCTTTCCTGGCGCCCTGCACGGAGGTGGTGTACACGGTGAGTTACGCCAACAACGGCACCACGGACGCGCAGAGCGCCTACGTGGAGCTGAGCCTGGACGACGAGCTGTCTCTCGCCAGCGCCAGCCTGCCCTTCACCTTCGACGGGCAGCTGTACACTTTTGAACTGGGGGATGTCCCCTTCAACAGCGGCGGTTCCTTCACCGTCAACACATTAATGGCTTGTGAGGGCATCGCCATGGGGCAGGCGGGGCTGGTCATGGCCCATATTTACCCCGATACGATCTGCACTGCTCCGGACCCCAACTGGGACGGGGCCAGCATTATCGTGGAAGGCCAGTGCGTCAACGACTCTCTGGACTTCCGCATCCGGAACATCGGGCAGGAGCCTATGTCCGAGTCGAAGAATTATTTCATCGTGGAAGAAGATGTGGTGGTCTTCCTGCAGCAGTTCCAGCTGAACCCGGATCAGGAGGTGCCTGTCCGGTTCAAGGGCGACGGCGCTACTTACCGGGTCGTTGCGGAACAATCGGAAGGCCATCCCGGCAACAGCTATCCGACGGTGGCCATCGAAGGCTGTGTAGAGGATGGGCAGCCATACAGCACAGGCTTCCTGGGACAATTCCCGGAAGATGAACTCAACCCCTCTGTGTCCATCCAGGTCAACGAAGTAATGGCTGACATGCAGGAAGTGGCGCTGCTTCGGCACCCCAAGGGGTTGCGCGACTCGGTGATCGCCGCCGATATGGACATCACCTACCGCTTCGTCTTCCGCAACCTGGGCAATGACACCATATCGAGGGTGGTGATCCGCGATACACTGCCCGCAGCGCTCGACCCCGGAGCCGTTATCCCCGGTGCAAGCAGCCATCCCTATTCGCTGGAGGTGTACCACACCGGCGTCATCAAGCTCACCTTCGACGACATTCAGTTGCCGATGGACCCCAGCGGCAATGAGCCGGCTTCCTACGGATTCGTCGAACTCAGGCTTGGGCAGAAGCCCGGCAACCCGCTGGGCACGGTGGTCGAAAACAGGGGCACGGTCATTTTCGACTACTACCCGCCCATTCAAACCAATGCCGTCCGCCACGTGATCGGGGCGGACAGCCTGGAAGTGCTGATTGATTTTCTGCCGACCGATATCGATGAGCCCGGGGCTGAGCCCGGGCTCAGGGTCAAAGCCTATCCGAACCCCTTTGTGGACTTCGTCACCCTGGAAGTGGAAGGCTGGCCGGCAGGCAAAAAACTCGAATTCACCCTTTTCAATGCCAATGGGCAATTGATCCAATACGACGAAGTACGGGAAGGCTTGTACACTTTCCGCCGCAGGGCGATGCCGGCCGGAACGTATTTCTACAGCTTGAAATCTGAAGGAAAATTAGTAGGCAGCGGCAGCCTGATCGTCCGCTAAACATGATCCCAAAAGCTGATGGTTCCCCTGCCGGCAACTCTTTTTGTCCGGCAGGGAACCAAAAATGCCCTGAGACTGAATAATTTCTGCGCCGGTTCCGGCGTTTAAATAAAGAATTTTAGGTCGTCTTATTATTTCATGAGATTATGATTTGTTATTAGCAGGAGGCTCCGCCGGGACGGCGGAGCTTTTTTTTTGCCCCCTTTGCGAAACAGCGGATTAAAGCCATTGTCGCGGTTTGTCCTGCAGGGGGGCGTTCGGGCCGGCAAAAAAGGGCATTTTTTTATTTTTTTTCAGCTGATTTTCCGGGAAAAAATAATTTTTCATCAACAAGTGTGTTTTTGTTTTTTTAGCTTATGTTGCTGTATATCAATTATTTATTTTTATCCTTGCTTTCGTGCCAGTCTGTTTTTAAGCAATTTTCATCAACAAATGCCGATTTTTGTCTTTGTCCTGGGAGGAAAAGCATAGCATATTTGTACTGTAAACGAAAGGCAAGGAGCAAAGACAAGAGCTCAACGCCTGAGGCCCCTGAAAAAGATCGGGGATCGGCAAACGGTAAACGCGAAAAAGTGGTTCCGAAAAATTATTGAGAGGCTATCCCAAAGACTACGAACAGCAAAGTCAGTACCGATTATATGAAACTCATCGGAACCGAACCAACTTCATCAATTGATTTGCCGCCGGTGGCAGCGCGAGAGAGCAAGGCCTGCAACTCCCAAATCCCAAATCCCGAATTGCCCAAAAACCGAAACTCGCAGGGATGTTCGATAAGTGCTGCTACCACTTTTGAAACTTTGAACAGGACAATATAAACGTTTTGAAAAAGTCCAGAATGATCCATTTACTATTCAGCCGGAATGTACTTCGAGAATGGATATAAGAGGAGGAAGAGAAAAGAGTACGGCTCAAAGTACAATGATCATAATCCCAATGCCTGAAGGTTCCTTGCCATATTTTTGGCAAGGAACCGCAAAAACCTGACATCAAGTAAACTTTGATAAAGAGAATTTCGTTTTTTCCAAAGAATTAGGTCGTCTTATTATTTCATGAGATTATGATTTGTTATTAGCGAGAGGCTCCGCCGGGATGGCGGAGCTTTTTTTTTGCTTTGTTCCGGGCTGAGTCGCCTTATTGATAGTCGTCTTAAACTCGCTTTTTAACAAACCTGTAACAAAAGTAGAAAAAATATATATTGGGCAAAATTTTTTATATTTTTTTTCCTGTTCCATCCCAATTTTTTTTCCGGCGCATCGTTTCCCCCCGCTTTTCCCGCAGTCAGTTGACAGAGCCTTAGCCCAGGTTCGAGGCCCATGCTTTTCGGCGGCTCAGCATTCGCAACCGCCGAAGGCCGGGCAGGTGGTTTCTGTTTTTTACTCGCCGTAGCCGCCGCGGGCGAAAGCCAGGCTGAAGCGCGGCGAGGATTAATCTGGCTGGCCAGCCACGGGGTATCTCGCCATGATGTTCCCTGTGTTCAGTCGCCCCGTGGCTTACTGCCCACCGAGCTGGGCCAGCAGCCAGGCTTTTTCGGTCAGCACTTTTTCCTTTTCGATCTTTTCCCGGAGCAGCCGGCGGGCCTGGCGGCTGTGGGGTTTGAGGTGCAGCAGTTGCAGGGTATAGCGGACGATGTTGCGGTAATTCCGCCGGTGGTAGCCGATGATGCCCTTGCGTTGCAGGAACACCTTCATGGCGTCGAGGTGGGATTCCAGCAGCGGCCCTTCGCCCAGTTCGTAGTAGGTTTTCAGCAGCAGGGTTTTGGCTGCCAGGTTGAGCAGCAGGTCTTCGTATTCGGCTTTCTGCAGCAATTCCAGCACCTGCCCGTACTGCCTGCGCTCGTAGGACAGGCGGGCGAGGCTGAAGCTGTACATGCTCTCCCGGTGGTCCCGGGGCAAGTTCTCCTTGTATTGCTGGATGAATTGTTCGGCCCATTCCAGTTCCTTTTCCTTGAGCGCCATGGCCACGGCATTGCGGTAGGTAAAGCGGGAGAGGCCGCCGTCCGGGGCGAGCAGGCCGTTTTCCAGCCCCTTTTTGTAAAGCTCCAGCCCTTCCCGGGCGTAAGCTTCTTCCCCTTCGTTGAGCCGGCGGATGCAATAGTTGACCGCCAGGAGATAGAGGTCGCGGGTTTCGTGGGCGGGAAACAGGCCGCCCTGCTGCAGCAACAGGGCGTGGAAGGCGCGGAAATGGGCGTCTGCATCCTGTCCTGACAATGCAAAGTAACAGTGGTAATAAATGGCCACGGCCGGTATGCCCAGCAGGCCCCTGCTCTCCACGTGATGGATCACGGCCTCCAGCATGCCGAAGTCATACTCCCGCTGGTACACAGCCTGGTGGGAAAGCAGCAGGCACGCCTGCCGCAGCTTCCGCGCGATGTAAGCCAGGTCGAGGCTGTCTGATACTTCCTGAAGGTTGTGTTCCCTGACGCGCTTCTGGGCGGCGGTAAACTGGTACTGCTCCTGTTGTAACTGGTATTCGCTGTCGAAGTATTCGGCATGGCGCAGGGGCTGGTTCTGGTGTTGCTGCCGCGCCGCCCGCAGGCTTTGCCTGAAATGCCCGGGCAATTGCCTGAGGCGGTAGGCCCGCAGCAGGGCGGCCTTCTGCCGGGGCTCATCTTCCAGGAAGGGTTGCAGCGCCAGATATTGCTCGATCAGCTTCAGCAGCCAGCTCATGGCGTAACGTACCTGCCGGGCGTCGTAGGCCTGGCCCGGATAGAGGTGGGCAAAAACCCGCTCCTTGCCGGGCAGATCGTCCTGGCGCTTTAACAGGAATTCAAATAGCGCACAGACATCCTGGCGGTGGTTGAAAAATGGTGAGGCGAGAAACTTCCGCAGCGCACGGGCTTCCGATTTGTCCAGTGTGGCCATCAGGCTGACCAAACGGCTTCCTTTCATATCCGTTATTTACGTGTTTAATTGGTGGCTACTTGGGTTGGAACACTGGCCTGTGGCTCGCGATGTGATGGCCGGGGAGCCCTTGGAGGGGCTTTGCCTGCGCCGTGGGCACAGGCCAGCGTTCCATATAATGCCGCTGGGGAGTCCCAAATAGTTATTTATTGATAAAATAAACTTTAATTATTTGGTTTAAAATGTTTTATCAAAAAAATTCCTGGAATTTTTTTGATAAAAGCCCAATTCTGTTTTTGTTTTTCTATCCGCTTCCTCCAATCTTTGTATCGTGCAAAAACCAGAATCCCTATGAAGATTGCGAAAATCGTTGCTCTTTTCACCTTCCTGAGCCTTCTGCTTTCCACCAACCCGGCCAAAGCCCAGGGCTGGCAGCATGTCTATTCCGACTCCACAGCCGCCTATTCCATTGCCCGTGAAGCATTGCCGACACCTGATGGCGGATATATTGCGGTCGGGGATTATTCTCTGCCGACCGGAGCCACCCGCAATTACATTCGCCTGTTCAAAGTTGACGCCGACGGCGCCCGGCAGTGGGAGCAGATCTACCATTACGGAGAGATCAGAGCTGATATATCCTGTGGCCTTCTGCCGGCAGATAATGGCGGCTATTTCATCCTCGGCAGCAGCGATGCCCTCGATTATTTTTCTGCTGCAAAAATATGGCTGCTGCGGGTGGATGCTCTCGGAGACACCCTCTGGACCCGAACCTATTCGGCGGCCAACACCCACTGGACGACAGCGGCGGCCCTCGCGGCTACCGATGACGGGGGGCTGCTGCTGGCCGCCACAACCTATAACAATGCCGATAGCACCTCAGGCGCTTATCTGGTGAAGGTGGACGTGGGCGGCAACGCGCTCTGGGAGCGGCACTACCAGTGGCATTCAACTTTTGGCTCCAGCTTCGCCCTGGAAAATTTAACACCCCTGCCTGATGGCGGCTTCATTGGCGCCGGCGCCTGGGCGAACCCCGGCACACCTGCCATCATCCGCTTCGACGCCCTGGGGGATACGCTCTGGACGAAAACCTTTGCCTTTTCCACCGGCGACGACCTATGGGACGTTGAACCTGCCTCAGATGGCGGTTTTCTGGCCTGCGGCGGCGCCACGGGTTTTGCCGGCACCAACCCCATTGTTATCAAAATGGATGCAAACGGCAATGAGCAGTGGCAGCATATTTACGACATTCTCCATGCCAAAGCTGTCAGCATGGCGCCGGCGCCGGACGGCGGCTTCATCCTGGCCGGCTCGCTCGACCATTACATCTGGTATCCAACGGCTCCGGCAGGCTTCCTGCTGAAGATCGCCGAAGACGGGGCCGTGCAGTGGCAGCACACGCTGGAAGAAAACTGGGGCGGCTACGCCCGCCTGGCCAGCATAGAACCCACTCCGGATGGCGGTTACATCGCCGCCGGCGAGGCCGGCTGGAAAGCCTTCCTGATGAAAACCGATGGCTTGGGAAATTCCATCACGAATGTCCTGACTGGCAGCGTTTTCAGCGACCCCAACTTCAATTGCTCCTATGAAGCAGGCGAAGACAGCCTCGGAGGCTGGAAGCTCTCCATTGAGGGCGACGGCCCCTTGCAGTACGCCACTACCGATGCCGCCGGGAGGTACAGCATCACACTGGATACCGGAACCTACATCATCACCGTGCTGCCGCCCAACAACCTCTGGGAAGCCTGTACCGCCAGCTATGCAGTGCAACTGGAGAACTTTTACGACACCACCACGGTTGATTTCGCCCTGCAACCCGCCATCGAATGCCCCGTGATGCAGGTGGATGTATCGACGCCCTTCCTGCGCCGCTGTTTCGACAACCAGTACACCGTCCATTATTGCAACGAAGGCACTATCGCCGGGGAAGCGGCGGCGGTGGAGGTAGAACTCGACCCTTACCTTTCTCTGGTAAGCGCCGAGCTGCCCTATCAACCCCTGGGCAACAACCGCTACCGCTTTGAACTGGGTGACGTATCCATCAACACCTGCGGCGATTTCCATTTCACCGTTTACCTGGACTGCGACAATACGGTGCTGGGGCAAACCCATTGCGTAGAGGCCCACATCTTTCCGGATACCGTCTGCGTCGAACCGGCCATTTCCACCCCCATTGTGGAACTGGATGCCGGCTGTAGCGGCGACAGCGTTTACTTCACCCTGCGCAATGTAGGCATTGTGGATATGATCATGCCTGCTGAATACATCGTCATCGAAGATGATGTGATGTACCTGCCCCGAAGCTTCAACCTCGACTCGGGCGACTCCATCCGCATCACCGAACCGGCCAACGGAGCTACCTACCGCCTGGAGGCGCCGCAACAACCCAATGCCGGCGGTACGGCCCTCGTCAGTGCTACGGTGGAGGGCTGCGGAACGAATAACGGGGGAACATTCAGCACCGGCTTCGTCAACCAGTTTCCGCTCTACACCGGCGACCCCTTCCATGACATCGAATGCCGGGAGAACATCGGCGCCTACGACCCCAACGACAAACAGGCGCTGCCCCGGGGTTACGACGAAGCCCACTTCATCAAACCCGGGACGGATATCGAATACCACATCCGCTTTCAGAATACCGGCACGGACACCGCATTTACAGTCGTCATCCGGGACACTCTCTCTCCCTGGCTCGACCCGGCCAGCGTCAGGCCCGGCGCCGGCAGCCACGACTACGATTGGGCGCTGAGCGGAGAAGGCATTCTCACTTTCACCTTCAACAACATCATGCTGCCCGACAGCAACATCAACGAACCGGCCTCGCATGGATTTGTGAAGTTTTTCATCAGCCAGCGGCCGGGCAATCCCCTGGGTGCGGTAATCGAAAACAGCGCCGCTATTTACTTCGACTTCAACGCCCCGGTAATCACCAACACCGCTTTTCACACCCTGGGCGAGGATTTCGTACAGGTGGTCAATACGGAAGAACCGGCCCAACCGGCCCGCCTTTCCATCAGGGTGGCGCCTAACCCCGTCAGCGAATGGGCCTTCTTCACGGTAGAAGGCTTGGAATTAACCGGGGGGGACTTCCTGCTCTTCCACAGCAACGGCGCCCTGGCCCTGCGGCAGCCCTTCCAGGGCAACCAATTTGCCCTGGATATGAGCCAACTGCCGGGAGGGGTGTATTTCTTCGAGTTGGAGGTTAATGGGCAACAGTTGGGAAGCGGGAAGCTCGTGGTAGGAAGGCCGTAGTTCGGTATTTCCGTGCACCAGTGGGCAGTTTTCCAGTATGCCAGTAAGCAGAATGCCGGTGGCTGCTGATCACGGGCATACCGAAATGCGAAACAGGGGCAAAAGCAAAGCCCGCGAAAGAGCAGCGCTTCTTCGCGGGCTTTAAATCTTTGAATAGGGCTATGTTATAGTCAGGCATCCTGCCGGCCTTCGGCGCCTGACGTTCTTTCTACTGCACCACAATTTCTTTGCTCACCGGCTCCGACCAGGCCCCCTCATTATCCTGCACCCGCAGGATGATAGTGTAACGCCCCGGCTCCGGGTAGATGTAGTCGATATAGTCCCGTACTGTAGTGGTGGTGTAAAAGCCCTCCAGGGTGTACTCGTACTGGGCGACGGCCCCGCCCCAGGCCGCATCGGCATCCGTGCTGCCCGCGGCGCTGATGCGCACTTCGTAGGGCGAGTTCGCCCCGGTTTGCTGGAGGTTCAGCCTGGCCTGCGGGCGCAGGTTATCCAGTGCGATGATTTCCACAAGGGCGGTGCTGGAGCGCTCATCGGGGTCTTTGACCGTCAGGAAGAAGGAGAAAGTCCCTGCCTCCAGGGCGCGGAAGCGGAGCTGGCCGTTGTCCACCCCGCTTATATCGACGGAAGTGTTGTTGATCAGGTTGCCATCGTAATACACCAGCCCCTCATCCAGTTTTGACATCGACAAGCTGCGCGTTTCCTGGTCGTCCTCGACCTCGAAATCGAGGAACATCTCCGGGCTCAGCGTGAATTTCAGCGTGTCTTTCCAAACATCTTCTCCGTTGATGAAGAGTTTGGGCGGGTTGGCGTCGAATTTGCCGCCGCCATTGCCGTCGTCTTTTTTGCAGCCTGCCGCCAGGATTATAGCGGCCAGGCCTATGAACAGTACTTTGGTTTTCATCCCTGATTAGTTTTTGAGTAGTTTAAAAATGGCTTTTTCTCCGTTTTCGCCTTCCACCGTCAGCAGGTACAGGCCGTCCTGCAGGCCTGCCTCGGCGAAGTTCATCTGGAGCTGCTCCACCTTATCCTTGAAGTAAGCGCTCGACGACCATACCGGCCTGCCTGCGATATCCGTCAGGCGAAGCTGATACCAGCCCCGCTCTTCCAGTTTCAACACCACCGTCACCATATCCCCGAAGGGGTTCGGGAAGGCCAGCCCGGCGATATTGCTGTTGCCCTGCGTGCCAAGGCCGCGCTCTTCCAGCTCTTCGGGAGACAGCCCCTGGTAGGGGCTCACCGTCACGAAGCCTTCCTTCGTCAGGGTGTTCTGGCAGCCGTCCTCATCGGTCACGGTCAGGCTCACGTCGAAGGCGCCCACCAGGTTGTAGAAGTAGTAGGGCTCCATGGACGTGCTCCAGCCGTTGTCGCCGAACTGCCAGTAGTAGGTGTTCGAAGCGTTGGCGTTGGCGGGTTTGAACTGCACCAGATCCCCTTCCTCCAGGGCGTTGGCCGGGCTGATGGTGAAGGCGGCATCCGGGGCCTGCACCGTCACCGTCACCGGCGCGCGCGCCGAACGGCAGCCGTTCACAACGGTCTCGCCATAGAGAAGGGTGCTTTCCATCAGTTGCGGCAGCACCAGCAGGTTGCCGGAGTAGAATTCGTCGGGGTCGGCCGGCGAGTCGTACCAGTAAACCGTGGCCAGGGGATAGCCCGGCGTGGCGCCGACGAGGTAGGCCGGTTCACCCAGGCAGGCCGGCGCGTTGCCGTTGATGGTGATGACGGGCATCGGGATGGTGACGTTCAGGTTCTCCACCTCTGCGCTGCCCTGCGAGCTATGCCCTTGGCTGTCTGTCACCGTGTAGGCATAGCTGCCGGGGCTGAGGTTCTGTAGCACCGTTCCGCTACCACCGCCGGCCCAGCTTACCGTATAGGGCGGCGTTCCGCCGCTTATCTGCAGTTCGATGCGGCCGCTCTGGTCGGCATCGCAAAGGGTATTAGCAACATTGGCCGCTATGCTGAAAGCCACTTCCGGTTGAACGTTCAGATAGCCGGGGCGGCTCTCCGTAGCGCTGCAGCCTTCGGCGCTGGTTACGGTGAGGCTCACCGTGTACTGGCCGGCCGCGGTATAGGCGTGCTGCGGGCTGGGGGAAGATGATGTGCTTCCGTCGCCGAACTGCCAGTAGTAGGCTTCGTATCCCGCCTGATCGGGGTTGAACTGCACGGGGTCTCCTGCGAAGGGCTGTAAGCTGCCCGCCGCGCTGAAGGAAGCGTTGAGGGTTTGCACGTCGAAAGTGCGCTCCGCCCTCGGCGAGAAGCAGCTGCCCCGCTGGCCTTCCACAAAGACCGTCAGCGGCCCTTGTTGCGGCTCCACGACCAGCGACGGACCCGTGCCCAGGAGGTTGTCATTGATGTCGTACCAGAAATAGTTGTCCACCAACTGCCCGGAGGAAGCCAGCAGTACGGCCTGCTCGCCATCGCACAGCGGCAGGCTGGCGTTGGTGCTGATGAAAGGCTCGGCCGGCGTGCTGTACAGGGTTGCGACGCTGGCGGACTGCACCGCGCTCAGGCCTGCTCCATCCGTCACCGTCAGGGAATAGCTGCCTACCGGAAGGTTGGCGATGGAAGCGCCCGTGGCGCCGTTGCTCCACTGGTAGCTCAGCGGCGGCGTGCCGTTGAGCACGTTGGCCGTGATAGCCCCATCGGCCTGCCCCTGGCAGTCCACATGGCTGATGTCGAAAAGAATAGCCAGGCTGGTGGAGGATACCACGTTGATGTAATTGTTGCGCTGCACAAAATCCGTACAGCCGCCTGTGCTCGTAACCGTTAGGCGCACGTTATAGCTGCCTTCGGCCGCGTAGGTATGCGTCGGCGACATTTCCGAAGAGGTCGTTCCATCGCCGAAGAACCACAGGTAGGTGTAATCCGGGTCGGCCAGCAGCGGCGTGAAGGTGACGATGCCGCCTTCCACGATGGTATTGGACGATGCCGTGAAGCCCTGGTTCGGCGCATCGGAAAACACCTGCACTTCCGTGCGCTGGCCGCTGCGGCATACGCCATTGGCCGATTCTACGTAGTAGGTGGTGTTCTGATCCACCCCGAATTCGCTGTAAACGTTGCCCGAGCCCAGCAGGCTGCCGCCCTGCGGCGCCGAGTACCAGTAGAAGTTCGTGGCGTTGCCCTGGTTGTCGTAGGCATAGATGACCAGGTATTCGTCCGGGCAGACGGAGTTGCCGCCGCTGACTACCGCCTGCGGGGGCAGCAGCTCGCCGGAGGCGCTGGTTACTTCTGCCTGGCCGCTGATGCTGGCGCCATCGCTGTCCGTGATGGTTACCGAGTAGCTGCCCGGCGCAAGGCCCTGAATGAAAGCGCCCGTAGCGCCGTTGCTCCACTCATAGGAATAGGGCGGCGTACCGTTAAACACTTCCACCAGGATGGAGCCGGCGTTGTCCGAATAGCACTGTACGCCGGTGGCGTTGAACAGCAGCGCCAGGGTTTGCCCGACGCTCACGCTGATGAGCTGCACCTCGGTTGCTGAGCAGCCGTTGGGGTCCGTTATTGTCAAGGCCACCGGGAAATCGCCCTGCCCCTGGAAGGTATGCTGGGGCGACATCTCTGCCGACTGGCTGCCGTCGCCGAAGTTCCACAGGTAGCTGTAGCTGTTGTCCTGGGTGGCCGGGGTGAAAGCTACCGGCGCACCCACCAGCAGGTTGGCGCCCTGAACGGTGAAGCTGGCGTCGGGCCCCTGGGGTGTGAGCTGCACGGTTTGCCGGCCCGCTGACAGGCAGCCCTGGTAGTAGGCTTCCACGTACAGCGTCATGGGCTGTTGAATATTTCCTACCGGGAAGGAAGCTCCCGAGTACAGCAGGTTGCCGCCCGAGGCGGCGTCCCACCAGCGGTATTCGGCACCCGAAACGTTTGTAATGGCCACCGCCATGCCCGGCTCACCTGCACAGAAGGGCTGGCCGCCGTTGACGGAAACCGTGGGCAGGCTGATGGGCGGCGTCAGGGATTCTATCGTTATGGTTTCCACGATCGAGGCGCCCAGGGCGTCCATAACCGTGACGTTGTAGTTGCCCACCGCCAGGAATTGCTGTACCGGGCCGGTGAAGCCGTTGCTCCAGATGTAACCGTAGGGCGCCGTGCCTCCCGAAGCCTGCGCCTGTACCGAGCCGCCGCCGTTGGCGCACTGCGCCGGCTCTACGAGGAAGCTTGCATTCAGCCCCGTCAGCCCCGGCACTACCCGGATAATGCGGCTCGATGTAGCCGAGCAGCCGTTGAAGAGGGTAGCCGTCAGTTCCACCTCATACAGCCCCGGCTCTTCGAAGGCGTGAATGGCATTGGCGCCAGCCGCCACATTGCCGTCGCCGAAGCTCCAGCTAAAGTCCTGGCTGGCCGGGCCGGCTGCTGTGAAATCCACCGGCATGTTTACCCCCACAATGGTGGCCGATGCCGTGAAGGAGGCGTCGGGGGCCTGGACCGGGATGATCAGTTCGGTGCGGGCAGCGGAGACGCAACCCTGGTAGGAGGCTTCCACGAAGAAGGCTTGTGCGCTCTGGAGGTTGTCCAGCAGCAGGGGGTTGCCCACGAACTTCAACTGGCCGCCTACCGGCGCGTCGTACCAGTAGAAAGTGGCGCCGGTGATGTTGCTGCTGGCCGCCGCCCAGGCCGAGCCGCCCTGGCATACTGGCAGCCCGGCATTGGCGAACACATCCGGGGCGAGCAGCTCGGGCTGAGTGCTCAGTATGGTGGCTACGGCCTCAACGGTGTTGCCCAGCGCATCCGTTACTTTCAGCGTGTAATCGCCGGCAGTGAGGCCAACCAGGCTGGCTGTCGTGGCGCCGTTGCCCCACTCGTAGGTATAGGGCGGCAGGCCGCCGAACACCAGAGAGCTGGCGCTGCCCGTGGCGTCGTCGGGGCAGGCTACGTGCTGCAGGTTGAATGCCAGCACCAGCCCGCCTGCCTGGCTGTACACGTTGATGAACATATCCTGCGAGGCGCGGCAGCTATCGGGGGAAACCACGGTGAGGCTTACCCGGTAGGTGCCCTGGAAGTTGTACTGGTTGCTCACGCTGGCGCCCGTGGCAAAGTTGCCGTCGCCGAAATCCCAGCGGTAAGCGTAGCCGGCCACCACGGAATCGGGGGTAAAAGTGATCGTTCCGCCTTCCGGCACAACTGCTTCGGAAGCCGTGAATGCCGTCAGCAATTCCTGCGCCGGTATATTGATCTCCGCCCGTTCTACCGAAGCGCAGCCGCCGATGCGGGCTTCGACGAAGATGTCCGACGGGCCGGAATAGTCATTGAGCATGAGGGGGTTGCCTACGAAGAGGAGTTCGCCGCCGCTGGCGGCATCGTACCAGTGGTAGGATGCGCCGGGATAATTCGAGCTGGCCGCCAGCCAGATGTCATCGCCGAAGCAGATGTCCTGGCCGCCGTTGGCGATGATGGTGGGCGGCTGCAGGCTGGCGAACCGGGCGCCGATGGTAACGGTGGCCGTGGCGGTTTTGCCCTGCGAGTCCTGAACCGTGACGCTATAGATGCCAGGGGTGAGCCCGCTGATACTGCTGGAGGAGGAGCCGTTGCTCCACTGGTAGGAGTAGGGGCCTGTGCCGTTGAGCACCTGCACGCTGGCAGAACCCGAGGGGTCGCCGGTGCAGTTGGCATCCTGGGCCGTGGCGATGGCAACCATATCGGGGCCGCCCGCCTGCGGGGCTTCCAGGATGTTAACCACCATGCTTCGGGTTTCGGAGCAGCCCGTGAGGGTGTTGGTGACGGTGAATTGCACCAGATAGACCCCCGGGGCGTCAAAAGTATGGTTTATGCTTGGAGAGGTGGAATTGGGCGTATTGTCGCCGAAATCCCACAGGTAGCTTTGCCCGAACTGGGGGCTGAGCGGGAAAAAGCTGATGCTCTGGCCGGGGTAGGCCACCTCAAGCGATGCATCGAAGCTGGCGTTGGGCGTGGCCACCTGGATGGTCACCTGGGTTTTGGAAGCCGAGCGGCAGCCGTCTTTGCGGGTTTCCACCCAGAAGCTTGCGGTAGCTTCCAGGCCGAAAAGGATGAGCGGGTTGCCGATGTATTTAAGGTCGGTGCCTGCGGCGTCGCGATACCAGTAATATTCGGCGCCGTCCACGTTGGACAGGGCGGTGACCCAGACATCGTCGCCTTTGCAGATGACGTTTTCTCCGTTGACGATAAGAGTAGGCGCCTGCAGGGCCTGTTCGGCCTGCAGCAGCACCGTGGTGGTTTGTACATTGCCGTCGGCATCGGTTACCGTCAGGCCATAAGTGCCGGCCAGCAGGTTGCTCAGGGTGTTGCCCGTGGCGCCGGTGCTCCACTGGTAGGTATAGGGCGCCGTGCCGTTTATGGCCTGGGCGTAGAGTTCACCCGAGTTGTCGGTGGGGCAATGCGGCCTGGTGATGTCGATGAGGATGTCGATATCCTTCTCCGTTATCACGATGAACTGGAAGCTCTGGGCGGAACAGCCGGCTGCAGTGGTTACCGTCAGCCATACGAGGTAGTTGCCCGGTGCAGTGTAGGTATGTTGCGGGTTGGGCTGGGTGCTCGTGGCGCCGTCACCGAACTGCCAGGAATAGCTGGCGTTGGGATTGATCACGCTGGGGGTGAAAATGATCGCGTCCTGGGTGTTGGCCGAGTTGGTGTTCACGGCAAAGTTCGCGTTCGGGGCGGGGCTCACCGCGATGGAAATATTGGTGCGGGGCGAGAGGCAATTGCGCACGTTCGTTTCGGCCGACACCTGTATTGGGGCTGCAATATCAGGCAGGGTCAGGGCTGGCCCCACGAATATCTGGTTGTTAAAAATATCGTACCACTGGTAGGCCGGGTTTTCGGTTTCACTGGTAAAGGCGAACACGTACACATCGGTTCCCTGGCAGACGGAATTGCCCGGGCCGGCAACCAGCAGGGGCGCCTGTATCGGCCGGTTGAGGTTGAGGATGTCTACGCTGTCCACTTTGGTGAAGTTGTTGGCGTCCGTTACCGAAAGGTAATAGCGCCCGGCGCCGAGGTTGTAGATGCTGTCTTCGGTGCTGCCCGTGCTCCACTGCAGGGAGTAGGGCTGCGTGCCGCCCGTGATATTTGCTTTGGCAAAGCCGAAAGTGTCGGCTGAGCACAGGACGTCATCCTTGTTGAAATCGATCTCGATGCGGATGGTCAAGATGGTGTCCGGGTTGGCGATGCTGCCCACCAGTTTGTCGGTGGCGAAGGTTTCGGTGGTTATGCAGGGCAACACCAGGCCGGTACTGGCGTCGTACACCCTGAAGGTGATGGGGTCGGTGTTGCCTGTGGTGGAATAGATGAAGAGGCTGGCGATGTAGCGGTTAAGGCCCGGCACGAACATGGGGCTTGCTACGCCGCGGATGCTGTCTGCGCCGATAAAGGCCGCCACCTTGTCATTGGGGTCCATCGATTCTTCGCCTTCGATGTTGATCACGGCCGTAATCACCATGTTGTTCGGGTAATTGGCCGGCGTAACAGCCCAGGTGTTGGCGTCGTTCTGGTCGGCCACGTCCTGGGCGTTCATCTGGTGGAAGCAGGAGAAGAGTAGGAGGAGGCTTAGGTAGAGTATCTTGTTCATTGCTAAAATCTTGGAAAGGTGGAAAATGGGGTGAAGCCGGCGTTTCCGCCCACTTCACCCTTTTTCTGTATTACTACGGCCGGGGTGTTTGTTTTACCACCGGAATGTTGATCTGTCCGCCGCCGCCATCGTCGAGCTGCAGCAGGTACATGGCGTCGGGCACAGAGAGTTCCACCTCTACCTGGCTGCTGCCTGCCGGCCAGTCATAATCCTGCTCCCATACCAGCTTGCCGTCCATGCTCATCAGCCGCAGGGTGTAATGGCCGGCTGCGGGCACTTCCGCCCTGGCGTTCAGGCGCTGGTGGAAGGGGTTGGGGTTGGCTTCCAGCGTCATGGCGCCCTGCGGCAATTCCAGGGTGTTGGTAACCGATTCCACCAGAATGCTCAGGGATTCGGAAGCGTTGCAACCACCGGCATCCGTCAGCGACAGGCTCACGGTGTACAGCCCGGGCAGGTTGTACTGGTGTTTGGGTTTCTCCTCCGTGCTGCCGGTTCCGTCGCCGAAGTCCCACTGGTAACTAAAGCCCTGCCCGCTGTGTGCCGGTTCGAAGGCCAATTCGGTTTGGGTGGTAATTTCCTCCGAAGGCGCCGCGTAGAATCCTGCATCGGGCTGGTAAACTTCGGCTGCAACCGGTATGGGCGCCGAGAAGCAGCCGTGGTAATCAGCCTGCAGGTAACCGTGGAAGCCATCCTGCATATTTTCGAACAGCAGGGCCGGGCCTACGTGCACGTAGTTGCCCTGCCCGTCCGACCAGCGGTAAACGGCGCCGTCGAGGCTGCCGGCGGCGTAGAACACGGCGTCGTTGCCCCGGCATACCGGGCCGTCGAAGGATGCCGTCAGTTCCGGCGCAGGAATTTCCAGCATCTGGTTTTCAACCCTTACCGTATCCACGAACCAGAGCCCGCCCTGGCCGGTGATGGTCACTTCGTAATCGCCCGCAGCAAGGCCGGTGGCGGTTTCCTCCGTGGCGCCGTTGCTCCAGGCGTAGGTGTAGGGCGGCTCCAGGCTGGTCACCAGGCTGACGGTTGCAGAACCGTTGTTGTCGGCGCTGCATGCGGTGTGTTCTACCTGGAAGGAGGCGCTGAACACCTTGTTCTCGAAGGTGTAGGGTTGCCCGAAGTTGCCCACAAGGCCGTTGGAGGCGAAGTTGATATCCTCCACATTCAGGTAGATCCTGTCCTCGCTGGCATCGTAGATGCGCACCTCCACTTCCCCGTCGCCCGCGTTGCCGTAGATGAACAGGTTGGCCATGTACTGCCCGAGGGCCGACACTTCGTACAGGGGCGACACCCCGCGGCACTCGCCGTTGACAAAGGCGGCTACCTTGTCGTTCGGGTCGAAGGATTGCTGCCCGTTGACTTTGAGGATGCCGGTGACGATCATGTTGGAGGGGTACAGCCCCGGGTCAACTGCCCAGGTGGCCGGGTCGTTCGGGTCGCATACTACGGGTGTATAACCCAAGCCGTCGGTAACGGTACCTGTAATGGGCGTGGTAGCGCCCGGGTACAGGAGCACCGAAGGCTGGGCCACCCGGATCTGGTAGGCGAAGAAGGGGCGCATCACTTCCATGCCGCTGCCGTTGCCGAACAGCCACTGGAAGGCGTTGGGGTTGACCGACACCAGGGTGTAGGATGCGACCATGTTGGCGGAGAGGCCCGGCAGTGTCGGGTCCTGAGCTACCGTCTTGATGAAGTCGCCGCCGGTGGCGCCGATCACGTTCAGCGCGGTGTTTATCGGCTGAGCGGTTTGCAGCGGGTAGCCGACCAGGTTCCAGCCCTGTGCCAGCGGTATGGAGCCGTAAGTGGCGTTCATACCCGTAATGCGGAGGGTGTCATCCGGGCCGTTGAGGAATATCTGGTAGCCATTTACCGGGTTGAGGCTGTTCAGGCCGTTGACGCTCACCCAGCCCAGGCCGTCCACAAAGCTGGAGGACGAGCTGGCCGTTTTGATGACGTCGCCGTTTTCGGCATGGATCAGCTCGCGCAGCATAGCGCTGACGCTCATGTCCGGCTCCTGGCTGTTGATGCTGAACCAGGTCCAGCGGCCGTTGCCGTTGAGCGGGATGTAACGGGCGCGGTCTTTGGCTTTATCCACCTCCAGGATTTCCGGGTTGAGGAAGCTGCCGACGATGGTATTGCTGTTGAAGCGCACACTGTCCACCGAAGTAGCATGGGCGTTGTATTCCCTGCCTTCCGAAGCATCCCAGACGCGGAATTCGATGGGCCTGCCGGCATCCGGCGCATCGCCGTACACGGCCATGAAGGCGGCGTACAGCCCGCCGCCGCTGCTGCTGATGCGGGCCACGCCCCTGATCTCCCCTTCGATCCAGGCGCTGATGAGGTCCATGGTGTCGCGGGAGGTATTGCCGGGGTCATCGGTGAACTCGTAGTTGGCGATCACGGTCATGTTCTGGGAATACTGGCCGGGGTCAACAACCCAGAAGGGCGGTTTGGCCAGCACCTTCACCTGAATGCGCAGGGTGTCTGTGCCCTGGTTGATCAGGCCGGAGGTGGAGCGCACGACCAGCACGGCGGTGGTATCCCCGATCGGCAGGTTATCCGCGTCGATGGTGAAGTTCAGCTTCCTGCCCACCGGCGAATTGATGAATCCCGTCAGCGGGTCGGCAGTGATCCAGGGGTAGAGCTGGAGGTTGTCGATGGTGAAGGGTATGGGCGCGGCGCTGTTGCGGAAGGCCGTCGTGCTGAGGGTCGTTTCCGTACCCTGATACATGGTGGTTGTCAGCAGGTTGTCTTCCAGGAACAGGTCGCGGGCGACCACCTGGAACGACCATTGGAAGGTGTCGATGTAGAGGTTGCCGGGTTCGTCGTAGAAGTTGTAGGCCGTGGCCGTCAGTTTGTGGCGGTCGTAGTTGAGCAGAGACGCATCAGTCGGCAGGAAGATGAGCTTGTTGTCATCGTAGAAGCAGGCCACCTGTCCGGGGATGGTATCTCCGTTGGTTTCGCTGACGACGAAGAATTCCATCTGGCCCACCCTGTTGCAGTCCAGTTCCTTGTTGATGCGGATGCTGATCTCGTCGCCCACCTGCCAGACGCCGTCGGCCGGTTGGGTGAGTGCGAAGAGGTCGCCCGTTTGCCGGCGGATCTGGCCGCGGATGATGTTGGACTGCACCTCGCCGCTGCCGCCGCAGAATGCGATGGCCCGCACTTCGTAGATGCCGTCGGGGTACTGGAGGTACCGCTCGGTGATATCCCAGACGAAGAAGAACTTGGGAATCTGCCCCGGCCCGAAGTTGGCCGCGTCGTAGCTGGCCAGGGAGTCTATATTCACCACGTAGTTCGGGTCCAGTTCGTTGGTCGGTATGCGCGTCCAGCCGGAGCCGTCGCCGATGCGGCGGTATTCGAGGTAGATCTCTTCGAGTTCAGGGTTGCTGGAGTCGTAATCGCGGATCTCGATGGCCAGCGATTCGCGGCTGTTCGGGCTGAAGGGGTCGCGGCGGCGGATGAGCCAGTCGTCGCCCGGTGCGGCGATGCTGATGTCGCTGCAGGGGTAGTCGAAGAGGGCGGTGATATAGACCGTATCCCTCACCCCGAGCAGGTAGAGGTCGCCGTCGGTGCAGCTCGGGCGCAGCACGATCTGAATGCTGTCGTACTGGTACACGCCCGGGGAGGGCAGTACTTCCAGCGGCAGTATGAACGGCTGGTTCGGGTTGATGAAGGTATAGGTCAGCCCGTCGTAGTTGCCGCCGCCGAGGTACTGGCCGGCCAGGATGAGCGTGGCGCCGTTGGTGTTGCTCTCTCCTTCGTGGTAAACGAACAGGTCGCGCTGCTCGTTGAAGGGGTTGAGGCTGGTCAGTTGCACATAGAACTTGGCGGTGCTGTTGATGTCCTGGTTGCGCAGTTCCATGAAGTCGAAGGTTGTTTGCGTTTCCGGGTCCCAGAGGGAGATGTCGAACTGGTCGCGCAGGATGGCGCCGTTCTCCGGCGGGCAGCTGGTGCGGCCTCCGAGGAGCTGGAAGTAGGGCGAGTGGCCCGGGTCGCGGCCTTTGACGGCAGTGACGCTCAACTGGTCGCCGGGGTCGTCATCGCTGAGGGTGTAGCTGATCTCGGACTCGATGGTTTTGCTGGAGTAGTGCTCCGTGTTCCATTCCAGGTTGAACTTGACCTGCCCGCCGATCTTCTGTTCGATATCAACCGATTCGATGATGATGCCGAATCCCGCTTCGGTTTCCGTTCCGATCAAAGCACCCAGGGTGAAGGCGAAATCGAGGAAGCCGATCTGGGTGAAGGCATGGCTGGTGCTTCTGGCCACTGCTGCACTCTTGGTGATTTCCACGCCTGCCGAGAAAGTAGAGTTCTCTATTTCCGGGAAGATGCCGGACAGCAGGGTGATGTTGCTGAGGCGGGACTCCACCTCGCTGATCGACAGGTACAGGGAATCCAGGTAATAATCCACTGCCCGGGAAGCATATTCGTAATCTTCCGCCAGGTCGGTCGTAAAGATGATCTCCTGGAGGGGCTGGTTGAGGATGAAGCTGTCCTGTGCGTTATAGAAGCCTACCTGCTGGTTGGCGCAGAAGCGGTTGCGGGCTTCCTTGGCTTTGGCTACCCGGGTGATGAAGTCGCTGTCGGGTGTTTCGGGCGTGAATTCGGCTTCCTCACCGAAGACGCCGATGCCGCGTTTGTATTCCTCATCCTTGTCGTAGAACAGTACTTCACCCCAGAGGGTATTGGCGTCGAGTTTTTCCGCACAGAGCTGGTAGTAGGGCACCGACTCGCGCTGGTGGAAGTCGAGGATAAATTGCCAGTTCTGGCCTTCCGTTTCGAAGCGCCTGATGGCCTGTTCCGGCGTGAGCGGCTGCCCGCCCACCTGGATTTCCAGGCTTCCGGCCCTGACCGAGTCGACTTTGGACTTGCTTTCCTTGATCAGTTGCTTGATCTGGCCCACGGTGTAGTACCAGTCCGTTTTGATCTCGTTCAGGGTGACGTCGATGGTCTGCACCTTGAACAGCTTACAGGAATCTTCATCGAAGCGCACCTCCTCGATGAGCCCGTACTGGGTGGAAGTGCCGATGCCCACGATCACGTCCGCGTCGGGGCCGACGAAGTCTGCGGTGGTGGAAGTGCTGATCTTCTGTTTGGTCTGGAAGGAAAGCTCGTATTTGTCTTCCGTTTTCGTGCCGCCGCCGCCGAGGATATCGAGGGTTGTGAACAGGCCCTGGCCGAACAATCCCAGTTTGAGGTCGAGCACGAGCCCTGCGCCGCCCTTGCCTTCGAAGGATTCCGTGAGGGATTTGGAGATGGTGGTTCCTTCCTCGATGGAGCTGGAGCTGCCGTCGCCCGGGGGGTCGCGGAGCACGTAGATGGGGATTTTGATCTGGCCTTTGTCATCCGTGACGTCCACGATGATGTCGCTGCCCGGCAGGGGCGCCGAGCCCAGCACCACGACCGGAATAGTGATTTCCGCCAGGAAATCGCCGATGGCGGAGAAATACTTCACGTTTATCCCTTTACGGAAGGGGAATACCAGGTTGGGGCTGCCCCCTTCAAAAAGATGGCTCTCAAACCTGCCGCGTTCCGGCACGAAGAAAAGGGTATCCCTGGTGTTATCTCCGGCAGCGGCATTGTTCACCACCAGGTAGCCTTCATTGACTGCGCAATTATCACCCTGGTGGAATTCCTCGACGCTGAAGGAGATGCCATAAGACTGCCCCTGCCGCAGCAGCCGGGGCTGGGAGGCGTCATTGCAGAACGATTCGCCGAATTCGTTGGCGACTGCAATTTCAGCCGGTTTGTGGTAAACCAGCGGCTTGTAGGTGAGGGAATCCAGGACTATCTGGCTGTATTGCTCGCGGAAGTTGTCGATGTGTAAAGTTTTCAGCCCGATCCGGTCCGGCCGGTAGCGGAGGTAGTCCACGATGAGCAGGTTTTCCACTGTGGTAGGAATGCCCTCCTTGACGGTGATGATCAGATCGTCGAGCGGCGGCAGGGGCGCCGTCACTCTGCCGGTGTTGTCGGTGGTGACGAATGTCTGGAAGCAGCCGTCGCGGGTGCTGACTTCGATATCGAAGCTGCCGTTGCTGGAAGCAGGGCCGCCGCAAACGGTGGTCACGAAGAACTCCACATCGTAGGTGAGGGTATCCTCAAAGTCGATGATAACCTCTCTCGGGAAGTTGATAAAGTTGGTAAAGGATACCTGATCAGAAGTTGCAAAGTGGTGCAGGACGGTGTCCCTGGGCGTTCCCATCATATCCACGCTGTAGCTGATGGAATCGATTTCTATCCTGATCTCCGCCAGCCCGGCCTGGTCGGGGCGCAGCACGAAGCTATATTCGCCATCGGCATTGGTCATCACCGTTTCTTCGGTGGTGGAGTTGTTGTTGAACACGTTGACCAGCCTGAGCTGTATGCTGTCCAGGCCGCAGGTGACGTCTTTGTAGCGGACGGCGCCTCTGGCGATGTAGGCCGTTTTATCGATAAAGATGATGTTGGACTTCACGCTGTTTTCCGGCGAAATGGAAGCGGGGATCGGGTTGGTCACGAAATCGTGCCCTTCGAAAACGGCCATAACCGAATAGGTGACCGTTTCGTCGGCAAAATAGACGCCGTCGATATAGAAGTGCCCGTTCACGTCCGTGACGGTGGAATAGTTGAATTTTTCGCCGCCCACAACTGCTTCGGCTTCGATCTGTACCCCCGGCACGGGCGCGTTGCCGATCGCGGTGACTACGTCACCTTCCAGCACCCCGGCCCCTTTGCGGAAGCCTTTATCGGATTTGGGCAGGGATTCCCGGTTTTGGGTGGTCACTACCGTTACTTTGTAGGTGTATTCCTTGCCCGGGATGCCTTCCGTATCCTGATAGACGGATTGGTTGGGGTCGGCCGTGGCGAGGAGCTCGTCATCGCGGTAGATGTTGAAGCCGTTGATATAGTCGCGGTTGCCCGTAAATGTCCATTCCACCCGCGTCCGGCTGCTGAATTCGCCGTCGCTGGCGGTGACGGATTTGAGCTTTTGGTTCCAGAGTTCGAGCAGGTCGGGGGAGAAGTAAAAAACGGCTCCTGTGTTCTTGTGGAAGGGCGCTCCAATTAATATGCCTTCCGACGAAGCAGCAACGGAAAACCCGAAATCGTCATCGGCTGCTCCCTGCCCGTCCGGAATGGCCATGTAGTCGACATACTCGAAACTGCCTCCGAATTTTCTATACAGGAAAGCCAGGCCCGTTCGTCGGTTCGTAACCCCTTCATCATGGTGTTTTCGGGCCCCCACTACCAGCCAGTTTCCTCCCAGGGATACGGAGCACCCGAACTGGTCGGTGTTGGTGTTATTATTCAGCAGGGGCTCGTCGATGCGTTCAGCTTTATTCCAGGTGTTGTTTGACAACTGGTAAATATAGACCGAGCCGGACTCCTTGCCGTCGGCGCCGATAGCCATGAGGTTGTTGTCAATGCTCAGGGCGATGCCAAAATTCTCAGCCAGGCCCTCGCCTTCAAGCCGCTGGGTGCGGGTAAAACTGTTCCCGCTCCTTTGGTACACGTCAACAAACCCGTTTTCATTGGCGGCGATGCCGGAAGCGGCTCCCGCAACTACGTAGGTGTCGGAAGCATCGAGCGAGATATACTCCTTCAGGTCAGCCGGCGCGCCAGGTTGAGTGATCACGTTGCTGAAGACCCAGTTGCCGCCGGATTTGACCAGATGGTAGATGTTTTTCAGCTTTTGCTGGCTGCCGTAGGCATGGGCGCCGAAAATAGCGACGTCCTGGCCCAGGCGGGAGCCGGGCGTGCCCCCGTAGGCATTGTAATCATAGGGGTTGACAAATCCATTTTTAAACACACCCAGAAAACCACTTTCCGAATCAAAGCCTGGTTCTCCCACAGCCGTTTCGTTCTCATACAGGTCGGTGGCAAAGCCGAATTCCAGGGTGTTGCCAAACACGGTAACCCCTTTCAGGTTCCAGTTCCCCGATTCCTTTCTCAGGTACGATACCGACCCTACGCCACCATAAGATTCCGGAGCGCCGACCGCTGCCTTATCGCCGTACATCGATACCGACCAGCCGAAGGTGGGGCTGGGGAAGGTTGGCGAGGCCAGGACATTGTAGCCCTGCCGGTAAATTCCCGGCCAGCCGGTATCCGTCGCCGCCACCGACTGGAAGTTGAAGTTATAGTCTCGCCGGTAGGCAATCACTTTGTAGGTGAATTGCCCGAAAGGCATATTGCCGATATCGTTGAACACATCGGAATAGGTGCGCCGGCCGCCCTCCACCATGGCTATTTTCACGTTGTTGCGCTGGATTTCGAAGCTGTCCACATTGGCCTCCAGCGGGATATACCACCGCAGTTCGACGCGGTTGTCGTACGTGCCGTCCGAAGCCGTAAAGTTCATAGGCATGGGCGGGCGTGGGTAGCTGGCCAGCGAGGCCGTTGCGTTGTCGGAATAATACGTTACGCCCTGCCGAACCGATACGGCCCGAACCATATAATCAATGGATGCTGTGGGTATGGCCAGCTCATCGACAAAGGTGAGTTTGTTGTTTTTCAGTTCGTTGTAGAAAAGCGTGAACATCAGGGTGGAGTCCTGGGGCATGTTGTTCGCATCCAGGTAGTTGATCGTGTACATCATCTCGAAGTAGTCCACCCCTCTGGCGTAGTAATCGAAAGCCAGGTTGGCGTTGCCCAGCGAATCCACGCTGGTGGCCGTCAGGTTGAGCACCGGCCTGAGTTTGGGGAACGTGATGGTGTCGCGGTCGCCTTCCGACTGGAAGTCCATATCGTTGCGGTCCAGCAGGGCCACGACGCTGTATTCGTGGTTGGTTTCCGGCTGGCCTTCGAGATCGTAATAGGAGCTGTCGGCCGCGGCGAGGGTGGCGATGAGCTGCCCGTCGCGGTAAATGCGGTAGCCATCCACGTATTCTCCTTTATACGTCCAGTCTATTTTAACGGCGTTGCTGTCCTGCACGGCTGTCAGTGATATCTGCGGGTCGCCTACCTTGGGGTATCTCACGGTTACCGAACGCGGGTCGGAAACGAACAGCTGGGTTCCCTGCTGCAGCACGGCTTTTACCGTGTAAACATAACTCTGGTCCGGTTTGCCCTGGTTGTCCTCAAACCTCAGATTACCGCTGGCAGGCGCCAGGCCGAGGATCTGTTCGTTGCGTTCAACCTGATAGTAGGATACCTTCCCGGTGCGGTGGCTCCAGTTGAGGTTGATGGTGTTGTTCTGCCCGAAATAGCCTGCCGTGGCGGTGAGGTTCTCGACGGGCGGGAAGGCGGGATAGGTCGTGCCTGCCCCTTTTCCTTCGGAAATGATGCGGACCCCGTTCCTTTCGAAGTACGGTTTTACGACATAGATGTAGTCGAAGCCGCCAACGCCGGTGCTGTCGATAAAGAACATCGGCGCTCCCTTGCGCACGGAGCCGAGCCTGGCAAGGCCGCGGTACACTTCGAAGCCGTCGAACAGGCCTTCGGTGGTTGTCCAGCTAATGGCCACGCGCTGCTGAAAACGGAAGGGTTGGGCCACCACTTCCAGCAATTCCACCAGCGTGTCGCGCTGGGGTAGTGGGGGATAATCACCCGGTACGAATTCGTCGGCAAAGTTGTCGGTTATCGTCCGGTTGCGGATGGGCGCTTCCGGTACGCTTTGCTGCGGAGCCGTTACTTCGACGCTGCGCCCCATCGTCTGCAGGTTGAGCGCGAGGCTGGACTGCCCGCCGTCGATGGGCAGGTTTTCAAAGAGATAGTAGCCGGCCCGGTTGGAGAAGGTGCGGCCAACCGTCTGTGCGCCGTTGAGCAGGCGCAATTCGAGGCTGTCCACATTGCGGCCGTTGCTGCCGGACACCAGTTGCCCCTGCAATACGCCCAGGTTGCGCCTGCGGCCGACATCCGACACGACGATGGATTCGGCGCCGTTGTAGATGGCCTTGACGCTGTATTCGTGCGTCTGGCCCGGGTCGGTATCATAGTCGTAGTAGGCGCGGGCCGTCGTCGGCAGGGTGTCCAGGACGGCGTTGTCTCTGTACACGACGAAGCGGGAAAGTTTGAAGGTAGGGTAAGTCCAGGTAACAGCAACGTGCATGGGGAACTCCTCCGATGCATTGATGTTGCCCGGCGCTTCCAGGCTGTTGTTGGCCAGCGGAATGGCGACGGCCTGGGTAGCGGCCGCGGAGGTGAATATCTGCCCGTTGATATTGCGGTAGGCTTGCAGCCCGATGGTGACGTTCACCGGCGCGGCGCCCCGTATATTGGGGAAGTAAGCGGCGCTGGTTTGATGCCTTTGCAGGGTGTCGAAGGCCGCTCCGTTGGCCGTTATGATGAAACCGTCGAAGTTGTTGTGGGTGGTATTATAGGTGTTGTCGATGCTGGCCAGCGCTTTGCCGGTGGACGGCGTAACGCTGCTGAGCACCGGGGTGGCGATCGCGGGGAAGTTTACCGGAGCAGCCATCACGCCCGTGCTGGCGTAAACCGTGTCCGGCTGGTCAACGAAGGTTTTCACCATATAGGTATAGGAAACACCCGGAATGCCCAGCAGGTCTTTAAAGGCCGTGGTGTCGCCCTTCATGATCTCGCCGATCTCCTGGCCGTTGCGCATGATTTTGAAGCCGGAGAAATAGTCCTGCCCGCCGAAGCCGCCGGGGATATCCCAGCTCACGATGACAGCATTGTCATTTGCCATCGGTGTAGCCACTACGTTGGTTGGTTCGAAGAAAGCGGGAAACAGGTTTGGCGCTCCGTTAACCCGTTCGGATTCGAAAATCTCGCCATCGATATTCCGGAAGGCCGTGATCGAATATTCATAGGTTGCCCCCGGCAGGCCGGTGTAGTCCGAAAAGCGGCGCGGGGCGGAGCCCAGCACGGCAAGCAGCACATTGTCCCGGTATATGCGGAAGCCGCTGAAATTATCGGAGCTGTGGTCCCAGGACAGGGTCAGCACGCCCATGCTGTTGCTGTCGAAGTTGTCCTGTATGGCCAGGTTAGTGGGTTTTTCGACTGCGGGGAACTGCACGGTATCCTTGACGGACACCAGTGCGATGGAATCGTTCCGGATGGCGTAGGCCCGCAACTCATAGGCATAGTAGTAGTTGGGCTTGCCTGTCAGGTCACTGAGGCCTGCGGGCGGCGCTGTAGCGTCATCGCCAATAGTGACCAGCGTGCCTTCGCGGTAGAGTTGGAAATGGGTGGTATCGGCGGTGGAGAAGTAGTTCCAGGTAAAATTCAGCCTATCCACGCCAGGCGCCCCTTCGAACTGCTGCAGGGCGATGGAGTCACTGCTCATAGCCAGGCTGGTGTTGAACAGGAAGTTGGCCTCCTCCTTCACGGGGTTCTCGTTGTTGAGTATGAAAACCAGCTTGGCGGGTTTGATGGATGCCCCCGCTCTTTCGGCCCGGAGGGTGAAGCTGCCCTGGCGGGCGTAAAAGACATCTTCGAAGGAATAACGGCCCGTGAAATCCGTCAGGGTGGAATCCCGGATCAGGGAGTCGAGGACTTCCACTTCGTATTTGACCTTTACACCCGGTACGCCGACGCCCTCCTTGCTGCGTACGAAACCCGAGATGGCCCCGATGGGGTCCGCTCCGCCTCTTTCGGTATCCTGCACGGTAATGACGCCCTGGGCGTTTATCAGGTCGATGGAATACAGGCTGTTGAGGCCGTAGGTAGGGTCCGTATCGGAATAAATAGTCAAGGCCTCATCTTCCAGCGTAGCAACCACCTCCCTGTCTCTTTTGATCACGATCTTTTCAGCAAAGGCGGAAACATCGTTCCACGTCAGGTTCACCCTGTCGGTGAAGGTGAAGTCGGTGGCCTGCAGGTTGATGTCGTAGGTGCTGCCCATGTCGCAGACTGCGAAATCCGGCTCCCCGAAAGTGGAATCCACCAGTTCGCTGTAAGTGCGGATGCAATATTCGTACTGGGCGCCGTTTTCGAGGCTCAGGGCGTTGTCCAGGCGGAAGGCGTCCACATAGGTGAAGACGGAATCCACTGCCGTTGAGCCGGGAATGGTAGCCACGAGCGTTTCCTGGGCCCCCAGCTTCCTGATGACCTGGAAAGAGGAGCTGAGCAGCGATTTGTTCTGCCAGCTGAGCACGACGGCATCGGCCCTGGTGGCGTCGGTAGCCGCGACGTTTACCGGCGGCTGGAAGCCGAGGGTGGAGCCCGAGGCCGTCAGGCTGGAACAGTTGATCACCGACACCTCGTCGCCCGGGCCAATGATATAGAGCATCAGTCCGTAGTTGACGCTGCGGCCCGGCCCGACGTAATGCCGGAAAGTATTGCTGACCGCTGTGGGCGCCGGGTCGTCGAGCACTTCGATGTAAACGGAGGCGCCGTCGGCAAAAAGTTCCAGGTGTACGCCGTCGGGGTAGGCCTGGTTGTTGTTGCCCGCATCCTGGAAACAAACCTGGGCGAGGTTCCAGGAGACATCGATGTAGGCATCGTTGGCGTTGGTGGTGGCGGAAAACTGCGCCTGAGCATTGGAGAGGAACAGGCAGGCGAATGCCAGCGTAACTAGGGTCCGGTGGATCATGAGATGTACAGTTTGTTATATACGTACTTTAGCGCCCTTCGGGAATCCAGGCAAGGCGCAGGACCCCAGGGGTTTGGTATTTGCCGTTTACTCGTCAGAGGAACACCCTGCTTCCATTCACATACCAGTCAGTCAAACCGGGGAGCAGGCTATGGAACAGACATCGGGCATTTGGTTGGGGCAGAAAAGAATTCTTTAAAAGAGGGAATCAAGAACAGTTTATTTTCGGTACACAAATCTAAAGGATTTTTTATTATCTGTGCTTTTTTCATTTTTGTTTTAGTTTTTTTCTTTACTGTTTGGCTTTCAGCTCATATACTTTTTTGAAATTTTCGTCTAGCTTTACCCTCGGAGGCAAGTTTTTTTCTTTCCTGAAACAGGCAGGCGCTTGCCGGACCAGACAGCTTACCCGGAAACCGTCAATGAACAAACTTCACCAAAAGATGGAAGCCCAGAATAAGGTCGTTCATGGCTTGTGGGTGGGTTCTTCCCTGAGCCCATTGGAGGAATTGTGCCTTCGGTCTTTTGTGGCCATGGGGCACGAGTTCCACCTTTGGCTGTACGAACCGCTGAGCCATGGGCTGCCGGAAGGCGTTATCCAGCGCCCGGCGGCTGATATTCTGCCGGCCGGGGACATTTTCCGCTACCGGCACGGCAATCAGTTCGGCCACGGCAAGGGCAGCCTGGCGGGTTTTGCCGACCTGTTCCGGTACAAGCTTTTGTATGAGGAGGGCGGCTGGTGGTCCGATATGGACGTCACCTGCCTGCGGCCGCTGGACTTTGAAGCGCCCTATATATTTCGCCGGCACGATGTGCTGCCGGTGGTGGGCAACCTGATGAAGTGCCCCCAGGGCAGCCCGCTGATGGAGGCCTGTTATCTGGAAGCCCGGGAGCGGGTCAATGCCGCTAACCGCGACTGGCTGCTGCCGGTGCGGATACTCAATAAATACGTCCGGCAGTTCCAACTGGAACCTTATATCGTTGACATAACAAATAAAGACCGCTGGGAAACCGTGGAGTATTACCTTTACCACGCCCCTTCTTTTGCGCCCCGGTGGTGCGCCTTTCACTGGATGAACGAGGAATGGCGGAGCCGCGGGCTGGATAAGAAAGCCGTTCCCGAAGGGTCGGCGCTGGGGCGCCTGCTGGCCTTGCACGGTATCGAGGCGGCGTATTCGCCGCGTCCCTTTTTCCGGGCGCCCCGCCTCTGGCGGCGGCTGAAAATGGAGCTGTTGCCCCGCATTCCTCACCGGCTGCGGCTGGCCGCCAAAAGCGCCTTGCTGGCTCCGGGCCGCCTTCGGCGCCATGCCGGAGGCGCAACCCTTTGAAGCCTTTGAAAAGTAAAAAACACCTATGCTCAAAGCACCCGGAAATATAGCCATCCTCTCCAATACCAGCTGGAGCGTTTACAACTTCCGCCGGGGCCTTATCCGGCAGTTGTTGCAGCGGGGCGCGCGCGTTGTCGTCATAGCACCGGAAGACAAATTCAGCAGGAAGCTCCAGGCTATGGGCTGCATTTTTGAGCCGGCGCCCGTTATGAACTACAGCCTCAACCCCCTGGATTGCCTCCGCTACATGCTCGTTGCATACCGCCTGATGAAAAAATGGCGGATCGATTATGCGCTTTCTTTCACGATCAAGCCCAATATCTTCGGGCAACTGGCCGCCCGGCTGCTGGGCATCCCGGCCCTGGCGGTGATTACGGGCCTGGGGCATCTGTTCACCAGCCATTCCTGGAAGACCAGGGCTGCCATCCGGCTCTACCGCCTGGGGCTGCGGCGCGCGGCCCGCGCCTGGTTCCTCAACCGGGACGACCGTGATTTTTTCCTCGATAAGCGCATCATCCGGCCCGGGCAGGCGGGGCTGTTGCCGGGCGAGGGAGTGGATACGGGTTATTTTTCCCCGGCTCCTTCGCCGGGGCCTCCGGGAAGGCCCTTCCGCTTTCTGTTCGCCGGGCGGCTGATGAAGGAAAAGGGCATTTTTGAATATGTGGAGGCGGCGCGCCTGCTGCGCGCCGCCGGATGCCGCGCCCGCTTCCTGGTGGCCGGTTTCATCGAAGAACATTTTCCCAATGCCGTCCGCATTTCGGAACTTCAGCAGTGGCAGGCCCAGGGGCTGATCGAATACGTCGGCGCCCACGAGGACATCCGCCCTTTTCTGGCCAGGGCCGACGCGGTGGTGTTGCCCACCTACTATCGGGAAGGCGTGCCCCGCATCCTGCTCGAGGCCGCCAGCATGGGCCGCCCCATTGTCGCCACCGATAATGTAGGTTGCCGGGAAATCGTACTGGAAGGATACAACGGCTACCTTTGTGAGAAAAAACAGGCGGAAGGGCTGGCCGAAAAAATGCGCCTGTTGCTGGAGCTGCCCGGCTCCGCCAGGTTGCAGATGGGTTTGGCGGGCCGGCAACTGGTGCTGGAAAGGTTCGACGAAAAATATATCATCGGGCAGTACCTGGAACAGCTGGGGCTGGGGGTGGAATCGCCGGAAAAGGAGGAGCCCGCCTGCCCTGTCGTCCCGGTAGGGTGCTGAGTTTAATGTGCAAGAACGATGGCGCAAAATAAAAAAACACGATCCAGGGCCTCTTCCTCTTCCGGGATGGACGCGGCAAGCCTGTTTGTCATGCTGGCATTCGGGCTCGCCATGCTGCTGTTCGACAGCGGCGCCCGCGACCCATTCCTTGCAATTCGTATGCTTGGGCTGTCGGTTTGGGCGGCTGGCGTGCTGGCCTGGCTTTGGGTTTCCCGCCGGCCGCTGTGGGTTCCCGCCGGCCTGGGGCGCTTGTTTTTGTGGCTGGGGCTGGGGTTTTTGCTCGTCAACCTGGCCAGCCTCTGGCCGGCGGTTAATATTCGGGAGGGCATGCTGTTTGTGGCGCGCTACGGGCTGCACCTGGCGCTGGCCTTTCTGTTGCTGGCCCTGCTGGCCGAACCCCTTCGCCAGGCGCGGCTTCTGTCCATGTTCCTGACGGCGGCTCTGGCGGTTTGCGCCCTGGCCGGCATCACCCAGTATTATGGATTGTCGGTTTTCGGTATTCCCGGTTCGCTGCCGCCCACCGGTTTCAGCGGCAACCGCAACCTGTTCGGGTCTTTGCTGGTGTTGCTGACGCCATGGGCGGGTTTCTGTTTTTTCCAGAACAAAGGCGCCTGGCGCGTTCTGGCCCTGGCCGGGCTGGCGCTCGGCGGCATTGCCCTGGTGCTTTCCCAGACGCGTTCCGCCTGGCTGGCCTTTGCGCTCATGTTCCTGGCTTTTCAGGCCTTGTTGCTGCTGAAGCGGCAGCAGTTTTCGCCCACTTTCCGGAAGCAGTGGCGCTATGCCGTGCTTGCCGGCCTGCTGGGGGTGTTTCTGGCCGTCGGGCTGGCCTTTGCCGGCGGTAAAGGCAGCCAGTTGGCCAGTTCCCTGAAATGGCGTGTTCAAACCTTTGTCCGCCTGCCCGCCGCCGATGCCGAGCCGGCCAATGAAGCAGAGCGCAACGCCCGCGAGCGGATATACGTCTGGAAACATACGGTTCAAATGATTGCGGATCACCCCGTGCTGGGCGTCGGCGCCGGCAACTGGCGCGTCCGTTTCCCGGAATACGGCGGCAGCAGCGCGCCCAGTTTCGAGGGCATCGACCAGATGCGCATCCGCCCCCACAACGTTTATCTGGGCATCGCCGCCGAAGCCGGGCTGGCGGCCCTGCTGCTGTATCTGGCCATGGGCGGGCTGGCGTTGGCCGCCGCCTGGGTGGCGGCCCGGCGGGCCGGCAGTGAAAACGGCGCCCTGCTGGCCATACTGTTGTTCAGCGGGCTGCTGGCCGCCGCCATCGATATGGGCTTCAGCTTTCCCACCGAGCGCCCCGAGCACAATTTGCTTTTATTGCTTTACGCAGCCATGGCGCTGAACCTGGCCGGCGGCGCAGCGCCGCCGGCGCTTTCAGGCGGCCGCCGCACCGCCCTGGCCGCCGGGCTCTTCGCCCTGATCGGCTTCAGCCTTTGGATGGGGTGGGAAAAACGGCAGCTCGACCGCAGGCTGCAGGAAATACTCCGGCTTGAAACCCGGGGAAACTTCGAGCAGGCCGCCCGCCTGTCGGTGGAAGCCGAGCGCCTTTTCTTCAGCCTGGACCCCATCGGCGACCCCATTCAGTGGCATAGCGCCAACGCGTACAAACAACTTCAGCAACTGGACAAGGCCCTGGACAAGGCGGAGGAAGCAGAACGATACCAGCCCAACAGCCACCGGGTGCTAAACACCAGGGCGAGCATCCTGATGGGCATGGAGCGCTACGCCGATGCGCTGCCCGTGCTTCAGAAAGCCGTGGAACTCGCTCCGAATTACGAACCGGCGCTCACCAACCTGGCGTATTGCCTGTACCGCACCGACCAGTATGAGGCTTGCCTGCAGACACTGGAAAAAATCAGCCTGGAAGAGAACCCGAAGCTAAAGCTCATCCGCGCCGATGCCGGCTTTAAAATGGAAATGGCGGCGTTGGAGGGTAACCCCATGTATCAGCTGGGGCGCCAACTCCTGCCCGAATTGCGGGCCGGCAGCCGCGCCGGCGGGTTCGCCGCCGCCCGCGCCCTGTATGATCAGCGCGCCTCCGACGAAGCCTTCGTCCGGGATTACTTCAGCACCCTGGCGGCATATTGCCGGGCCAGGGCCTGGCAGCGGGGGGATTCTCCCGAAGCGGTTCAGGCTCTTGGCCGCCACGCCGAAGCGGCCTGCGATGCCCTGCTGGCCGGGAGCTCCGCAGCGGAAGCAGCCCGGGGCATACTCCGCAACGACCATTACCGCACGCTGGCCCTGCTCCTGAATCCGCCGCCTGATGAGAGGGATGGGAGCGGCGGCATTTTATTCCCGGTGAACGAATGAGGGCCATGTACAGGGTGATCGAAAACAAGCCGAAAAGCATGCTGGCGGAACTGGAAGAAGTATGGCGGGCCCTGCCCGTCGCCTGGATGCTGGCCCGGCGCGAGTGGAAAGCCAAATACGCCCATACGGCCATGGGGTTGGTGTGGGCCGTCATTCCCCTGGCGGCATACGTAGCCATCTACTCCCTTTTCTTTTCGGTGTTGCTGAAGGTCGAAACGGCAATTCCTTACCCCCTGGTCGCCCTTTCGGGGCTGATTGGCTGGAACTATTTCAAGGACATCATTTATAATGCGGCGCCTTCGATCGCCAATGAGGGGCAGTTCCTGAAGCGGAACGTCGTGCCGAGGTTGATCATCCCCCTCTACAAGAGCCTGCTGGGGCTGGTCGAATTGTCCATTTCCGTCCTTTTGCTCTTCGTTCTGCTGGCCGCCTTCGGTTTCCCTTTTTCGGCCAGGGCCCTCCTGCTGCCGTTCGTCATCTGCCTGAATTTCCTGACGGGCTTTACCGTGGCCATCTGGGCCTGCAGCCTGAGCGGCCGTCGGCGCGATTTTTTTTACCTCACCGCCTCCGCCCTGAACGTAGCGATCTGGCTAACGCCGGTTTTCTATCTGCCCTCGCTGATACCCGCCGGTTTCCGGCCTTTTTTATACCTCAACCCCATGGCCACGGTGGTCGAAGCATACCGCTGGATACTGCTGGGCGCCCAGGGGCCGCCTCTTTTCGCCTGGGCCGGCGTGGCGTTTTTTTTAGTATTATTACCGGCCGGGCTCAGGCTGTTCTTCATCCGGCAGCACAAACTCGTCGATTTTGCCTGAAACGGGCAGGTGGTGCAAAAAACAGAAGCAGTAAGAGAACATGATAACAGCAGAAGCATTGTCCAAGTCTTTCTGGCGGGCCGGCGAAGGGGCGGCGGGGGTGTTTGCCGCCTCCCGGGGCGATGATTTCTGGGCATTAAAGGATGTCAGTTTTCAGCTGGAGGGCGGGGAGTCCATGGGCATCATCGGGCCCAACGGGGCGGGGAAGAGCACCTTGCTGAAAATACTGGCGGGCATTTACCAGCCCGACTCGGGCAGGGCTGTTCTCCGGGGCAGGGTAGGGGCCATTCTGGAAATAGGCTCGGGTTTTCACCCCGAACTGACGGGCAGGGAGAATATCTACTTCGCCGGCAGGCTGGCGGGGCTCAGCCGCCGGCAGGCGGCCGCACACCTGGAGGAGATCGTCGCCTTCAGCGGGCTGGAAAAACACCTGGAAACGCCGGTCAAGTTTTATTCTTCCGGCATGTTCCTCCGCCTGGCCTTCGCCACGGCCATCCACATCGATTGCGACATCCTGCTGCTGGATGAAGTGCTGGCCGTCGGCGACGCTGCATTCCAGGAAAAGTGTTTTCTGAAACTGCAGTCGCTGAAAAAAGCGGGCAAGACGATGCTCATCGCCAGCCACGAGCCCGGAAAACTGGCGCAGATGTGCAACCGGGCCATGGTGCTGGCGGAAGGGCGGGTTGCCTTCGCCGGCGGCGTGCAGGAATCACTGGCCTATTACGCCCGGCATTTCGCTCCAGGCGTTCCGCTGCCCCTCAGCCAGTCGGCCTACTTCAGGGCGATCCGGATGACGGCCCCCGGCGCGGATGCCGCACCCCATGCCGGCGGCGCCATCGACATAGAGGTGGAAGTGGAGTTCAAGCCAGGCCAGAGCCCGCCCCATCTGGCTCTGGCCCTGATGGACAGCCACCACAACATCCTGTTCAGCGCCAATACCCTCGAACGCGAGCTTCCCCCCCGGGCCGGGGCCCTCCGCCTGTGCTGGAAGCTTCCCCCCGACATCCTGAACTCCGGCTTGTTCTGGGCCAACCTGTATGTCATTGGCAATGAAACGCTGGAGGAACATTTTCCAAAAATCGGGAAGTTCGAAATACCGCCATTCGGAAACCTGGCCAGGCAGGTGGAAAGCCGATTCCACGCCCTTCACATTCCGGGAGGGCTGCATATTGAAACATTGAAGTAGTATGGTCGTCGCTATCACAGGTATAACCGGCTTGCTGGGGAGAAATATCCTTTTCGAATTGTTCCGGCTGCACCGGCATAATTTGCCGGAACTGACCGTGCTGGCCTTCGGAAAGGCGGAAGGCGGCCTGAGCCTGCAGGGCCGGATCCGGGAAATGCTGGAACAGGACGGCAGGCACTACCTGCAAACCTCCGATGTCGCTCCCTTCGCCGAAAGGGCCGTCTGCATCAACTGGCAGTTGGGTGAAAAAGGCCTGGGGCTCAGCCCGCAGGATATCAAAACCCTGCGCTCCTATCGCATCGGGCTCTTTATCCACGCCGCGGCTACCGTCGATTTCCGGGACAGCCCCATGGTGCGGGAAACTTTGCACCGGATCAATGTGGAAGGCACGAAAGAAGTGATCGCTTTATGCGAAGGCCTGGACATCGCGCAGTTCGTTTACGTCGGCACGGCATATTCCTGTGGGAAGCGGGAAGGGCGCATTGCACCCGGGCTCGTTGATTTCGGGGTGGAATTCCGCAACCCATACGAGCGCTCCAAGCTGGAGGGGGAGGTGCTTGTCCGGGAAGCGGGGGCCCGCGGGAAGCTGCCCGGGCTCAAAATTTTCCGCCCGTCCACGATATGCGGCAGGCTGCTGGAGCCGCTGCCCGGCCAGGTCAGCAAGTTCGATATCTTTTACGCCTGGCTGGCTTTTTTCCTGCGCCTCAAGGCCAAAGAGCTGGGCCGGATTGATTATGAGCAAACCACCCGGCTCGACATCCGCGTCTGCTTCAACCCCCATGCCGGGCTGAACGTCGTGCCCGCCGATTACGCGGCCAAAGCGCTGCTGGCAGTGGCCGCGAGCGGTACGGCCGAGCAGGGCTTCCATCTGGCAGCGCCCCGGGAATCGGCCAACAGCACGGGCATTCCCCTGATGTTCGATTTCATCAAAGTGGCCCTTCCGCCCTTTGTGGACAGCATTCCCGGCGAACGCACCCCTCTGGAGCGCCTGTATTATGAAAAATCCGTGGGCAGGATATACACCCCCTACATCAGCAGCAACACCATGGACTTCGATGTGGGCAGCCTGCACGCCCACCTGCCGGAGGGATTCCCGGAATGCCCCCCGGCTGAGGGGGGAAATTTGGCCACGCTGCTCGGCTATGCCCGGCAGCACAACTTCGGTTTGGAATGAGCCAGCAAATACCAGCCGCTTATTACCTGCTGGGCGCGGGGGAATTGCCGTCGGGGCAATGCGGCCCAAAGGCCCGTAACCTGCACCGGCTCAGGCAGGCCGGCTTTCAGGCGCCGAAGGGCATCATATTGCCTTTTGAAACCGTAGCCCGCCTCAGCGCCCTGGCCTCGCTGCATCCGGATGACAGCCTTTCGCAACTCGTGCAGAAACTGACGGCAGCTCCCGGCCTTATGCCCTGGCTGGAAGGCCTGATCGGCGCCCTAAAGCCATTCCATACCCTCATCCTACGGACGAGCGCGGAGGGCGAAGACCACCACCGCCATGCGCTGGCCGGTTTGTACGCTTCCGTTACCGGCATCGCCAATGCATCGCAACTGGCATCCGCCATCGCCGCCTGCTGGCAGAAAGCACAGGAAACCGGGCGCCTGCAGCCCGAAGGCGGGCGGCTCTCTTTTCTGCTTCAGGAATACGTGGAAGCCGATTATGCCGGGGTGGCCTTCACCGTATCGCCGGTCAGGCCAGTAGAGCAGGAGATGCTGATTGAACTGGCGCAGGGAAACTGCGAAACCCTGACCGGCGGCCGCCGGGTTGACGCCCGGCTGGTTTACGACTGGCGGGCGGAGCGGATCATCATGGAGGAAAACACCTCCGGCCTGCTTCCGCCCGAAGAGCAACTCCGCCAACTGGGCCGGCTCCTCCTTCAGGTGCAGGAGCACTTCGGCAGCCCGCAGGATGTGGAATGGGCCATGGCGGGCGGCGAGATATACCTGCTGCAATCCCGCCCCATCACCCGCATCTTCTTCCCTACCGAATACATCTGGACGAACGCCAATTTCCGGGACGGCGGCATCGGGGCGCAGATGCCTTCTCCTCTTATGTGGAGCCTCTACAGTTTCACTTTCAACCAGTCGATCGAAGCCTTCGCCTACCGTTACCACCTCCGGCCGGAGCCCATGCCTTCGGCCTGGAGCACCACCTTCCTGGGTTACCCCTACTGGAACCTCAGCGCCACCAAAAGCGGGGCCAGCAAGGTGTTGGGTTATGTAGAGCGGCAGTTCGACGAGGGCCAGGGCGTCAACCCCTATTATGAAGGGGACGGGTACGTAGCGCGTTTTTCATTCAGGCGCCTGCTGACTTCCCTGAAAGCCCTGGCCTCCATTCAGCGCTCCATCCGGGCCCGCTTTGAGGAATGCAGGAAGACTAAAGATTATTTCTACCGGGTGGTGCTGCCCGAATTCCGGGCTTTCCCTTTTGCCGAATCCGGCAGCAAGGCCCTGGGGGAATATTTTGACAGGCTGGCCAACCAGCACCTGCTTTATATTTACTCCAACTACTGGAACATCATTTACGACAACACCTTCGTCAGCACTTTTGCGCAGAATGCGCTGGCGCGTTACAACCGGCGTAACAGGCAAAACATCCCTTACAGCGCGCTTACGGCCGGCATTGAGGATATTGCCCACATCCGCCCCATGTTGCATTTGTGGGAAATTGCCGCAGGCATCCGGCAGGCCCCGGAAGCGCTGGCCTTCTGGGCCGGGGCGGGCGAAGCGGAATTGGCGGAAAGCTACCGCGCGGGGCGTTCCTTCCCCTTCCGGGAAGCCCTGGGCCGGTTTCTGGACGAGTACGGCTACAAGAGCGATTTCGAACTGGAAATCCTCAGCCCCAACTGGGTGGAAAGCCCCGAAGTGCCCATACTGGCTATCCGGCAATACCTCCGGGAGGAGCAGGCGCCACTGAAAGGCCAGCTCGCCAGGCAGCGGGAAAGCTACATGCAGCTCCGGGCTTCCCTGCGCTCGCCTGCTCTGGTGAGGAAAATGGAGCGGCAGCGCAAACTGTTGTGGTGGAAAGAAGAGATCCGGGACATCACCACCCACCTCTACCACCTCATCCGGCAAACCGCCCTGGAACTGGGGCGAAAATTGTCGGATGAAGGAGCCCTCGGGCGCCCCGATGATGTGTTTTTTCTGGACTTTTCCAGCCTGATCGGGCTGGCTGCGGGCGGTGACGCGGCCCGCAGCCGCGAGCAGGTGGAGTATAATCGGCGGCTGCGGCGGAGTTTTCGCCATTTTGCCAAGCCCGACATCATTTTTCCGTCTTCCACGCCTGTGCTGCAGCCTGTTCCCAAAGGGCAGGCGGCATTCCAGGGCATTGGCGTTTGCCCCGGCCTGGCCCGGGGCAGAGCGCTTGTCATTCCCAATCTGGACGGCGAAAAGCCGCCTGGGCTGGGCGCCGGCAGCATACTGGTGACGGATTACATCAACCCTTCCCATATTCCTTTTTTTTCCGGGCTGAAAGCCATCGTCACGGCCAACGGCGGGCTCTTGTCCCATGCGGCCATCATGTGCCGGGAATTCGGCATTCCCGCCGTTTTCGGCGTCCCCAACCTGCTGCCCGGGCTGGAAACGGGCCGGATGCTGGAAGTGGACGGCAGCAGCGGGCAGGTCAAATACCTCTGAGCATGGCAAACTTATACAGCATCATCGGCGTGGACGGCAGCGGCAAGGATTTCTGGCTGCAGGAATGTTTCAGGCATCTGCCCGGGGGCTCCGGTTTTTATCCCCTGCCCTGCACCCATTACCACCTGTCGCCATATTGCGGCGCCCCGGCCCTGTCGAGGCTGCTGTACAAACTGGGCGCGCGGGCCGACCAGGAAGAAGACGCCGCGCTCAAAGCCATGAGCCTCTTCCTGAAAATGATGATGTTCTCTGCAGAATGCCGGCATCTGGAAAGCCGGTTTGGGGCCTCCACCATCCTATCCACCCGCCATCCGGCCATCGATACGGTGGTGTACAGCCGTCTTTTTCTCCGGCACATCCCACTGGGGCGCCCGGCAGAAGAAAACCACCTGTTGCGGGCCCGAAAGTTGCTGGAGGAAGAAGAATGGCTGCAGCTGGAGGCATTTCTGAAGGAAGTGGGAAGCCATGGTTCCGGAGGCAGCCTGGAAGCCCTCATCCTGGCCGTCGGCCGGCGGAGCGTGGAGGAGCAGATCCGGGCCTATGCACATATCTTCGGCGCCCCCCTGCCCGGCAGGATACTCTTTCTGAACCCGGACATCCGGCAGGTACAGCAAAACCTGCGGGGGCGGGAAGGCGCTGCTCCGGAGATCCACGAACGGGCTGCCTATCTGGAAACCCTGCGGCAGGAATTCCGTTCCTGCCTGGATGCGGCGGTAAATATCGCCCCCCGGATGGAGGTAAAGGAAATAGTACATACCTTGGATCCGGAAAGCCGGAGGGAAATCCTCGCTTTTCTAACGGATTGAGATGAAGCTGACACCACAACTGCTGCGCAAGGCCGACTGGTTTACGACCAAGTTGCCGATTGCCATGGGGTTTTTCTACCTGGGGTTGTGGGCTGCCGGCGCGCCGCCCGTTGGCCGGGTGATGGCGGCAGCCGCCCTGATGCTGCTCGCCTTTGCCGGCAGTGGCGTTTTCGTCCGTTTTTACAACGACCTCTTCGATTTGGCAGCCGACGCCAAAGGGGGGAAGTTCAACCTGGCAGGCCGGGTTTCTCCTTTCTGGAGGGGAATGATCCCTGTGCTGGCCACCGTTTTCATCCTGCTGATCCTGGCCATCCTGAAAGCCCCTCCTTACCTGTATGGGCTGATGGGATTGCAACACCTGTTCTACCTGCTTTACTCAACTCCCCCCATCCGGTTGAAAAACCGGAGCCTGGGCGGCGTGCTGGCGGATGCAGCCTATGGCCACGCAATGCCGGCGGTTATCGGATGGGCTTTTGCATTTGCAGTTTTGGAAGGAGCCGAGCGCAGCATCGCATTCTTTCCAGTGGTGTTGGCCATAGCAGGGCTCCAGTTTATTTCGGGCCTCAACAACATCCTTTTCCATCAGATCGAAGATATTGAGCGGGATAAAGCCGCAGGAGCCCGCACCTTCGTCGTGGTTAGGGGTAAAAGCAGGGCGCAAGCCCTGGGCCTTCGGTGGCTGTTGCCACTGGAAGGCGCCGGGCTTCTGGTTTTCCTGTTATTCCTGTCGGTTCTCAGCCGGGCGCCGATACTGCCGGCCCTCATCCCCCTGGTGCTGGCCCACTTGCTGACGGCCATCCGGCGGGAGAACGAAGATAAAAGCAGGCCTTTCAAAAAAAATGAGCCGAAAACAAGCCAAACGGCAGATTCTCAAAGCAACTTAAAACGTGGAACCTGGCCCGTCCTCGTGCCTCGCCCGGGTAAAAACCTGAAACCCTCCAGAAAAACCAGCCTGCTTCTGCTGTTCAATGAAGTATTCGACACCTGGCTCCCCCTGGCATTCCTGCTCATGCTGATCGGAGAAAACAGCGGATACTGGTTGCTCCTGGCTTTTCACCTGCTGGTGTTTTTCGAACCCTCCACGCGGCGCCTCTACTATTATCTCATCCGCACGAAGCCGCTTTTCGGGTGGGCCCGGGAAAAGGTGCTCTTATTCTATTACCATTGGCTTTTGAAGCAGTACGCCAGGTTGTTACCCTACCTGGAACGCGGGAAGGCTGTAAAACCCGAGGACGAATGTGCGGAATCGTAGGGCAGGCCAATACCCGCGCCCCCATCCATCTGGCAACCTTCGAAGGCATGCGCGATACCCTGGCGCACCGCGGCCCCGACGATGCGGGAAGCTGGCTGAGCGAGGACGGGAGAGTGGCCCTGGGCCACCGCCGGCTTTCATTTCTCGACCTGACGCCCGCCGGGCATCAGCCCATGTGCAATGAAAGGGGAAACCTCTGGCTCGTGCTCAATGGCGAAATCTACAACTACCTGGAGTTGCGCGCCGAATTGGAAGCCCGGGGGCATCGGTTCAAATCCCAAACCGATACAGAGGTATTGCTCCACGGCTATGAGGAATGGGGGGTGAGGCTGTTGGAAAAAATCAAAGGCATGTTCGCCTTTGGTATCTGGGATGAGGAAAAACACGAACTGTTTCTTGCCCGCGACCGCTTCGGTATTAAACCCTTATACTACGGCTGGATCGACGGCAATTTTTACTTCGCCTCCGAACTGAAAGCCATCATCAAGGGATTGCCGGGCCGCCCGGCCCTGCGCCTCGGCGCCATCAGTGAATACCTCACCTACAGGTATGTGCCCAGCCCGCACACCATTTGGGAAGGGCTGTATAAACTTCCGCCGGCCCATTATCTGCTCTTGTCTCCGAAGGAAGCGTGGAATTACCCAAAGCCGCAGGCATACTGGAGCCTGGAGCCTGCCAACCGGAAAATCCGCCCGGAAGAAGCCATTGAACGGGTGGGCCACATACTGCGGCGCAGCGTACAGGAGCACCTGCGCAGTGAGGTTCCGATAGGAAACTTCCTGAGCGGCGGCTATGACAGCAGCGCACTGGCGGCCTTTTCCACCATGTTGGGCAAGCAGCCGGAAACCTTTTCGATAGGATTTGAGGGCTGGGCCCAAAGTGAGCATCGGTATGCCGAAACCGTGGCGAAGCACCTGGGCGTTCCCATACACACCACCATCGTGGGCGCCGAACAACTGGAAGTGCTGGACACCCTGGCCTACCACTACGATGAGCCCATTGCCGACATCTCCATCATTCCCACCTACATGGTCAGCCAACTGGCCAGCCGCTACAACAAGGCCGTGCTCTCGGGGGAAGGCGCCGATGAAATATTCGGCGGCTATACCTGGCAAAAAGAGATCGCCCGCTTCCGCCCCTGGCAGGCATGGGCCGCTTCCGCCCTGCAGCGGCTGAGCGGCTCCCCGAAGAACCACTTCGTCGAACGCTACGCCGAGGCCATGGCCATGGGCCGCTTCCACTCCGGAAACCTCCCCGGCATTTTGCATCCCCGGCTGCACGGCAGCATTCCGCCCTTCAGCGAGTGGTTCTACGCCAGCCACTACCGTCCCGGCGAATGGCCACTGAAGGCCTTTCAATACCTGGACATCAAAACCTTTATGGCAGAACTGGTGCTCACCAAGATCGACCGGGCCAGCATGGCGCACTCCCTGGAAGTCCGCGTCCCCTTTCTGGGCCACGAACTGGTGGAATACCTTTTTCAATTGCACCCTTCTGTGTATTTTCGGCAGGGCGAGACGAAATTTCTGCTCCGGGAAAATATCAGGCGACACCTCCCGGAGGCCATCCTGGGCCGCCCCAAACAGGGCTTTGTGGGGCCCGATTCCTACTACATGGGCCTGGCATGGTATCACCAACACCTTCACAAGGGCTGCCTGATACAGGATGAAATCCTTTCCGGAAAAGGCCTGGAAGAGCTCTTCCGGCAGAAGAGCCACTGGCAGCTCTGGAAATTGATCGTTTTGGAAAAATGGTGGAAAAGATGGATGAGATAAAGCGCATACCCGTTGATGCTTCCACATTGAAAGCACACCAGCATACCCGCAGCCTGAACGCCCGGCGGAAGCTGTGCCATGCGCCCTTCCAGAATATGTATTTCGGGCGCGACGGGAAGGTGCTGGCCTGCTGTTACAACCGCACGGAGGTGCTGGGCCGCTGGCCGGCACAGTCCATTGCCGCGATCTGGGCCAGCGCCGAAGCGGAGGCCTTGCGGCAGGCCATTACCGAAAACACCCTGGCCGGCGGATGTTATTACTGCCATCAGATACTGGATGCGGGCAACTTTTTCAACATGCCCGCCCGGCATTTCGACAAATACGCCGATGCGCCTATCGCAGGCCTGTCCAAACAACTCTGGCAATTGTTTACCCAGCCCGTTTCTCTGGGAGAATTGAGGTTCCGCCTGCGGTCCGGCGGCGCCTTCTACGCACGGAAGATACGCGAGATGCTGGCGGCGCAACAGCCGGGCATTTCCCTTCGCCGGGTTTTGCGCCAGGAGGTAGGGCAGTTCAAGGCAAAAGTGCTATCCCGGAACACTCCGAAAGCTGCAGATACCTACCCCCGGGGCATGGAGTTCGAGCTCAGCAGCACCTGCAACCTGGAGTGCGTGATGTGCACCGGCGAATTTTCCTCTTCCATCCGCAAAAACAGGGAAGGGCTGGAGCCTTATCCCGAACTTTACGGCATCGAGTTTGCCCGCCAACTGGAAGCTTTTATCCCATACCTCTGGCAGGCCAAGTTTTACGGCGGCGAGCCCTTCCTCGTCTCCATTTATTATGAAATCTGGGAACGCATGGCCCGCCTCAACCCCGCCCTGGCCGCCCATATCACCACCAACGGGACCATTTTCAACAAGCGGGTGCGCGATGTGCTGGAAAAAGTGAGAACCCACCTCATCGTCTCCGTCGATTCCTTCCGCAAGGAAACCTATGAGGCCATCCGGCAGAACGCCCGGTTTGAGAAAGTGATGGAAAGCATCGATTACTTCGCCGAAGTCAACCGCCGGCAGCAGTCCGATCTGTCTGTCGCGATCTGCCCCATGATCCTGAATGCCATGGAAATGCCCGAGATGGTGGAAACCTGCAACCGCAGGGGGTTCAACGTTTTTTTCAACACCGTCTGGTTTCCCGAGGAGCTATCCCTTCGGAAACTGCCGGCCACGGAACTGGGGCAGGTTATCCGGTACTACGAAAGCCATTATCCCTCCGCCGAAGGCCCCTTGGCCAAAAGGAATATGGAAGCATTTGACGGGCTGCTGAACCAGCTCAAAAACTGGCACAATCATGCGCTTAGGCTCGCGGAACAAGAATAGTAGCGCCTGGCTCTGGCTGGCCCTGCTGGCCCTTGGCGGCTGCAGGCCGGAGGCCGGGGAAAAGGTTGCCGTCATGGCGGCCACGGAGCCCGGGCGCACCGGCTGGGCCATCACCAACCAGGGGCGGCGGGATGCCGTATTCACCCTCGACATCAACGGCGGCTTCTGGGCGAGCACCGCTGAGATCGCGGCCCGGCTGAGGCAGGAAAGCGCCGATGACAGCGCCTTTGTACGGAACAGCCTGGAGTATGTGCACCGTTTGTCGCGCAATGCGCCGCCCATCAGTGCGGAAAGGTGGCTGCACAGCCCCGAAGTGCTGCTCAATTCCCTCGGGAAGGGCTTTTGCGACGACCGGGCGGCCAGCCTGTGCCGGATTTGGCAACAGGCCGGGCTGCCCGCCCGGATATGGAACCTGGAGGGGCATGCGGTTCCGGAAGTCAAACTCGGCGGCCGCTGGCAGATGTTCGACCCGGAAACGGGGGCCTTCCTGCTGAAAGATTCCACTGTTGTCTGTTCGGTTGAGGGAATTGCCGGGGGGCAGGCCCGCTTTTTCTCGTTCGGAGGCCAGGTTTTTCCCATCACTCCGGAAAAAGGGGTGCTGCTGTTTCTGGACAAATTCATGAGCCGGGAGGATAACCGGCTTTCCGGCTGGTACCTGTCCGGCTCTTTCATCCCCGATACCGCCTTCGTGCTTCCGCCGGGCGCCCGCCTGAGCTGCTGCAGCCCCGGTGGGCAGGGGCAGCGTTACGCCAGCGTGCAATTGCCGCCGTACAGCGAGGGCAGGCTGCATATCCCGCTGGTGCTGGCCGAAGCGCCCGAAGGCCTGAAATCGGTTTTTCCACGGAACGACAGCCTGTACTCCGAAGCCGACATCCACAACCCAACTGCGGATACCCTGTTCGTTTTCTACCATGTCAACCCCTTCCTGCCCGGGCTGCAGGAACAAAACCGCTTTACCCTGTCCGGGCTGCGGACGGAGCAGCTCGCCCTCAGCCTGTTCCCCCTGGAAGGGCCCGCCCCGGCGGCGCCCCTTACCCTCGATGATCTCAGGCGGCGGCTCCTGCAGTCCGATGAACTGGAAGCTTTTGTCCACGGCGTTCTGCCGAGGCTGCCCAAACTGGGCGGGCTGGATGGGCTGCCGGATTTTTTCCACGCCTATCTGCTTTTGAAAAATACGCCGCCTGCCGAGCTGGAGCAGCGCAGGAAGGCCTTTCAGGAGCGCTTTTCGGTAGCTGAACAAGTGATCCGGCAACATCCGGATGTGGAAGAGCGGATAATCCGAAACCCCGTATTTTTGCTGCTGGCCCTGGAGTATTTCAGCCGGGATATCGGCCTTTCGGAGCTGGCCGCCTTTCTGGAAAGCCTGGCGCTTTGAAGTTTATGGAACAGCTTGGACGATTCGTATTCGTAGCCTGCGGCGAGGATGTGCACATTCGCACCCTGAATTATTCCCTGCCCCTGCTTCGCCGCTTTTCCCGGCGGGGCGTCGTCGTGGTCACGGACCTGAGCAGGAACGCCATTCCCATCGAGCACGATGTGGTCATCGATGTGGAGGCGCCGCGCCACCTGACGCACCACGAGGCGGCTATTTACCTGAAAACCAGCCTGCACCGCTACCTGGACATGGATGGCCTGTATTGTTACCTGGATACGGACGTTCTGGCCATAAGCCCGGAGGTGGACGGGGTTTTTGACCATTTCCACCCGCCCGTCACTTTCTGCACCGACCACTGCCGGATGCCCATGTTCAGCCCCAGTTGCGTGTACCATCCCGGAACGGAGGCTTTGCTGGAAGAGCAGCGGGAACTGGACAAGCTCCGGGCGCGCTTTCTGGAGCTGGAGCGGGCCCACCAGCAGGCTGCAGGGGCGCATTACGAACGGATAAAACAGGTCAAGGAAGCATTCAACCAGGCGCGCCCCAGGCATTCCCGGGGGTTCTCCAGCTATTACAGCCCGGGGGGCAAGGCGAAGTTGCTGGCCAGCAAACTGCTGTTCAAGGCCCTTTACTGGGGGTGCTTCCTGGCGGCGCTTCCATTGCTGCCCTTCAGGAAAAGCCAGTTTGAAGATTGGTTCGAACAACTGCATCAGGCGGTTTTCAATGCGCCTTTCCATTTCCAGTACTTCGCCCGCCGATACCAGTACCGCTACGATCCCAAAGAGCAGCTTTGGTACGATGCAGCCGGCAATTTTGTGTTCGACGACAACGTCCTGGTGAAAGCCATTGAAAAGCATTCGGAATTCCGTTGGGACCGGGCGCAGTTCTATTGGAAAAACCAGTCGGGCCGCCGGGTCAGCTGGCCTCAGTCCGACGCTTTGCGGCAGCTGATCCGGCAGAAATTCGGGGTGGCGATCCCGCAGAAGAACTGGCAGCACTGGAATGGGGGAGTGTTCCTTTTCGATAAAAGATCCATGCCCTTCATGGAGCAATGGCGCGCCTGGTGCCTGGATATTTTCGAAGACCCTCTGTGGAAAACCCGCGACCAGGGCGCCCTCATCGCCACGGCCTGGAAATTCGGGCTCCAGGATCATCCCACCCTGCCCATCGAATACAATTTCATCGCCGATTATTACCATCCCCGGATTCAGTACCTGGGGGATTTTGCGTTTCAGTTCCACGGCTCCGGCAGGGTGATACGCCCTTTTTTCCTGCATATCTACCACCATTTCGGCGACCGCAGCTGGGGCCTTTGGCAGGATGTGGAAAGGCTGGTTGAAAGGCTGACGCCCGAGCTGTGATCTGGCTCTGCGAGCCGGGCAAGCCTTCCGACCTTCCTGATGCAAGCTAAAGCCCGCGCTACTGTCCGGCCACTTCCCCGAACAGATCGTACTCCGTTGCATCCGTGATGCGCACCTGGGCGAAATCGCCGATGCGGGCGTAGTTGCCGGCAGCGGGCACGAGGACTTCGTTGTCCACTTCGGGGCTGTCGCCTTCGGTGCGGCCGACGAAGTATTCGCCCTCTTTTCGGTCGAAGAGCACTTTCATGGTTTGGCCGATTTTCGCCTGGTTTTTCGCAAGAGAGATGCCCTGCTGGATTTCCATCAGGCGGTTGGCGCGCTCCTGTTTCACTTCGGCCGGCACGTCGTCGGCCAGTTCGTAGGCGCGGGTATTCTCTTCGTGGGAGTACTGGAACACGCCGAGGCGGTCGAACTGCATTTCCTCCACGAAGTTGCACAAATCCTGAAATTCCTCCTCCGTTTCGCCGGGGAAGCCGACGAGCATGGTGGTGCGCAGGGTGAGGTTGGGGATTTTCCGGCGGGCCAGCGCTACCAGTTCCACCGTTTCTTCGCGGGTGATCTGCCGGCGCATGCGTTCCAGGACGGCGTTGTTGGCGTGCTGCAGGGGCATATCGAGGTAGCTGCAGATTTCGGGGCGCCCGGCCATGACGTCGAAGACTTCGGTGGGGAACTTGCTGGGGTAGGCATAGTGCAGGCGGATCCACTCTATGCCGTCCACATCGGCCAGGGCGTGGAGCAGCCTGGGCAGTTCCCGTTGTTTGTAGATATCCAGGCCGTAGTAGGTCAGCTCCTGGGCGATGAGCATAAGCTCTTTTACCCCGAGGCGGGCCAGGTTTCTGGCCTCCTTCACCAGCTCCTCGATGGGGCGGGAAACGTGTTTGCCGCGCATGAGCGGGATGGCGCAGAAGGAGCAGGTGCGGTTGCAGCCCTCCGATATTTTCAGGTAGGCGTAGTGATTCGGCGTGGTGATGGCGCGTTCGCCGATGAGTTCGTGTTTGTAGTCGGCGTTTAGTTTGGCCAGCAGCCCGGGCAGTTCGAGGGTGCCGAAGTAGGCGTCCACCTCGGGTATTTCCTGCTCCAGGTCGTCCTTGTAGCGCTGTGAAAGGCAGCCGGTGACGTAGAGTTTTTCGATGCCGCCCTGCTTTTTCACATCGGCATATTCCAGGATGGTATTGATAGATTCCTCCTTGGCCAGGTCGATGAACCCGCAGGTGTTGATGATGACGATGTTGGCGCCATCCTCGTTGCTGTCGTGCACCACCTCGTAGTCATTGCCCCGCAGTTGGGTAATGATGTTCTCCGAGTCCACCAGGTTTTTCGAACAACCCAGGGTGATGACGTTAACTTTATCGCGTTTTAATGTTCTGGTTTTCATATTTTTCCCTCTTCAAAACGGGCGGTTCGAAGTCAGGGGGTGGCTGAAGCAAAGTTAAACCCGGGCGAGCCACCCTCTGACTGTTCCCCATTTGGGCGTGTAAATTTAAAGACAATACTTCAAACAAGCAGCGGCCGTTTTAGTTGGTGTGTTGCCGGTGCGCGGCCTGCCGGGCAAAATCCGGCCGGGCCAGTCGCCGGCGATACCAGGCAGCAATAAAAATCAAAAAACGTCCTATAATGAAATACCTCCTTACACTCTCTCTCGTGCTGTTCCTGAGCGGAGCGGCCTCCGCCCAGTTCGGCCTGAACGCCACGTACCGGAGCAATGCCGCGCCGGACTGGCAGTTTGTCCACTTTTTTGAAGAGGAGGCGCTTTTGCCGGCCTCCGCCATCGCTATCGGGCTTGATTACTGGATACCGCTGAAGGCCGTGCGCATCGACCTGCTCCCTGAGCTCAACTTCAGCAGGATGTCCAACAGCCTGGACAGCCGGGCCAACACGCAGTTCGACAATACCTGGCTGAGCCTTTTTCTCAACACCAACATTTACTTTTTGAACCTGGAAGGCGACTGCGACTGCCCGACCTTCTCCAAATCGGGCGGCTTGCTGGAAAAGGGTCTTTTCCTGCAGCTCTCCCCCGGCGCCACCTGGATGCGCAATCAGGTGGAAGCAGAAGGGCAGAGCCTGGATTCCGATGAGATGGCCTTCAGCATTGCCGCCGGCCTCGGGCTGGACTTTGGGCTGTCCGACCTGCTGACTATCACGCCTTTCGCCGGCCTGCGCTATTACCTGCCCGCCCGGTGGGATAGCCTGGAACTGCTGCAGGAAAACGGCGGCATCAAGGAAACTTACCTGAAAAGCGAGGAGAGTAGTATCCGGCAGATTTACGCGGGATTGCGGGTGGGAGTCCGGTTGCAGTGATCAGTAGGCCGGTTTTCGGTTTTACAGTAATCTATTCGATCATTTCCTCCACCTCATGGCGGAATGCTTCCAGTCCGAATGGTTCGAGGGCGCGGGCGGGGATGGTTTTCAGCGCCCTGGCCAGCGCCACGGCCATGCGGATGATGGTAGCTTCGCGGCTGGCGTCGCGCAGGCCGGATTCCTGGATCGGGACGGTCAGTTCGAGGAACTGTTCCTCGGGGTGGAAGAGGTAGTGAGGAGGTTTTTCTTCCTTTTCGGCCTGGAAGAGGATGAACATTTCCTCCACGCCCGGGCCGTAGTCGGCGAGGCGGAAGTTCCGGTTCAGCCAGTCCTCCATGAAATCGCCGTCCATTTTATTGCCGGAGGTGACGGTGCTGATGATGCTGACTTCGAAATTCCTGCCTTCCATGGTGCGTCCTTTTATGCCGAAAGTACGCATTGCCAGCCGGAGCGGGTGTAACATTTCCCAGGGCCCATGATGATTTTTATCATTGGCGGCGCCGGCCTTAAACCGCCATGGCAGCCTTTTTGCGGCCCAGTTGGCGCATTACCAGGCTCACTACGTATTCCAGCCCGTTCTCTTCACGCAGCATTTCCCCGGCGGCTTTGGCTTTGGCGATGGTTGACAGTTGCAGGGCTTTTTGCAGGGCTGATTCCAGGCTTGCCTCATTCAGCTGGCTGTAAGGCAGGTGGACGCCGATGCCGCGTTTTTCCAGTTGGCGGCCCCAGTAGGCCTGGCTGGCGCCGGTGGAGCACAGCAGGTTCGGCACGCCGGCGCGCACGCCGGCATGGATGGTGCCGCTGCCGCCATGGTGCGCGATGAGCGCGCAATGCCGGAACAGCCACTCGTGGTCGATGCCTTTCAGGAAGAAGATATCTCTTTCTTGCAAGCCTTCTTTTTCCAGCCAGCCGGCGCTGATGATGGCGCGGAAACCGTGGCGTTGAGACAGCTGCCTGATGCTCTGCAGGGCAGATTCCCGGCGGGCCTCCGGCAAATCGTTCAGCCCGAAGAAGACCGGGCGGCCGCCGCGGTACAGCCATTCCGACAATTCCGTGGAGGGCGTGTTGCCGGGCAGGCGGAAGCGGAAGCGGTCGGGCAGCACCCATTGGCCGGTCAGGTGGTGTTGGGGGCCGTATTTTTCTCCATCTCCCGCCAGCGCAGGGCTGTAGGCGTGCAGGAAGGGCGTACCCGACTTCAGGGCTTTGCGCATGGGGCAGCCGAGCTGGCCCGGCAGGCCCAGCTCACGGCGCCATGCGTTGGCCAGCCTCATGCGGCGCTTCCAGTCGCGGAAGTGGCGGGCGGTAGCCAGCAACTGTTCCATGCGGCTCCAGCCGGAGGTGGTGGGCAGGTAGGGGGCGTGGGGTTGCAGGGCGGCGACCTGCAGAGGGCATTCCAGCTTTTCGGCAATAGCCTGCACCCAGTCCAGCACGTTGAGGTGGGCGATGACCAGCTGCGCGCCTTCGGCGGCGGCCAGCATGGCGCGTTGTGCTTCGAATGCCGGTGCGCTTTGGGTTTCGGGAATGGGGAAGAACTTCAGCCCCGTCCGCCGGGCATAGTGGGCGAATGCCGCCGGGGCCGCCAGCCGCGCCTGGTAGCCTTCTTCCTCCAGCGCCGCAGCCAATGCCATAAAAGGCTGGACGTCGCTTCTGTTCCCCTGGGTGATCAGTGTTATGGTTTCCATGACAGTCGGGTTTTAGCAGTTAGGCAATCGGCTGTTTCAGTTTTTCTATTTGTTTTAAGTGTGTCAGGTTACCGTTGCCTCGGGTGATTTTTCCAATAGATACCAAACATCGGGGGGTGACCCCTATGCGTTAACAATTTTTTAATTTCATTTCAACCTGGCCCGGCAACCCGAATTCTTCTGCTATCCCACAGGCCATGGCAAAGCGGGAAGACCACCCTGGCGCGCCTTTGTTTTCCGGACAAGGCATACGTTTCCCTGGAAAACCCGGCAACGCGCACCTTTGCCCTTGAAGGCCCTCAGGGCTTTTTAAAACAATACCAGGAAGGAGAAAGGGCCCCGGATTTGCTCTATTACCTGCAACAGATCCTGGACGAAAGCGGGGAGAAAGGAAAAATTATCCTCACGGGGTTCAATAACTTATTGTTGCTGGAAAAAATCATCCAAACATTAGCAGGCAGGGCGGCGAACCTGGAACTCCTGCCATTTTCCATATCCGAATTGAAAGGAGAAGGTGACGCCCTTTCCGATTTGGACAATTTCATCTTTAAGGGATGCTACCCCCTCTTTACAGGCCGAGGGCATTACGCCCGGCGATTGGTTTGCTGCTTGCGTTCGAACGTACGTTGAGCGGGACGTCCGGCAGATTCGCAATATTGAAAACCTCCTGTTATTCGAGCGCCTGCTTGCCTTATGCGCAGGGCGGATCGGCCAACAGCCCAATTACTCCAATCTCGCAGTTGAAACCGGTTTGGATGCCAAAACCATGCAGGCCTGGCTCGGCGTACTGCAGGCCTGCTATATCATCTTCCTGCTCCCGCCATTTTACCGCAGGAGCGTTCCTCCGGCTTATCGGTTTTACCCCGGCGTTCGGTGGCGGAATGGTGATTGGGGGAAAAGTGGACGGTAAGGGGCGTTGAGGACAATAACCGCAAAGTGTGACGTGGTGACGTGTGACGTGGTGACTTTTCTGCGTAAAACCTCCGCGTTCTCCGCGTCTCTGCGGTTTATATTTCAGCAGGGAACATCAAAACTCCGCATTGCCCGGCGTACGCGGGAAAGCGATCACATCGCGGATGTTGCCCATGCCGGTGATGAACTGCACCATGCGCTCGAAACCCAGGCCGAAGCCGGCGTGTGGCGCGCCGCCGAATTTGCGCAGCTCCAGGTACCACCACAATTCCTCCTCGGCCACGTTCATATCCTTCATGCGCTGCACCAGCACATCGTGGCGTTCTTCGCGCTGCGAGCCGCCGATCACTTCGCCGATGCCGGGGAAAAGCACGTCCATGGCGGCGACGGTAGGCCCGGGCAGGCCTTCTTCGGGTTCGTTGAGGCGCATATAGAAGGCCTTGATGTTCGCCGGGTAGTTGCGAACGATGACCGGCTTCTGGAAGTGTTTTTCCACCAGATAGCGCTCGTGTTCGGCCTGAAGGTCCTTACCCCATTCCACGGGGTATTCGAATTTGCCTTTTTTGTAGGGCTTGGAATTGCGCAGGATGTTGACCGCCTCGGTGTAGGTGATGCGCTCGAAGTCGTTGTCCACCACGAAGCGCAGGGTGTCCGTCAGGCCCATGGGGCGGCGCTGGTCCTGCGGCAGGTTCTTCTCCTGGCCTTGGAGGCGCTGATCGAGGAAGGCCAGGTCGTCGGGGTAGTTGTCCAGGATGTAGTTGATGAGGTATTTGCAGAAGTCCTCGGCCAGGTTCATGTCGTCGAAAATGTCGAAGAAGGCCACTTCCGGTTCGATCATCCAGAACTCGGCCAGGTGGCGGGAGGTGTTGGAGTTTTCGGCGCGGAAGGTGGGGCCGAAGGTATAGACTTTGCCCAGGGCGAGGGCGCCGATCTCGGCCTGCAGTTGCCCGGAAACGGTCAGGTTGGTGGGCTTTTCGAAAAAGTCCTGCTTAAAGTCGATTTTACCTTCTTCGGTGCGCGGCAGTTTGTCGAGGTCGAGGGCCGTCACGCGGAACATCTCGCCGGCTCCTTCGGCGTCGCTGCCGGTGATGATGGGGGTGTGCATGTAGTAGTATCCCTGGTCGTTGAAATACTTGTGGATGGCGTAGGCCAGCCCGTGGCGGATGCGGAACACCGCGCTGAAGGTGTTGGTGCGCATACGGAAATGGGCGTGTTCGCGCATGAATTCCATCGACTGGGCCTTGGGCTGCATGGGGTACAGTTCCGGGTTGGCTTCGCCGAGTATCTCCAGTTCTCTGGCGATCAACTCGACGGCCTGGCCGGCGCCCTGAGATTCCACCAATTGGCCCACCACCCTGATGCAGGCGTGGAAGGAGACCTTTTTCAGCAGCGCTTCATCGAATTGTTCGAAATTGACCACCACCTGCAGGTTGTTCATACAGGTGCCGTCGTTCAGGGCGATAAACCGGTTGGAGCGGAAGGCCCGCACCCAGCCCATGACGGTGGCCTCCTGCCCCAGCAGGCCTGAAAAATCGGTGAGAATGCTCTTGATCTCCGTTCGCTTGCTCATGGTTTTTTTCGATTTCTAATTGGCTGTTTAACTTGAGTGCGCGAAATTAAGGCTTTTCCCGACAATGAGCAACAAACAGCGAAATCCCGTATATTTGCAAACCCGTGAGGTTTTTCAAACCCGTGAGGTTTTGAAAAACCTCACGGGTTAAAAAAGAAAAAAATGGTACTGGAAGACAACCGCTATTTCCTGAGCGGGGGTGTTGACCCCCTTGAACTGATAGAACAGTACGGCTGCCCGCTGTATGTTTATGACAGCGCGATCATGGAGCGGCAGTACAAACGCATCATTAATGCCTTCCAGGTCAAAAACCTGAAGATCAACTACGCCTGCAAGGCTTTGTCCAACATCAACATCCTGCGCGTATTCAAGAACCTGGGGGCCGGGCTCGACACCGTTTCCGTCCAGGAAGTGGAGCTGGGCATCCGTGCAGGTTTCAAGCCGCAGGACATCATCTACACCCCCAACTGCGTGGGCATCGATGAGATCGAGGAAGCCGTGGAGTTCGGCGTGCGGATCAACATCGACAACATCTCCATTCTGGAGCAGTTCGGGCTGTCCCACCCGCACGTCCCGGTGTGCGTGCGCATCAACCCGCACATCATGGCGGGAGGCAACAACAAGACTTCGGTGGGGCATATCGACTCCAAGTTCGGCATTTCCATCCACCAGATGCCGCTGGTGCACCGCGTCATCGAAGCCACGGGGCTGAAGGTGGAGGGCATCCACATGCACACCGGCTCCGACATTCTGGACCCCGACGTATTCCTCTTCGGGGCGGAAATCCTGCTGCGCATCGCCCGGGAGTTTCCCGCTCTGGAATACATCGATTTCGGAAGCGGCTTCAAGGTGCCGTACAAGGAAGGGGACATCGAAACGAACATCGAAGAGCTGGGCGAGAAATTGTCGGAGCGCTTCAATGAGTTTTGCCGCGACTATGGCCGCGACCTCTCGCTGATGTTCGAGCCCGGCAAATTCCTGGTCAGCGAGGCGGGCCACTTCTTTGTGCGGGTCAATGTGATCAAGCAGACCACCTCAACGGTTTTCGCCGGGGTCGATTCGGGGCTCAACCACCTGATCCGGCCTATGTTTTACAATGCCTATCACCGGATTACCAACGTGTCGAAGCCGATGGGCAAGCCCCGCTTTTATACCGTGGTCGGGTACATTTGTGAAACGGACACCTTCGGCATCAACCGCCGGATTGCGGAGATCCACGAGGGTGATGTGCTCTGCCTGCACAATGCCGGCGCCTACTGCTTCTCCATGTCTTCTAACTACAACTCGCGCTTCCGCCCCGCCGAAGTGCTGGTGCACGAAGGCCAGGCCTACCTGATCCGCAAACGGGAAACGATCGACGACCTGCTGCGCAACCAGGTGGAGGCGCCGGTTTTCTCACAGAACGGAGTGGGAAGCAGGTGATCATTTATACTTCGCTGCGATAACCCTATTTACAATAGCTGCCCTAACCTCAGAAAAGATGGCCCGTTTTTACACAATCTTCTTTTTCGCCCTGTTGCTGGGGCTCGGCGCCTGCCATACGCCCTGCCAGTTGGCCAAAGAAGCCGGGAGCCCCGTGCGTTCCATCGGCCGCGACCATATCGACCTGCGCGACGGCCGGCGTTTGAATATCCCCTACGCCAAGGATCCGAATTCCACCCTGCTCATTCTGGTCCGGCACGCCGAAAAGCTGAGCGGCGACGACCCCAACCTCGCCCCCCCGGGCGTCCGCCGGGCTTTCCTGTTGTCCGACATCCTGCTGAACCTGCCTCTGGAAACGGTTTACACGACCAACTTCAAACGCACCAAGCAGACCGCCCAGCCCACGGCCCTGCGCCACAACGTGCCGATGAAACAGTACGAGCCCTCCAACCTCGTGACCCTGGCATACAAGCTTACCACGCGCTACAAAGGGAAAGCCGTTCTCGTAGTCGGCCACTCGGACACCACGCCCGAACTGCTCAACATCCTGGCCGGAAAGGAAATTGTGGAACGCATCCCCGAATACGAATACGACCACCTCTTCGTAATGGCCATCAACAGCGATAAACACAAGGAACTGTTGCAACTCAACTTCCAGCTCGAACCGGAGAATGTGGATTGAGGGCAGCCTGAAACGCCGCATGCCGGAAAGCTGAAGGCATGCAGGCCAGTTGCCGGGGCTCGCCTTGAATCTGCCGGGGTTTTGTCATCCGCGGCTATTCCACCGCTACGTGCACACTTTACAATTTAAATTGCTTTCGCTGCTGCACCAGGCATTTGGCTCGCCGGGCTGCAACCTGCCGCCCTTCCAACGCATCCAATACGAATTACGTCTTCAACAAAAAAATCTCCTTACACATGAAAAAACACGTATTCCTTTATCTGGGCCTTGCCCTCCTGCCGTGCCTGGCGCCGGCGCAATCCTTTCCCGCCAACGACGCCACCTGGCAGGGGGTGCTGTATAGTTTCATAGGGCCGGTGCCGATGCGGCAGGTGTTGTGTGGCGACACCCTCATCAACGGTTTGCACTACAGCCGCTTTTACAATTACACGACGATCCCCGGGCAGGGGGATGCGCTTACGTATCAATTGGCCCTGCGGGTTGACGGCGAGCGGGTGTGGTTCGTGTATATGGGGCAGTCGCAGGAGCGGCTGCTGTATGACTTCGGGCTGCAGGCCGGGGAAGAGATAACGGTGGACTATGTCGGCCTGCCCGATCAGGTTACCCTTCAGGTGGACAGCGTGGAAGTCGTGGGGCAGGGCGGCGGCGCCTACCGCATCATCCATTTCAAACCCAGAAACGGCATCTCGGAAGCCTGGATACAGGGCGTCGGCAGCACGCTGGGCCCCATCAACAGGGGGCTGATCGCCATCGACGCGCTGGGGGAACTGCATTGCTTCCGCAAAGGCGGAGAACTGTTGTATCATGCGGCGGACGAGGTGGAATGCGCTTTCGAATACGACTGCATGCTCACCGAAGTGGAGCCGGAGCCGCAGCCCGGGGCGGCCATGCAGCTATTCCCCACCCTCGGCAGCGGGGCGCTGCAGTTCACCAACCCACTTTCGGAATCCGTCCTGTTGCGCGCTTTCAACCTTCATGGCCAGCTGGCCGGCCAGTACGGGCCCTTTGCCGGCGGGCAGCACAGCTTTGATGCCGGCGAATTATCTCCCGGCTTATACCTTTTTCAGGCAGTAGAAACGAATAAAAATTTATCTTTGCAGCACTTTAAAATACTCATTAGCCGGGACTGAGGCGGGGCGGAGGCCTGGCCGGTTGCGGCGGAAGATGGGTATTTTCGGTACGAGGTACAAAGTACAAAGGATCGAGGTGCAAGGGCCTGGCCTTTGGCGAATAACGGATTCTCGAATAACCCGCAACAGCACAATGGAACTTTCCACGCGATACAACCCCCAGGAGACGGAAGCCCGCTGGTACAGCTACTGGATGGAAAAGGATTACTTCCATTCCGAACCGGATGGCCGGGAGCCATTCACCATCGTCATTCCGCCGCCCAACGTGACCGGCGTCCTGCACATGGGACACATGCTGAATAATACCATCCAGGACATCCTCATCCGCAAGGCGCGGCTGGAAGGCAAGAACGCCTGCTGGGTGCCCGGCACCGACCACGCTTCCATCGCCACCGAAGCCAAGGTGGTGCAGATGCTGCGCGAGCAGGGCATCAAAAAATCGGATATCACGCGGGAGCAGTTCATGGACTATGCTTTTGAGTGGAAAGACAAATACGGCGGCATCATCCTCGACCAGCTCAAGCGCCTCGGCGCTTCCTGCGACTGGAAGCGCACGCGCTTCACCATGGAGCCCAGCCTGTCGGCGGCCGTCATCCGAACCTTTGTCCACCTCTACCGCACGGGCCGCATCTACCGCGGGCTGCGCATGACCAACTGGGACCCGGAGGCCAAAACGGTTTTGTCCAACGAAGAAGTCATTTACAAAGAAGAGCACTCCAAACTGTACTACGTCCGCTATCAGGTGGAAGGTACTTCGGACGAGTGGGTAACCATCGCCACGGTGCGCCCCGAGACCATTCTGGGCGACACGGCCATCGCGGTTCACCCCGACGATGAGCGCTATGCCGCCCTGCAGGGCAAACGCGTGCTTGTGCCCCTCATCAACCGGCCCATTCCCATCATTGCCGACCGTTATGTGGAGATGGAGTTCGGCACCGGCGCCCTGAAGATCACGCCGGCCCACGACCCCAACGACTACGAGATCGGCCTGCGCCACGGGCTGGAGGTGATCGACATCCTCAATGAGGACGGCGCCCTGAGCGAGGCGGCGCAGTTGTATGTCGGCGAGAACCGCTTCAAGGCCCGCAAGCTGATCGTCAAAGGCCTGGAGGCTGCCGGGCATATCGTCAAGGTGGAAGATTACCGCAATAAAGTCGGGCGTTCCGAGCGCACCGACGCCATCGTGGAGCCGCGGCTGACCCTGCAGTGGTTCGTCGATATGAAGGGCTTCGCCAAAACGGCCCTCGAGGCTGTGCGAAAGGGCGATGTGCAGTTCCACCCCGAGCACTTCTGGAATATGTACAACAGCTGGCTCAACGAGGACAACATTCGCGACTGGTGCATTTCCAGGCAGTTGTGGTGGGGCCAGCGCATCCCTGCCTGGTATTACGGGGACAGCCTCTTCGTGGCCGAAACCGGCGAAGAAGCGCTCGAACAGGCCCGGCGGGAATTGAATATGCCCGGCCTCCGGCTGGAGGATCTTCGCCAGGACGAAGACGTGCTGGACACCTGGTTCTCCTCGCAGCTCTGGCCCATCTCTGTTTTCGACGGCTTTGAAAAGCTGGATGAACTGCGGTATTACTACCCGACCAATGTGTTGGTGACGGCCTGGGACATCATCTTCTTCTGGGTGGCGCGCATGATCATGATGGGCTACGAATGGGCGCCGGCCCTGCTGGGCGAGGAGTTCGTGAAGGAAAAAGGCGCTATGCCCTTCCATCACGTTTACTTCACCGGAATGGTCCGCGATTCACACCGCCGCAAGATGAGCAAATCGCTGGGCAACTCCCCCGACGCGCTGGAGCTGATCGGCCAATACGGCGCCGATGGCGTCCGATTCGGGTTGCTGTCCAGCGCCGCCGCCGGCAACGACATCATCTTCGATGCGCCATTCGACCACGACACCAAACAGATCATTAACGAGAGCCGGCTTTGCGAACAGGGGCGCAACTTCTGCAACAAGATGTGGAACGCCCTGCGCCTGGTGAAAGGCTGGGAAATCGTGGACGGCCAGGCCGGCCCCGTCAACAGGCTGGCCTGCGAGTGGATGGAGGAAAAACTCAGCCAGGCCGTGGAAAAGATCGACGCCAACTTCGCGGAGTTCCGCCTCTCCGAAACCATCATCACCCTGTACAAGCTCATCTGGGATGACTTCTGCAGCTGGTATCTGGAAATGATCAAACCGGAATACGGCCAGCCGCTCGACCGCGAAACCTATGAAAAGGCCATCAGCCTCTTCGAGCAACTGATGGTCGTCCTGCACCCATTCATGCCTTTCGTCACCGAAGAGATCTGGCACCACCTGCGCTCCCGGGGCGAAGGGGAGGACTGCATCGTCAGCCGTTACCCCAACCCCAAGCCCTATGACCAGGATCTGATCAACCGGGTGGAGGAAGCCAAGGAAGTGGTGTCCAACGTGCGGGAAACCCGCAACAACAAGGGCATAAAGATGAAGGAAAAGCTGCGGCTCTTCGTCCGGGAAACCAAGGGGGCCCGCCACCTGCTCGAACTTCCGGGCCTGAAGGACATGATCATCAAAATGGCCAATCTGGAAAGCCTGGAATTCGCCAAGGGCGATGTGGACAATGCCGTGTCCTTCCTTTCCGGAAAAGACAAGTTTTTCCTCGAGATACAGCAGGAGATCAACACGGCCGAGGAGTGCGAACGCCTGAACAAGGAAATCGAATACTACCGGGGCTTCATCGCTTCGGTTGACAAAAAACTGAGCAACGAGCGCTTCGTCAGCAGCGCCCCGCAGGAAGTCGTGGAAAAGGAACGCCAGAAACTGGCCGACGGGCAGTCCAAACTGGCCAGCCTGGAAGAGGCCGTCAGGCAGATGGGGTGCTAGGGGCATAGAGCATAGAGCATAGGGCATAGAGCCTGGTTTTGCCGGGCAAGCCTTACGACCCGTCTCTGCGAGCCGGGCAAGCCTTACGACCCGTCTCTGCGAGCCGGGTAAGCCTTACGACCACCCATGAAAAACAACATCCGCATTCCCTTCATCATCATTTTGGCGCTTGTTGCCGGCTGGTTTGGCTTTGACATGTTGCGCCGTAGCCAGGCTGAGCAATTGTGGGGGTATCGCCCGCTGTTCTGTTTCCTGGCCGGCTGGGGCGCCATCGTGTTGTTGCGCGCCTACCGCTATGCGAAATGGCCGCAGCGGTGGCGCTGGCTGGCGTTGTCCACCCTGAGCGGGCTGCTGCTGGGGGTGGGTTTTCCCGGCATCCTTCCCCTTCCCTGGCTGATGTTTTTCGCATTCGTGCCCTTGCTGGTCGTGGAGCGGGAGGTGGCCGAAGCCCGGCAGGGGCCGGCCCGGGGTGAGGTGATGCGTTTTGCGTATCACGCCTTTGTACTGTGGAATATCATTTCCACTTACTGGGTGGCCAATACGGCATTTGTTGCGGGCATTTTCGCCATTTGGGTGAACGCCCTGCTGATGTGCATTCCATTTGTGCTGTACCATCAGGCGCGGCAGGTGATGCCCAGGCTGGGCTATCTGGCCTTCATCGCCTACTGGATCGTTTTCGAGTATCTGCATCAGCGCTGGGAGCTCACCTGGCCCTGGCTTACGCTGGGCAACAGCTTTGCGGAGTTCCCCTCCTGGGTGCAGTGGTACGAATACACCGGCGTTTTCGGCGGCAGCCTGTGGATACTTGGCGCCAACCTGCTGGTGCTGCGCCTGTGGGACACCTGGCGCGGCAAGGCGGCGCCTCTGCAGCGGCCCGCCCTGCGGCTGCTTGGCCTCGTAGCCATCCCCATCGCCGCTTCCCTGCTGATCTACAGCCGTTACCAGGAGCAGGGCCCCATCCGGCAGGTGGTGGTGGTGCAGCCCAATTTCGAACCCCATTACGAAAAGTTCGACATCCCGGAGCGGGTGCAAATGGATCGCTTTCTGGAACTGTCGGGCCAGGCCGTTGACGAGGATACCGACTATTTGCTTTTCCCCGAGACCAGCTTCGGCTTCGTGGAAACCGGCAACATCAACAGTTATGCCGCCGTGCAGCGCATCCGGCAGTTTTTCCGCGATTACCCCCTGCTGCATGTCGTGGCGGGGGTCGACGCCTACCACGTATTCCGCCCCGGCGAGCCCCGCAGCCGAGCCGTGCGGGAAAGCGTGCGGGCGCCCGGCGACACCATGTACTACGAGGTGCTCAACGCCGCCATCCAGCTGAGCATGGGCTCGGAAGAGACGCCGTTGTACCGCAAATCCAAACTAGTGCCCGGCCCGGAGATATTCCCTTACCCCGGCTTTTTCTTCTTTTTGAAACCGCTGGTTGACCGCCTGGAAGGCACCATTGCCGGCGTGGGCACGCAGCCCGAGCGCTCGGTGCTGAGCAGCCAGGCCGGCAAGGTGGCGCCGGCCATCTGTTATGAGTCCATCTTCGGGGAGTACGTCACCGGTTACATCCGAAAAGGCGCTCAGGCTATTTTCATCATGACCAACGACGGCTGGTGGGACAATACCGCCGGGCACCGCCAGCACCTCTACTTCGCTTCCCTGCGGGCTATCGAAACCCGCCGCGACATCGCCCGCTCGGCCAATACCGGCATCTCCGCCTTCATCAACCAGCGGGGCGACATACTGCAGCCCGCGCGCTACGGCGAAGCCGCCGTGATCAAAGGCCCCGTGCGATTCAACGAGGCCTTCACCTTCTACGCCCGCTGGGGCGATATCATCGGGCGCATCGCTCTTTTCGCGGCTATTATCCTGCTGCTCAATACGGTGGCGAAAGGCATAGGGCATAGGGCATAGGGATGCCCTATGCTACCGCATCTTCGGGCGCCTTCTTTTCCCGCCCGGGCGCATGGCCACGCCTTGCTGGCCGCCCATCTGGGCCTGTTTCATCTGGCCGCGGTTGGCGAAGGCCTTTTCGAACTGCTTGAACTGTTCCTTGACGTTGGGGTCTGTGATTTTGCACTGTTTGGCGTTGCGGAAGTGGATTTCGGCCTGTTTCCACTTGTTTTTGGAGGCGGCGATATTAGCCAGTTGCAGTTGCAGCATAGCCCTTTCGTTATCGGTGGGCACCTTGACCCCTTCGGCCATTTTGAGCCACATTTCCCCTTCCTCCACATTTTTGCGGGCCAAGGCGATGGAGCCTTTGATCATGTAGTAGTAGGCCCGGTTGGTGGCGTAGAGCAGCCTTGGGCTGAGGGTCAGGTTGAGGCGCTTTTCGCAGGCGTCGAAATCGCCGCCCTGCATGATGAGGGCTGCCGATTGCACGGTGCCCAGCAGCAGGTAGGCCACAAGCATAAAGATGCCCAGCAGCACGAACCAGATGCCGTACCAGATGCCCATGGCGGCCCACAAAGCGGCCCCGCCGATCAGCCCCACCGCGATAAGGGCCAGTTTCAGGTAAATATTGATGGTGAACATGCGTCGTATCGTTTTTTATTCTCGTTTTTTACCGGAATGCAGGCGCTCCTTTTCCATTTCCAAAAACAGGGCAAAGGTAGGGAATAGTTTTGTCAAAGCATTCAATTCTGCGCCAGCGCCGACTCCAATTCCTTCAGCTTATCCTGGATCATCAGGTCGCCGGGCTGGAAGGATTTGGCGGACTCGAGGGCTTTGCGGCTGCGGGTGTAATCCTTCTGCACATAAGCGATGTGCGCCAGGTTGAGGTAGGCCAGGGCGTTGTCGTTGGGGCGCTGCAACCCCAGCCGGACGGCCTGTTCCAAATGGCCGGCTCCGGCCTCCAGTTGTTTCTGTTGCAGCAGGATCATGCCTTTGACGAAGTGGTAATAAGCCCGGTTGCGGCGCATCAGCAGCCCGGGAGCCCAGGTGTGGCGCAGCACGGCCTCCGCCCTGGCCGGCTGCCCGCGCCGCAGCAGGCTGAAGGCCTGCCACACGCTGCCGAACAAGAGGTGCGTAGCCAGCAGCACCATGGCCGCCAGATAAAGATACCAGGCCTGCCCCGGCCCGAGTTGCCAGTGCAGGAGCGCGCCCAGGATGAGGAAAAGGGCTATGACGAGGTAGCGGAGTATCGGATAAAGCATATTCGAGCGTTGGATTCGGCAAAAGTAAACATTTTCCGCTTTTGAACGCATCCCGGCGCACCGGCCTGTTTACAATCACTTAACGCAGGGGTAACAAAAACTTAGGCTGGGCCCCTTTGGGCCGCAGCATCCGTTATCGTACTTTTGAGGCATCCCAATGTGGCCCCGAATAAATCCTCTCCCGTTTGGCAGTCCCTGATTCAGACATTATTATCTTTATATGGATTAAAATCCCCTTACTATGAAAAAATGCTACTCCTTTTTCCTGTTATTCCTGCCACTGGCGCTGGCAGCCCAGTCGCTGACGGTATCCGGCACGGCTTTCTACAGTGGAGAGCCCATCAGCTTCACCTACGATAGCCCCGATTACACCGATACGGACTGGATCGGCATTTTCCCTCCGGATGTGGCGCCCGGAACTTCGGCTTCGACAACCTGGCAGTACATACCGTCCCCTTCGGGCGCCGTGGTTTTTGAAGAAGAACTGGAACCGGGCACTTACATCGCTTACCTGTTGTGCTGCGATGGCTATGACATCCTGGCGTTCAGCGAAGAATTTGTGGTCAGTGCGGCGCCCACCCTCACTACACCGCAATCCATCTACATTGAAGGAGAAGCGCTGGAGTTTTCCTACTTCAGCCCTGCTTTTTCCTCCACCGACTGGATCGGCATCTATCCGGCGGGTGAAATACCCGATGGCGACCCGCCTTCCCTGACCTACCAGTACATCACCGACACTTCCGGGGTGGCTGTTTTCACCGATGCCCTGCCGCCGGGTGATTATGTGGCCTATCTGTTGTGCTGCGACGGCTACCAGGTTTATGCTCAGGTAGCTTTCCAGATACAGGACGACGACGTGCCGCAGGGCAACCTGCTCGCCAGCCAGGCCCAGTACGGGCAGGGCGAGCCCATCCAGCTCGAATACACCAGCCCGGCTTTTGCGGAGAACGACTGGATCGGCATCTACCATGTGGGCGACAACCCTAATACGGTACTTTCCATAATCTGGCAGTACATCCCGCAGGAAAGCGGAACGGCCACTTTCGCCGGCACCCTCGAGCCGGGGCTCTACAAAGCATACCTGTTCTGTTGCGACAGCTACACGGTTTACGCCCAGTCGGCTCCCTTTGAAATTACCGAAGGCGTGCCCGGCGCAGCCCTCTCGTCCAATGCCTCCGTTTATCCGGTGGGCAGCAACATGATTTTTTCCTATACCAGCCCCGAGTATTTTTCCACCGACTGGATCGGCATCTATGAACGGGGGCAGGCGCCCGGTGAGGCAAACTCGATCATCTGGCAGTACATACCCGGCGCAAGCGGTTACATCACCTTTGAAGGAACCCTCCCGCCGGGAGACTACACCGCCTACCTGCTCTGCTGCGACAGCTACTCCGTGTATGCTTTTGTCAATTTCACCGTCGGGGATGAAACGGTGGCCAGCCTTGTTGCTTCGAATCTTTTCTATACGCCGGGCGAAGACATCGTGTTCACCTACAACAGCCCGGAATATACGGATACCGACTGGATTGGCATCTACGCTCCCGGCGATGTGCCCGGCGATGTGGGCTCTACGGATTGGCAGTATATCCCGGCCGCCTCCGGGCAGGCCACCTTTGCGGGCACGCTTGACGAAGGCCGCTGGATCGCCCACCTCCTCTGCTGCGACGGCTATGACATATACGCCAGCGCGGAATTCGATGTCACCATGACATCCGGCCAGCGGGAGGCCATCGCGCAGCTCGCGCTGTATCCCAACCCTGCTACTGCCTGGGTGCAGTTCGAACTGCCGCAGGAAGAAGGGGCCATGCTTCTGGAAGTGCGCAACGCCATGGGCCAACTGGTTCAGCAGGAGCGCGTGGAGCCCGGCCGCAATGCCGCCGACCTCGGCCGGCAGGCGCCGGGGCTGTACACCATCCTGCTGCACGGCCGCGAAAAGAGCTATATCGGAAAAGTAATTCTTCAGTAATGCCGGAAGGGGTGTGTGCATAACACCCCCTCCCTCTTAATTTTAATCCATAACAAACATGAGATCTTCCAACTTTACACAATTTATCCGCCTGGCGGCTGCGCTGGCCCTGCTCCTTGCTCTGGCCATGCCGGCTTCGGCTCAGCGCCTCATCACCGGTACGGTGCGTGATGACAAAGGCGAGCCGCTCATCGGCGCCAACGTCATTGAGAAAGGCACAACCAACGGAACATCCACCGACATCGATGGCCAGTTCGCCCTCGAGGTAAAAGAAAATGCTCAGGCTCTGCAGGTCAGCTACGTCGGCTACCTGCCCCTGGAAGTTTCCATCGCCGGGCTTTCGACGGTGGCGGTGGTGCTGGGGCTCGACCAGAGCGTGCTCGAGGAAGTGGTCGTCACGGCCCTGGGTATCGAAAAATCGCAGAAAAAAGTAGGCTACGCCACCCAGGAAGTGGACGGTGCGAGCCTGCAGCAGGCCCGCGAGCCCAACGTGCTCAGCAACCTCACGGGCAAGGTGGCCGGGCTGACGATCTACAACGCCACGGGCCTTTTCGAAAACAGCAGCATCCAGCTGCGCGGCCGCAGCCCGCTCATCGTAGTGGACGGCGTTCCGGTCAATACTGATTTCTGGGACATCAACCCCGATGATGTGGAGTCGGTCAACGTGCTGAAAGGCACTGCCGCCTCGGCCCTCTACGGCTCCATCGGGCGCGACGGCGCCATCATGATCACCACGCGCCGCGCCCGCCAGGACGGCTTTTCGGTCGATTACAACTCCAGCACCATGTTCCAGGCGGGCTGGCCGATCCTGCCCGAAGTGCAAAGCCAGTACGGCGCCGGCTACGGCGGCCAGTACGCCTATGTCGATGGCAAGGGCGGCGGCATACAGGACGGCTCGGGCTGGATATGGGGCCCCAAGCTCGACGGGCGGCTGCTGCCGCAGTACGACAGCCCCCTCGACCCCGAGACGGGCGAGCGCATTCCCACCCCCTGGATACCCCGGGGAAAGGACAACCTGAAGAACTTCCTGGAAACGGGCGTCATCACCACCCACAACCTCAGCGTGAGCGGTAAAAACGAAGCCGGAGACTTCCGACTGTCCGCTTCCCACATGTACCAGAACGGCCAGGAACCCAACACCGACCTCAATTCCACGACTTTCACCATCGCCGGGGGCTACAACTTCGGCCAGCGCCTGCGCGCCGACGCATCGCTGACCTACAATAAGCAGTATACCGACAACTACCCCCGCCGCGGCTATGGCCCCCAGAACTACGTCTATAACCTGCTGCTCTGGACGGGCCCCGACGTGGACGTGCGCGACCTCAGAAACTACTGGATGCCCGGCCAGGAAGGCCTGCAACAGCGCCACTACAACCTGGCCTGGTACAACAACCCCTATTTCGCCGCCTTTGAAAACCTGCAGCCCTACAAAGCCGACAACACCTACGGCTACCTGGCGCTGGGCTACGAACTGGCGGAAGGGCTTTCCCTCAAAGTGCGTTCCGGCATCGACGCCCGCCTCGACGAGTACGAGCTGAAAACGCCCAAGAGCTACATCCTCTACTCCGATGACGTCAACGGCAATTATTACGTGTCCAACAGCTATGACTTCCAGGTCACCAATGACCTCTTCCTGAACTACGACAAGTCTTTCGGCGACAACTTCGAGATCAATGCCATGGTGGGCGGCTCTTCCCGTTTCCGCACCAGGAACAGCCTGTACGGCAACACCTCGGGCCTGAACATCCCCGGGCTGTACAACCTGTCCAACTCCATGAATGACGTGACGACGGGCAACTTCCGCGGCCGCAAGCGGGTCAACAGCCTTTTCGCCACCGTCGACTTCGGCATCAGCCGCGCCGTCTATCTGGGGCTTACGGGCCGCAACGACTGGTCTTCTTCCCTGCCCCCGGACAACAATTCCTACTTCTACCCCTCGGTATCGCTCAGCACTGTCATTTCGGAGCTGGTTGAGCTGCCCTCCGCCGTTTCCTTCCTCAAGCTGCGGGCCTCCTGGGCGCAGGTGTCCGGCGACCTCGGCAGCGAAGGCGCCGGCGACCTGGGCGCATACGATTACCTGGCCACCTACGAAAGCGGGGTCAACTGGGACGGGACGGCCTCGGTTTTCTATCCCGGGACCATCGCCAACCAGCAGATCAACCCATTCCGGGCCACCACCCTGGAAGTCGGCGGCGACGCCCGTTTCTTCAACAACCGCCTGGGGCTGGATGTGAGCTACTACCGGACTATCGACGACAACAACATCATCAATTTCCCGGTTTCCCAGGCTTCCGGCTTCTCGGCGGTCTCTCAGAACGCCAACGTGTACCGCCGCACCGGCCTCGAGTTCGTGCTCAACACCACCCCCATCCGCGCCGGCAAGGTGAACTGGGGGCTGAACTTCAACTGGGCCCGCTACCGCCGCTACCTCGATGAGATCACCAGCCCCTTCGGTTCCGAGGAGGAGATCACCGAGCTGGACGGGGTGGCCGTCGGCGATCGCACTGATGTTTACCGCGGCGATGTTTTCCTGCGCGCGCCCGACGGGCAGATCATCATTGACGGCAACTCCGGGCTGCCCCTGATCGACCCCAACCGGCAGACGCTGGGTTATACGGACCCCGACTGGGTGGCCGGCGTCAACAGCCTCCTCACCGTGGGGCCAGTGACGCTGGGGCTTTCCGTCGATACCCGGCAGGGCGGCATTTTTTACTCCCAGACCATCCGCAAGATGTGGTGGGGCGGTACTCACCCCGGTTCGGTGACCCCCGACCGCGATATGGAAAATGAAGGCGTCAAGTCCTACGTTGGCCAGGGCGTGGTCGTAACCGAAGGGCAGATCGTGTACGATGAGAACGGCAACATCGTGGAAGACACCCGCGTATTCGCCCCCAACGAAACGCCGGTGTTCTGGTCCAACTGGCTGAACTCCTACTATCACGGCGCATCGGAAGAGTCGAACCTCTACGACGCCTCTTTCGTCAAGCTGCGCGAAGTGACGCTGACTTACCAGTTGCCCCGCCGGTGGATTTCCGCCATCGGGCTGAGCGAGGCCTCCATCGCCTTCGTCGGCCGCAACCTTTTCCTCTGGACGGAGAACGACTACGTGGACCCCGACCCCTACGGCACGCCGACGGGCGGTGAGGAATACCTGCAGACACCGCCATCGCGCAACCTGGGCTTTAATGTAAACCTGAAATTCTAATAACCGCTGACAACATGAGGCCGGCGCTCCGGCGCCGCCTTCCAAATAAAATCATTATGAAAAAATATATCCTTTTCCTTGTGCCTGCTCTCCTGCTTTTCGCGGCCTGCGACGGCATCGACGAGCTGGGGCAGGACCCCAACCGCGCCACCGAGGTAAACCCCAGCCTTTTGCTGACGGGCATCGAGGTGAGCGCCTTCAACGAGATTTCCGACGGCGCTGCCCTGGCTTCCCGTTACCTGGTCTTTACCGACGGCATCGCCGATGAGCAGTATTACGGCTGGCAGCGCTCCGGCTTCGGCCCTTATGCCGACCTGCGGCAGGTGAGCAAAATGATTGAAGAGGCCGAGCGCATCGGCAACGACAACTATATTGCCCTCGGCAGGTTTTTCCGGGCCTACTTCTTCCACGGCCTCACCCGCACTTTCGGTGATATTCCCTATTCCGGGGCCCTCGCGGGAGAAACGGGCGCCGCATACTTCCCGGCTTACGACCTGCAGGAAGACGTTTACGCCGCCATACTGGAGGAGCTGGAGGAAGCCAACAGCCTGCTCGGCGACGACAAGGGCGAGATCGGCGGGGACATCGTTTACGGCGGCGACCTGCAGAAGTGGAAGAAGCTGGTTAACAGTTTCCGCCTGCGCGTACTGATAGACCTTTCGGCCAAGGAGGGCAACAGCCGCCTGGACGTGAAGGGGCAGTTCAGCCGCATCTTCAATGACCCCGCAACCTACCCCATCTTCACCAGCCTGGCCGACCAGGCTCAGCTGGAGTTCTTCGACCGCGACGGCAACCGCTATCCGAACTACAATAACCGCAGCCTGCAGACGGCCTATTACATGGAGGCCACCTTTACCAACCTCCTCCGCGAGCGGGAAGACCCGCGGCTGTTCGTTTTTGCCGAGCCGGAGCGCCGCGCCGTGGAAAACGGCCAGCCGGGCTACCAGCTCAACTTCGGCTCCTACGGCGGCCTCGACGGCGGCGCCCAGCTGACCGACAACGTCCTCACGGCCAGCACCCAGGGCATCGGCTCCCCGGTTGACCCCCGCTACCACAGCGACCCCGTCGGAGAACCCTCCATCGCCGTGGGCTACCCCGAGCTGATGTTCAACCTGGCAGAAGCCGCCGCCCGCGGCTGGATAACGGCCGACGCCAACAGCTTCTACCAGAAGGGCATCCGCGCTTCCTTGGAGTTCTATGGCGTGCCCAATGCCCGGATCACCACTTACCTCAACCACCCCAAGGTCGTCTTCGACGCCGGCAAGGCCGTCGAAATGATCCTCACGCAGAAATACCTGGCCTTTTTCTTCAACTCCGGCTGGGAGCCCTTCTACAACCAACGCAGAACCGGCTTCCCCGAATTTGTAGTAGGCCCCGGCACACTGAACAACGGCCAGATACCCAAACGCTGGATGTACCCGCAGGAAGAACTGCTGTACAACCTCGACAATGTCTCCGCCGCCATCAACAGGCAGTTCAGCGGAAACGACAACGTCAATGCAGTGATGTGGCTGCTGGTGGAAGAGTGAAAAATGTAAAATGTAAAATGTAAAAGGGGCTTGTGCGGGAGCTAAAGACTGCCTGCCGGCTCCTTTTACATTTTGCATTCAAAATCGGAAACAAACAGAAAATAACGCGAATGTATTTCAAAATCAGCCTTCCACTTCTGATCCTGAATTTTTTTGCGCTAAGCACTCAGGCCCAGGATATCCGCCCCTACCTCCAAACCCCCACCCATGAATCCATCTGGGTGAGCTGGAAGACCAGTTCCAACCCGGAGACGATCGTGGAGTACGGGCTTTCGCCCGACAACCTCAGCTTCACCGTCACCGGCAGTTGCGAGGTGTTCAGCGATGTGGGGTATCCGGGCAACTATTTTTACCACCGCGCGCAGCTTGCCGGGCTGTTGCCCGATACGCCCTATTACTATCAGGTTCGCACCGGCAGCCTGCAGTCGGAAGTGCACCGCTTTCGCACGCAGCCCCTGCCCGGTACGGATACCGGCCATTTCCGCTTCCTGATCCTGGGTGACAACCAAATACTCGATACCGGCCGCTACGAGCGGCTGGTGGCGGCGGCCAAGGCCAAAGCAGAGGAAAAATACGGCGCTCCCATCGAGGACCATATCCGCCTGCTGGCTAATGCCGGCGACCAGGTGGACGTGGGGACACTTGAGCACTACGAGTTCCTGCACTTCGCCAAATCGGCGGAAGTCTCTCCCAACCTGCCCATCATGACCATCGTGGGCAACCACGAAACCTACGGCAGCCTGGGGCTGGAGGCCTACTACGGCCATTTCTTCTACGACGGCCTGAGCTATAACGGTATCAGTTCCGGCACGGAAGACTACTACGCCTTTCAGCTCGCCAATGTGCTGTTCGTGATGCTCAGCAGCGAGCATCCCGGCCCGCAGCAGTTGTCCTGGCTGAACAGCGTGGTGGACGCCGCCAAAGCGGACGATTCCGTGGACTGGATATTCAGCTTCGGGCACCGCCCCATACAGGCGGAACAATACGTGGGGGATATTTCGCCCTGGATACGCGACAACGCCATCCCCAAGCTCGCCGAAACTCCCAAAGCCGTGATGCACACCGGCGGGCATCACCATCTCTACGCCCGCGGCCAGTTGCGCCACTTCCCCATGTACCACATCATCTCCGGCGGCACGGCCTGGGACCAGTACTGGGGGCAGAGCACCGAACTGGACTTCGACGATGTGCAGAAAACCATCGATTACTGGGCGTACCAGATCGTGGACATCAACCTGGAGCAACAGGAAATGACGGTGGAAACCTACGCCATCGGCAGCCCCCGCCTGGGCATGGTTTTCGACAACGAACTGATCGATGTCTTCCACCGCCGTTTCGGCCCGCCCGCTCCGGAGCAGCCCCAACTGCTCGACGCCTTCCCGCAGCCGGTGGAGTTGCCGCTGGCGCTACACAGTTCGCCTTACGCCACCGCCGGCGGCGAGTTGTTCAACAGCATACACTTCCAGGTCGCCGCCGACTCCGCATTTGAGGAGCTGGAGTACGACAGGATCAGAGACTACGAAAACCTCTATGGCACAACCGGGCCGCCGGATTATGCCCCCGTGGACATCCATGCCGGGCTGAACCTCTTCGAACTGACGATAGGCGCCAACCGCCTGGTAAACGGCCCCCACTTTGCGCGGGTGCGCCACCGCGACCGGAACCTGCAGTGGTCGCCCTGGTCGGAAGCAGTTTTCTTTGAAGTCATCAACAGCACGGATGGCCCGCCCGCGATCTCGACGGAAAAAAGCGCCTATGAGCCCGGCGAGGACATCGTAGTGTCCTACGTCAACGGGCCGGGCAATCCAACCGACTGGATCGGCATTTACCGGAAAGGCCAGGCGCCGGGCCAGGTTGCGAGCACCGACTGGGCATACGTCAGCGGCCCGGAAGGGACGGTTACTTTCAACATGTCCACCCCGGGCGAATATTTCGTCGCCTTTTTCGAGCTGGACGGTTATACCGAGATTGCGGAGCGCGTTGAGTTGTATATCGGGGCGATCCCCCTGGTGTCCACCGGCCAGCCCGATTACGGCGCCGGGCAGCAGGTGGATGTCCATTTTGAGAACGGCCCCGGCAACAGCCTCGACTGGATCGGGGTGTACCGCATCGGGGACACCCCCGGGCAGCAGGCCTCCACCCAATGGACGTATGTGGACAGCGGCGAGGGCACGGCCTATTTCAGCAACCTCACCGACGGCCATTACTTCGCCAACTACTTCCTCGACGACCAGTACTTCGAGCCGGGCGAGCGGGCCTTTTTTACCGTAGGCATCGTATCCTCTGCCGGGGAAGCGGGGGAGGGATCAGGCCTGGTGCTGTACCCCAATCCCGCAGACAGCCGGGTGGTTGTACAGTCCTCTGGTGTGCCTCTGAAAAGGGTTGCCCTTTGCGATGTATCGGGCCGGCTGCTGAAGTTATACGAGCCGGTGGGAGCCGATCGGCTGGAAATATCCACTGCCGCCTTGCCGCCGGGCCTTTACCTGCTGAGGGTGGGGGCGAGGGGGGAAAACGTTATGAGATTGGCGGTTTTAAGATAAATTGCGGATATTGGAACGCGGGCCTGCGGCCCCTGTAAACAACAAAAAACATGAAAAACCAGCTCCTCCTCCTGGCCGTTTCGGCCCTGTTCCTCTTTCGCTGCGCCCCCAAACCCGAAGGCCCCTGGCTTGTAAACGCCCCTGCCGGCGAGCGCCTCACGCAGATCGACAGGGCGGGAGAGACGGTGCTGCCCAATGGCCGCCTGATCACGCCTTACGGGCAAACCATCATGGTGGCGCCCCATCCCTTCGGGCTGGTGCTGAGCCCGGACGGCGACGCCGCCATTACCGCCAATTCGGGCACCAGCCCCTTATCCATATCCATCATCCGTGGCCTGCAGTCAGGCAATCCGCAGGTGCAGCAAATCCCGGAAGGCGCCCGCACCGATAAGGGCGTGCTCGGCGCCGTGTTCATGGGGCTGGCCGTGTCCCCCGACAACCAGGTGGTTTACGTCGCCGGCGGGCAGGAGAACTGCATCTACCGCTTCCGCCTGGCCGACGGCGCGAAGCTGGACTCTATTTCCTGCAGCCAGAAAAACGACACCGTCGATTTCACCCACGGGTACATCGGCGACATGGTGCTGAGCCGGGACGGCCGGCGGCTGTACGCCGTTGACCAGATCAACTTCCGCATGATCGTGGTGGATGCGGAACAGAAGAAGCTCCTGGCCAACGTGCCGGTAGGGCGCTACCCCTTCGGCATCACCCTTTCGCCCGATGAAAAGACGGCCTATGTGGCCAATGTGGGCATGTACGAATACAGTTGGCTCCCTTCTTTCGACAAACAAAAGCCCGAAGCCACCGCCCTGGATTTCCCCCCCTTCGCCTATCTGTCGGAGGAATCCATCCGGGGCATCCGGACGGACAGCTTCAGCGTGCCGGGGCTGGGTGATCCGAATGGGCCCGAATCCTTCTCGGTATGGGCAGTGGACCTGGAGCAGAACAAGGTGGCGGCCAAAGTCAAGACCGGCATCCTGGTCGGTGAAAAGATAGAGGACATTCCCGCGGTGGGCGGCGCAAGCCCCAATTCCGTGGTGGCTACCGACAAGTACGTCTTCGTCAGCAACGGCAACAACGACTGCATTTCGGTAATCAGCACCGAAACCGATACGGTGGCGCACACCATCTGGCTGCGGCCCGACGGCAGGCTGGGCAATCTGCGGGGCGTCATCCCATTCGGCTTGGCCCTCTCGCCCGACGGCAGGCGGCTGTATGTGGCCGAAGCCGGCATCAATGCTGTGGCGGTGATCGATGTAGGCAGCCTGGAAGTTAAGGGCCACATCCCTGCCGGCTGGTTTCCTTCCAAACTCAAAGTTACGCCCGACGGCAAAAAGCTGGTGGTGGCCAATGCCAAGGGATTCGGCAGCGGCCCCAACGGCGGCTCCACTTTCGAGCCCGGCCCGGAAGGCAGCTACATCGGAGGCCTGATGAAAGGCAGCGTTTGCGTGATGGACGTTCCCACCGACAAAGAGCTGAAAAAACTGACGCAAAAGGTGCTGGACAACAATTTCGCCTTTGAAAATGCGGCCGCCGCCGCTGCCCGCCGCCCCGCCGGGCATCCCATCCCCGTTTATCCCGGCGAGCGGCAGAGCCCCATCCGCCACATCGTTTTCATTTCCAAAGAAAACCGCACCTACGACGAGGTCTTCGGCCAGTTGCAAAAGGGCAGGGGAGAGGCCGCCCTGGCTCGCTACGGCTACCACGCATCCTTCCGCAACCAGGCGGGCGCCAGGTCGCTCGACAGCGTGACAGTCATGCCCAACCACCTGGCTATGGCGGAGCGTTTCGCCATGGCCGACAACTTCTACGTCGATTCCGACGTCTCTGCCGACGGGCACCGCTGGCTGGCCTGCACCTATCCCAACGAATGGGTCGAGAGCAGCGTCGCGGCGGCCTACGGCGGCAACCGCAGCATGCGCTGGGATTCCAAAGCGCCCGGGAACCTGGCCTTCGAAGGCGCCTCCGGCGCCATCTACCCGGAAGACTACAACGAGGCCGGCTCGCTGTGGGACCATCTGGCCCGCCACAAAGTCGGCTTTTACAACTTCGGCTGCGGGCTCATGTTCGCCCCCCACCTTTCCGATGATCTGGCTTATAAGGGCTATGGCTACGCCATCAATTACCCGGTCACCCAGGCCCTGTACGAGAACAGTTCAAAGCGCTTCCCAACCTACAACATGGCCATTCCCGACCAGTACCGCGTCGATCAGTTCGAGCAGGAATTCAAGGAGAAGTGGCTGTCCGGCAAGGACACCATGCCGCCGATGGTAACCATCATCATCAGCAACGACCACGGCGCCGGCGAGCGGCCCGAAGCAGGTTTCCCCTTCCGGGAAAGTTATATGGCCGATAACGACCTGGCCCTGGGGCGCATCGTAGAATTCCTCTCCCGGACGCCCTACTGGAAGAGCATGGCTATCGTCGTCACCGAAGACGACGCCCAGGGCGGCGTCGACCACATTGACGCCCACCGCAGCCTGCTGATGGTGATCTCCCCATACGCCAACAAGGGGCAGGTGGCCACTACCCATTACAGCTTCGGCAGCATTTTCAAAACTTTCTGGCACATCCTGGGCATCCCCTATTTGAACCAGTACGACGCCGGCGCCACCGACATGGGGGCTCTGTTTTCGGCAACTCCCGATTTCACCCCCTATCAGGCCATAACCCCCGACCCCCGCCTGTTCGACCCGGAAAAAGCCTATGGCCCCCTGCACGAGGCTTTCGACTGGCAAAGCCTGCAGCAGGGGCCGGCCATGGACGATGTGGAGTACATTCAGGAGAATTGGGAGTAGCCCGGAACACGGGCATAGGCCCTCAAGCGGGATAAAAACAGCCGGGTTTGCGGGGCTTTAGGCCCACGTTCCAAAAACGAAGCATGAAGATTTCAATCCTCACCCTCATTTTCCTGCTGCCTTTGGGCATTCATGCCCGGGCCCAGTCCATTACCGGCCGCGTTGTCGATGGAGGCAGCCTGGAGCCCATGCCTGGGGTGAATATCGTGCCGGAAGGCGCGCTGGCCGGAGCGGCGAGCGATGTGGAGGGCCGTTTTTCCCTTCTGCTATCTGCACCCGGCCGCTATCGCCTCATTTTTTCCCACATCGGCTATGAAGCCCTGTGGCGGGAGGTGGAAGTTAAGGAAGGGGCGGTTGCCGATATCGGCGTTCTGGAGCTCCGGCCCGCCGCGCAGTTGTTGAACGCCGCGGTGGTTGTGACGGCCCGCCGGAGCCCCGAGCACCAGTTCCTAGCGCCGGAAGCCATTTCGGTCCTGACGGCATCGGAGATAGCGCGCAGCGGCGCGCGCGCCATGCCCGAGGCCCTCATGGGCACGGCAGGCGTGTGGATGCAGAAGACCAACCACGGCGGCGGCTCCCCCTTCGTGCGGGGCCTCACCGGCAACCAGGTGCTGCTGTTACTGGACGGCATCAGGCTTAACAATTCCACTTACCGCTACGGCCCCAACCAGTACTTCAACACCATCGATGTGCTGAATGTGGAGCAGGTGGAAGTGCAGCGTGGCGGCGGGTCGGTGCTGCACGGCAGCGACGCCCTGGGCGGCGCCATACAGGTGCTGACGAAGAACCCGGCCTTCTCGCCGGGCGGCTGGCGCTGGCGCCCCGAAGCGCTGGCCCGCTGGGTGAGCCGCGATATGGAGCAGAGCGGGCGCGCCGCCCTGGAGCTCTCCGGCGAGAAGCAGGCCATGCGGGCGGGTTTCAGCTACCGCAACTTCGGCGACATGTACGCGGGCGGGAGCCTGGGCCTTCAGGCCCCTTCCGCCTACCGCGAGATGGCCGCCGGCTTCAAGGCCCTGGCAAAGGTGGGGCGGCGCGCCCTGCTCACCCTGGCCTACAACGGGCTGTTCCAGGCCGGTGTGGGCCGCTACGACCAGGTGGCGCAGCGCGGCTTTCAGTTGTCACAGTTCAGCCCCCAGAACCTGCAGCTGGGCTATGCGCGCCTGCAACTGCAGGGCGGCAGCCCCTGGATGCAGCAGTTTCAGATAACCGCCTCCGCGCAGCAATCGCTGGAAGGGCGGCAGTCGCAGAAAACCGGCAGCAAGCTGAAGCGCGAAGAAGAGGACGATGTGCGCGTGCTGGGGCTGTCGGTGGAAGTGCATTCCCGCTTCGGCGCCCGCTGGTCCGCCATCTCCGGGCTCGAATTTTACGCCGACAAGGTGGGCAGCCAGGCCCGCGATGTGGACCAGGAAAGCGGAGCGGCAAGCATGCTGCGCGGGCTGTACCCCGACGGCGCCCGGCAGGCCAGCGCCGCCGCCTTTACGGCCCATACCATCGCCTGGGAGCAGCTCAGCCTCCGGCTGGGCCTGCGCTACAATGCCTTCCGCATTGCGATTGAAGACCCCACTTTCGGCGACACCCGCATCAGCCCTTCCGCCCTGGTGGGCAATGCCGCCGCCACCTACCGCCTCAACGACAGGCACGCCATTTCAGCTTCCCTGAACACCGGCTTCCGCAGCCCGAACATCAACGACCTGAGCAGTTTCGGCTCCTTCGATTTCGGTATCGAAGTCCCCAGCCAGGGCTTGTCGCCGGAGCGGAGCCTGACGGCAGAGGCAGGTTACAAGCTCACAAGCGGGCGGCTGGCCGGCGGGCTGGCCCTCTACCGGGCCTGGCTGTCCAACCTCATCGCCCGCGTGCCGGCCAGCTATCAGGGGCAGCCCACCTATAACGGGGAGGACGTCTATAAAAAGGAAAACATCGAAGAATCCTTCATCGAGGGCTACGAGCTGGAGCTGATATACCGCCTGTCGGAAGGCCTGTCGGCGGCCGTCAACTTTACCTCCACCTTCGGGCACAACACCAGCGCCGATACCCCCATGCGCCGCATCCCCCCGAAGTTCGGGCGGCTGGCGCTGACATACGAACAAAACAGGGGCTGGTTCGGCCAGGCCGAGCTGCTCTTCGCCGGCCGGCAGGGCCGCCTCGCCCCCGGCGACCTCTCCGACCACCGCATCAATCCCGGCGGCACGCCGGCCTGGGAGGTGGTGAACCTCCGGGGCGGCTATCGCTTCCGCCGCTTCCACCTCCACGCCGGCCTGCAAAACCTGCTGGACGAAGCCTACCGCTTCCACGGCTCCGGCATCGACGGGCCGGGAAGGAGCGTGTGGGTGGGGGTGGGGGCGCGCTTCTAGCGATGGCATCCCTTAAGCGATGCCATCGCTAGAAAAAAAACCTTGCCCCATCCCGTAACGAAAGCCCATTTCCCCCCACCAATAAACAGCGCCGACTTCAGAGCATGTTTGGAGGCCAGCCTTTGAGCTAAAATAGGCCACTTTTTCGGTGATACTGCGTTGCTTTTCTTGGCCGTCCCTCAGGGTACGCCCTTCGAAAAGCGCCTTGTCTCACCGAAAAATTGACACTTTTCGCTTTCAAATCCGGCCTCCAAACATACTCTCAGGCTCGGCGCGGCAGATTTTTTACCAAAAAACCAAAGCAATGAAACGAGCAGTGTTTTTTATCCTGTTTCTTGCGGCCCTGCTGAGCGGGGCCCTGCCCTTGCAAGCCGGAACCGGCCGGATCAATGCCGACGGCACTATGGACTTCAGCGTGAACTTCCGCTACCCGCCAACTGCGGCCGACATCGCGAATATGCGGGCAATGTTGCAGCAGGCCAACGACATCATCTGCGACGCCACCGACGGGCAGCTACGCTTCGGCACGATCCGCCTGACGGCCGGAGGGGCCCAGGAAGACCAGGCCGATATCTGGGTCTATGCCGAAGGCGGCCGCTCGGGGGTGTCCTTTTTCCTCAACGGGTCCAGCTTCGGCACTCTGGGGCACCACATCACCCTCTTTCAGGGTGGCATCACCGGCGGCACCATAGCGCACGAGCTGGCGCACCTGGCTTTCGGGCTGGGCGATGAGTACAACGAACAATGCCGCTGGGGCGGCCCCTGTGGCATCGGCCCCTGCTTCGACGCTGCCGGCGATAACCTGATGATGCAGTCGGGCGGGCAGTCGGAATTCTGCGTGGCGGGCAACCACGACCCCCTGCGGGGCGACAACACGGGCTGCCCTACGGTTGAAACCTGCGCAGGCATGGGCGTCTGCGCCGCTGCCGACTGCAACCTCAACTGGAACTCGGCGACGAACCGCTTCGAAGCGACCCAGCACAGCCTGATGCACAATGGCCGCTCGGCCTGGGAGATCCTCGACCAGAATTATCCGGCGCAGATCACACCGCCAGCCGGATTGCCCAACGCCAACCCGCCTGCCAATTGCGGCGCGCCCACCATCATAGAGGATATCGTGGGCAGCGACCAGGTCATGCTCTTTATCGACCGCTCGGGCAGCATGGGCAGCCGCATCAACGGCAGCGACCCCAACAGCCAGACTCGGCTTGACTTTGCCAAGGCCGCCGCCCGCGCCCTGATCGACCTGCGCGCCGGCAACGGCATGCCGCTGCCGCAGATGGGGCTGGTGTCTTTTGACCACAACCCCGCCCTGGTGCGCAACCTGGCCGACCTGCCGCTGGCCGATCGCGACCCCTTCAAAACCCAGGTGGACAATCTTACCCTGGGGGGCATGACGGCCATCGGCACCGCCCTCAATGCCGCTATTTTCCCCTTTCAGGCGGTAGAGGCAGCCGGGCGCACCCGCACGGCTTTCCTGCTCTCTGACGGGCAGAACAACAGCGGCGCCGACCCCGAAACCGCCGCTCAAATCCTGCGCAGCATGGGCGTCCGCATTTTCACCATCCCCGTCGGCGACGCCGCCGACCGCAGCCTGCTGGCGGATATCGCCTCCTCTACCGGCGCGGTGATGCTCGACGCGCCCGTCGGCGATGAACTGCCGGCCATTTACTTCGAACTGGCCGCCCGCTCCCGCGGGGAAAGCCTGAACCTGCCCCGCACGCCCATGGCAGTCCGGGGCCGCAAAACGGACAATGACGATGTGATCCTTTTCAACGCCCCGCAGCAGGGAACCCTGCCGCTGGTGGATACGGTGGGTTTTGATGTGGAGCCCTTCTCCGGCCGCCTGGACGTCATCCTCTCCACCCGCCACAGCCGGGTGAATACCTGGCAGCCCGACTTCAGCCTGCGCGGGCCCAATGGCGAAGAGTTTACCCGGAATGACAAGGATGTGCTTTCGACAGACCCTTATTACATCCTGATCCGCCTCGACAACCCGAGCGCCGGGCGCTGGGTGCTTGCTATGTCTTCGGGCAACGGCCTGCCGCAGTCCACCTACGTGGCTGCCCATGCTGAGAACCCCCTGCCCGACCTGATGATCGACGCCCGCCCGCGCATTGCCAACCCGGCAGGGGAAGTGGTGATCTCCGCCAAGGCTACCTATGGAGCAGCCCTGGAGGGCGGGGTGGCTTATTCCGGCAGGGTAAAACGCCCCGACGGCTCTTTCGCGCCCCTGACTTTTTCCACCGACCCCTACACCCGCGCCGTTTCGGCTAACTTCAATCAGTTTACCTCCAATGGCGTTTACGAGGTGGAGGTGCGTTGCGACGTCTCCGCCGGGGCCACCCTGATGCCGGGCGAGCCCATCTTCAGCGGGCCGGAGACCCTGCCCATCAGCGTGGAGCCTTTCAGCCGCACCACCACCACAGCCTTTATCCTGACAGGCGACGGAACGCCGCCCTGCAATACGGATGATTGCGACGGCGACGGCATCCCCAACAGCCTGGACGGTTATGATGACCCCGATGGCGATGGGCTGCCGTCCTTCCAGGACAGCGACAGCGACGGCGATGACGTGCCCGATTCAGTGGAAGGCACGCGGGATACCGACAAGGACGGCATCGACGACCACCGTGACACCGATTCCGACAACGACGGCATCATCGACGGGCTGGACCCCGACAACAGGATCGGCGCCGCCAGCTCGGGGCGCAGGTTGTGGATCAGCGCCCATGCCGGCTCCGCCCACCCGCTGGACGCCCTCGATGAGGTGTCCGACGCCAACATCCACGCCCATGCCGACCTGACGTACCGCCTGAAGGACAACCTGAACCTGAAGCTGATGCTGGGCATCAGCCAGTTCACGGCCGAGATCAATACCGGCCTGGCGCACCCGCGCTTCTGGCACGCCAACCTCAACGCCCAGGTTATCCTGCCGCGGCCTTTCAACATGAAGCCCTACCTGCAGGCCGGCCCGGGCGTTTACCGCGATAAGAGCAATACCGATACCTACGGCTGGAATGCCGGCATCGGCTGCATGACGCAAATCAACTCCGAGTTGTACCTCAGCGCCGGCCTGGATTACCACGACCCGAGGGACGAAGCCAAAAGCCGCTTCCTGGCGGCCCACCTGGGTATCTTGTTCCGGTAAAAAGGCATCGTTTTCAGCAATTTCTCAGGTAGCGTATGCACCTGTCCGAGGATGAGTCACGGGGTGGCTGAACTATAGCAAAACCATGCTGAGCCACCCCGTGACTACGCCTGGCCAACACCGGAAAACGGATAGGTCACCTGGTAGCTGAACTATAGCAAAACCATGCTGAGCCACCCCGTGACTATGCCTGGCCAACACCGGAAAACGGATAGGTCACCTGGTGGCTGAACTATAGCAAAACCATGCCGAGCCACCCCGTGATTACGCCTGGCCAACACCGGAAAACGGACAAGCCACGGAGTGGCTGAACTGTTGCAAAATCAGGCTCAGCCACCCCCTCTCCCAGTCACCCAGTCACCCAGTCTCCCAGTCTCCATCATAATCCGTATCTTTCCGCCGCAATTCCAAAAACACGATCTCATGCGACAACTACTGCTTTTCTGTTGCCTGGCCCTTTTCAGCCAGGTAATTGCCCAGCCCGCCACCCTTTTCGCCCACCGTTTTTCCGTATCCGAGCCCATTGTATCTTTTGGAAAAAACATCGATGTGGCCGCCATGGATACCGACGAGCAGGGCAACCTTTACATGCTGGGCTTTCACCGCGCTGCGTTGCTGCTGGATGGACAGGCAGCCAGCCTGCCCTATACCGGCGCGCAGACGGGATTCCTCATGAAGCTCAGCCCCGACGGGCAGATGCTCTGGCAGCGGCAGCTCACCATGGGGGTGATGAAGCAGCTGGTTTACCGCGACGGTTACGTCTATGTGGGGGGCGAGGTTTTTCCCTCCGAATACGGCCTACTGTCAATACAGCGGGGCGAGCCGGGCGAGGGGGCTGCGATCCTTTTCGCCGAAGGCCACCGCGACGTCTTCGTTGCCAAATACGATGCCGGCGGGCAACTGGCCTGGGCGCGGGCCTATGGGGGCGCCGACAGCGACGCCCTTGAAAAAGGCGATTTCCTCAACGGGCTAGCCGTGGGGCCGGAGGGCAGGGTGTATTTCACCGGCAGTTACCACAATGAGATGAACATAGCCGGGCTGCCGCTCCTGAAAGACCATACCGGGCGGGAGAGGAACTACTACGCCGCCGCCCTCGATGCCGATGGCGAAGGATTGTGGCTGCGCAGCTTCCCTTCGCCCGTGCCCGGCGACGGCGGCAATGCCGAAGGTGTTGCGGCGGCCATTGCGCCCGGCGGCAAGCTCCTCATCGCCCTGGCCTACAGCACGGGCGGGGTGTTGTTGGACAACGGTTTGGTGGTTTTTAACAACAACGGCGGCACGGCCGGCGGGTTGCTGCTGGAGTACGATACCTCTGGCAACCGCCTGTGGCATCAGAACATCGAACCGGAGGAAGGCCTGTACATGCCTTTCGGGCTGAAAACGGATGCCGCCGGCTTTATTTACCTGGGCTTTTCCCACGTGGGCCCGGCGCGCATAGGAGGGAGCCTCGTCACGCAGTTTTTTCAGCCCGACGACGGCATACTCAAAAGCAGCGTGGCCCGTTTCAGCCCGGGGGGCCAGTGCCTGTGGGCCAATGCCTTTTTTTGCACCGGCGCCGCCCTGGACGTTGCCTCCACCGGCGAGCCCTACCTGTCGGCCGCATTGTTTCGCGACGAGATATTCCTTTCGGAAAATTATTCCCTGCAGGCTCCCGGCGCCAACACCACGAGCCTCTGGTTCAAACTTTCGGAAACGGGGCAGGCTCTGTGGGGCAAGCTGCCCGCTAACGCCGGCGAACCCATGTCGCACACCAACCACAACATCGCCATTGACGGGCAGGGGTACATCTACGCCACGGGCACCTTCAACAACAGCCTGGATTTCGGCGACGGCTGGCAGCTCTCTTCCGGCTACGATTCTCCGGATTACGACGCGCTGTATTTTGTCAAATTCGACAACACCGCCATGACGGCCGCCGACCCGGCTCCCCCGGCCTTGCCCCTGAAGGCCTACCCCAATCCGGCGCATGGCCGGGCCGTGGTGGAACTGCCGGAGCCGGCGCGCCTGGAATTGTGGAACATGCAGGGCCGGTTGGTAAGCCGGCAAATGCTGGAAGCCGGCGTTCAGCCTCTGCCCCTCGGTGGGCTGCCGCCGGGCTGGTATGTGCTTTGGGCCACGGGTAAGGGCAAGGCCTTCACCTGCCGCCTGCTCGTCCACTAAAAAATCGACATTCCCGTCATCGTGGTGAACAGTTCCAGAGCGAGGATGCCGGCGCGGGAGTTGCCGTGTTCGTTCAGTTCCGGGCTCCACACGGCGATGGCCAGCTCGTTGGGTATGATGGCGACGATGCCGCCGCCCACACCGCTTTTGCCGGGCAGGCCCACGCGGAAAGCAAACTCGCCGGCCTCGTCGTAGAAGCCGCAGGTCAGCATAATGGCGTTGAGGCGTTTCGACTGGCTGAGGGCCAGGATGCGCTCGCCGGTGGCGGGCAGGGCGCCGTGGTTTGCGAAGAACAGGAATGCCCGCGCCAGTTGCCGGCAGGACATGGCCAGGGCGCATTGATGGAAGTACAGGCCCAGCACCTTTTCCACGGGGTTGTGGATATTGCCGAGGCTTTTCATGAAATAAGCAAGGGCGGCATTGCGATAGCCCGTTTCCTGCTCGGAGCGCATGACTTCCAGGTCGAACCGTATTTCCGGCGCGCCGGCCAGTTTGCGGACGAATTCCAGTACTGCCGTATTGGGGCCGGGGTAGTGGTTCAGCAGTACATCAGCCACCACCAGGGCGCCGGCGTTGATAAAAGGGTTGCGGGGGATGCCCTTTTCATATTCCAGCTGTACCAACGAATTGAAGGGGTTGCCCGATGGCTCCAGCCCCACCCGTTGCCAGAGGCCTTCGCGTTCCAGGGCGAAGGCCATGGTCAGGGTGAACACCTTGGAGATGCTTTGAATGGAGAAGGGCTCTTCGGCATCTCCCCAGAGGAAGGATTCCCCGTGCAGGGTTTCGATGGCCATGCCGAATTTGGCGGGCGACACCCGAGCCAGGGCTGGAATATAATCCGCTACCCTTCCTTTTCCGAACTCCGGCTGCACGGCATGGGCGATGTCTTCGAGAATGCTTTGGTAGTCCATCTTTTCCTCAATCCTGATTTTCCTTTCCCAGCAGTTTCAGCGCAGCTGCCGCCATGGCCAGCACGCCGGTTTTGATAGAAGGTTCGGGCAGGGGAGCGAAGCGGGAGCTGTGCAGGGCGGGCAGGCTGGCCCCGGCCTTTTGAGCAGATTCATACAAAACGGGGTCGACGGCTCCCAGCCAGAACAGCAAGATGGGAATCCGGTGTTCCGTGCGGCCGTAGCGGGAGAAGTCCTCGCCGGCCATGCTGGGGGGGACGTCTTCCACATTGTCTGGCCCAAGCATCTGTGCAAAGGCCGGCTGCAGGCGGGCCGCCAGGGAGGGGTCGTTGAAAACCGACGGCGTGAATTCCGGGCGTAGCATCAGTTTCGGGTACTTTTCTTCCGGCAGCCCGGCGGCTATCGCTTCGCCCCGGCAGATGCGCCCGATCTTGTCGATGATGGCCTGGCGCACCTCGTCGGAATAAGAGCGCATGGTCAGTTCCATTTTCACTTCATCTGGGATCACATTGCCTTTGGACCCTCCGTGGATGGAGCCCACCGTCACCACTGCCGGCTCCAGGGGGGATATTTCGCGGCTGACGATGGTTTGCAGGGCCGTGATGATGCGGGCGGCGAGGACGACCGGGTCTTTGGCGGTGTGGGGGTAGGCGCCATGGCCGCCTTCTCCGTAAACGGTAATGTCCATCATATCAACGTTGGCCATGCTGTAGCCGGTGCAGATGCCGATTTTGCCTGCCGGCAGGGTAGGGGAGGCGTGGAGCGCCAACCCGAAGTCAGGCAGGGGGAAGCGCCCGTACAGGCCATCGTCGAGCATGGCCCTGGCTCCGCTGCCGCGCTCTTCGGCAGGCTGGGCGATGAGCAGCAGCGTGCCGGACCATTGGCTCTTCAGTGCGGCCAGCCGACGGGCTGTTCCAACCCAGACGGCCATGTGGAGGTCGTGGCCACAGGCGTGCATAATGCCGACGGTATTCCCCTGCTCGTCGGTTGTGGTTGCGGTGCTGGAGTAGGGCAGGCCGGACTCTTCCACCACGGGCAAGGCGTCTATGTCGGCGCGGATCAGCAGGGTGGGGCCTGCTCCGTTTTTCAAAACCCCAACAACCCCATGGCCGCCCACGCCTTCCGTCACCTCGAAGCCGGCCCGGCGCAGTTCCGCCGCCATCCGCCTGGCCGTTTCCACTTCGTGGAAGGATAACTCCGGATGGGCATGCAGGTGTTTGTACAGGGCATCGAGGTAGGAGTAATCTTCATCGAGCGCCTTTTGTACGGCCGCCATCGGGCTGCCTATTGCTTCCAGGCTGCGGCTGTCCGCCCTGGCCTGCTCTTTCAGCGCTTTCACCGGATCGGATTGGGCGGGCAGATGGAAAGTGAGGGAGATGGCGCAAAGAAGCAGGAAATATGGCTTCATGTTTTTTGGTGCTAAGGTAAAAACTTAAATGGTGAAGCTGCTCCGCATCCGCCAGGGCAATTGCATTTAAAACAAGCCGCCAGCCGGATTATGAACGGTTGAGATATCCTGTCCTGCCATGCCCACGATATAGCTGCGAAATGGCCGGTAATGGAAAGTCGTCTGACGACTTTGAGCCGTCTGACGACTGAACCCCGCTTCCCGGCAGGATGCGCATATCATTCCATCATTCCGGCCATCCCTGCAGCCTCCCGCAGCTTCTCTGCCACTTCCGGCTTCAGGGTGAAATCGAAAGCCAGGCCGGCGGGGCTTTTTTTGAAGATGGCGAAGTAGAAGCAGCAGGCGGCCAGGTAGGAGCCTTCGGGGCTGGGGTGGTGGCCGTCTTCCTGGTAAAGTTCGATTTCCGGGTGGTTATTGCGCACGTAGGCCCAGGCCGGGCCCACGGGGGATACGGAGGCGCCGATGCGCCGGGCCATGGTTTGGTAGCGTTCCTTTAGCATGGCCGTCATGCCTTCGAAAGTGCCCACCGGGGGGAAATAGCTGCGGTTGTCGGCGTCGCCATCTTTGCGTCCCCAGGTGAGGTAAAGCAGGATGCGCGGTTTGGGCGACAGGTGCCACCAGATGAAGCGGTTGAAGCGGCGGACGTAGCGGTAGAACTGGCGCCGCACCCTTCGGATGGGCATGGCGGCGCGCTGGCTCTGGTCCTGCAGCACGATATAGTCCCAGCCGCCCTTTTTGATGATGGCCCGGGTTTCCTTGTCCTGGTAATGCTGTTCCAGCGACCAGCCTCCGGGAGCGCGCATCTCGAAGGAGAGGCTCTGTCCGCCCGCTTCGGCCAACTTCTGCAGGATGGCCGGCATGTCGTGGGTGTGGGTGTAGCTGTTGCCGATGAAGAGGATGCGCACCTGCCTTTTTTTTTCGGGAAGTTTGGGCATGATAGTCTGGTATTTGAAGGGGGTTCAGGCCGGCGTAAAAATAATGATTGTTTTTGAGCTGCCCGTAACGCGCAAATTTATTTGCGCTGTTAAAATCTCCTCAAACTGTAACGCGCAAATTTATTTGCGCTGTTCTCTTCAAACTGTAACGCGCAAATTTATTTGCGCTGAGGCGCAGTTGCGATTTGTCCCCGGGAAATACACCCTATTCATCTCTCGCAACGGCGCAACAACGGCCGATATTCAGTTTGCAGCCCTTGAGCAATGTAGTGGGCGCAACTCTCCAAAAGCAGCCTAACTCCATTATGCTTGCTATATGCCAAACTGGCCGGCAGCGGACGCGCCGCCCGGGAAACGTGCCTATCTGGCAGGCGTTGCGGGAAACAAAAGGGGACAAAGCACAACTGCACCCCTAGCGCTGTTAAAATCTCCTCAAATAAATTTGAGGACTACATGCCTCAGTTAAAATCTCCTCAAATAAATTTGAGGACTACATGCCTCAGTTAAGATCTCCTCAAATAAATTTGAGGACTAC
>CAUJDW010000092.1 GCA_963169455.1 Bacteroidota bacterium | reverse complement strand
TTCATTTCCATCTCAATACCGCCCTAACGGCGGTGTCGCTGGCCAAAGTGGCACACCACTTGCACAAGCCTGCACACGAGCGGGGAGCTTTCTCCATGGCCGACATCAAAACCCAATATGCCAACGATTTACTGCTGAGCCTATTTATTGCAACGTTTGGCACCGTCTCACAGATGACAAAAATTAATTATATCCGCGAGCGCTTCAGAAAACTCGGCAGCATCGCTGCCTGATTCGCCACGGACTATTGTTTAATGACGGCCGACAAAAAACAGATGGGACACCTGGACGATGTCCTGTTCGGGAAAGGGGCTATGAAATTGTATTTGCCGGCAGAATAAAGCCGCTTCACCGCAGCACCTTCGACGGGCTGCTCCGATCCACAAAAAACAGGCCGTCGAACTGAAAGGGTACTGACATCACTGCGCCGTAGTCGAAATCGGCTGCGGCATACCCTACAAATCGCACCGGCCGGGGCTGCAGCAGCCAGCCATTGCCTTCCATGGCCAGGGCGGGGCGCAGGCCGAGGAACCAGGCATTGGCTCCGCTTTCTTCTGCCAGCCGGTGCAGGGCCTCGTCGAAACTGCCGCGCGGGGCGGGGGTGGCGTTGACGGGCACGACGGTGTGGTTGTAATAACTGACCGTGGCGCTGTACTGCCCCGAATAGGTGGAAAATCCGAAGGCCCGGTAGCCCTCGCCGTAGAAAGCGGAAAGGTATCGGCCCATGCCGCTGCCGTTGAAGTAGTTGTGGCGGTAATCGGGCGCATCGCCGCGGGCGATGTGGGAATCGTGGGCCCAGACGAGTATGCGCCGCCCGGGTTTGCACTGGGATTGTATCCAGCGGATGTTCTCGGCCATGAAGGTGTCGCGCCGGCTCACATTCTGATTATATGCGATGTCGGCGGCCTGCAAGGCGAGGCGGGCGTTTTGCACCGCCCGGGCCACCCGTTTCTTGCCGGCCTCTGTGTGGGCCTGCCCGTTCCAGGCTGCTTCGCGTTCGGACACCACAGCCCATACGCGTTCCGAATTGGTTTTCCATGCCGCCCGGACGCTGTCGGGCGCCTGGGGGTAATACTGTGCCCGCCAGGCTTCGCGGTAAGGCCCCTGAAGGCTGTCCACGATCGGGCGCAGGGTGGGTTCCCAGGCGCGGAGGAAATGGGACAGGCTGTCCATCGGCAGGCTGGGGTCCTGCAGGTCGAAACCTGCGAATTCCACTTTATCCTCCGGATGCTCCTGGTTGTAGGCCCGCAGCCACCTGATGAGCTCCAGCATCTCCTCCGTGTTCCATACCCGAAACATCGCCTTGATCACCTCCTCCGCCGCCCCTTCACCCCCGCACACGTAGTGGTTGATCCTTTCCACTTCCACCTGGTTGGCCTCGATGGCGAACACCCGCACATTCAGTTCCTTTACGGCATACTGGAGCAGGCGGTGTTTGAGCTGAAAAAACTCACTCGTCCCATGGGTGCATTCGCCGAGGGCGATGATGCCCGCGTCCCCTACGGCTTTCCGGAAGGACTCCAGCCCGGAAAAGCTTTCCTCCTTGCCGGCCGCCGCCGGGCGGAGGCTTTCAACGGGCGCACTGTTGGCCCGCAACCACTCCATTTGTTCGGCGCTGAAGCTTTCGGCGGCCTCTACGGCCCTTTTTTCCACGCCGTCTATTGACAGGCGAAAGGCGTCGAACCAGGCGTCGCCGCTGCCCTTCATGCTCAGGATGATGAAGTAGGAATGTGCCGGGGCGCTTTCGGAAAAATCGAGCTCAAAGGCTTTCCATGCCGTAGAACCCTGGAATTCAGCGCTCTTCACCTCTCTGATCAGCCCGTTTTCACCGTAGGCGGACAGGCTCACCCAGGCGGCGCCGCTTGCATTCTCCGTTTTCACCCACCCTCTGAGGCTGAGCCGCCGCCCGGCCAGTTCGTAGGGCGATATCCAGTATCCCATGCTCTGCTCGCTTTCCCCGGCGCAGGCAAAGCGCAGGCTGTACCTGCCCTCGTAGGTTTCCGTGCTGTCGAGGCTTGCAGAAGCGCCCTCCGGCCGCATGAAAACAGCCCAGCCCCAGGGCCGGGCGGGCCCTTCGGCGCTCAGGCTTTCAAAATCGAGGTTCAGGGCTTGCTGGGCGGGAGCTTCCACCCGGGGCAGAATGAAAAACAGGGCTAGCAAGGCGGCAAACAGGATGGGCTTAGGCATGCTTTTTCTATTAAAAATGAGAAAAATTCGCCAAATCTCATAGCCATGCATACTGCCCTTTATTCCGCCTTCAGGCTTTCAACCGGGTTTGCCAGGGCGGCCTTCAGGCTCTGGAAGCCGACCGTGAGGAAAGCTACGCCAGTAGCCAGCAGCCCTGCCAGGGCGAACACCCACCATTCTACATCGACGCGGTAAGCGAAGCCCTGCAGCCACTGCCTGGCGAAGCGCCAGCCCAGCGGAGAGGCGATGGCCAGCGCGATCAGCACGAGTTTGAGGAAGTCCTTCGACAATAAGCCTACGATGTTGGCTGCGCTGGCGCCCAACACCTTGCGGATGCCGATCTCTTTGGCCCGCTGCTCGGCAGCGAAGGCGGCAAGCCCGAACAGCCCGAGGCAGGCAATGAATACCGACAGCAGAGTAAGCCCGAGGATGCCCTTGCCCTGCACCGCATCCTGCCGCGACAGCCGGGCAAAACTCTCGTCGAGGAATTCGTAGTGCATGCTGGCCCCGGGAACGAAGCTTTTCCAGAGCGCTTCAGCCCTTCTGATAAAGTCGTCCGCCCCGGCATTGCCTGCGCCGGCTGAGAGGCTCAGGCTGAGGTAATTGCCGCTGACGGCATGGGTGAAAACGATGGGCTGTATGCCGTTGCGCAGGCTTTCGATGTGGAAGTCGCTGACGACGCCCACCACCCGCTTGCCCGTCCTGATCTCCGCCCCAACCGGGCTGTCCAGCCCAAGCGCCCTGGCTGCCGCCTCGGTAACGAGCGCCACGCTCGTATCGGGGCTTTGCCGCTCGGGAAAATTGGAGCCGGCAATCAGTTTTATACCCAGGGTTTCGAGGAAACCGGCATCGGCGGGGAAGGTGCGCAGGGGTAAGGACTCTTTCATTTGCGGGGTTTTGAAGGTAGTCTGCACGATGTCCTCCCCGGCGGGCACGCTTTGCGAAAAGCTGCTGTGGCGCACCTGCGGCAGCTTGTCCAGTTCGGCCTGGAAAGCTTTGGCGTGCTCGCCCAGCTCCCGGGCATTTTTGATAATGAAAACCCCCTTGCGGTCGAAGCCGAGGTCTTTTTCCGACATGTAGCCCAGTTGCCGCCAGACGGCCAGGCTGCCGATCATGAGCAGCCCCGCGATGGCGAACTGCAGCACGACCAGCCCGGCGCGCATGCGCTGCGCCAGCCGGGGGTTGCCGCCGCCGGGCCCGTACTCGCCTTTCAGCACCCTGACGGGGTGGAAAGCGGTGAGGAAAAGAGCCGGGTAAGCTCCGGCCAGCAGGCTGGCCGCCAGGCAAAAGGCGCAGAAGAGGGCGAGGGTGTCCAGGCGGAGCAGCGACTCCTGCAGCAGGGCCTCGCCGGTGATCTCCCGGAAAAGGATCTGCAGCAGTTCCGTCAGCCCCAACGCAAGGAAACCGGAGAGCAGCCCGAATACCACTGCCTCCGTGAGCAACTGCCCGATGAGGCTGCCCCGCCCGGCGCCCACCGCCTTTTTGATGCCGATTTCCCTGGCCTGCCGGGCAGGGCGGGCGGTTGTCAGGTTGATGTAGTTGGCCAGGGCAATGAGCAGCACGAAGACGCCGATGATGAGAAAACCCCATACTTTGGCTTCGTTGCCGCCGGCCCCCAGTTCGAAATTGAGGCTGGATTTCAGGTGTATTTCTCCCAGCGGCTGAACGATGAAGCGGTAGGCCTGCGGCCCGCCCGCCCATTCTTCAAAGCGCTGGCCGCTATTCTGGAAGTCCGGATAGATGTTCTTACGCACCAACGCTTCCAGGCTGGCCTCGAAGGCGGCCCGCGTTGCGCCGGTTTTTAACAAAAAGTAGTTGTAATAGCGGGCCGTGTACCAACTCCGCTCTCCCGTCAGTTCGGGGTATATGGACAGCCAGAGTTCCGCTTCTATATGGGATTTTCTGCGGCTGTCCCTGGCCACGCCGCTCACGGTATAGGCCGCCTGCTCCTCCCCGGCGCGGATCGTCCTGCCCAGGGCGGGCCCTTCTCCAAACCACCGGCGGGCCAGGCTTTCGCTTATGACGGCCTGTCCCGGCGCAGTGAGGGCCTGCACAGGGCTTCCTTCGGCAAAGCCGTATTCAAATATTCTGAAAAAGGCCGAATCGGTTTGCATGGCCTTTACAGAAATGCTGCGCGCGCCATCCGCCAGGCTGAGTTCGCCGAGATGGCGCACCCTGGCGGCAGCTTCTACTTCGGGGGCATTCTCCAGCATATAACCGGCAAGGGCCTCGGGGCCGTTGGCAAAACCGCCCATGCCCATGAAGTCCGTCCCAACCCGGTAAATGCGGCTGCTGTTGGCGAAGCCTTTGTCGTACGACAATTCCTGCCGGGCGTACTGTATGCCGGAAAAAGAACAGGCGATGCCCAGGGCAAAACCCGCCAGGTTGAGCAGTGCAAAGCCCGGGCTGCGGCGTAGCTTCCGAATGGTGTGTTTCAGGTTTGTCAGTAACATGGGCGTCGGGGTTTTGCTGGCAGAAGTTTCAGGTTTCAGGTTACAGGTTTCAGGTTTCAGGTTTCAGGTTACAGGTTACAGGTTTCAGGTTTCAGGTTTCAGGTTACAGGGGGCGCCCTGGGCTCACTGCGTCTATCTCTTTCTGTCAATAGGTCAGAAGGTCAAAAGGTCAGTAGGTCAACCAGTTGCGGCCTTACTCGCTATGCAGAGAATCCACCGGATTTGCCAGGGCTGCCTTTAGGCTTTGGAGGCCCACCGTCAGCAGGGCCAGCGCAATGGAGGCGCCCCCGGCGAGGGCGAATACCCACCACGACAATTTGGCGTGGTAGGCGAATTTGCCGAGCCAGTTGTTCACCAGGCACCAGCTCAGAGGCAGGGCGATGGCCAGCGAGGCCAGCACCAGGCGGAGGAAATCCCTGGACAGCATGGCGACAATACTGGCGGCAGAAGCCCCGAGTATCTTCCGGATGCCGATCTCCTTGGTTTTCTGTTCGGCGATGAAAGCCGACAGCCCGAGCAGGCCCAGGCAGGAGATGAACATGGCCACTACCGCAAACCATCCGGACAAAGCGCCGGTGCGTTGTTCTGCCTGATACATTTGCATGTAACGCTCGTCGAGGAAGTCGTAGCGGAAGGGGCTTCCTTCCGAGAATTTTTCAAAAACGCCCCGTGCTCCGCCGATCACGGCCTCGGTGCGTTTGGGGTCGATGCGCAGCATGGCCAGCCCGGTGTTTTCAGGGCTGTGGGCGATGATGAGCGGGCCGATGGCCTCGTGCAGGGAGTTGATGTGAAAGTCTTTGACCACCCCAACAACCGGCCCGCCTGTTCCCCAGAATTCAATGCGTTTGCCGATGGGGTCCTGCAGGTTCATGGCCCTGGCGGCCGTTTCGTTGATGAGGTAACTCACCGAGTCGGCATGGTGCAGGGAAGAGAAATTCCGCCCGGAAGCCAGGGGAATGCGCATGGTTTCCAGGAAGTTGTGGTCGGTAATGAGCACCCTGAACAAAAGCCCGCCGCCGGGCGCCATGCCCTCCCATTTGGGGTCTCCGGTCTGAGCGCCGACCGCAAGGGGGTTGCTGCTGGCAAATGTCAGTTCCTCGATACCTGGAATGCCCAGGAGTTCGCTTCTGAAAGCCTCCAGATTGCCTTCCGCGCCCGGAGGGCTGTGAAAGTAAAGCACATTGTCTTTGTCGAGCCCCAGGTGTTTTGTTTTGATGAAACTGACCTGGAGCTGCACGGCCAGGGCGCCGGCAACGAGCAGCGCGGAAAGGAAAAACTGGAACACGACCAGCACCTTGCGCAGGCTGGCTCCGCCGAAGTGTTGGGAAAGCTGTCCTTTAAACACATTGGCCACGCGGAAAGAAGACAGGAAAAAAGCCGGATAACTGCCCGCAAGGATGGCCGTGCCGGCCCCGATGCCCAAAACCAGCGCCCAGAAAGCAGGGCTGCTGTAGGAAAAAGCCAGGTCCTTGCCCGAGGCCTCGTGGAAATAGGGCAGCAACAGTTCTCCCAGCAGCAGGGCGGCGGCTATGCTGATGGTGGTGATCACCGCCGCTTCAGCCATGAACTGGGCAACCAGCGACTCCTTGCCGGCGCCGACGGTTTTGCGGACGGCCACCTCCTTCGCCCGGCGGGAAGCCCTGGCCGTGGCGAGGTTCATGAAGTTGATAGAGGCGATCACCAGCAGGAAAATGGCCGCCAGGCCGAACAGGCGGACGTACTCGATGCGCCCGCCGGCTTCCTGGCCGTTCTCGAATTGCCCATGCAGATATTTGCGCCCGAAGGGCTGCAGGAACAGCCCCACTCCCGAAGCGTATTCGTTGTTCCGCGCGACGGCGTCCGATATTTTCCGGGACAGGGCCTCGGCCGAAACCCCTTCCCGGGCTTTTATTGCGATCTGCGAGTCGAAATTGCCCCAGGGGAAGCCGTTCGCATCATTCTGGTGCAGTTCACTGATGTCGAGGACAAAATCGAAGTCGATAGAGGAGCGCCTCGGGACATTTGCGAAAACGCCGGCTACTTTGTAGGGCTCGCCATTGATGTCAACCGTTTTTCCGATGGCCTGCCCCTGCCAGCTATTGCCGAAGAGCTTGGCCGCCAGTTCTTCAGAAACGGCCGCCGAATTGCGCGCGCTGAAAATATCCTCCGGCCTGCCTTCCAGCAGGGGAAAGCTGAACAGCCTGAAAAAGCCTTCGCTGGCGTATAGCCCGTCTTCGAGGTACGCTTTGCCTTCCAGCACAAAATTCTTTTTGTTGGTCAGGTCAAAAGCAGCGATGTCCTCAATTTCCGGGTAGTTGGCGGGCAGGTATTCGAGCAGGGGGTAGGGGCCCCGCTCCCAGGTATCCAGGCTGCCGTCGCCGGAAGGGATGGTGCTTAGCAAGCGGAACAACCGCTCGCCTTCGGCATGGAACTGGTCCATCTGCTTTTCATCCTGCACCCAGAGCAGGATGAGCAAACTGACGGCCAGGCCCACCGAAAGGCCCAGGATGTTGATGAGGGAGTATGCCTTGTAGCGCAATAAGTAACGCAGGGCCGTTTTCAGGTAGTTGTTCAGCATGGTTCAGGCATTTGTTGTGTAATTCGTGAAGTTAGTTTTTTTCATCTATCGCCAGGGCTTTCGGAAGGCGGCCGCCCCAGGCCTTTGCAGCTACAGTACATCCCCTGAAGGCGGTGGCGGCCAGCAGCGGTTTTATAGCGTCGTACAAACTGGAAAAGAGGAATTCCTTTGCCACGCTGGCCACCGCGCCCGAAAAATTGTCGGGCATAACCGGCCAGCCGCCGCTCTTCCATTCAAAAAACAGGGAAATCCCGATGAACAGGGCGGAGGCCAGCCAGATACCCGGGCCCGTCAGGCTTGCCGGAAATGGGTTTTTACCTTTCAGGAGTTGCAGCAGGGTGATTTCAATACGCTTCATTGTCATGGCCTGTACGGGTGGTTTTGATGGATTTTAGTTCCTGCTGTAAAGAATACAACACCCGTGCCAGTTGAATAAATTATTGATTTACAGAGTATTGGTTAAAAAATAGCTTTGGATTCCCAAAGCAAAGTGTTCGAAAACGGACAGTTGTTGTCCGGAAATGAGCCTGAAGTAGCAACAGGCCTGGTGCATCTATACCGTACCTGAGGGTTGCTGCTTTTCATAGCTTGCATTGTTGGGCGAAGTTTTAAAAATATTTTGTGAGCCCCAATTTAAGCCCTAAAATGTTATTCTCGGTTAATATTCCTTCAAGGACATAAGAAGCCTCTTCCTGATATTGCTCACCTGTCGTAATATCTGTTTTAGTGCGTATCTGGCCTGTTCTGAAGTCATATTCACCTGACCAGGGCCTGAATTCAAAATCTATAGCGGTGAGTAAATATAAATTATTCGCTAATTGAGTTTTCAAATAAAGCGATAACGCATTGGATCTGAAATTCCAGGTTCTGCTGGTAAGGGTATAGTTATACTTCAAATTTACGCTAGGATCATAACCGTAATCTTTCGGTTGGATTACGGCTTCCTTTTTCATCGCAAAGTTGTACTGATGCCTAAACTGGAATCCTATTGAATTTCCATTGAAAAAATTCCATTCTGAGCCTATCCGAATCGGTATCCCAAGGTGTTGTTGCGAAAAGCGTATTGATTGGAGATTATACCCATAATCCAGATCCATTACATTCTGGAAGTAGCTGTTGTTTGAATATTCCAAACCCGTACCAAAGAAAAGTTTTAGCCGCTTCTCCGGGAAGAAAAAATAGTTCGCGTCAAGGCCTACTGGGATTAAATTCGAATGGATTTCATTTTCTATCCAATCAGATTTGGAATCTAAATTCGATGGTGAAATTCCAATGCCTGAAATCAATCGGACTTCAATATTTTGTCCCACCGTAGCATCAACGCCAACAACCAAAAAGCTGAGCATTACTAAGATCTGTCTCATTTTTGCAGTTTTTATGTGATTTAATATTGCGCAATGATTGCGTGGCCGTAAGGGCATACCCGCCCGTTTGTTCAATAGAGGGGCCCCAGGGTATTGCCCGTGGTGGAGCAATAGCCATCCAGGATCGCCGCCAGGCAAAACAAGCTCTTAGGCCCCGGAGTGAAAGCCAGGGCAAATCACCAATTCCGTATTCCTTTATTATCGGGAAATGTTTTTCTGCTTCCGTACCCCAAATATATCCACCCTCCCCTTCCAAAAAAAGAACAAATTTTTAAATTTGTAGAAGCTGTTTAAAATTTTATTACTGTAAATCAATTATTTAAAACACTTTTGTTAAGTGACAAACGGAAAGTTATTCCAATTGGTACGCACGCTAAGCCTGGCGGAACGGCAACAGTTCCGGGATTTTCTCCATTCGCCTTTTCACAACAAACGGGAGGATTGCCAGCGGCTCTGGGCGGCCCTTGAAGGAATGAAGGAGGGCCAATTACCCGAAAAAGAAAGGCTCTTCCAGGCAGCATACCCCAAAAGCCCCTATGACGACCAGCGCTTTCGACTGTTGCAAAGCTCTTTGTTGGGACTGCTGGAGTCCTTTCTCGTCCTTCAGGAGTTGGGGCAAATTGAGCTGGAGCAGGAACTCCTGCTCATCAGAGCATACCGGAAAAGGGGGTTGGAAAAGCATCTGCGGGGAGCCAGGCGCCGGGCGGAGAAACAGCTGGAGGGCCTGAAAACGGCAGAGGTGCTAAGGATAAGGCATGAAATCGAACAGGAAGCCCTCCTGCTGGAAGCCCAGAAGAACCAGACAGGCCCCCTGGGCTTTCAACCCTTGCTCGACCTGTGGGACCAATACTACCTGGCCACGAAGCTCTACCATGCCTGTTCGGCCAAATCGCACGAAGCGGTCGCCAACACTCCTTATGACTACGGCCTGCTTGACGCCCTTTTCGGCCGGGTGGACTGGGAGCGGTATTTGTCCCTTCCCGCCATTTCCCTTTACTATCACGCCTATCTGATGCAGCTGCGCCCGGAAGAAGAAGCGCATTTTGCCGCCTTTAAACAATCCCTCCTGCAGCACGGTGATTCCTTTCCCCTGGCAGCGCGCAAGGACCTCTTTATGGTCGCTGCCAATTACTGCACCACCAAGTGCAACAAAGAAAGCCAGATGGACTATGCCCGGGAGTTGAACGAGATATTCAAGACGGGGTTTGCTGTCGGCGCCTTTCAGGCGCAGGGGCAGTTGTCGCGCTTCACCTTTCGCAACGTTGTGGCCACTGCCGTGGTGGTGAGCGATTTTGAGTGGGCGGAACAATTCATGGAAGGCTACCAGGCCTATTTGCCGCCCCGCTACCGGGAGAGCACGGCCAATTCCAGCCGGGCCCTGCTGGAATATCAGCGGCAAAACTACGGTAAGGCCCTGGAACTTCTGCAAAAGTCTGAATACCACGGCCTGGTGTTCAACCTGTCGGCCAAGGCCCTGCTGATCAAAATCTACTACGAGACCGGCGAATACGGACTGCTCGACGCCCACCTGGCCGCCATGCGCACTTTCATTCGCCGGCAAAAAAAAACGAGCTACAGCGTGGCCAACTTCCGGCAATTGGCCTACTTCGCACAGCGCCTGCTCGAGTTGAATCCCTACGAGCCCGATGCCCGGGCAAAACTGAGGGAAGAAGTAGCAGCCACAAAAGCCGTCACGGATAAAGCCTGGTTGCTGCGCATGCTGGAAGAAAAAAATAAATTAGAATAATTATATGCGAACTCTGTGGTGGACAGGCCGTGATTATTCAGGGCCAGGTTCAGTATGGCGGAGTCGGGGATGATGTTCTGATGGTTGGAAATGTTGAGGTGCGCCTGCCGGGGCAAAGGCCCGCCAGGCCTTACTCCACCCGCAGGCTGTCGGCGGGCGCGGCTTTGGCCAGCCGGTACGACTGCCAGCCAACCGCCAGCGTCGCTACCACAAAGACCAGCCCGTTTGCCAGCAGGTAGGGGAAAATCCCGAGCCGCACCTGGCCGGTAAACTCCTCCGCCATGGTGAGAAAGAGTTGGAAACATCCAAAACAGATACCCGTAGCCAGGATGCTCGCTACAAATAGCAGGCTGATAAAACTCCGGTTGGCGTTTAAAATGACATGGTGGACGGATGCGCCCAGCACCTTGCGGATACTCGACTCTTTCAGGCGGGCGGCAAAGTTTTGCGAAGCCAGCCCGAACAGGCCCATGCAGGCTATCAGAAGCGCCAGCCCGGCAAGGTAGTTGAAGGCTTTGGCCAGGTTGTCGAATGCCTGGTATTCCGTGTCGAAGACCAAAGCCTGGTGGAAAAACAGGAAAGGCACACTGCTGCCGAGTTTTTCCCAGGCTGTTTTCATAAAAGCCTCCACCTGAGCGCCGGCGCCGGGCTGATACCGAAGCGCCAGGTAAGCCAGCTTATCGGCAGGGCTGAGGAAAAAGGCACAGGGGCGGTTGGCGGCTGTGCCCAACATTTTAAAGTCGTTCACTACACCGACAATATTGTAGGTTTTGCCTTCCAGATAAATTTGCCCGCCGGCCTCGGCTTTGTTTTCCGCCAGCAGGGCCTGATTGACAACCACGGAAAGCCTGTCTTCGGCAAGCCGGTTGGCGTCGAAGAACCGGCCCTGGGCCAGTTGCAGCCCCATGGCCTCGAAGTACCCTGCCCCTACCTCGTAACGCACGATTTTTTTCTCCTGCCTGCCAATCCTCACTTCCACGCTTTCCAGGCCCTCGCCGACATGGCTGGCGGCGCTGCCGATGTGGGTAATATTTGGATTTCTCAGGGCTTCGTTGCGCAATTTTTCAAACTGCCCGGCTTCGTCGAGGCGTATGACGAGCGTCTGTTCCGGCTGGTAGCCCCAGGGCGTCTTTTTCCAATATTCGGCTAAGTTTTCCACCAAAACCCCTGTGATGACGGTACTGAAAGCGAGAACGAATTGCAGGCACAATAAAACTTTCGTCAACCTGCTCCTGGTGCTGAACGAGGATTTGCCCTTGAAGATGGAGGCTGCTTGAAATGAGCTGACGTAAAACGCCGGGTATGCCCCCGAAGCCACGCCTGTAAACAGTAGCAGTACCAACATGAATAGCCAGATGCCGATGCCTTCGGAGAAATCGAGCGAGATTTTTTCCACGAAGATGTTGTTGAAAAAAGGTATAAACAGGCTGCTGGTAAGCGCCAAACCGAACAAAAAAGCAATGCTGCAAAGCAGCAGGTTTTCGCTCATGAATTGCCACACCAACTGCGCTTTCCTGCCGCCAACTGCCTTGCGAATGCCGATTTCCCTGAGCCGTTTTGCCGCCTGGCTCAGCGAAATGTTGATGTAGTTGAAACAGGAGAGCGCAAACATCAGCCCGGCAACGCCTCCGAATACCCAGTATGCCAGCGGGTGCAGCGCTTCCGTCGGGCGGCGAAAAACCTTATAGGCGCCGGGATTGGGATTTTTCAGATTGTCGAAAACGAAGGAATGGATCTTTAAATCCGGGTTGGCGACGTTGTGCGCCTCCACGAAAGGCCACATGCTTTTTTCGAGGGCGGCAACATCGGCCCCGGGTTTCAGTTGTACGAAGGTGCTTCCGGCCATCACGGCCCAGTTGTCCGGCAAGGGTGCTCCCAGGGCCGCCATCTGCTCGTAGCCTGCTAAAATGGAGAAACGCAAGCCCGTGTTGCCAGGGAATTTTTGGGCGACGCCCCCGACGGTGAACACCCTTTTTTCCGTCAATCCCAAGCCGACGGTAATGGTTTTACCCATTGCATTTTCTTCGGGAAAAAGCTTTTCGGCAAGATCGTAACTGATGACTACAGTGCCCGGCCTTGCGAGCACCGCAGGTTTGCCTTCCAGCAAGGGGAAGGAGAACATGCTGAAAAAAGCGGTGTCTGCGAAGGAAAACTTTTCTTCGAAAACATCCTGCCCTGCATATACCTTAACCCACTCGTTTTCCACCCTAACCGCCCGCTCCACCTGCGGAAACTGCGTTTCCAGAGCAGGCGCCAGCAGCGCCGGAGCAATGCCCCAGGTTTCCATTTCACCCTCATTTTCAAGGGTGTACTCCGCCATGTATATATGCTCGCTGTTTGCATGAAAATGGTCGGCCGTCAGCAATCCCACCAGGAAGAGATAGACCGTGATGCACATGCCGATAGCGATGCTCATCCCCAGGATGTTGATGCCGGAGGCAAGCTTGTTGGCCATCAGGTGGCGAAACGCAAGTTTGATGTAGTTTTGAATCATGGCGGTGTTCTTTAAGTTTCTGGTTTCCGGGCTAAACTTCCGAAGTTAAGCCCAAGCCATATAACCATATAACCATATAGCCATATAGCCATATAACCATATAGCCATATAGCCATATAGCCATTCCTCTCACTCGCTCCGCAGCGCATCTATCGGTTTGCCCAGCGCCGCCCGGGCCGACTGCCAGCCCACGATCAGCCAGGACAGGGCCAGTGCAATCAAACCGGCCAGCCCCAGGGTGAGCGGAGAAACAGCAACGCGATAGGCAAAATCTTCGAGCCAGTTGGACATGAAGCACCAGGCCAGGGGCATGGCTAACAAGGCCGCCAGCCCAACCAAAAGGGTGAAGTTTTTACTTAGTATCCAAACGATGTTGCCCGTATTGGCGCCCAGGATTTTTCTGATGCCAATTTCCTTTGTCCGCTGAGCGATGCCCAGCGTAGCGATCCCCAATAGCCCCAGGCAGGCAATGAGGACTGCCAGAGCTGTGGAATAACTGACAACTTCGCTAAAACGGCGCTCCGACCGGTACTGGCGGCCGATGTTTTCATCCAGAAAGGCATAGTTGAAAGGCTGATCAGGCGCTACCTTTTGCCATGCCTTGCGAAGTTGGGCAATGGTGGCAGGGAGGTTATCGCCTGAAATTTTTACCGAAATTTTTGGGTTGAAAGAATCGGCGCCGCTGACATCTGAGGCCTCCCGAAGCAGGCCGGTGGGGTCAGGCGCCAGCACCAGCGGCTGGATATCGGAGTGAAGGCTTTGAAAATTGAAATCCTCAGCAATACCGGCCACTTTGTACGCCTGAAACGGTTTGGGCAGAGGTTGCCCGATCCGGACGCCATACGCCCGGGCAAAGGCGCCGTTCACCACCACAGCCCTGGCATCGGCGGCATTCCGGCTCGGGTCCGGATAATACCCTTCGGCCAGGCGGATACCCATCAGGGGGAGGAAATGGCTACCAATACCATTGAGGTGGAATTCCCTGTACACATTGGCCTGTTCCTCCCGGTACCCGAGCTTCAGCCAGCCCGCAGTGCCAAAAGTATGATTGGACCAGGCTGCGTCCTTAAACGATGGCTTGCCGTCCAGTTCGTTCCGCAGCCGTTCCGTCACCCGTTGCCCTTCGGACAAGAGTTCCGTCAAACCAAGCCCGGAATCGGAATAAGGTAAAACGACGACCTGTTCCTGGTCGAACCCCAGGTTTTTGTTTTGCAGGAAACGCAATTGCTTCGCCATCACCAGCGTACAGGCGATCAGTAAAATGGACAGCAGGAACTGGAATCCCACCAGCCCCCGCAATACCAGGTGTTTATCACTCCCCATCCTGGTAACCAGCCCCCGCAGCGAACGGATGGGCGAAAAACCGGAGAGCACCACCGCGGGGTAGGCCCCCGAGAGCAATCCCATCAACACTACCAGGGCCAAACATCCAAGGACATGTGGCAGGGACGGCCCCAAAACCAGGTGTTTTTCCGCCAGCGCGTTAAAGAACGGAAGCGCCAGTTGCACCAGTAGGGTTCCGGCTGCCACCGAAATAGCAGCCGCAAGAAAAGCCTCGCTCCAGAACTGGGCCATCAGCTGGCCCCGGCTGGCCCCGGCAGCTTTGCGGACGCCTACTTCCCGGGCCCGCACCGCCGCACGGCCGATGGCTATGGTTGTAAAATTGATGGCTGCCAGCAGGAGGATGAGCAGGGCTACCCCCGCCAGTATGCTCGGGTAGTTGCCGTCGCTGACGGGAACCAGCCCCAGGGGAACCGCATTGTTCAGATGTATATCAGCCAGGGGTTGAAACCCTACCTGATACTCCCCGGGCTTGTAATCCTCCCCCAGTTTGCCGTCGATAAATGAAGCGACTTTGGCTTCCATACTGCCGGCATCCTGGGTTTCATCCAGCAGAATGTAAGTCTCAACCGCTACATTGGTCCAGCTTGTCCGTGTTCTTTCAGGGAATAGTACCTTGGTATTCTCGAAAGGGATGAGAAAGCCGTATTGGATGCTCGAATTGCCCGGAGCTTTCCCGATAACGCCCGCAACGGTAAAGTCAACCCATTCGCCATTTAACTGCAGCGTCAGCACCTGGCCGATGGGGTTGGCGTCTCCAAAATATTTTACGCCCATTTCTTCCGTCACCACTACCTGGTGAATGTCCTTCAGCACCTGTTCTGCTTTTCCCTGCAACAAAGGAAAATCAAAAAGCTGCAAAAATTCCGGCTCTACCAGATGTACTTCCTCCTGTTCTGAGAAATCCCCTTTCTTCACCAGGAAATTCGATTTGGTATAACGCGCCACCTGCCGGATCTCTGGAATATTGTCCCTAAGCTCCTGCCCCAGAATGATAGGGGTAACGGTATTGAAGAACACTTTTCCTTCGTAGTGCTCCTTCACCCAGGCCCGGTAAATGCGGTTGCTGTCCGTATGAAATCGATCAAAGCTAAATTCATCTTTTACGAACAACAGCAGTAAAATGGCCACCGCCATCCCAATAGCCAGGCCGGAGAGGTTAATAATGGAAAAAATGCCCCCTTTGATCAGGTTGCGGCAGGCTGTTTTTAAATAGTTCCGGAACATAGTTTTGGTGTTTCTGCGTTTCTGGTTTCTGGTTTCTGGATAAACATGAGTCATCCCGAATTATGGAAATGACCTCGGAGAGGTCAACCGTTTGTAGATGAATAATTTAAAGCGTGAGACGACCTCGGAGAGGTCGAACCTTAAATGCTTCATTGCCGGAATCTTGCCCTTGTGCGACCTC
>CAUJDW010000091.1 GCA_963169455.1 Bacteroidota bacterium | reverse complement strand
GAGAGGTCGAACCTTAAATGCTTCATTGCCGGAATCTTGCCCTTGTGCGACCTCTCCGAGGTCGAAAAACATAAATTTTCGGTATTATCTACAAATCTACGACCTCTCCGAGGTCGAAAATTCGGGATGACTCATGTTTTGCCGGTTTATTAGTAAAACATTAACGCCCCCCTTCGTATTTGGCCTTAAATTTCCTATAGAGTGCTTTTTGCTTGTTGTCCAGCCCGATTTCCCGGCCCTGGATAAAGGCGTGGGTTAGCCGGCAGCCGCGCACGTCGAGGGCGTCGCCTTCGGAGATGAAGAGGTTGGCGTCCTTGCCGGCCTCGAGCGTGCCCGTCCGGCCCTCGATGCCGAGTATTCGGGCGGTGTTGGAGGTGAGGGCAGCCACGGCCTTTTCGTAATCCAGCCCGAAGCCCACGGCCTGCCCGGCCTGGAAGGCCAGGTTGCGCTGCTGCCAGAAGCCGTCGATGCTGAAACAGAACGGCACGCCTGCCTCGGCCAGGATGGCAGGCGTTTTGAAAGGCTGGTCCACATCCGAGTCAACCCTGGCGGGCAGGCTGTGGGTTTCGCGCAGCACTACCGCTACATCGTTCTCTTTCAGCAGCTTCGCCAGCATCCATGCATCACGGCCATCGACGATGGCGAGCTTCAGCCCGAATTCCCGGGCCAGCTCCACCGCATGGATGATCTCCCGGGCCTCCTGAGCCTCCACGTAGAGCCGGCGCTGGCCATCAAACAAGGCGCGCATGGCCTCGAACTTCAGGTTGGCCCGGGCGGGAGCGGGGTTGTCCAGGTAAGCCCGGGCTTCCGCGAAGAAATCGCGCACTTCCCGCACCTGTTTTTCATATTCCCGGTTTGCCGTCGTGCGCTGTTCGCGCCGGTTGAAGGAAGCCAGTCCGGGCCAGTTGAGAAACATGCCGTCGTCGGCCCGGTAGGCGGCATCCTCCCAGTTCCAGGCGTCGAGCTGCACCACGCTCGACAGGCCGGAGATGCGGCCGCCTTCGGGCCTCACCTGCGCCAGCAATACCCCCTGGCTGCGCACCGTGGGAATGACTTCCGAATCGGTGTTGTAGGCGATGAGGCTTCGGACGCCGGGGTTCATCGCGCCCACCTCCTGGTAATCGCGCGTGGCCCGCACGGCGCCGATATCCACCAAACCCAGGTTGGTGGCCGGAGCGATGAAAGCCGGGTAAACGTGCTTGCCGGTGGCGTCGATCCGGCGATGCCCGCTCAGGCCCCGCCCGGCCCCGGCGGCGGCCTCACCCACAAAAGTAAGCTTGCCGTTTTCGAAGGCGATGGCGCTGTTTTCGATCACCTGCCCGTTGCCCAGATGGGCCGTGGCGCCGAAGATATACACCGGCTGCTGCTGCGCCGGGGCCGGGGAAGGGGGCTGCGCCGGAACAACAAAAGGGGCGGCAGCCAGGAGGAGTATGATGGGAATATGTTTTTTCATTTTTTTGAATTTTTGTGATCATAAAAAAATTCGTCCTCTGTGCGCAGGAGACTACGTCCTGATGCGGAAAACCCTGCCAGCCTCCGACTGGCGAGCGTAGCACCAGCCTCTTACAATTTTCTGTTCAGGCAGTGTATTCGCAAGTCGGAGACTTGCTCATTAAACCGTTTCAGGACAAAATCCCTCACGAACGGCGGCCAGCCGGAGGGGCTTATCTCGCCTCATCCTCATTGTCGTCACAATGGTAATGCTGGTATTGCTGGCGCCCGCTGGCGCGTTGCGTTCTTTCGCCGCCCTGCCTGGCTTTAAGCATTTTCTGGATCAGGCGGTTGCGCTCGGCCTGAATGGCGGCGCGGCGCTGCTGATCTTCTTCCAGGGAGTAAAAAAGGATGCCGTCAACGAAGGTCATTTCCGCTCTGGCGTACATGGAAAGGGGGTGGCCCGACCAGAGCACCACATCGGCGTCTTTGCCTGCTTTGATGCTGCCCACGCGATCATCGATGTGCAGCAGTTTTGCCGGGTTGAGGGTGACGAACTTCAGGGCGTCTTCTTCGGAGACGCCGCCGAAGAGCACGGCTTTGGCGGCCTCCTGGTTGAGGCGGCGCGCCATCTCGGCATCGTCGGAGTTGAAGGCCACCGTGACGCCCTGTTCGTGCATGAGGGCGCCGTTGTAGGGAATGGCTTCCATCACTTCATACTTGTATGCCCACCAGTCGGAAAAGCTGGAGCCGCCGGCGCCGTGTTCGGCCATTCTGTCGGCCACTTTATAGCCCTCCAGGATGTGGGTAAACGTGTTGACGCGGAAGCCGAACTGTTCGGCCACCTTCATCAGCATATTGATCTCGCTCTGGCGGTATGAATGGCAGGTGATGAAACGCCGGCCTTCGAGTATTTCCAGCAGGGCTTCCAGTTCCAGGTCTTTGCGGAAAGGCTTGCCCTGGCTTTTCAGCCGCCCGTATTCGCGGGCGCGGGTGAAATGGTCGGCGTACACCTGTTCGACGCCCATGCGGGTCTGCGGAAAACGGGTAGTGCGGTTGTCGCCCCAGTTGGACTGTTTGACGTTCTCGCCCAGGGCGAATTTGATGAATCCGTCGGCGTTTTCGAATTTCATCTCCTCCGGCGTAAAGCCCCAGCGCAGCTTGATGAGCGCCGACTGCCCGCCGATGGGGTTGGCGGAGCCGTGCAGCAACTGCGAAGTGGTGACGCCCCCTGCAAGCTGCCTGTAGATGTTGATGTCTTCGGAATTGACCACGTCGCCGATGCGCACCTCGGCCGAGCTGGCCTGGGTGCCTTCATTGACCCCCCGGCTGATGGCGATGTGGGAGTGCTCATCGATGATGCCGGGCGCCAGGTGTTTGCCCGTGCCGTCCACCACCACTGCTCCGCTGGCCTTAAGCCCTTTGCCGATTTGGGCGATCTTTCCGTTCTGCAGCAGCACATCCGCATTTTCGAGGATGCCCTCGGCTTCATTGGTCCACACGGTGGCGTTCTGGATCAGGACGGTTTTGGCCGTCGGGCGCTCCGTCCAGCCGTAAGCCGTAAAGGGGTAGGTGACGGGGCCGGGCTCGCCTTTTTCTTCTTTGTCCTCCTTTTTCCGCTCGCGGCTTTCCACCGGCCCGGAGTAGGTTGCCGACCAGTCCAGCCAGTTGCCCTGGGCGTCCTGCCCCCGCCCGGCCCAGTTTTTACCCTGAACGGCGCCCGACAAGCGGATGGCGCCTTCGCCTTTTTTCGGGCTGAAGGAAAGGGTGATGAGGGCGTCCTGCTGTTCGAATTTCACTTTTATCGTATCCTGCCCGCCGGCGCCGTAGGCCGTCATTCCGGGGGAAGAAGCTTCGCCCTTCACTTCCAGCAGATAGTCCGTTTCGCCAACTTTCAAGGCGTATTGCCCGAGCAGCGCCTCCGAATCGAGCCGGTGGTGGACGTAGGCTTTTCCCTTAACCCAGGTATGAAGGATGCGGGTTCCGTCTTCGAAAATGTTGCCGTCTGCGATGAAGAAGTTGGCCCATTTGCCGGGTTCCAGGCTGCCCAGTTCTTTTCCGGCGTTCATCAGGCGGGCGGGGGTGTGCAACAAAGCTTTGAGGGCGTCCTTTTCGGAAAGCCCTTCCCGGACAGCCCTGCGCAGCGCGGCCATGAATTCCTGGGGTTTTTCCATACCATCCATAGTGAGGGCGAATTCGAGGCCGGCGGCGGCGAGGCGCCCGGGGTTGGAAGGCGCCAGTTCCCAGTGTTTCATCTGTTCGAGTGAAACGAGCTGGGCATCGTATGGGTCTTCCACGTCGTAGGCGTCCGGAAAATCCAGGGGGATTATAAAAGGAGAACCCAGTGCTTTCAGCGCATCCAGCCGCTGGTATTCATCCCCGCTGCCTTTGATGATGTAGCGCAGGCCGAATTCCTGCCCGGCTTTCGCTGCCCGGAGCGCTTCCAGCCGGTTGTCCGTTGTGAATACCTGGGGCAGGCCCTGTATGCCGTTCCAGGCCGCCAGCGACAGGTTGGTTTCCCCGCTCTGGCCGGCGGCGTACCACTGCCCGTCGTAATAGGTTTGGCGGAGCAGCGCGATGGCTCCCATCAGCGAGTTGGGGTAATCCTGGGAGGAAGTCCCCTTGCGAAATGACAAATGGTGCGCCGCCTCTTCCCGGATGATCATTTCGTGGGGGCTCTCATCGCCCAGGGCTACCAGAGCGGACGTCCCGCGGGAGATGCCGTCCATCTGGTGGGTGGCCAGGGCGGCAAAGCCCTGCTGGCGGTAGTTGTCAGCGGCTTTATCATCTACCTGAAAGTGCTGGTGGGCCTTGAATTCGGGCCGGAGCGCTTCATTCCAGGCGTAAGCGCCGGCTTTGTCCGAAACCATTTGTTCTTCTCCCTGCCTGCCTCCCCTGTCCGCTTTGGGCTCCGGCAGCCCGTAGGCCGAGTAGAGGTCGATGAAGCCCGGATACACCGTTTTCCCATCCAGTTTGACTTCCACGGCGCCTTTCGGGACAGGCCCGCCGGGAATTACGGACAGCACCTTCCCATCCCTGATGAGGAGGGTGGCCTTGTCCACTTTTTTGTCGTAGGTGATGTAAACGGCAGCCCCGGTGAAGGCGTAGTATCTTTCCCGGTGGTCGAATACGCCATTGCGCGGGAAAGTTTCCTGAGCAGCAAGGCCGGCAGCCAGCGCCGTCAGGAGGCAAAAGGTGGTCAGCAATCTTTTCATACAGGCCAATTGAATTGTTTCTGGTGTAGAAATATAATTATTCAAGCGCAAGCTTTAAAAAGGGTTGCGCCAGGCAAGCCCTGGATATCAATAGCGGGGTTTTGGAATTTTGTCTTTATTTTGGGGAAGGGTAACACCCGGAAAGATATAAAAGTGAATGGATCAAACAAACGAAATCGAGGCCCGGTTTCTGCAACGGCTGCAACAAAGCATCAGCGACGGCAGCTTCGTAAAACTGACGCTGAGCAAAAGCGGCGGCGCGGATAAGGCCTTCAAAAACGTCTATGCCCGCCTCATCGAGCTGAAAGGCGAAGAGGCCCTGCAGTTCACCCTGCGCTACACCACGCGCGATGTGGTGAAAAACCATCCCGTTGCCGAGGGCGTAGCCATGGTCGGGCTCTGGCTGGGGCAGGATTTCCTGAACGGCGGCCTGTTCACCCTCGACGAGGACATTTCCATACAGTACAGCAAAAAGCGCGTGCCGAAGCTCTTTTTCCACCCTGCCAGCCAGGAAGCGGCGCCGCCGAAGGCGCACGACAAGCAAAAGCAATACTTCATCGAGGCTGCCGGCAACCCCTACCTTCCGGACATGGGCGTCACCGGCGCCGGCGGGCAGATACTGGCCGGCGGGCAGCGCAAGTTCCGGCAGATCAACAAGTACATCGAGATCATCGACAGCCTGCTGAAACAGCACCCCCTGCCGCCCGAGCCGCAGATCGTGGATATGGGCTCCGGCAAGGGTTACCTCACCTTCGCCCTCTACGACTATCTGGCCAACCAGCTCGGGCTTCGCCCTGCCGTCACAGGCGTCGAGCTGCGGCAAAACCTGGTTGACTTCTGCAATGACCTGGCGGAAAAGGCCGGCTATGGCGGGCTGTCTTTCCGCGCCCAGGACATCTACGATTTCCAGCCGGGGCGCATCGACATGCTCATCGCACTGCATGCCTGCGATACCGCCACCGACATCGCCATCGCCAGGGGCATACAGGCCGGCGCCGGCATCATCATCGTCGCGCCCTGCTGCCACAAACAAATCCGGAAACAGATGCACTGCCAGACGGGCATGCAGGCCATTCTGCGGCACGGCATCCTCGAAGAAAGGCAGGCCGAACTCATCACCGACGGCATCCGGGCCCTGCTGATGGAGTCCCGCGGTTACCACACCAAGGTTTTCGAGTTCATTTCCACGGAACACACCGCCAAAAACCTGATGATCGTCGGTATTAAAGGGAAACCCAACAGGCAGGCGCTGGAAAAGGTGGACGCCATCAAGCGCGATTACGGCATAGAATACCACTACCTCGAACGCCTGCTGGAAGGGGAGAAGGAGGAATGAGCCCTACTTGATCTCTATCTGAGAAGCCGCATTCACGAACAGGGTGTTGCCGATGCCTTCGTAGCCTTCGAACACCCGAACGCCTTCATGGCGGACGAGCTCTTCCCGGAAGCCGATGATGGTCAGGTCGGCGTCCTTCGATTTTTGGTTGATGATGGTGCGGGGGTCGATGTCCTGTTTTCTGGGAATGACCTCGATATTGTGGGGTGAAATGGGCAACTGCCCCGTTTCGATGAGGGTGTACAGCCTGATACGCTCCTCATTGCAGCTCTCCTCCTGAAAAATAGCGAATATTTTGATGAAGCCGTGCCGCCATTCCCTGTGGCCGAGGATAATGTAGGCCAGCAGGATCATCTGGTTGGCGTTCCCGTAATCGTTGGAGGTGATCCAGATGTGGATGCTTCGCCTGAGCCCGTAGCCCCGCTCGGTGCTGGCCAGGATCAGCAGGTCGAACTCCACGGATTTGACCAGTTTGAAGTTATCGATGATGTCGGGCAGGTTGTCGGGCTGCAACTTGGAAAACTCCACGAGCAGCAGGTTGTTCTCCGTGCCGGAAATGCCCGGCAACTGTATCGTCTGGGCAACGGCGGAAGTATAGGACGGGCTGATGAGGGTATCGATATACACATTGCTCCTGCTGGCCTCGGCCATTTTAATGAGCCGTTCCTTGGCCAGCTTGGACTCCTGGTGGGTGCTTTTGGAAAGATAACCGTTGATCCGGTGAATGAAGGTGCCAAAGCCATAGCGCTGGGAAATCCAGCGGAGCATGTCGAAGGCGGCCAGCCGCTCAAAAGAGCGCTCGGAAATACAGATTGCGGAAGGCCGCCAACTGATGTTTTTCTCCTTTTCCGCCTTCTGCAGGAAAACCTGCAACTGCCGGCTGACCTGGAAGATCACCCCCTGGAAGATCAGGGACAGGTTCTTTTTCTCGGGGTTGTAACGGCTGGCCAGCAAATAAAGCGCTGACATCATCAGGATGGCCAGGAAGGCGTAGCCCGGGCTCATGAGGAACATCAGTCCGAAACAGGCCAGTGCGCCGAAGAGCGAGATATACCAGCGCGAACGGAAGGTAGGCCGGTAGGAAGGGTCGGCGGCAAAGTGCTGCAGGAACGAAATCAGGCAGAGGGATCCGTAGGTAACCATGAAGAACATGGAAATGATGGAGGCTACGGCATTCAGCTCGCCCAGTAAAATGAAGAAAAAGGCAATAGCGACGGTGATGACCGTTGCATTGAACGGCTCGTCATTATTGCCGCGCCCCCGCGACAGCCAGAAGTTCACACTCCTGCCAGGCAACAAACGGTCGCGGGCGATGGCCTGCAGGGTGCGGGGTGCGACCAGGATCGAGCCGATGGCCGAAGACAGCGTGGCGGCCGCCAGCCCGACAGGCACCACCCAGGCGCCCTGCCAGGCAATGTCAGCCATGATCATGCGGCTCGTGTCCGCCAGTTCCCCGGGGCTGGCGGAAATGGCCAGTTTGTAGGCGATAAGCAGATAGAGC
>CAUJDW010000090.1 GCA_963169455.1 Bacteroidota bacterium | reverse complement strand
CGGAGAGGTCGAACCTTAAATGCTTCATTGCCGGAATCTTGCCCTTGTGCGACCTCTCCGAGGTCGAAAAACATAAATTTTCGGTATTATCTACAAATCTACGACCTCTCCGAGGTCGAAAATTCGGGATGACTCATGTTTGCCGGGGGAGATTCCCCGATCAGCCACCCACTGACAGGCTTCCGACAATTTGTACGGTAAAACATAAAACCGGATAACGTAAAAACATTTAAAATGGGGACTTCAAAAACCGAAGGCTTCACGGCTCAGCAACTCGAGCTGGCCAGAATTGCCCGGGCGCTTGCGCACCCCGCCCGGGTGGCTATTTTACAGTATCTGGCGCGGGTGAATGCCTGCATCGGCGGGGAGATCGTGGATGCGCTGCCGCTGGCGCAGCCCACTATTTCCAGGCATCTGAAGGAGCTTAAGGCGGTGGGGCTCATCAAAGGGCAGATCGAAGGGGTGCGCGTCAATTATTGCATCGACAGGGAGCGCTGGGAAGAGGTGCAGGCCCTTTTGGGTGGTTTTTTCAACACTTCGGTCAATGAGCAGGATTGCTGCTGAGTTTTTTTGCCGAAGTTTATTCTATTATTGCAATAATACGATTAAATTGCCCTTGAAACCGCCTCGCTATGCCTCAAGACTCATTATTCGAACCTCTGGCCCGTTATGCTTCCGGCCTGCCTGCCGAGTTCGGCCAGATACCGGATGCCCGGAAAGCCGTGCTGGAAAAGCTCGCCAGGTACATGCGGGAACAGCGGCGGGCGGGCGGGCCGGTGCGGCTCACCGTCATCTGCACCCACAATTCCCGGCGCAGCCATATCGGCCAGCTCTGGGCCCTGGCGGCAGCGGCCTGGTATGGGGTAGAAGGGGTGCAGAGTTTCTCAGGCGGCACGGAGGCCACAGCCTTTCATCCCAATGCGGTGGCGGCCCTGCAACGCGCCGGCTTTGAGATCAGAAGGGAAGTGGAGGGAAAGAACCCGGTGTATGCGGTTCGATATAGCGGGGATGCCCCTGCTGTCCGGGCCTTCTCCAAGCGCTTCGACGATGCCGCCAACCCTGCCTCAGGCTTTGCCGCCATCCTGGTTTGCTCGGAAGCCGATGAGGCCTGCCCCTTTGTGCCGGGCGCAGATGTGCGCATCGCCCTGCCTTTCGAAGACCCCAAACAGGCCGACGGCAGCCCGGAGGAACAACAGGCCTACGACGCTGCCTGCCGGCTGATCGCCAGGGAGTTTTTCTTTGCGATGGAGCGGGCAGGGGCGTAGCTGGAGGGGTTCAGTTTCTGGTTTCCCGGGACAAACCAGAAACTATCAACCAGGAACCTCAATTTATCCACCCAACCTTGATAACCTTAGATATGCCTCAGCAACCCAAATCTTCCCGCAAACGCCTTTCCTTCCTGGACCGCTATCTCACCCTGTGGATATTCCTGGCCATGGCCCTGGGCGTGGGCATCGGTTATTTCCTGCCCGATACAGCCGGGCTGATCGATTCCTTTTCCACCGGCTCCACCAATATCCCCATCGCAATCGGGCTGATCCTGATGATGTATCCGCCCCTGGCGAAGGTGAATTACCACATGCTGCCGCAGGTATTCCGGAATGTGAAAATCCTCAGTATTTCTCTTTTGCTCAACTGGCTGGTTGGCCCGGTGCTGATGTTCCTGCTGGCGATAGCTTTTCTTCGGGATTATCCGGAATATACGACGGGGCTCATCCTCATCGGGCTGGCGCGCTGCATTGCGATGGTCATCGTGTGGAACGACCTGGCTGATGGCAGCCGGGAATACGGCGCCGGCCTGGTGGCGCTCAACAGCCTGTTCCAGGTTTTCTTCTACAGTTTTTACGCCTGGGTTTTCATCACCTTGCTGCCGCCTTTCTTTGGCTTTGAAGGCGCAATCGTGGATATTTCCATTGCGACGATAGCCAAAAGCGTGGCCATCTATCTGGGCATTCCCTTTGCGGCGGGTTTCCTGAGCCGAATTTATCTGGTGAAATGGAAAGGGGAGGGGTGGTATCAAGAGCGTTTCGTACCTGTCATTTCCCCCATTACCCTGATTGCGCTGCTCTTTACCATCGTGGTCATGTTCAGCCTGAAGGGTGAACTGATCGTTCAAATCCCGCTCGACGTCCTGCGCATTGCCGTGCCCCTGCTGATCTATTTTGCCCTCATGTTCCTGCTGAGCTTTTTCCTGGGCAAATGGCTGGGGGCGGATTACCCGCGCAACGCCTCCATCGCTTTCACAGCTACCGGTAATAACTTCGAGTTGGCCATCGCGGTAGCCATCGCCGTTTTCGGCCTCAATTCCGGACAGGCCTTTACCGGGGTGATCGGCCCTTTGGTCGAAGTGCCTGCGTTGATCGGTTTGGTCAATGTGGCCTGGTGGCTGCGGAAGCGGTATTATGGCGGGACGGTTGCCGGTTTATAGTTTCTGGTTCCTCGTTCCGGAAAGTTTGAGAAAACCAGGTTTCGGGTTAACCTGAAACTTGTAACCCTGGAACTTTCTTACCGCCACCCCTACCGCTTCTCCCCATAAACATTAATACTAAAAATCCCCGTCCCGCTCCGGCGGAAGGCCAGCAGTTCTTCGGGCGAAAGAAAATCCAGCAGCAGTTCATCCGGCAGTTCCAGTTGCCGTTCCTTGTCGATTTGTATGTTGGTGAAACCGGCGCGCTCGATCACCGCCAGGTAGCCGGCCTTTTGCATGGCGCCCGCCACGCAGCCGGCGTACAGCACGGCCGCTTCCTGCAGCCGTGGCGGCAGTTCGCCCTGCAGCACGATGTCCGAGATGCTGAAGTGGCCGCCCGGGCGAAGCACGCGATATACTTCTGCGTAGGCCTTGTCCTTGTCCGGCGCCAGGTTCATCACGCAGTTGCTGATGGCCACGTCGATGGTGTTGCTTTCCAGGGGCATGTCTTCGATATCGCCCAGCACGAATTCCACGTTCTGATACCCCAACTTTCGGTTATTGGCCCGCGCCTGCGCGATCATGGCCTCCGTCATGTCCAATCCGATGACCCGGCCGCTCTCGCCGGCCAGCCTGCGGGCGATAAAGACGTCGTTGCCGGCGCCGGAGCCCAGGTCCAGGACGGTATGGCCTTCCCGGATGCGGGCGAATTCGGTGGGCAGGCCGCAGCCCAACCCGAGGTCGGCGTCTTTGACGTAGCCGTCCAGGCTTTCGTAACCCTCGCTGAAATCGATGCCGCCGGGCGAACAGCAGGACGGGCCGCAACAGCTCCGGGATGATTGTACGACTTCGGTGTATTTTTCCTTTACGACTTCCTTGATTGCTTTTTCCATGGTTGAGTGATTTTTGTTTATTCCAAAGACGCTGGTATCGTTTTTTGGACGCAACCGTCCCTGGATTGAGTTGCCTGATCCGGGGTACTGCTCCGGGAAACCGGACAGGAAAGTCATCAGCTGATTTGGCGTACTGCCATACTTTTAACTAGCAAACCCCGAATTTGGTAGTTACTTGTTCCCCCGGAGCCAGGGGGAAAGCCCCGGCAGCTTCGGGGGCGCCGCCTTCAGTGGGCGCAAAGCCCTGAAAAGCCCCCTTTGCCTTACGCGAAAGGGCCGCTGAAACCTTAAACCTGCACCCCTGAAACCTCCAGGGAGACTGGGAGACTGGGTGAGGGGGAGACGAGGTGAGCTCAGGGCAACCCCTGAATCCTGAACCCTGGAACTTTGAACCTGGGACCCCGGAACCTCCTAAGGCTCTGCCTGCTGGCAGACTGGCCTATTCCGGGCAGCACTCCTCTTCCGGTTCTTCCCTTTTTTCAGTTTTGCGGGGAAACCTCGGCTGGTAGCCCAATACGT
>CAUJDW010000089.1 GCA_963169455.1 Bacteroidota bacterium | reverse complement strand
GAAGTGGGAAGTCGGAAGTGGGAAGGGGGAAGGGGGAAGTGGGAAGTGGGAAGTCGGAAATGGGAAGTCGGAAGTGGGAAGTAGGAAGTCGGAAGTGGGAAGTGGGAAGTGGGAAGGGGGAAGGGGGAAGGGGGAAGCCGATGAAGTTTACTAATTTTACCATCTAACTACTTCACCCCTATGAGACGACGATATGTTTGCCACTGGTTGCTGCTTCTATTATCCCTCTCCATAACAAGCCTGGCGCCCGGGCAGGAGATCTGCACCGGCAACCTCGGCGAGAACATCTTTGAGGCCGGCGATTTCGGTTCCGGATTGGCCAACCTCATTCCTTATGACCCCGGCATAGCGCCCGGTTATACCTATACACTTTCACCGCCGCCCAATGACGGTTTGTACACCATCACCAACAATACGGGAGTTTGGCCCTTCCTTTTCCCCGGCTGGCAATCCATCCGAGACAACAGCGGCAGCCCCGACGGCTATATGATGGTCGTCAACGCCAGTTATGCGCCCGGTGATTTTTACGACCAGCTCGTTGACGGCCTTTGCGAGAACACCCTGTATGAGTTTTCGGCCGACATATTTAACCTCATCGACGCTCAGACCCAAAACTTCATCAAGCCCAACATTTCCTTCCTGATCAACGGCGAGGTGCGTTATAATACCGGCGACATTCCCCAGAATGAAATCTGGAACACTTACGGATTCACCTTCACCACCAGCCCGGGCGAGACCTCCGTGCAGCTGACCCTGCGGAACAACGCACCCGGCGGCAACGGCAACGACCTGGCGCTCGACAACATCTCTTTCCGCGCCTGCGGCCCGGCGGCGCTTATCCTTCCTTTTGAAATCGCCAATATCTGCGAAGACGGGAACCCCATTGCGCTGAACGCCACCATACAGGGGGATCAGTTTCCCGCCCCCGCCCTGCAGTGGCAGCAGAGCTTCGACGGCGGGCTGAGCTGGGCCGACATTCCCGGGGCAACCGGCAGTTCCATCGTGCACGACGAGCTGTCGGCCGGCTATTACTACTACCGCTACCTGCTGGCCAACTCGCCGGGAAACCTGGCCAACTCCAAGTGCCGGGTCATTTCCAATGTAAAAGTGGTCTTCGTGCAGCCGAAGTTCTACACCCTTGCCGATACGGTTTGCGAGGGAGGGGGCATCATGGTAGGCGAAAAGCTGTACACGGAGCCGGGCGTTTATACCGATACCCTGCGCTCTTCCATTGGTTGCGACAGCATCGTCACCCTGCATCTGGAAGTGGTTGCCGGCCTTGGCATGGCGGCAGAAATAAGCGCTGGGGCCCCCAGTTGTTTCGGGTATGAAGACGGGCAGATAAGCGTGTCGAACCTTCGGAATTACTATCCGCCGGCGGCGATTTCCCTGAGCGGGATGCATGTTTCCGGAACGGAGGCTTCCTTCCCCGGGCTCGGCGCCGGCGTTTACCACCTTTATATTCGCGACCGCTATGGTTGCGGACTGGAAGACACGGTTGAATTGGTTGACCCGCCGCCCTTTTTTGTCAGCCTGGGGGAGCCGCGGGCCATCCGGCTTGGAGAGGAGGTGGTGCTCGAACCCCTATCCAACTATCCCTTGGCCGGCCTGGACTGGGAGCCTGAAGATCGACTGATCTGTGAGGAGCCTTGCCTGGCCCCGCTGGCCCGGCCGTGGCGCACCACTACTTTTTACCTGGCGGCCACTTCCGCTGCCGGTTGCCAGGCTGCCGATTCCATCACCATACAGGTGGATGAATACCGGGCGGTTTACATTCCCAACGCTTTTTCGCCAAACGACGACGGCCGCAACGACCGCTTCACGCTGTTTGCCGATATGCCCAATGTGCAGGAAATAACCAGCATGCAGGTTTTCAACCGCTGGGGCGGGCTGGTGTTCGAGCGTTCCGGTTTCCTGCCCAACGACCTGTCCATGGGCTGGGACGGCAGGGTTGGGGATAAGGACGCGCCTAACGGCCCCTACACCTATGTATTTAAGGTGCGCTTTCTGGACGAGGTGGAACTGCTTTATACCGGGCTGGTCAATTTGCTGAGGTAGGGGAAGTGGTGGAAAAAAGGCTTATCCCCCTGGAAAAGGGAGGGGGATAAGCCTTTTTGCATTCAGGCGGGCGCTACACCGCTTCTTCCGTGGCCTGGTATGCCTCCATAGGCGGGCAGGTGCAGACCAGGTTGCGGTCGCCGTATGCGCTGTCGATGCGGCCGACGGAGGGCCAGAACTTGAAGCCCTGCCGCAGGTAGGGCAGCGGGTAGGCCGCCTTTTCGCGGGAGTACGTGAAAGGCCAGGCGTCGGCGGTTACGGTTTCTGCCGTATGGGGCGCATTGGCCAGCACGTTCGATTTGGGGTCGGCCTCGCCGGAAGCGATCTCGTCGATCTCTTTGCGGATTTGGAGCAGGGCGTCGCAGAAGCGGTCCAGTTCATCCTTGCTTTCGCTCTCCGTCGGTTCGATCATGATGGCGCCGGCGACGGGGAAGGAGAGGGTGGGAGCGTGGAAGCCGTAATCCATGAGCCGCTTGGCCACGTCTTCGGCGGAGCAAAGCGCTTTGAATGGGCGCAGGTCGACGATCAGTTCATGAGCGGAGCGCCCTTTTTCGCCGACGTAGAGCACATCGAAGGCCCCATTGAGGCGGTCTTTGATGTAGTTGGCGTTGAGGATGGCGTATTTGGTTGCGTTGAGCAGGCCTTTGTGGCCCAGCATTTTGATATATGCATAGGAGATCAGCAGGATGCTTGCGCTGCCCCAGGGCGCTGAGGCTACGGCCGTGATGCCCTGGTCGCCGCCTGTTTCCACCAGCGGGTGTTTGGGCAGGAAGGGCGCCAGGCTGTCGTTGGCGCAGATGGGCCCCATGCCCGGGCCGCCGCCGCCGTGGGGGATGGCGAAGGTTTTGTGCAGGTTGAGGTGGCAGATATCGGCGTGGATGATGCCGGGGCTGGTGAGCCCCACCTGGGCGTTCATGTTGGCGCCGTCCATGTACACTTTGCCGCCGTGCTGGTGGATGATGTCGCAGATTTCCGTGATGGCCGTTTCGAAGACCCCGTGGGTGGAGGGGTAGGTGACCATGAGGCAGGACAGCTTGCCGCTGTGCTGTTCGGCTTTGGCGCGCAGGTCGGGCACATCGATATTGCCTTTTTCATCGCACTTGACCACCACCACATCCATGCCGGCCATGACGGCGCTGGCGGGGTTGGTGCCGTGGGCCGATTCCGGGATGAGGGCCACATTTCGGCGCCCCTGGCCGTTGGCTTCGTGGTATGCCCTGATGACCATCAGCCCGGAGTATTCACCCTGAGCGCCCGAGTTGGGTTGCAGCGAACAGGCGGAGAAGCCGGTGATATCGCTGAGCCAGCTTTCCAGTTCGCGGAAAATCTTCTGGTAGCCCAGGGCCTGGCTGAGGGGGGCGAAGGGATGGAGGTTGGCGAAGGCGTCCCAGCTCACCGGTATCAGTTGGGTGGCGGCGTTGAGCTTCATGGTGCAGGAGCCCAGCGCGATCATGGAATGCGCCAGCGAGAGGTCGCGGTTTTCCAGGCGCTTGATGTAGCGCATCATCTTCGTTTCGGTATGGAAGCTGTTGAACACGCTGTGTTCCATGTAGCTGCTGCTGCGCTGCAGGGCTTCGGGAATCTGGTGGCGCCCGGGTTCTTCCGGATTGAAGTCCATTTTTTTGTTGCCCTTCGCTTCGGCGAAGAGGGCGGTGAGCAGGCGGATGTCCTCCAGGCTGGTGGTTTCATCGAGGCTGATCTGGACGGTATGTTCCGTGTAGTAGAAGTTGATCTCTTTCTCCAGGGCGAGCCCTCTGATGGCCATTTCCAGGTGGTGGCCTACCCGGATGCTGAGGGTGTCGAAGTAGTGTTTATTGAGTTGTTCGTAGCCCAGGGCTCTGAGGTTGTTGTCCAGTATCTGGGCCAGGGTGTGCACCCGTTCGGCGATTGCCCTGATGCCTTTGGGCCCGTGGTAGGCGGCGTACATGCCCGCCATGATGGCCAGCAGGGCCTGTGCGGTGCAGATATTGGACGTGGCCTTTTCGCGGCGGATGTGCTGTTCACGGGTCTGCAGCGCCATGCGAAGGGCCTGCCTGCCATGGTTGTCAACCGAAACGCCGATGATACGGCCGGGTATCTGCCGTTTGTAGTCTTCTTTGGTGGCGAAATAAGCCGCATGCGGGCCGCCATAGCCCATCGGCACCCCGAAGCGCTGGGTGTTGCCCACCACGGCATCGGCGCCCCACTCACCGGGAGGGGTGAGAATCGCCAGCCCGAGCAGGTCGGCGGCAACGGTTACGTACACCTCATGGGCCTGCGCCTGTTCCACCAGAGCGCGATAGTCTTCCACTGTGCCATCGGCCGCCGGGTATTGCAGCAGGATGCCGAAGGTTTTTTCCGTAAATTCGAAGGAACGCCAATCGCCGGTGACGACCTCGATGCCCAACGCCATAGCGCGGGTTTTCAGCACGTCGATGGTTTGTGGGAACACCTTGTCGGAAACCAGGAAGCGGTTGATGTCCTCCCCCTTATTGCGTTTGTTGCGGATGCCGTGGAACATGATCATAGCTTCCGCTGCGGCAGTGCCTTCATCGAGCAGGGAGGCGTTGGCTATGGGCAGGGCAGTGAGGCCGCTGGCCATGGTCTGAAAATTCAGCAGGGCTTCCAGGCGCCCCTGTGCGATCTCGGCCTGGTAGGGCGTGTATTGGGTGTACCAGCCGGGGTTCTGAAAGATGTTGCGCAGAATAACGGAAGGGGTGATCGTGCCGTAATACCCCATGCCGATGTAGGTTTTGAACACCTTGTTCATCGCTGCGGTGCGCTGCAGCTCCTGCAGGTATTCGAACTCGGTCATGGCTTCGGGAACATTCAGCTCCCGGTTCATGCGGATATTATCAGGGACTGTTTCGTCGATGAGCTGATCCAGCGAATGGACGCCGACGACTTTGAGCATATCCTGAAGCTCCTCTTCACTGATGCCGATATGGCGGTTGACGAAGCGGTCGAAAGAAGCGGTTTTACTCATTATGAAGCCTGATTTTTCTGGTTAGGAATTCGGGTGTAAATGTAAGAATAGGGATGGAATCGTTTAAGCGATTCCACCCCTATTAACGATTTAGTGATGGAATCGTTTAAACGGTTCCATCACTATCGGAGCAGGCTCATTTTGCCGGTGGCGAATCCGCCGGCGCCGGACAGGCGGAACCAGTAGATGCCCTCCGGCAGGCCGGCCCCATCGATCAGCACTTCATTGCCGGTGAGGCCTTCATAGCGGCGCAGCACCTGCCCGTTGAGCGCGGCCACCTCCAGCCGGAAGCTTTCCTGGCGGGGGTTGTCGAATACCAGCCGGGTATGCCGGCTGAAGGGGTTGGGGAAAAGCTGCACACCGATGGCATTGTTCAGGCTCGCCGTGCGGCTGGGCGTATATTCCACGCAGCCATTCTCAATGAGCGCCACCACCCGTTCCTGGTCCTTGTTGACGATATCGAGTATCTCACTGATGCAGATGAAATTGTCGGTGATCTCCGAGAAATGGATGCGGCAGAGGGGCTGCACCTCGCTGGTTTTTTCCAGGGTGGAGTCCTGGTAGGAAATGCCGATCACGCGCCCGAGGCTGCCCATGGGGTTGATGGGGTAGATGCTGTCGGGAGCGAGGTTTTCCACCTGCATGATCTGTATGCCGCTCATGCGAAAATCATAGGCGTTTACGCGGGTGGTGCGGTTGTAGATGCCGATGTCGATATACCCTTCCTCGAAGTCCACGTCCATTATGCTCAGGCTGACGGTGTCGGTGGTATTCAGCACGCCGGACGGGAAGTTGCAATGGTCGTGGGCGCCGCTGCCGAGGTGGGGGTGGTTGGTTCCGAAATTGATGCAGCTGGCCAGCAGCGAAGCGTCGAAAACGGTAATGGAGCCGTCGGCGTTGAGGTCGATGCAGGGCGTGGGGGTAATATCTCCGGCCAGGGATTGGAGGACGTATTCCTGGGCGTCGGGCATTTCCTGGAGGCCGTCCTGGTTGAGGTCGCCGGGCAGGGCCGTGCCGCCGCAGTCGCCGTTGCAGTCCATTTGTACGTTGCCGTAAGGCGCGCCGGTGCAGTCCACATAAGGTTCGCATTCCGGGTCCAGCGTCATCTGCAGTTGGCCGGAAGAGCGGTCCAGGATGATGCACACCTGGGCCCAGTTGTTGAGGGTATCCCGCTCCACGCGGCCAAGGCGGTCGGGGGCATTGTCCCAGTTGACGCGGGTGACGAAGATGTAGCGCCCGTCCGGCACGTCGGTCACGTCGATCCACTGGCACTCCAGCCCGGAGCTGTAGATGTCGTGGCAGCCGGCCGAAATGCCCATGTTGCCGCAGCCGTACTGCGGCGAGCCGGTAGTGCAACCCAGGTCGATCACGCAGAAGCCGTTTTTGAAGCCGATGGGAGTCTGGGTTCCGTCTTCGGCGAAGAGGATATATTCGGCATAGCCGTCGTAGTGGAAGTGATTGTGGCAGTTATCCCACGTAAACTGGTTGTTGGCGTAACTCGGTTGCCCGATGTAGTAGTCCAGTTCCCCGTCATTGGCGATCCAGGTGGTAAAGCGGATGATGTCCCGAAGCCCGTAGCCATGCAGGCAGCCCTCGCTGATGAGGCAGGCATCGGTCGAGTTGATGGTAGTCAGGTAGATGGAATTGGCCAGGATGTCCTGCCTGACGAGCAGGTCGGGGCCGGCGGGGCAGTCGGGGTCGCCCTGGGGGATGCAGGAGCCGTCGTCGATGGTGGCCAGGGGGTTGTAGTTGCAGGAAGCGGGGTCGGTGCAGCCCACTACCGGGCCGTCGTAGGTGATCTCCCAGGTGATGGGGATGCTGTCGGGGCAGCCGCCCTGGTTGTCGCCGATGCGGATGAGGTATGTTTTTCCGGGCTCGAAATAGCCCGTTACCACGGCCTGGGGGGCGCAGTCGCTTTCGTCGTCATTAAAAAAAATGGTGCTCTGGTTATCCTCTGCGACGGTGATGCCGTCGCAGGTGTCGTAAATCCATATCTTGGTGTCGCAGCCGTTCAGCCCGCAGGTTGTGATGGTGTATGTGCCCAGGGAGTCGGGTGAGAAGGTGTACCAGGTGTCGTCGTGCAGGGTGGCGTAAATGCCCAGGGTGTCAACAGGGATGGCCAGGGCGCAGGATTCGCCGGCCGAGCAGTTGAAGCTGTACTGGTCAAAATCGCCGAAGGCGCTGTTCTGGGCCAGGGTGTCCCCTTCCAGGATCAGGCGGTAGAAGCCGGGCAGGAATATGCCGTCGCCATAGGAGTCGAAAATGGAAAAGTTGATGCAGGTGCTGTCGGGCACGCATACCTGCGTCTGGTAAAAGGTGTTGTTGGCGTAGGTGTTGAAGCCTATGCCCCCGTAGGCATTGCCATTCACGTCGGTGACGGACCATGCCGTTTCGCTGGCGTACTGGTCGGTGCGGATCTCGACGATCAGCGAGAGCCGGCCATCGGGGCAGGGCGGCTGTGCGATCAGGAAAAGCGCGTTTGCCATAAAGGCGGTAAGGAGTACAGTTGCTTTCATGCCGTGTCGTTTTAGCCGCTAAAAATACTGTTTTTCCGGATTTGTGTTTTCATTGGCGTATTTTTGGGAGGAGACATTAAACACAAAACGATATGAGATACTTTGTACTTTATTTTCTGCTGTTCCTCGCCGCGCCCCTGGTGCTGAGGGCGCAGGAGCGCCATGTCCGGGCGGCGGTTCACCTGAACGGGAAGACGGTGGGGGAACTGGCTGCAGAGGGCATCGATGTCACCCATGGCGAGTGGCGGGATGGGCGCACCTTTACGAGCGACTTTTCGGAATCCGAGGCCGGGCGGCTCCGGGCGGCGGGTTTTGAAGTGGACGTGCTGATAGAGGATGTGCAGGCCTATTATGTGCAGCGAAACCAGCAGGTAGTGGTGCGCAGCCCCGGGGACAGTTGTGATTACGCCGGTGCGGGGCGCTACCCCTACGCGACGCCCAGGCACTTTGTGCTGGGCTCCATGGGTGGTTTTTACACCTACCAGGAGATGCTGGATCAACTGGATTCGATGGCGGCCGAATACCCGCACCTGATTTCCGCCCGCCAGCCCATCGGCGATTTCCTGACCCACGACGGCAACCCCCTGTACTGGATGCGCCTGTCGGACAATCCCGATGAGGACGAAAGCGAGCCCGAGGTATTCTACAACGCCCTGCACCACGCCCGCGAACCGAACAGCCTGTCGCAGCTCATTTTCTTTATGTGGTACATGCTGGAAAATTACGAGTCCGACCCCGAGATAAAAGCCCTGGTGGACAACACGGAGCTGTACTTCGTACCCTGCCTTAACCCCGACGGCTACATTTACAACCAGATAATCGCTCCCCAGGGGGGCGGCATGTGGCGCAAGAACCGCCGCCCGCTGGAAAACAGCACCTTCGGCGTGGACCTCAACCGCAACTACGCCTACGAGTGGGCCTATCCCGGCGGCTCCTCCACTGCTCCCTGGGCGGGCACCTACCACGGGCCGGAGCCCTTCTCCGAGCCGGAAACCCAGGCCGTGAGGGCCTTTTGCAAAGCCCACGATTTCCGCGTAGCCCTCAACTACCACACCTACGGCAACCTGCTGATCTACCCCTGGGCTTATTCCGGGCTGCCCAGCCCCGATGACAACATCTTCAGCAGCGTCGCTTCCCTGATGACGGAGCAGAACACCTTCCTGGCCGGCACGACCATCGAGACGGTGGGATACTTCGTGAGCGGAGGCTCCGACGACTGGATGTACGGAGACACCCTGGAAAAGCCCTCTATCCTGTCATTTACCCCGGAAGTGGGCGGCGCCGGCGGCGGCTTCTGGCCTCTCATGGCCGACATCGAGAACAACTGCAAGGGGACCATGCTGATGAACCTGACGGCCGCGCGCATCGTGCTCAACTATGCGGAGCTGGCTTACCCCCGCACCCGCTATACCCCCTTCCTGGACAATACGCTGGACTATTCCCTGCGGCGCTACGGCCTGGAGGGCGGCGCCTTCCAGCTTAGCCTGACGCCCCTGACGGAAAACGTGCTCGTCCTGGATGGCGAGGCCGCCTTCGATCTGGCGCTGGGCGAGGAGGCAAGCGGCAGCTTCTACTTCCAGTTGTCGCCCGATATGGCCCAGGGCGAAGAAGCCCTGCTGCTGCTGGAACTGGACGGCGGCAACTGGTCGCGCCGCGACACCATCCGCCGCACTTATTACACCGGCGCCCTGGGCTTTTACGACCCTGCCGACGACATGGGCAACTGGGAAACGCAAAGCAGCGGTTGGGGCCTTTCCGAGCGGGCTTATTTCTCTGCTCCCACCTCTTTTGCCGACTCACCGGAGGACAATTACCAGACGTTGTCTGCCAATTTCTTCACCCTCGATACGATGCTGGTGATGCCGGATACCGGCCAGGCCAGGCTGGTTTTCAAAGCCCTCTGGGACATAGCCCCCGTCACTGATTATGCCCAGGTTCGGCTGTCGGTCAACGGCGGCCCCTTTTTTCCGCTCTGCGGCCGCTACACCGGGCGCTTTTATCTCGCCGATGAAGGTTGGGAGCCCGCATACATGGGCCGGCAGCGCATCTGGGTGGAGGAGGATATCGGCCTGACGCAATACGCTTCCCCCGGCGACAGCCTGCTGGTGGAGTTTGTCATGGTTTCCGGCGGCGGCGACGGCGACGGCTTCTACTTCGACGACCTCATGTTCGTCGTGGACGCCCCCGGCCCCGTTTCCGCCATGCCCGTTCCGGAAGAACAGCCCGTTTCCATCACTGCCTACCCCAACCCTGCCCGCGACAGGCTGAGCGTGGAGCTGCAGGCCCGGGGCGGCTTCGCGCCCGGCGCCCGCCTGCAGGTGTTCAACAGCCTGGGACAGTTGGCGGCCTCCCGGGCTTTGCCCGCAGGGCGGCAGTCTGAAAAGGTGGAACTGGATGTCCGCAACTGGCAGCCGGGCTTGTACTATTTCAACGTAATCGGTAATGGGAGGGCAGGCCTGGCGAAGCGGGTGGTGGTTGGAGGGGGGTAGGTTTCCGGTTCCGTCTCTGCGAGCCGGATAAAGGTTTTTGCCCGGCTTGCAGAGCCGGGCCTCCCGGCCATCAAGTAACCGAGGCGCCCTCTCTCGCCTGGGCAGAACTTCGGAAGTTTATCAGAGTACAAGCCTGGTTGAACTTCCGAAGTTTACTCCGGGGCTTCCCTGGCCTCCCTCTGCACCCTGGCCCTCAGGCTTTTAGCCCCGATCCCGGCAAAACCTTTCAGAAACTTTTGCCCGATTCCTTGTGTTTTAGGAATGGACGCCTTATATTTGCATGCCCATTGAAAAAACGGGAAGCCGTTTTTGGGAAATAGATCGCGGAGTGGAGCAGTTGGTAGCTCGTCGGGCTCATAACCCGAAGGTCGCAGGTTCGAGTCCTGCCTCCGCTACAAATGTGAAGGGGCAACCGGAATTTTTCGGTTGCCCCTTTTTGTTTCGCCGTGGAGCGGCCACTTCGAGTGGCCTCTACACTTTTATCGGCCAGCCTTTCCAGGCAGATCCTCATTCCATCACAAAATGATCCGTCAGGAAAGCCCAGATTTTCAGCCGTTCCTCATCCGTTTCCTGAGCCAGCAGGGCGTCGAAGAAGTTTTTTAAAGGAAGCTTTTCCTTTTCCTCCTCTTCCTTTATATCCTCAATAATTTCATCGGCCGAATCCAGGTTCAGTGAGTAGTATTCAGGGAAGCCATAAGCTTTTCCCAGGAGTTCCATGAATTGTACTTTATCCATGCTATTCTATTTTGACGAAAGTGCTGTAATGGTCTCTAGTATAGTAAAACACACTTTTTTCATGGTCGACTACCAGCCTTTCCGCACCGCGAGATACTCCCGGCTTCATTGGATGCACATCAAATTCATAATAGGTTTTTCCCTTAGGTAAAGTTCCCTCCCGGTTGCGAAAAATCCGTCCTCCTTTGAAACCTTTTGGCGGGTCAAAGTACTTGATACTTTTGATGTGTTTGATTACATCCTGAACATATTTGGGTGCTTTGCTAAGTGCAAGTATAGTAATCGGGCTTGTGCCGCCCCCACCACCCATAGGCATTTTAGGGCTTGCTATTGATTTTTCTCCTGTAGGTGTTTTGAAACTATCCGGGCTTGAACAGGACCGCAGTCCAACGAATAACAGGATCAAAAAAGATAATAAGGCAAGGAACAGTAAGTTGAAATCCCGGTTAACAGAGGTTGCCCTCATGATGTTTGGTTTAATTGGTGCGGAAGCAATTTACAAATTCTACTATAATTTTCTCAATACAGTTTGTCATGAACACCACTACCATCTACGTCAAAGCCCTTAGTAACAGCCAATGGTTCGGCGGCTGGGCTCCGGTGCAGGTCCGGCAGGAATGGCTGCGCCCGGACGGGCAGGCCGGCCTGTTCACCCTGGCCGAGCAAGGCCTGAATGAAGAAGATGAATACGAATACTTCCGGCCAGGCTCGCTGCTGATTGCCGTATTGGATGGAGAAGTGTTTAAAGTAGTGGGCGGGGTGGATGCGGCGGCGTTGATGGCGGTAAGCGCCCGGTGATGGCCGTCACGGGTTGGCTGATCCGGGTAAAAGCCGGGGGAGCCACCCCGTGACTGTCTTCATGTGCGTGGGTATTCTGCGGCTCAGTGGAAGGGGGACGGAATCCTTTTCAAGCCCGGGATTCAGTACAACTGGCTTCATTTGTTTAAAGGAGTTGCGAGCCAGTCACGGGGTGACTCACCCTGGTTTTGCCCGAGTTCAGTCACCCCGTGACTTCAAGGTTTATACCGCTCATATTCCTCCTCCGTTTTCCCGAATTCCGGGTCAACGATCTTTACCTCTTCCCAGGTTAGGCCGTATAACTTGTAAACTAAAAGGTCGATCTCGGCTTCGAGGGGGGCGGTGTCGGGGGTGGGGGTGGATTGCTTGAGACTTAGGATTTTCTCTACAATTAATGAAATATTTTCATTCGCAATGATTGATTTTCCAACTGGTAAAGTTGACACATAAATACTTTGCATTGCAAAAGCGCCTCCCCGGAGTTTCGAAACGGTGTTACTTAAAAAAAACCAAACTAACTTGGAATTAAGATACCCTAATAACCATTTCCCGCTTCCTGGAATCATGAAAATTTTATTATTACAATAAAGCGATTTGTTGTCATACGTAAAAGCTTGATAAGTTGCGATTTCTTGATATAAAATCTTGGGCTTTTCGAATTCTTCATAATAATCGCATGGTCGAAGCTCCCACCAATATTCTCCTTTATCCGAACGTATTCTTGCCTTTTCCGCAAATGGCAATAGATGTTTTGCGATTGCTGGATATGTCTTCGAAAATTTCTCGAAAGCTTCTTCTTCAGTTAATTTTCCAAAGCACTCACTTGTCCACCCGTTTGGGATAAGAATGAGAAATTTTGTCTTTTGAGGAGGATGAAATCGTTTGATATCTTTTCCCGAAAGGAATGGCTTAATTACTTCGGCACTCTTTGAGTCATCTTTTATCAAGTGATCTTTCAAAGTTTCATCGAGAACAAAGGCTTCGTTGTAGCCGGTTTTCAATCCCATGAAAATTTTGCCTTCGGCAAATTCTTCCAATCTGATGCCCGTGTTTTTCAATTTCTCCAGCAATTGCTGTGTGCGGGTATCCGTGAGCGTCCAGCCGTCGGCGCCGAGGCTGCTTTGCATGGCGGTGAAAGAAATGCTGCGGGCGTAACCGGCAAATCCCTCCTGCACCAGTTCCGGCACGTTCGCCGCGCGGAACAGCTTTTCCGGCTTGGCTTTCTGCAGGGAAAGGATACAGGGGTAAGTCGTAGCCTCTTCAAATACGGGCAGGTCGCCGAAGTCGATGATCTCGATGAGCCGGCGCTTCAGCAGCCACTCCCGCAGGGGTTTTCCGAAGTTGGCCCGCATGAACTTATTGGAAATGATGTAGCTGAAGTGGCCCGATGGTTTTAACAGATCCACGCCTCTTTCGATAAAGAAAACCAGGATATCTGCGGTGCCGGCGTAGGTAGAAAAGTATTGCTTCAGATAGGGTTTCAGGTGAGCGATCTCCTCCTGCCGGATATAGGGTGGATTCCCGATGATGACATCAAAACCAATGTAATTACCATCCTCATCCAGCACCTCGGGAAATTCGAAGCGCCACTCGAAGGCGTCCCGGTAAATGGCTTGTTGCTTTTCGGCGACTTTGGCTTCCAGCGCCGCCACTTCCTGCGCCAGTTGCTCCCGGCGTTCCAGGTCTTTTTTATCAAATACCAGTACGCTTTGCAGCAGCTCCGCCTCTTTTTCTTTCAGCAGCTTAACGTCCTGGTCTTTGATGGCGGAAAAATTGCCGAATTCCTTTTTGAACTGGCTGATCTCATCGCGGATCAACCCTTTCGTTCCGGGCAGGCCTTTGTACAGGGCTACTTTTTCCTTGTAAATCCGGGTGAGTTGTTTCAGGCGGTCTCTTTCCTTGCTGGTAAAGTGCTTGTAGGTTCCCTTTAACTCAAACCTGCTCACCAGCGAATTCCCCTGTTTGATGTTGATGTCGATATTGGGCAGGGTTTCCAATTCGGAAGTGGGAAGTGGGAAGTCGGAAGTGGAAAGCCGGTATTCATCTCTTAGTTCCGGGGCATCTGCGTAACAAACCGGAGAAGCGGGGATACTTCCCATCCCGGCCTCCTTCGTCGGCACGGGACGCTCTCCGGCCGCTTCCGGATTCCGATTTCCCACTTTGTAATACGCGTTTTTCAGCAGCTCGATCCACAGGCGCAGCCGGCATATCTTCACGGAGTTGGGGTTGATGTCCACTCCGAAGAGGCAGTTCTCGATCAGGCGCTGCTTTTCGTGGAAGAGGGTTTCCTGTACGAGCTGGCTTTCCCTCACGCCGGGGCGGTATTCGAAGAGTTCGTCGTTGTGGCGCCAGGCCACCATCAGTTCGTCGTTTTCCACCTCCACCCGCACCGGCAGCGGCTTGCCGGCGCCGTCTGTCAGGATGCCCAGCTCGCTTTTGACGGCGATCAGTTCATTGAGGGCCGACACCAGGAAATGGCCGGAGCCCACCGCCGGGTCGCATATCTTCAGGCTGTCCACCAGCCGGTTGGCCTCCCGGAGGTCATCGGCGGAATACTTCCGGCTGAGGTAGATGGCCAGATCGCCAAATTCACTGCTGTCGAAGCCGGCGAAATAAGCGGATTCCCGGAATTTCTGCACCACGGTCCGCCGGATGGACTCCCGGCACATGTACATGGTAATGAAGCCGGGCGTATAGAAAGAGCCGTCGCGGTAGCCGTTTATCTTTTCGAAGATGAGCCCCAGCACGGAAGCGTTGATCAGGGTTTTGTTCTCTTCCTGAATGGCTTCCGAGCCTTCCGAGCTGAAATCGTAGGCGTCGAGGAATTCAAAGAGGTATTCGAGCACCTTCAGTTCCCCGGCCCGGCGCTTGCCCTGTGTGTCGCGGAGCACCGTCTGAGCGTGCAGGGGCAGCGTGAGGCGGTCCTTCAGGCTGCTGATGCGCAGGGTGGCGTCTTCCAGCTCGCTGATCTCGAAAAGGGAGCTGTTGAGGTAGGGAATGTGGGCGAACTTCTCCAAAACATAAGCCGGCCGATCTGCCGCTTGCCGGGCCAGAACTTCGAAGAACAATTCCTGCAGGTCATCAAATTCGGCAATAGTACGGCTATTCAGGAAGCGATAAGCCTTATCGCCCTGATGGTATTTCAGAAGCTGGGCTTCCAGCAGCTTCAGAAAGAGGATGCGGTTGATCCAGGTGATCACCAGCTCCAGGGCGATATTGAACAGCCGTTCCTCCGGGCTGTCGCCGTAGCTGTTCAGGTTCGGGGCTTTATCCTGCCGCCCTTCCGTCACCAGCGAGGCAATGGTGTTTTCCAGGAGGGAACCGTGATCCCTTTTGCCTTCGGGCTTGCGGCGGATCACCTTTTTGTTTTCCACCCTGGTTTCTTCCAGCCCGATGATGTGCAGCAATTCGTGGTAGAAACGGCGGTCGAGGCTGTTGCTGTCGTTGGCGAAGGGCTGCCTCAGCAGGTGGGTGGGAGAAAGTATCTTGAAGAGTGGGATGAGCTGATCGTCGTCTTTGGGGTCTTTGTTCAGCAGGGGCTTTTTGTAATCCCGGAGGTCGAAGGTAGTGCATTGGACGGTTTCCTCCAGTTGCTCCACAAAAGGGCGGGCAATCTCCTGGTAGAAGAAGTCGGTGCTTGCCTGGGTTTTGCGCCCATCGCGCCAGTCCTCGAAATCCTTGCGCAGTTTTCGGTTCTGGTAAAACAGCCGGCTGAAATCGCCGGCGTCGAAGATAAACCACTGGTAGATGTCGGTGATGATCAGGTATTTGAGGTCGGTATTGGCGTGTTCTGCCCGCTCCCGGAAATAGTACAGGATCAGTTCATGCAAGGCCTTGGCGTTGGGCTTGTCCAGGCTGATCATATCGGCGTCTTTGGGGGCGCCGGCGCTGCGGGGGCGTTTCACTTCAAAGAGCACCCCCACCGGGCTGCCGGCTTTTTTATCGGTGTGGATCACCAGGTCGGCCCGGCCTTTGGTGGCGATCAGGTGCTTGTCGAGGTACCAGGTATGGTTGAGGAAATCCCGGAGGTGGTTTTTGGCATTCTCTTCGCTTTCTTCGGGGTTGATGTGGCTGAGCAGCGTCTGCAGCTGGATTTTAAAGGTTTCGATCTCAGACCGCAGGACTTTTTCCTTGCGGAAGGCTTTATTCAGGGCGCGTTTAATGGGAATGGCGTTCAGCTTCATGGGAAACTATTTGCTAGCTGCTTCCAAAATAGGGAAATATTTTTATTTGTGGTGGTTTAGCTCGGCTGTTCTCGCTTTAGAGTACTCGCCCCGTTGGCGAGAGGCTTCGTCTCGATGCGTAAAAACGAGCCAAGCTCTCCCTGGCATGTGAATAGCTTTTATAAATCCTCAACCTGCGGCACTACCGACTGGCCGGGCCGTGACTTGTGCCTGTGCATGTGTGCTCAACCCGCGAAACTGTAACTCATGGCTTTGCCTTCAACGCCTCCAGCTTCTCCTCCGCCGGCCCCACCACTTCTTTTTCCAGGTTTGCTTCCAGGCTGGCAAGGGAAAGGTATTCGTACGCTTCCAGCAAGTCACCCGTTCGCTCATCAACGCCTATTGGGAAATCGGGCGCCAGATCGTAGAGAGCCGGGAAGCCGTGCGGCCGGAGAAAAGCCTGCCAGGACAAGGCGCCGGGCTTCCAGGGGCCAGTCACGGGGTGGCTTGCCTGGATTATGCACAGTTCAGCCACCCCGTGACGCTGCCGCCCAACCTTTTCACCTCTTCTTATACCGCTGCACCCTTTCATCCCGGATCACGCCTTTCCAGTTCAGGCCGAAGCCGAAATCGTAGGCATGGCCTTCCGAGTCCCGGTGCACTTCCATGTCGAAGGGGACGTCTTCCATTTGTTTTTCCACCGTTTCCATATTGGCCGGCATCTGGAGGGGCAGCAGCCCGGAGGGCTCCGCTTTTCCGGAGATGATATCCAGGATGGCCTGGTCCTGTACGCCGAAGTTGATGAGCAGGGCGTCGATTTCCTTTTCGAAACCGGCCACCACGGCGGGGTTGTTCATTTTCAGTACTACGATGACGGGTTTGTCGCCCATTTCCTGCCGGGTTTTCAGCACCAGTTCGAGGTCGGTGGCGTTCCGGGCGGTAGCGGACTTGTTTTTGTAAGTTCGGTTCAGCACATCCCCTTCGCGCGGGTCGCCGGCCAGGCTTGGGTCGCGGGCTTCCGTGGCGGTGTAGGGCTCGTACTGCAGGCTGATGGGCAGGAAGCCGTTGCCGCCGTTTTTGGCGTCCTCGGCGCTGTAGCCGGCGGTGCGGCCGTTGTCCGGGTCGTCGATCACCACCAGGGCGAAATCAGCGGCGGCGGGGTCGGTGCTTACCCTGAAGTACTTGCCGGCCAGTTCCAATTTGATGGGCCTTTCCCGTTTTTCCGGCGAGCCGGGCCCGAAAAAGCCTTGGGTGGCGGGGAAATAGCGCTCGGGGATATACACTGTCTGTTCCTTTTTTGCCGGCAGCACGCCCCCCTTGTTTTTCAGCAGTACAATGGATTTTAGCTGGGCCTCATAGCCGGCGGCCATGAAGTCCTTGTTGCCGACCAGGGCTTTGGTTTCGGCCACATTCAGGTAGGGGTTTTCGAAGAGGCCCACGCGGAAGATGTTTTTCAGCAGCCGCACGGCCGATTGTTCGAAGCGGGCGCGCATAAATGCCTCGCCGAATTCCGCCACGCCCATCTGGTAGGCTTCCAGGACGGGCCCGGCCTCGTTGTTGCCGCCGAACTGGTCGCAGCCGGCCATCAGCACCCGGTAGTGCCGTTCGGCTTCCGTGAGGTGTTCGACGCCCCAGGGCGTCTGCCCGAAAACCGCCATTCCGGCATCGGGGCGGGTGACGCCCCAGTCGGTGCACACCACGCCCTGGTAGCCGTATTTTTCGCGAAGCAGATCGGTGATGAAGTATTTACTGAAGGCGTTGCCCACGTTTTCGCCCGAAGGGTCCTGCCCGGAGGAAATGGTGTAATATGGCATGACTGCGGCGGCCTGCCCCGTGCCCCCTTCCAGTGCGAAAGCCCCTTCGATGAAGGGTTTCATGTGGGTTTGGAGATTGTTTCCCGGGAAGACCGCGTATTTGCCGAAGCCGTAGTGGGCGTCGCGGCCGCCTTCGCCGGCGCCTCCTCCGGGCCAGTGTTTGACCATGGCGTTTACGCTTTCGTAGCCCCAGCCGGAGGTGATTTCCTTGTCTCCGGAAGAGGTTTGGAAGCCATCCACATAAGCCCGGGCCATGTCGGTGGACAATTCGGGGCTGGGGCCGAATGTGCCGCTGAAGCGGTACCAGCGCGGGTCGGTAGCCAGGTCGACCTGCGGCGACAGGGCGGTGGCGATGCCCAGGGCGCGGTATTCTCTGGAGGCGATTTCCCCGAACCGGCGCACCAGGGCGGGGTCGAAACTAGCGGCCAGGCCGATGGAAGTTGGCCAGCGGGAAATTTTGCCGCCGGCGCCCAGCACGTATTCTTCATCGGCAGCGGCTTCGTGGCGGGGGTCCGAGCTGTTGTTGGCGGGGATGCCCAGCCCGATGCCTTCGACGAGCGCCTGCACATTGTTGTTCCACTCGGCGGCCACTTCCGGGCTCTCCACCGAAGTGATCAGCACGTGCCGGAGGTTGTCGTCGGTGAGGAATTTCTTTTGCTGGTCGGTTAAGTCGGCAGCTTTGGCGCCGCTTTCTTCGAAGGGTTTGCCGTTGTAGGTTCCGCCGCCCCGGAAGCCGCCGCCGGGTATCCGCTGGTGGCCGCTGTAGAGCATGAGCCCGGCGATCTGCTCTTTGGTCATTTTGGAGGCCAGGTCGGCGGCGCGTTCTTCGGCCGGCAGGCGCCAGTCTTCGTATTTATCGAGTTTTCCGTTTTTGTTCAGGTCCTTGAATGCGTAGCGGTCCACGGTGAGGATGGCCACGCCCGATGCGGGCGAGTAGCCCAGGGTGGGGCCGCCTTCGTTGGCAATGAAGGCCAAGCCGCCCTCTTTCAGGGCCTCGGCCCACCGGGGGCTGCAGCCGGCCAAAGCCAGGGCGAGGATAATGGCGCAGAAGAGGGCCAGGGGGTAAGTGAGCTTATTGCTTTGCATAGTATCCGGTATTGTTGGCTGAATTATTTATCGCTAAAGGAATTTGGCAGGATGGGCGGGTTCAGGTGTGAGGATAAAGGTAAAAATTACTTTTCAGGGATGCCCGAAATTTGGGCTTTGCTTTTTTGGTACGCGAAGAACGCGGAGGCGGGCAGCCATTCAGTAGCGGCGCGGGGCCCGGCAAAATACGGAATCGCCATTTTCCCACTTTTTTTTACCTTACGGGCCTGAAAATCAAAACCACCTTCTGCAAATCTGCATCCTATGCAAATTAAAACATCCACAAAAGAGTACGATGTCGTCATCGTCGGTTCCGGCGCCGGGGGCGGCATGGCTGCCAAAGTCCTGTCGGAAGCGGGGCTGGACGTGGCTGTGCTGGAGGCCGGCCCTTACTTCGACCCGGCCGACCCCAAGCAGCGGACGCAACTGCGCTGGCCCTGGGAATCACCGCGCCGGGGAGCGCCCACCACCCGCCCCTTTGGCGATTTTGACGCCGCGTATGGGGGCTGGGAGATCGAAGGCGAGCCCTACACCCGCGCTCCGGGCACTCAGTTCGAGTGGTTCCGGGCGCACATGCTGGGCGGGCGCACCAACCACTGGGGGCGCATTTCCCTGCGGTTCGGGCCAAAGGATTTCAAGAGGAAGGACATCGACGGCCTGGGCGACAACTGGCCCATCGGGTATGAGGATGTGAAGCCTTATTACGACCGGGTTGACAAGCTGATAGGCGTTTTCGGCAGCCGGGAAAACCTGCCCAATGAGCCCGACGGCTATTTCCTGCCGCCGCCCAAGCCCCGGCTGCACGAGCTGTATTACATCCAGGCTGCCCGCAAGGCTAAGGTGACGGTTATTCCCGGCCGGCTGTCCATTCTGACCAAGCGCATCAATAACGATCGCGGCGTCTGTTTTTTCTGCAGCCAGTGCGGGCGGGGCTGCATGGTGCACGCCGATTTTTCCGCCCAGACCTGCCTGATCTTCCCGGCGCAAAAGTCGGGCGGCAGGATCGAACTCTTCGTCAACGCCATGGCGCGCGAAGTCGTCACCAATGAGGCAGGCAAGGCCGTGGGGGTGTCCTACATCAACAAGGAAGACCGAAAGGAATACCAGCTCAACGGCAAGGTGATCGTGCTGGCGGCCTCCGCATGCAGTTCGGCGCGCATCCTGCTGAACTCCAGGAGCCGGCTGCACCCCGACGGGCTGGGCAACAGCAGCGGGCTGGTGGGCAAATACCTGCACGACTCCACCGGCGCTTCGGGCGCCGCCTTCGTGCCGGCCCTGATGAACCGGAAAACCTACAACGAAGACGGCGTCGGCGGATTCCACGTATATTCTCCCTGGTGGCTGGACAACAAAAAGCTCGATTTCGCCCGGGGCTACCACATCGAGATCTGGGGCGGGATGGAAATGCCATCCTACGGCTTCGGCTTTGACATCACCCAGATGAACCAGTTCTTCGGGGATGCCGGCGGCAGCTACGGGCCCGGCCTGCGCGACGAGGTGCGCCGCTACTACGGCGCGGTGGTCGGCTTGTCGGGAAGAGGGGAAAGCATCGCCCGGGAAGACAACTACTGCGAGATCGACCCCGACACCGTCGATGAATTCGGGATACCCGTGCTGCGCTTCCACTACAAGTGGACGGAGCAGGAACGCAGGCAGGCCAAACACATGCAGGAGACCTTCAACGAGATTTTCCACCACATGGGCGGGCAGCGCATCGGGCCCACGCCGGGCAAAGAGGAAGACTACGGGCTTCTGGCGCCCGGCATGATCATCCACGAAGTGGGCGCCACCCGCATGGGCAAGGACCCGAAGCGGTCGGTCGTCAACGAGTTCGAACAACTGCACGACGTGAAGAACGTCTTTGTCGTGGACGGCGGCCCCTTCGTTTCCCAGGCGGACAAAAACCCCACCTGGACCATTCTCGCCCTGGCCTGGCGCACATCGGACTACATCATTGATCAACTGAAAAAGCAAAACCTCTGAGCATGGACCGCAGAGACACCATAAAATCATTGCTTTTGGGCTCCCTGGCGGGCGGCGCGCTGCTGGCGGGCTGCCGCATCGATGAAAAAGAGGGGGAAACGGCCCTGCCTCCCGCCGAAGAATCGGAGGGCTACGGGCGCACGCCGGCAGAGAAGCTCCGGGACGAGGAGCTGATGGGCGAAACCTTTTTTACGGAAACGGAAATGGCCATGCTCAGCCTGCTCTGTGGCATTATCCTGCCGGCCGACGGGCAGTACGGCTCCGCTGTCGATGCCGGCGTCCCCGAATTTATCGAGTTCATCGCCAGGGACATTCCCGAGCACCAGTTGCCCCTCCGTGGCGGCATGATGTGGCTGAACAGCCGCGCCAACCGCCTGTTCAGCGCCGAATTTTCGGCCTGCAGCCCCGAACAGCAGAAGCAACTGCTGGACGAGATCGCGCTGCCCAATGAGGAGGCGCCCGGGCTGCAACAGGGCGTAGCCTTTTTCAGCCTGCTGCGCAGCCTGGTGATCTCGGGCTATTACACCACCAAAACGGGCATCGAAAGCCTGGGCTACAAGGGCAACGTCCCCAACAACTGGGATGGCGTCCCCGATGACATCCTGGCGGAGCACGGCCTGTCGTACGATGCGGACTGGCTGGCCAAGTGCGCCAACCCCGCCCGCGATGAGGCCGCCAGCTGGGATGAGGAGGGGAAGCTGCTGAGCTCGTCGGCTGCAATTATAACAAACGGCGCCAGTACACCAAATACGAAAAAATAAAGACAAATTGGAACTATTTAGGTTGGAACGCGGGCCTGTGGCCCACGAAGTGATAATCACTGGGCCTCGGGAGGGGCTCTGCCTGCGTCGCGGGCCACAGGCCCGCGTTCCGGATTGCCGCTGAAGGAGCCATGAACAGTTACGACAAATCAATACAAATGGAACAGAAAGAACGATCTGAATTAACCGGCCAGGAATTATTGGAAGAAGCAAAAAAAAGGAAATCATCTTCCATAATTCATGCTGGATTAATAGGGTTTATGATTGGAGTCATAATTTACAGCGCTGCGAAAAACACCTGGGGTTTTCTTACCCTGATCCCTTTGTTTTTTATTTACAGGCTGTTAAAAAAACCTAAAGGAAATGAACCCCTGGAAAAACATTTGAAATAGCGTAATTTAAATAAGTAATGGCGGAGATTGGCAGGAATCCGGGCCTGCCAAAACGGAAAACATCTTCGCCCCGGAACAGGAATATCCTGGCCCTTGCGTATTTGGCAAACAGATTGATGTTATGAAAATATTTACGGTACTCCTGTTCTTCATTATACTGGTTAATTCCTGCCAGGACAAACCAGTCCGATGGGAAGGCCCATGCCTGAAGGAACCCCGAGATCAACTGACAGTTGAACAGCTGCTGGAAGGGGCCTATTTTGACCTAATGGATATGAGTTACTTCGCAAAACCAGAGTGGGCTCAAAAAGCACCCGTTGCGTTCTCGGGTTCAATATCATTCACCGATACTGAATTGATTTATCCAAAGGAAAAAGAATTTTATCCCGGAGAAAATATCTTCCCGAAACTCCAGGTGGAATTTATTTCAAATAATGGAGAATTGATTCCCCGCGTAAAAGAGAAAATTATCACCAGGCATCAAAGCAATAGCTATTGGGATGTAATAGTTGGAACAGGAAAAGTTTGGCATGAAGAAGAAGATGGAGAATGGAGCCGTGCTTCATTTCCTCTTACATTAACGGATAGATGGGTGGGGCAAGCCAGGAATTGTGTAGCAACCTTCATTTACAAAACAGATGCCATTAGTAATGTTTGCCTGCAATGCAGCCAGGAAACAGCTGATATTAATGACAGGCAATTAGGCAACATTAGCGGCATTTTGCCTGCTGAATTTGAGAAGAAGCAATTTGCAGACTCCATTCAAACCATAGAACAACACCTCCAGGCAAAAGCGGGAAGGCTCCCTGTCCATCCCCTGAGTGACATTGATTCCAATCATGAAGTAGCTGATTACTTTGAGCAAATGATATATACCAATGCTCCTACGAGTTTGGGAGCTGTCTGGATGAATGAAAAGCTCTACCTGCATCCACCCAAAACCCGTCAGGGCCTGTACCCTTATCCTGATGATATGCGTCACGGGGTATATTCTGTCACCAAAAGCATGGCTGGCGCATTGGCGCTCATGTATTTTGAGGAACGATACGAAGAAGAGGTATTCAATGCACTCATTACTGACTATGTACCCGCATTGGCCAATCACGATGGCTGGCAAGGGGCCACTTTCGGCCATACCCTCAATATGGTTACCGGAACCGCTGGTGGTGAAGATGCCGAACGCCTGTTTAGTACACTTATCATTGCCGAAACGGCAGAGGAAGCCATCCATAATATTGCCAAGCTTGGGGATGCTCCTGAAGCTCCGGGTGAAAAATTCAATTACGCTTCCACAAACCTGTTTGTCTTATCTTATGCCTTGCAGAAATATGTAGAAGAAAAGGAAGGTAAAGAGGCTAATTACTGGAGCCTGGTGCATGAAAACGTACTTGTTCCTATTGGCGCGGAACATTTCACTGTGTTGCATACTATGGAAAAAGATGAAGCCAGGGAAATTCCAATTCTGGCATACGGCGCATTACCCACAATAGATGAAGCTGCCAAAATAGCTTTGTTGTTTGCCAATGAAGGCAGCTATGAAGGACAACAAATCTTAAATAAAGAAAGGGTAAAGGAAGCCTTTGGGAAAACCGGGTGGAATGGATACACTACCAACAACGACTTCAGAGGGCAGCGCTACAGCCACTCCTTTTGGTCGAAAGAGATAAAGACAAAGAAGTGTAAAACAAGAGCCACCTACATGCTGGGATTTGGAGAAAACTATTTAGTTTTTCTGCCGAGCAAATCAATCATTTTCAGGTTTTTAGATGAGCATGATTTGGATATTGACGAATTGATAAAGGATGTGGAAAACCTGAAATCTTCATGCCCGGAATGATATATTAATACCTGAACTGCCGTACAAAACGAAACCATGCAAACGAGAAACAAAATCAAATTAATATTTATTCTGAGCGCCTCTGTTTTTTCCTGTAAAACAGCAGATAGGCTTCCTTTTTCAAAACCTGATACTGACGGTGTTATCAGCGTTGAGTACCCGGAAGTGTATGAATTGGCAAATATCGTCCTTGCACTTACTGATTATGGAATAACAGACAAGTGGCAGGTAAGGAAGGATTTTGCCTATTACGAAGAAATGAGAAAATACTTTGAACCTTATATGGGACATCCTTTATTGGATTCCGTTAATTTTTCAAGAGAACGGTGGGAAGAATATCTTAGTTACAGGACGGACAGTTATGCGTTTGAATTAGACGGTGATTCCAGGTTGAAAAGGAGAAATAATTTCCAATCGTTTGATATTAAAACATTTGATGAGTTCAAATCATTGACAGAAGATTTTGCCCGAAAATCGAATTTCAGAGTTTTCTTTAAAGAACGTCAGGAATATCGGCAACAAATAATTCAAAGATACCGGGATGAGTATCTGTTGGCGGAAATGAAGGCCTTCCTGACAAAAGAATTTGGAGACTTCTTTGGTGATAAAAAATATTCAATTGTTATTTCGCCTTTTGTTTATGCTCAAAACCTTCACCGGGATATTGATTCAAACTGGACAGCAGACTTTCCAACAATCGCCAAACCGGTCATCGAAGGAAGAAAATTTGAAAATAAAGAAGATAAATCTGCAGAGATCCACACCTTGTTTACGGAGATGGACCATGGATATGTGAATCCAACCACGGAAAAATACGATATTAAAGCCAGGTTCGATGAAAAATTGTGGGATGATGAAAGTGGATATTCCAATTCCGGCAATGCAGTATTCAACGAATATATGACCTGGGCTGTTTTTGATATTTTTAATTCAATTTATTTTCCTGAATTTGCGGGAAAAGTGAATCTTAACTGGCATTTTCAAAACGACACAAGGGGGTTTATTTATTCAGATTTATTTGCCTCAAAATTGAAAGAGATTTACAATAAATACAAGGGCAGAAGGAAAATCAAAGATTTATATCCCGAACTGCTGGAATGGACAAAAGAAATACAACCCGGCCTAAGCAAGCCGCTTTTGTTAAATGACTCAGATACTTTGTATGTTTCCCCATCAAAAAACGCGATAGAGTTGCAGTTTTCAGAACCCATGAAGAAAGTTGACAGTTTTGATTTAGTCCTTCACTTCAGCCAGTGGGATAAAGAAGTTGTAAACGTTAGCGGCATAAAGTGGGATGAAGATGGCAGATCAGTATCTTTTGAATTAGAATTACCTCAAAAAGAGGAGTATTATTTGCTGCTCAACTGGTGGGGAGTGCAAAAACCGCTAATGAGTCAAAAAGGGATTATGCTAAGAGCAACAAGTGGATTCTTAATAAAAGGAAATTCTGCACAGAACAAAGGCTAAAACATACATATCGGGCAAAAACCCGGAACCGCCGTTTAGGCCAACCGTTAAACCCCGAAACCAGGGGGTGAAAACCTGGCGCTCCGCCTTCTGCGGGCTGTTGGCCTGGAGAAATTCTTCTTTTAACCCTTCTGCTCCTTGCGCTCCGCCACAAAATACAGCCCGGGGTGGGCGTCGAAGTCGAATTCGCCCCGGCATCGTAGCCCGGCCTTTTCCAGAACCCGGACGGAGGCTTTGTTCTCCTTCATGGCCCGCCCTACGATCCGCTTCAGCCCAAGGGTATGGAAGCCGTATTCCAGGCATGCCCGCGCCGCTTCGGTGGCGTAACCCCGGCCCCAGTGGGCGGGAAAAAAGCGGAAGCCAATATCGGTTTCCGCCAGTTCGGGCGTGTATTTCAGGCCGCACCAGCCGATCCATGCTCCCGCCGGTTTCAGCAGCACGGCCCAGCGGCCGTAACCGAATTTTTCGTACTGATCGTAATGGCGCAGGAACTGCCGGGCGGCTTCTACCGATTCAAAAGGCGGGTCGCCGGTATAGCGGATGGCTTCCGGCTCGTTGTTGAGGGCAAAAAAGAAGGCTGCATCCTCATCGGGGAGGAATTCGCGGAGGATGAGGCGGGGTGTTTCCAGGATAATCTTCATCGGCGTTTTTTCGTAACTGTTCAGGGCTCCTTTAGCGGCAATCCGGAAGGGCGGGCCTGAGGCCCGCGACGCAGGCATAGCCCCTCCCAGGGCTCACTGACTGTCTCTTCGCGGGCCATGGGCCCGCCTTCCAGCCTGAATAGTTGCGTTTTTTCTGTAAAAATAGAAAAAAAGGCAGCCGGGTTCAATACCGTAGCAATTGGGATTGCAGTGTCAAACGAATAAAAACCGGGAATATACTACCCGGCTGCCTGGAAGGTGGGGAGCCGCCGAAGCTGCTCCCGCAATATGGGATTACAATAGCTGGGATCTTTTGACGGAAGCGCAGCCCATTCGTTTAAAAGGCGCTCTGCCGTTTTTGTCGTTTTCTTCACCGCGCCTGGGCGGAGGAAAAAGCAGAAAGCCGGCCCTTTGCTGCACGGGCATTCCCGCGCAGCGCCGGGGCCGGCCCGGCTTTTTGGGGTTAGGCCGCCTGCCTGCAACACGCGAATGCTGCGGCGGCCCCGAAAAAGAAAGGAAAGTAGAAGTTGCTGTCCTCCGGAAAGGGAGTTCACGGGATTACAGGCGCATCTCAGCGCCACAATTCGAAAGCAGGGATTATAGTTTCAGGTGCTTTTACTCCTTTATACCGCACCTTCCCAGGGCGTTACCGGAAATGGAAATTTTTTTTTCCGGGAATCCGGGCCGCCTTCGGGCAGCCTGAAAATTCCTATTTTTACCGAACCGCGGCCGCCGATGGCCAAAAAAAACGGGTAAACCGTAACGCCAACAAAAAAGCAACTATTAATGAGTAGTTATCCGGAGGACGACCAACTGATCAGGCAACTGGCTACAGGCGATGAAGGAGCCTGGCGCAGGCTGTACGAAGATATGCGCAGCCCTTTCCGGCTGTTCTTCATCCGCTACGGCGCCATGAGCCCCGACGACGCCCTGGGCCTTTACCAGGAAGCCATGGTCGTCCTGCACCGCAATTGCACCATGGGGAAGATACAGGCGCCCCTGAAAAGCAGTATCAAGACCTACCTCTTCGGCATCGGCAAAGTATTGCTGAAGAAAAATGGAACGGATACCCGCCAGTGGGACGACGACATCCCCGAGCTGCCGGTGGAGCCTGAAGTGGAAAGCCGGGAGAACCAGCGCGCCAGCGCCAGCCTCGTGCAGCGCTTGCTGGACAAGGTCGGCGAACCCTGCAAAAGGCTGCTGGAACTGGCTTTCATCCATGGCTACGCCATGAACGCCATAGCAGAAGAGCTGGAGCTGCCTTCCGCCGGTGCGGCGCGCAAGCGCAAATTCGATTGCCTGAAAAAAATGCGCGGTTTACTGCATTAAACGACTAAATCCTGAACGACATGCCCTCGAACAATTACGACATTGAACCCATAGAGCGATTCCTGCTCGGCCAGATGGAGCCCGGCGAACTGGCGGCCTTCGAAGCCCGGCTGCTGTCCGACGAAGGCCAGCGCCTGGAAGTGAGCGCCTACCGGCAATTGTTCGATGGTTTTTCCGCCGCCCGCAGCGAAGTTTTCCGCGGGCAAATGCAGGCCTGGGAAGCCGAAGGGAACGCCGCCGCCGATGAGGCGGAGCTGATAGAATGGTTCTGGAACGGCGAACTGCAGGGCCCCGGGCGGGCCGCTTTCGAAGAACGCCTTCGCGAGGATGCGCGCCTGGCGCGTGAAACGGAAGCCTACGGGCAACTCCACAAGGGCTTCGCCGGCGCCCGCAGTGAAGATTTTCGCGGCAAGCTGGAAAGCTGGGAAAAGGCGCAAAGCCGGCAACCCGAACTGAGGGTGTCCGCCCGGCGCCCGGCGCTGTACCGCATCGCCGCGGCTGCCGCTGCCGTGCTGCTGCTGGCCGCCTTCGGGCTCAACTGGTACGCCCGCCATTATTATTCCGCCGGATCGCTCGCCGGCGCTTACTATCAGCCGCCCCGCTCGGAAACGGTTATGGGCGAAGGGCAGCCGGGCCTGACGGAAATAGCACGGCAATTCGCGCAGGCCAACGGGCTCTTCCAACAGGGGCAATATCCGGCTGCATACCAGGCTTTCGACGCCCTGCTGGCCATACTGCCCACTGCGGCGCTCGACAATTTCAACCGCCGTTATTACCAGGAACAAAGCGAGTGGAACCGCCTGCTGGCCGCCCTGGCCATGGATGATCCGCCCATCAGCCCGGCAGAAGAAGCCCGGCGCATCGCGGGCGCACAGGGACATGAGTTCCAGGCGGCAGCCCGGGAACTCAGCGGAAAAATGAATTCCGCATGGTATAAATGGGCAAATTGAGGCGCGGGTAAGATTCAGCCAAAAATATCATCCATGGAAAAAGAGCGGCCAGGAACGGGCAGGCTGATGGCGCCTCCTTTTTTGAAAACCTCACGAGACCGGTACGCTCCCTCCAGGGGAAAGCGATATGCTTCAACCTCACAGGCCTCCATGTTGATGATCCAATATTCGGGGATATTAGCGGCGGCGTAAATGGGAAGTTTTACCTCCCTGTCCTTGTCCAGGGAGGAATCGGACACTTCAATGATCAACAACACATCATCCGCATCAGGCAGGCGGTCCTCGTAATAATTAGCCGACGGCTTCAGCAGCGCCAGATCCGGTTCAGGTTCGGAATATTCGCCCAGCCGGATCGGATCCTGGACGCTGATAATGAGTTCGCCTGCCAGCTTCCGATACAAGAGCGCTGTAAGCCTCTTTACCATGGCTGCATGCTTCCTTCCAACCGGGCCCATTTCTATCAGTTTTCCCTCCAGCAATTCAATCCGGCCATCATCAGACAGGATGCCTGCTTCCGCCATTTTCCGGTATTCCTCTACCTTGATCAACCTTTGAGTTAGCTGGATTGCCATCGCATTGAAGAATGTTATCCGCTCAAAAATACTCATTTTCAATGAGAATTGCGAGCAACTTCCCAATACTCAGGATTGCAAAATACGCCTTTTCAACCGCCTTCGGTACACCCAGAGCCCCAGCAACAACAGGCTGCCGGCCATGCCCATGGCCAGGAGCTTCCGGTAAGCAGGGTACACGGCCCGCATATTGCCGATGGGCGCGAACGCCGCCCAGTAAGCCGGGTGGGCGTTGAGCCGCCCGCCCTGCCTGATCTGCTCCTGCTTGGCCAGTTGCAGGGCTTTCGACTTGCTGTGGCCTTTCCGGAGGAAGCCGTAGAAGCTTTTCATCAGCGCGTGGTTGGCGTCGTCGTTGATCGACCAGAGGGTGGTGATGACGCTGTTGGCGCCGGCGTACAGGAAAGCCCGCGCCAGGCTGATGATGCCCTCGCCCTGGTACACCGTGCCGACCGAAGTCTCACACGCACTCAGCACGGCCAGCTCCGCCTGCAGGGGCAGCAGGTAGATATCCTTGACGAAAAGGGAGTCGTAGCTGCCTTTCCCGTCGGAGAACACGATAAAGGAAAAGTCGCCCTCCTGGGTATTGGCCTCGGCGTGGGTGGCGAAGTGAAACAGGCCGAACCGCCCGGAAATGCTGCGGAGTGTGTCCACAGTTGCCGAAGGGCCGAGGAAAATTTCTCCGCCGGTGATGCCGTGCAGGGCCTCCAGCAGTGCAGCGCTGTATTTCAGTTCGGCAAAAGCGCCCCCGTGAAATGCGGGGGCAAAACCGGCAAAGCGGCGGTTGGCGGCCGGCCTTTCCAGCAGGGCAGCCTGCAGGGTCGCCGAATAGCCGTAGCTGATGTCGTAGCGCGCCACCAGATAATCATAAGCCGCAAAGTTACATCCCTGTGGCGGCGGCGCCGTGAGCAGGGCGTCGAAGGGCAGGAAGCCCAGCACCCCGCTGGGCACGATGGTGAGCTGCTCCGGAAGGCCCAGGGCCTCCACCGGGGCCACCAGTTTGCGGTACAAGGCCCAGCCCAGCTCATTGTAGGCCGTGCAAAGCGAGTCGCGGTTGGAGGAAGAGAACTGGAAGCCGCCGATCGCATCGCGCAGGTTCACTACCCACTGCTCCAGCGGAAAATCCTTTTTCAGGGTGAGGATGTCAAAATTCTTATGGCTGATGACAAAGGCGTAAATGACATCCTGCCCGACGAAGTATTCGATGAAAGCCTCGTTGCGGCCCAGTAGCTTGCTGCGGATCTGGTTGGAGGCCAGGGTTCTGACGTCGTATTTGAGGTGGTAATAGGCCGGATAGGCCTGCTCCAGCCCCCCGGCCCAGTCGGAATAGGCCTGGCGAAGGGTGAGCAGTTCGTTTTCCAGGCGCCGGGTTTCCTCCTGCGCTCCGGCCGAACGGGCGCTGAAGAGGGTTTCCTCCTTGTCGGCGATCTCCTCCTGCATGCGTTTTTCCTCATCCAGGATTTCCCGGGGCACGCCCGCCACGGCTTCCGCCTTCGATTTGTAGAAGGCTTCCAGCAGCAGGGTGCTCTTGCTGCGCTCGGCAAAAGCCAGGGCTGCCTCTTTATACTGTTCCTGACCGGTGGCTTTCCATAGTTCCAGGGCGATGGCGATAGCGTGGGCGCTGCGCGCGCGGGCTTCCTCCACGTTGAAGATTTTCGACGATTCGTAGTAGTAGGTGCGGCGCAACAGTTGTTCCACCTCAAAAACGAGTTCGTGGCACTGGAGGGCGATCCGGAGTTTGCCGGCGCCGCCCTCCCTGCGGTGCCAGTCGTACAGGATGCCGGCTTTGCCGGCCAGGGCGTCCATGATGGTATTTTCCGCATACAAGGCTTCCGGGGCGGGGTTCCGGTCCCAGCCCTCCAGCGGGGAATCGGGCAGAAGCACCTTCAGGGCTTTCTGGTGGCAGCTCAGGCCTTTTTCATACTTGCCCCATGCCTGGTACATCAGGCCGGTGGCGTAATAGCACTTGGCCAGTTCGCGGCTGTATGCCTGCCTGCCCAGCTTCCTGTAATAAGCCGCGGCGCGGGCCAGCAGTTGTTCGCTCTCCGGGAAATGGCCCTGCAGGGATTTCGACTCCGCCATGAGTTCCAGGCAGCCGGGGATATTGGATTCGAGGTAGCTCAGGTAAGGCTCTTTGATGAGCAGTTCGAAGATCAGGTTGGCTTCGCGGGCCGACTGGAAGGCCTGCCCGTACTGGCCGAGGGCGTTCAGGGCCTTGGCCTGGTTGGCCAGCAGGAAGGCCCGGCTGGTTGGGCTGATATCCGCCAGGGAAAGGCCTTGTTCATAAAGCCTGTTGGCCGGTTCGGCCCCTTTTTGCCACAGGGCCAGGGTGCCCAGCTCGCAGATGAACTGGGCAGCGAGGTCGTTATCCTGGTATTGCAGCGCCAGTTGTTCGGCCCGGGAGAGTATGACTTCGGCGGCTTTGTAGTCGCCGGCCTGGGTGTACAGGTTGCCCATCTCACGGTAAACGTAGGAGGCCACTTCTGTGTCCTCCTTTTGGAGTTTCTGCACGAAAACCCTGGCGGCTTCCTTGTAGTATTCCAGGGCCGGCTCATTTTTCCCAAGCCGGTGGGCGTAAAGGTAAGCGAGGTTGACATTGGCCCAGGCCAGCGCATCCCAGCCGGCCTGGCCGAACCGGTCGGCGGAGAAATACTGGCTGCAGTTCACCGCATTTTTCAATACTGCTTCCGCCGCTTCCGGTTTTTCCAGCTTGTCGCGGTAAATCCGGGCGAAGTTTTTCTGGGCGTCGATCCAGGGCGCGGGCTGCCCGTTCTTCCGGTAGGCCGCCAGGGCCTGTTCCAGGGCGGCAATGGCTTCGGCCTCGCGCCCCTCCAGCAGCAGGCTTTGGGCCAGGGATTCCAGTTCTTCGGGAGCAGGCCCGGCAGGGGCCTGAGCGGACCCGGCCGCAGAAATGCCCGAAAAGAAAAGGACAGCAGACAGCAGACAAGAAGTGGATAGCCGCATGTTTGGTCTCTTGAAAGGTTCAGGGGAAATGCCGGCGCCCGGGGGAGGCGCCTGATCGCGGGCTTCCCCCAGGCTCTTTGGGCGGCAGCTACCGGCGCCGCGCCAGGGCGTAGTATAGGGCGATCCCGATCACCAGCAGGATCAGCAGGATCAGCCACCAGGGCAGGGGGAAACCGCCGGCTGTGGGAACCGGAGGCGCCGTGCATTCTGCGCAGTTGAAATCCCCAAGCTCGTAGGTTTTGTCGGCCGGCGTGAGCAACTCGATCTCCGCCGGCGGGGTGCAGACCGGTTCGTTGCCGCTTCCCAGCAGGGAGAAGGTGATGCAGGCCTGCTGGCCTTCCAGCACACTGATATCCACGCCATGCTCCAGGAAAGCGTAAAAGCTGATGCTGCCGTAGGTGGAAGGATGCCCGGCTCCAAAATCCGCCACCGGCTGGATCGACAGGTCCTTCAGCTCCCAGGTGACGGAATTTTCCCCGCGGATTATCTTGATGTCGTCCGCATTGATGCGGGGGTGGGAACCCACGAGGGTGTCGGGGATGCGGGCGGGATCGACCCCTTCGGGGAGGTCGAGTTTGACGGCCACTTTATCCACTTCGCCGGCGCCGTCGTTCTCAAATTCCACGGTGAAGAGCATCTTTTGGCCCACTTCGCTGCCGGCCGGGCATTCACAGGTGGTGATGGTGAGCTTGTTGGGGTCGTGCCCCTTGGATACGCTGGCTGAGTTTTCATGCACATCCATCAGCAGGTTGCCGACGAACAGGGTAAAGGTAACCTGTTCGACAGGGTCTCTGACCAGTATCCCGTCGTTATTGAGCGACTGGGGCAGCCCGACCTGCTGGGCGCGTTCCTGCTCCTGGGGGCTAAGCGGCGGGTTGAGGGGTGGCGGGTCGCTCAGGACGCCGGCCGCCAGGAAGCGGACCTGCCCCTTTTCCTTTTCGGAGGCCTTATCCAGCAGGTCTTTGTCATTGGCCAGGTTGATGAAATAGTGCCGTTCTTCCTGGGGGAACAGTTTTTCGAAAGGCAGCACGAATACTTCTTTGAAGTGTTCGGAAATGAGGGGGTCCTCCACCTGGTAACTTCTGCCGGAGAAACCGCCGTTAAAGTTCAGCACGCCGGCATTGGCGAAATCGCTGAACACTTTGTTGTCGGCGGCGTCGGTTTGGGGCACCAGCAGGGTGTCGCCGTCCTGTGTGGCGATCAGTTCGATGAGCCCATCGTAAAACAGCAGCAGGTTGCCGTTGAGGTACTGCGAGCTGTCCTGGGTGAAATTGTTGCGCACGGAGAGTATCCAGGTGGTGGTATGTGCGGGCACAATGCGGGTGTGGTTGCGCTGGAGGTTGATAAACAGGCCCGGTTTGACGGCCGAGGCTTTTTTGGAGACACCTGCCTTTTCCGTCACGGTTGTGTCCAGCACGACGATCCTGGGGGGCGGCGCTCCGCCGGTGTAGATGCTGGTGGCGATGGCCTGGGTCTGCACGGCGGCAGTGGCGGCTCCGCCCGTGCTGTATTGATAATTCACCTCCGATTGGAGCGATTTGTTGATGAAGTTGCCGTCGCTGAAAATCCAGAGGAATTCGTAGTAGGGGTCGGGCGGGTTAAAAGCGTTGAGCGTGTCCAGCGGCGGCAGGTTTTCCACCTTGAAGGAAGTCGCGTCGGTTTTTTCCGTTGCCGTCAGGGCCTCTTGCCCGGCGGTGAAGCGGGGCAGGAGCAGGAAGGCGAAAATAAGGCTGTAAAGGGAAGCGCTGAAGGGGAATGCAGGCAGTTTGAGGTTTTTCATAGTTGCCAGGTTTATGGATTAGGTGAAATGGATTGCAGCTTTTCCGCAAGGAGAATTATGCTGCCTTGGGCCGGCGGGAAGGCTTGCCCGCCCCTGCATAGGAGGCGCAGCGAGCAGCCGGGGCAAAAACCAGCTTAAGGTAATTAAAATATATGTGAGAAAAAACAGGCGGGTGGGAGTATCTCATTGGTTTTCCGGGTTTGAGGTTGGAGCACCGCCAACGGAGGCAGCCGGCGGCAGGCATCGGCGCCTGCCTCCGGCATACCCCGTCAACGATGTGCTAATAACAAGTAAATCTTCAGCTATACTTTATTGCAGAACACGTTTTCCTTGCAAACAAGGGTGAAGCAGACAGAAAAAAAAACTGGGCAGCAGTCCTTTAACCACTACCCAGCCCGGAATAATAGCAACTATCTACTTATCTCCAATTAAATTTATGCTCACCTTTGTGAGCATGCCCTTCTGAAAATAAAACACCCTAAAAAATTCTTCAAATCATTTGGTAGTGGGGTTATCTCTTGAAAAAGAGGGCTGGAGCAGTTCGCCGCCGAAGCAGGGCTCCCTGCCTCCGGCCCACCTTTTGAAATGGCTTCGTCTAACACCGTGGAATCAAATCCTTAAACTAGCGTAGTATGTTGTGTTTGAACATTGTTTCGGAAAAACACCCCTGCGTGGGGCCGGCTGTTCAGGGGCAGAAGGCCCTGCGAACGCTCGCGCGCCGCAGGGCTTCCGAATTGCCCTATGAACATTATGCGTTTTTTCATAGTATGAAGTACTCCGGATGCGGCCTTCCCGGCCGCAGGTGCGAAAGTAGGGCAGCAGTGCCCTAAAACTGCTGCCACTATCGCATGAAAAAAGGACAGATTAGTTTGAGATGCAAACCAATTGATGCCTTTGAGAACCGGCCCGGGCTTACAACCCGCCTCCGGTTCTTTTTGTATTTTTAGTGTTGCCCATCGTGTCAAACAGCGTTGTATCGTATTTACATGTACAAATTTATGGCCCCGCAACAGGCCAGCAAAACCACGCCAGGGGCTTAGTTTGGGTTTCTAAAACCAGGAAAAACAGGCTTTTTTATTGCATAGAGGTGTGGCGCCATAAGAGGGTAGAATGGATTTTTATTTATAAAATACTGTTAATAAGCGTATTAAAAACAAAATCTTGCTTTTTTTTCGCCCTGTTGCGTATGGCGTAAAAAACATCTAATTTGGGTTTCTAAGCCTGAAAAATAATTTGAATTTTTTTTAAAAAAGTGCAACCTTATCCTGTGAACGGCGTAGCAAAGCCAACGATCGGCCTGTTTTTTACAATTAACGGTAAAAAAAGCCGCCGTGCGGCCTGCTCCGGGGAGGAACGGCAGAACCACTTGTAGAACAACCCATGAAAAGCAAGGAAGACCTCTTCAACCTCATACAGTCCATGTCCAAATCGGAAAAGCGCTACTTCACGCTCGATGCGCAGAAGAGCGGGCGCCGGTACAGCAAATACCTGGTGCTTTTCCAGGCTATCAATGAAATGGAGGAGTACGACGAGGAAAAGCTGCAGAAGAAGTTCGGGCGGCGCCTGCCGTCCGACAAATCCTACCTCTACGAATCCATCCTGCGCAGCATGCGCGACTACCGCAGCTCCAAATCGCGGGCGGCGCAGATCAAGGAACTGGCGCTGGACGCCCGCTTCCTCTACGAACGGGGCCTGTACGAGCAAAGCGAAGAGCGCCTCACCCAGGCCAAACAACTGGCCCGCGAACTGGACGACCAGCTGGCCCTGCTGGAGGTCACCCGCGAACAGCTCAACTTCGTATGGACGATGAAGAAAAAGGACTACGGCGCCACCATCGAGGGGCTGCTGGAAGAAAAGGAAGGATTCATCGACAACATCAACGAAGAGCTGAAATACCTCTCGCTGGCCTATAAGCTGCAGATGGCCAAAAACGACCCGGAGCTGAAACAGGATGAGGCTGCGCTCGCTGCGGCTTTTCCCGAAGAATGGTTCCGGGAGGGCAACTTCCCCGGCTCCGCCCATGCCCAGCGGCGGTTCCTGCAGAGCGCCGCCCAGTACCACGACCTGATCGGCGACTTTGACCGGGCCAACAGCCTGTACTTTCGCATGGTGGAATGGTGGGACCAGTTTCCGGCCATCAAGGAGGAGGAGTACGTGCGCTACATCGCCGATGTATTCAACCTGCTGCACGCCAGCTATACCCAGAAGAAGTACCAGCAGTTCGAAAGCCTGCTCAGGCGGATCGAGGAGGAAAAACCCGGCAGTTACCACGACCAGCGGCTCATTTTCAAACAACTGACCAACTACAAGATCCTCTACCACATCAACTTCGGCATCTCCGAAGGCAGCGAGGCCCTGGTGCGCCAGGTCGAAGAGGGCATGGCCCAGTATAAGCTCAACCCCGTCAGCCAGTTGATCATCGCTTTCAACCTGACCTTGCTGCTGTTCATCCTGGGCAAGTTCGGGCTCTGCCAGCAATGGGCCGAGAAAGTGCTGCGCGACTACAACCGCAACGTCAATAACTCTGATTTCCGCCTGGCCACATACCTCGTCAGCCTCCTGGCCGCGTATGACAACTCCGATATCGACCGCCTGGACTCGGGCCTGCGCGCCCTGCAGCGCAGCCTGAAGGCTTCGGCCAAGGAGGAACGCAGCCAGTTCTTCAGCCGCTCGGCCTACCACGTCAAACTGCTGAGCAACGCCCCCCCCAAACAGGCCAAAAACATCCTCCGGGATTTCGAAGTCAATATCAACGCCATCCGCACCGCCGGCCAGGAAAGCATCCCCCTCGGCCTCGACGAACTGGTGCTGGCCTGGATCAAAAGCCAGAAGGAAGGCAAAACCATGCGCGCTATCGTCAGGGAAGCTGTGGGCAAAGCACAGGGGTGAGGGGCATAGGGCGTAGGGCGGATGAAAAAATGCGGCAGTGCCGACAGCAGTGGCCAAGGTGCGGCCCTCTTTGATTTCGCCATGGATCAGCCGCCCCGTGACCGGCCTGCGGGCTTACCCCTCCGGCTGGCCAGCCTGATAAATGCTTCGCCCGGGTAAAACCCGGAAACCGCAACCACCGGGAAAAGCGCAATGAAGAAGAAAAAAAAAGCCCGCCGAAAGGCGGGCTTACCCCGGTTTTTGGGGTTGGAATATGGATTATAGTGTTGTCCCGGAGAATTGCAGGTGTTCCAAAAGTCGGAATGAAGCCCGGAGCGGAAAGGCAAAGGCGCTTTCCTCGCCGGCTTCATTCCGGGTGATTTTAGGTGCTTTGGGAAAAAAAAACATGCTATGAGGCACATACCCAATACATGTGCTTCGCAGGGAAAACAAAAGCATGGAATACGTTACAACAACAGAACTAATCAAATACTAGGGGAATCGGCCAATAATAACAGCCTGGTTGTGACAGGGAATACTGGTCTGCAGTTTTTATGCCGTGGAAAATGCCTGGGTAAATTTCAGGAGTAAATTTAGGAGTTTTTTTCAATATCGCGCCATTTGGGGCCGGTAAATTCCGGATTTCAGATTTTTTGTTGTGTTTTTCCTTTATCATTGCAAAAATTCCGGAGGCTGGATATACCATTGTACGACATGAAAATTATTCTTTTTGCCGACGAACACAGGCGCAGGCACTTCGATTTTTTCCGGAAAATGGATCAACCCCACTTCAATATCTGCGCCAGGGTTGAAGTGGGGCCGCTGCTGAAAGCGCTGAAAGCATGGAGCCTGCCGTTTACGCCTTCCATCGTGTACTGTATCGCCCGGAGCGCCAACGAGATCCCCGCTTTCCGCCAGAGGATACGCGGGGAGGAAGTGGTTGAGCACGATGCCGTGCACCCTTCCTTCACCGTACTGACGGAGCAGTCCGACGTGTTCAGCTTCTGCACCGTGCACTACAGCCCGGAGTACCCCGCATTTGTGCAACACACCCTCGAACAGATAGCGGCCATGCAGCGCGAGCCTTCCATGGAGGATGAAGCAGGCAGAGACGACTTCCTGTACCTTTCGGCTATTCCCTGGGTAAGTTTTACCAGCCTGCAGCACGCCATGCACTACCACCCGGCCGATTCCGTGCCTCGCATCGCATGGGGAAAATATTATGAGGAGGGCGGGAAAACCTGGATGCCGCTCTCCGTTCAGGCCCATCACGGCCTTGTCGATGGCCGCCACATGGGTGAATATTTTGAAAAAATCCAGGCTTTTCTGTCCCTGCCGGAAAAATTTTTATGAAAAATTGATGCTTTTTTTATCCGGTTAAAAATTCTGCGGGTTAACTGATGCCCATAATCCATTTTGACGGACGCTTTTTTTTTCCGATTTTATTCGGGAAATAAAATGCCATGCCGATTTTGTCAGCGTATGCTCCGGGGCTGTTCTACCACCTTTTTCCACCCTAGCTATTGAAAATCAATTGACTGGAAGGTATCTTTGCCCTAACTTTGCACTTAGTGTTCTAAAAACACTAAGTATAAATCAAAAGACATGCTCAAAAAACAGTATTCCAAGACAAAAGCAAGCTGCAAGGTCACTTTTACCTTGCCGAAAGAAGCCGCCCCCAATGCCGCCGAAGTAATCGTGTTGGGAGAGTTTAACCGCTGGAACCCGGCAGAGGGCCTCGTTATGAAAGCTGGTAAAACCGAATATACGGCCACCATTGAACTGGCAACCGGCCGCAGCTATGAATTCCGCTATCTCATCGACGGGACGAAATGGCATAATGATTACCAGGCCGACGGTTATGTGCCCTCCACCTTCGGGGTCGACAACTCCGTCCTCGTCCTCGACATCATCCCGGCTCCGGAAAAGAAAGCAACTGTCAAACCGGCCAAAAAGGAAAAGGCCGCCCCGGCGCCTGCAAAGGCAAAAGCAAGCCCGGCTCCGAAAACGGCCGCGCCGGCAAAGGGGAGTAAAAGCCCTAAGCCTGCCGCCGCCGGCAAAGTGGATGACCTGAAGAAGATCGAAGGCATCGGGCCGAAGATCGAAGAGCTCTTCCACAAGGCCGGCATCACGACTTTCGAGGGCCTGGCCACAGCCAAAAAAGCTGCGCTCAAGCAAATACTCGGCCAGGCCGGCCCGCGTTACAAAATGCACGACCCCACTACCTGGGCCAACCAGGCCAAACTGGCCGCCAAAGGCGAATGGGAAAAACTCGCCAGGCTCCAGGATGAACTCAGGGGCGGCAAAAAGTAAAAGCAGCCTGTAATTGGCGACCTGTGGTTTGTGATTGGGAAAGCGTGTGTTTTTTCCCCTGGCTATCCATTTTTAACTGTATAACCATTTAACCTTTAGCATTATGATCAAGAAGCAATTCCTTAAGTCCAAGCCGGTTTGCAAGGCGACTTTCTCCCTGCCGGTTGAAGCTGCCCCGGCTGCCAAATCCGTTTCCTTGGTTGGCGATTTCAACAACTGGAATGTGGCCGAGGCAATCGAAATGAAAAAGCAGAAAGACGAGTTCAAGGCCGTTGTCGAACTGGAATCCGGCAAGGAGTACCAGTTCCGCTACCTGATCGACGGCCAGGCGTGGGAAAACGACTGGGCCGCCGACGGCTACGTGTCGACTCCCTTCGGCGTGGACAACAGCGTGATCAGCGCGATGAACTGACCCTTTCCATTCTGAAAGGGAAAGCGCAATTATAATCCTTTGAAGAGAAGGCGCCGGCTGCCCTAAGCCGGCGCCTTTTATTTTTTCCTCAGGTCGACGACCCGGCTGAGTTTTCCCCCTTCGCTTCTGGGAATGCTGCCCGGCTCGCAGAGGCTTACCCGCATGCTCAGGCCGATATTGTCCTTGATCTTCTTCGCCAGTTCGTGGTGCATCGCGTGCAGAGTGGGGTTGTTGGCTGCCGCTTCCGCCCAGGGGCCGGCCAGCACCAGCCCGCGGTGGAAGGAGGGTTCGACCTCCACTTTGACCTCCAGCTCGTCCAGGGCGCCGTTGCGGCTTACGATCAGCTGGTAATTGGGCGAAAGGTGGCCGAAGTAGCTGATGATCTCCTCGACCTGGGTGTGGAACAGGTTCACCCCGCGAATGATGAGCATATCATCCGACCGCCCCCGGATGGGGCCCATCTTGATATGGGTGCGCTTTTTGGAGTGCTCGTAGTAAATACTGGTGATGTCGTTGGTCCAGTACCGGAGCAGGGGCATGGCCTGTTTGGTGAGGGTGGTGAACACCAGCACGCCGAATGCGCCTTCGGGCAGGGGCTCGCCGGTGTCCTTGTCCACGACTTCGGGGAAGAAGTGGTCTTCCCAGATATAACTGCCGGAGCCTTTTTCCTCAAAATCTTCGTTGGAGACTCCCGGCCCGATGATCTCGCTCAGTCCGTAGATGTTGATGGCGTCCACGCCCAGGCCCACTTCCACCTGCTGGCGGACGGCCTCCGTCCAGGGTTCCGCGCCGAGTATGGCGATTTTCAGCTTGAGTTTTTCCAGGCCGATGCCGCGTTTGTCCAGTTGCTCGGCCAGGGCCTGGGCGTAGGAAGGCGTGCAGGAAATGGCCTCGGGCTGGAAGTCCTGGAGCAGCATCAACTGCCGGTCGGTCATTCCACCGGAAATGGGGATGACGGCCATGCCCAGCAACTCGGCGCCGTAATGCAAGCCCAGCCCGCCGGTAAACAGCCCGTAGCCGTAGGCGTTCTGGAGTTTCATGCCCGGCTGGCAGCCGGCTGCAACCAGCGAGCGGGCCACCACTTCGGAGAAAACGGCGATGTCCTGCCGGGTGTAGCCCACCACCGTCGGTTTGCCGGTAGTGCCGCTTGATGCATGAATGCGCACAACCTCCTGCTGCGGCACGGCAAAAAGCCCGAAGGGGTAATGGCCGCGCAAATGGTGCTTCCGGGTGAAGGGTAGCTTGTGCAGGCTCTCCACCCCGCTGACATCGGATGGCCGGATGCCGGCTTCATCCAGTTGTTGTTTGTAAAAAGGAACCCGCTCATACAGATAGGCGGTGAGCCGGCGCAGGCGTTCGCTCTGCAATTGCCGCAGCTTAGGCAGGGGCATGGTTTCAATGTCCGGTTGGAAATAGCGCATGGGAGTGAGCGTTTCTGATTACACCATAAATATTCCGGCATACAAGTTAAGGGCCAAAGATTAAAGATTTTAGGATTCTGATAATTTGGTAATTTTAAACCAGAAACAAATAACCAGTAACCTGCATCGCTAAACCGACGGCCACCCATGAGCCAACGCCTTCGCCAGAAATGGGCCTTGAACCAGCCGGCCCTCAACTTTTTTCTCACCATCCCCAATGCCTGGACGGCCGAGCTGGCAGCCCACAGCGGCTTCGACGCCCTGACGCTCGACCTGCAGCACGGCCTGATCAGCGCCGATACGGCCCTGCCCATGCTGCAGGCCATTTCCACCACCTCTGCCGTGCCGCTGGTGCGCCTGCCGTGGAACGAGCCGTCCGTCATCATGAAAATGCTGGACGCCGGCGCCGCGGGCCTCATCTGCCCGATGATCGATACGGCTGAGGAAGCTGCCCGTTTTGCCCGCGCCTGCCGCTACCCGCCCGAGGGCATCCGCAGCTTCGGGCCCATCCGCGCCCGGCTGCTGGAAGAAGGCGATTATTTCCAGGTGGCCAACCGGAAGGTGCTGGCGTTCGCCATGATCGAAACGGCTTCCTCGCTCAACATGCTGGAGGCCATCGCCGCCACCCCCGGCCTCGACGGACTGTTCGTCGGCCCCTTTGACCTCAGCGTCAGCCTGGGCCTGAAACGCATTGCTGATATTCACGACCCCACGCTCAACAACGCCCTGAAAAGCGTGCTGGCAGCCTGCAGGCGCCACCAGTTGGCGCCCGCCGTTTACACGGGCTCCATCGCTCATGCCGCCGAGCTGGCAGCCATGGGCTACCGCCTCATCTCCATCGGTGACGACACGGCCATACTGGCCGAAGGGGCCCGCCAAAAGCTGGCGGAACTGCAGAAAAGTATTAAATAAAAAGGCGAAGGCAGTTCTGTATCTGCCTCCGCCGGTGGTTAAAACCACTGAAAGTAGGGGGGGAACCTTCTGGTTTTTCAGTATTCCGTCAAATGCGCATGCTCAGGCCGATAACCGCCAAAGAAATACCATAGCCCAGTTCCGCAAAAAGCCCGGCACGGGAAGTAAAACTGTAGCGGCCCCCAAGGAAGCCTGTCAGTAGCATTTTTCCGGAAATTTCCTGGATGTTTCGATCTTGCTTGACCTTCTCCAGGTCGCCCCGGATCATGTTAATATGAGAAATACTGTAGCCTCCCGACAAGCCGCCGTAAACGTTCCAGGGGCCCATCTGGCGGCTGCGGGCAGCCAGCCTTAAACCGAAAATGGTAAAATGGTTGCCCCACTGAGCCGTGCTGCCATCCTGCAGAAAACGCAGGCCCGTTTCTGTAACTGAGTAACCGGCAAAGGCGCCGAGGCTAAAGTGCTCCGCTATCTGGTAATCGGCTGAGAGGCTCAGGGGTAGGGTGCGGACTTTACCGGCATCCTTTACAAAAGTCGGAAGCATGCCGATTCCCGCATTGACATCCAGATAGTTCAGCGGTGGCCTGGCGTATTGAGCATTTGCGAATTGGATCATTGCGCTTACCATTGGGAGCAGTATCCATTTTTTCATTATTAGCAGGTTTTCATGAAGGATTTTAGGAAAAATCAGATGCCCTCCTTATTTGGGACGGCTTCTGGCAGGCTTACCATGCCCTGTGAAGCATAATAAGCCTGCCAAGACGCCTAGCGCCCGGAAACGGCCAGGCGATAGCTTTGCACCTGGCGGCCCGATTGTACTACTACCTGGTACAGGCCTGCAGGCAAAGCCCCGATTGGCATCTCAACGGAAGTGCCGCCTTCAAAGCCTTCAAATTGCTGGCTCCATTGCGTACGCCCCTGCATGTCTGCCAGCCGGATATTCACTTCCGCCGGCCCGGAAAAGTAGTCGAAGTCCAGTATAACGTTGCTGTTGGGGCGTGCGGGGTTGGGGTACATGCGGACGGATACGCCCTGCGCTGCGCTCTGTGGCGCTACGATCAGCGCATTTTCGGGAGTTGGGGCAGGGGCCTGTGCGTTCATCGGCGTAGTGAAAAAGTGCCAGCCCGAATAATCGCTGTTGCCGCCGCTGCACCGGGCTTTTACCTTGAACTGATACTGCCCGCCCGGCGCCAGCCCGATCACCATAATAGCCGTGTCCATGCTGATGGCGTCGAATTCGTATGCAGGCGTGTTTTCATCATCTTCCACTTCCACCTCGTAGCGCAGGGCGCCCGGGACGCTGGCCCAGCTCAACAGGGCCGTGGTGGAAGTGATGTTGGCTGCAGTAAGGGCCGTGGGGATGCCACAGGAGCCGGTGGGGTTGCCGCCGCCATTGCCGCCGCCGCCATTGCCTGCGCCGGCGCCGAAGAAGAACCATGCCGAATAATCGCTGTTGCCGGCGCTGCACTTCGACTTCACCTTGAACTGGTACTGGCCGTCGGGGCTCAGGCCCGCCACCGCCACGAAGGTGTCCATGACAATGGCGTTGAACACGAAGGGCGGGGTGTTTTCATCGTCTTCCACTTCCACTTCGTAGCGTCCTGCACCTGGTACGCTGGCCCAGCTCAGCAGAACAGCGCCGCCTGTGATGCCGGTTGCCGACAGGCCTACGGGGATGCCACAGGAGCCGGTGGGGTTGCCGCCGCCGTTGCCGCCGCCGCCGTTGCCTGCGCCGGCGCCGAAGAAGAACCAGGCCGAATAGTCGCTGTTGCCATTGCTGCACTTCGACTTCACCTTGAACTGGTACTGGCCGTTGGGGCTCAGGCCAAGCACCGTGAAGAAAGTGTCCGTGACAATGGCGTTGAATACGAAGGGCGGGGTGTTTTCATCATCTTCCACCTCCACTTCGTATTGCTGCACACCCGGCGCTGCCTGCCAGCTCAGGGTAGCGCTGGAGTCGGTAACGGCCGACACCGACAGGCCTATGGGGATGCCACAAGAGCCGGTGGGGTTGCCGCCGCCATTGCCGCCGCCGTTGCCATTGCCGGACAAGGTGAAGAAAACATCTCCGGACCAGTCGGATTTTTCTCCGCCGCATAGTGCGCGCACTTTGAATTTGTACAGTGGGCCGGCAGAGAGCCCCGTTGCCAGGTGGGCGTTGGTGTTAACAGTCAATTCCAGTTCAAAAAAGCCGCCTTCTTCAGCCTCGATCTCCAGCCGGTAGGCCGTAGCACCGCTGACGGCCGCCCAGCTGAGCTCCACATCGCCCGAGGGGAGTGGGTTGGCGGAAAGAGAAGCGGGAATGGAACAGGCCAGCGCCGAGCTGAACAGGGCAGTGACAAAAAACAGGGTAGTGATCAGGGTCAACTTTTTCATAGCTTTAGATTTTTTGATTTTGTTTCTGGTAATTGGTTTTGAATTACCCCACAAGTATACAGGGCCTGCACAGGCTTTCGCCAATAATAGGTGCTGAGGCGGGAAAAAGGAGCGCTGAACGGGAAAGAGGCGGGCCTGCTGTTCCAGGCGGATGGGGCCTAAAAGGGTTGCTGCGCCGCTTCCACCTTTTCCGGGAGCCCGGAAAAGCGGTGGATGGACAGATTCCGGAGTAGTGTTATTCCGGCAGTGCGAAGGCTACATACTGGCTGCCCGATTTGCTGCCGATCTTGCCGCCGCCGCAGGCGATCACCACGAACTGCCGGCCGCCGATGCTGTAAACAGCGGGCGTTGCGTAGCCGGCGGCGGGCAGGGGCGCTTCCCAGAGGGCTTTACCGTCCGTTTTGTCGAAGGCCCTGATCTTTTCGTCCTTTGTGGCGGCTATGAACACCAGTCCGCCGGCGGTCACTACCGGCCCGCCGTAGTTTTCCGTACCGGTGGGAGGTATTCCTCTGGCCGTCAGTTCGGGGTATTCGCCCAGGGGGACTTTCCACAGCAGTTTGCCGCTGTTGAGGTCCACTGCGTTGAGCGTGCCCCAGGGCGGGGTGATGCCGGGGTAGCCGTTTTCATCCAGAAAGCGATGGTAACCGGTCATGATGTAGGGGGGCAGCCCTGCGGGTTTTGCAGCCTGTGCCTGTGCCGGCGCCTGTCTGCCCGGCGGCGGGGCTTGCTCTTTTTCCAGCAGGAAAGCCAGCAGGGCGGCCTTTTCCTCTGCGCCGATCTGTGGAAAGGCCGGCATCATATTCCTGCCGTTTTCGATGATGGCTTTCACCTCCGTTTCTTTGTACTTTTCCCTGAGCCCGAGCAGGGTGGGGAAGGCGTCGCCATACCCCTGGCGCCCGGCCCCGTGGCAGGCCAAACAGTAGCGGTTGTAGGCCTGCCGGCCCGGGCTGAGCGCTTCGGCCGGTTCTGCTTCCGGCCTGTCGATCATCGTCAGCGACCAGGGCAGTTCGCTGGAGTTGACGTAAAGTATCCCGCTTTCGGGGTCGATGGCGGCGCCGCCCCATTCGCCGCCGCCGTCGAAGCCGGGGAAAATCCATACGCCCCCTTTGCCGGGCGGGGTGAAGGGTTCGCGGTAGGCCACCTTGTTGTAGCGCTCCAGCAGGTAAGCGTGGCTTTCCGGGCTGAGCCTGGCAATGTCTTCCGGGCCGAATTGCTGGCGGGCGAAGGGTTCGGGCAGGGCGGGGATGGGCTGGGTAGGCCAAGGCGCTTCGCCCGGCAGGCCTTCCGTGGGGACGGGCTTTTCCTCAATGGGGAACAAGGGCTCACCGCTTTGCCTGTCGAACAGGAAAATGTATCCGTGTTTGGTGATCTGGGCGACGGCGTCGATGCGCCTGCCTCCATGCCTGAGGGTGATGAGGCCTGGCGTGGCGGGCAGGTCGCGGTCCCAGAGGTCGTGGTGTATAACCTGATAGTGCCAGATGTGCCGCCCGGTAGCTGCATCGAGGGCGACCAGGCTGTTGGCGAAGAGGTTCTGCCCCTTGCGGCCCCCGCCCCAGAAGTCTGGCGAAGCCGAGCCGGTGGGCACAAACACGATGCCCCTTTTCTCATCAAGCGCCATGCCTGCCCAGTTGTTGGCGCCGCCGATCCTCTTCCAGGCATTGGGGTCCTCCCAGGTGTCGTAGCCCAACTCGCCCGGGTGGGGGATGGTGTGGAATATCCAGCGCCTTTCGCCGGTGCGGGCGTCGAAAGCGCGGATGTGGCCGGGAAGCGCGCCCGCATCTTCCGACAGGCGCATGCCGACGATGAGCAAATCTTTGTATATGATGCCGGGAGAAGTGCCCACGGCATACGCTTCTTCCGGATTAATTTCCACGTCCAGGTTCTCCCTCAAATCGATAAAGCCATTGCTGCCGAAGCCGGTTACAGGCACGCCTTTTTCCGCGTCGATGCAGTATAGCCGGGGGCCTGCGCTGTAAAAAATCCGTTTGCCGCCGCCCTGTTCGTCCTGCCAGTAGGTAACGCCCCGGTTGATGTGGTAGACGGCCTCGGGCGTTTTCACCTGCCCGCCGGGAGTGTAGGGGTCGAATACCCAGAGCGGCTCGCCGGTGGCCGCATGGAGCGCGAAAAGTTTGGATTGCGGGGACGTACCGAACAGTATGCCTTCCACTACGATGGGGTTGCATTGGATCTGGGAGCGGTTGCCGGGGTCTTTGTCGCCGGTGTCGTACACCCAGGCCTGTTCAAGCAGATTGACATTTCCGGGGTGGATCTGCCGGTTGGAAGAATAGCGGATTGCGGTTTTGGAGCCGGCGTACACGGGCCAGCCTGCGTGGTTTTCATCTGGTGCGGGCTGTTGGCAGGAATGGGCGAAACATGCCAGCAGGAGGGCGATGCCGGCCAGTTGCAGCTTGCGTTTTTTCATACAGGGGATATTTGTACCCTGTAAGATGGCAAAAAAAGGGGGAAAAACAGAAATGCTCAGCCCTGTTCTCCGGCCAGGATGCCGAAATTCAGGACATCCAGCAAACGCCCGTTTTTCTCAACGGCCTGGCGGGCGGCGCCTTCCAGGGCGAAGCCGGCTTTTTCCAGCACCCGCCGGGAGGCGGCGTTGTCGGCGAAGATGCGTGCGGAGACGCGGTGCAACCCGAGTTCGGAAAAAGCATGTTGCACCATGGCGCGCACGGCGGCCGTGGCGATGCCCCTGCCCCAGTAGGATTCACCCAGCCAGTAGCCCAGTTCTGCCGATTTCCGGTACACGTCCTGCTGGAAGATAAGCCCTATGGAGCCGGCGGCCTGCCCGTCCACTTCGATGGCGAAGATGGATTCCATTTCGGCCTGAATGGCGTAATCGATGAACGAGCGTGCATCTTCTTCGGTGTAGGGGTGGGGGAAGCGGTCCTGCAGCCGGGTGGCGATCCTGATATTGTTGGCGTGGCGCGCTACGCTGCCCACGTCGGAACGGGCGAAGCGCCGCAGGCGGAACCCATCGCCTTCGATGAGCAGTTCCGTGTCATCCAGTGCCGGGCGCTGTCCGGGGTTGAGCAGGCGGATGAGCTGGCGGAGGTTGCCGATCTCCTCGTATACGAAGCCTTCCGCCTGCTGGGAGGCTACCTGTTCGTGCACCCAGGTCGTGTGGTAGGGGATGTACACCGCTTTGCCCCCCAGCCTGCACACAGGGAGGATGTCGGACTTCAGGGAATTGCCCACCATCAGCACCTGTTCCATCTTCAGCCCGTTGCGCCGGAATACCCGCTGGTAGGTATCCTCATCCTTTTCGGAAAGGATCTCTATGCGGTGAAAGCGCTCGGCCAGGCCCGAGCGGGCGATTTTGCTTTCCTGGTCGAACAGGTCGCCTTTGGTGATGATCATCAGTTCGTAAAAGGGGGCCAGCGCTTCAATGGTTTCCTGTACCCCATCCAGCAGTTCGATGGGGTGTTCCAGCATTTCCTTGCCCATGCCGATGATCTGGTGGATGGTGCGGCCATCCACCAGCCCGCCGCTGAGTTGCACCGCGGTTTCGATCATCGACAAGGTAAAGCCCTTTACGCCGTAGCCAAAAAGGTGCAGGTTTTTGCGCTCGGTTTCATACAGCCGCTCATCGAGTTCCGCCGGGTTCACGTAAGGAGCGAGCAGTGCCTTCAGCTTTTCCTGGGTCTGCTGAAAGATGGGCTCGTTCACCCAGAGGGTGTCGTCGGCGTCGAAGGCGATGGTGCGGATGTGGCGGTATTTTTTCATTCCGTTGCGCCTGTCAAGCGCCGAGCTTTTTACGCAGGCTTTCCGGAACCCCATCTTTGTGGAGGAGCAGGGAAAGGGTTTTGTAACGGACGAAATTTTTGCTGACGTAGAGGTACCCGCCATGGTCGTTGTTTTCACCCCAGGAGTTCTTCACCAGATACCATTCCTTGCCGGTTTGGTCTTTGGAGATGCCGACGATGTGCATGCCGTGGTCGTCTGTCGTGGAATAGTTGTCGAAGGCCTGCTGGCGCAGCTCGGGGGTAATGGCCATTTCCGGTTTCGGGCCGTTGAACATGTTTTCGCGCTCCTCGGTGGTCATTTTGGAATACTCCTTTTCCGGCACATAGGCCAGCCCGTTTTTCCAGGAGAAGTATTTCTCGCTCACGTCAGTCGCCCAGGCCACCGAGTAGCCCTTCGACAGGGCGTTGTCGATGATGGTGATCAGGTCTTCCATCTGCACGTTGTAGTACTGGCCGTAGGTCCAGTTGTCGGGCACCAGCAGCACGCAGGGTTCGTAGAGCTGGTGGTGGGTAAAGGAGGTGATGGCCATGTAGTCGGAGGCGCTGATGCCCACCACTTCGCGGGCGAAGGACTGGGGCGTGTAGGTTTTGCCATTATACTGGAACGCTTTGGGGAACTCGCCCAAATATGCATCGAGCACGGCGGAGTAGGCCTTTTTCCAGACGGGGGTGAGCTGGTTGTTCTTATTGGCCACCACGGCGTCCAGCATGGCTTTCAGGATGGCTTCCATTTCGCCGTGCTGGTTGTACTCCGTGCCGTAGTTCAGGCCTTTGTAAACGGATTCCGGAACGATGCCGTATTTGTCATACAGTTCGATCACGTCGGGCAATGCGCCGCCCTGGCCGAAGGTGAGGTTGCCGTGCATGCGCACAAAGCGTTCGGCCTTTTCCTCGTAGGTGGTGCGCACGACGTACATTTCGGAGAGGTCGGCCGGCTCTTTGCCCATGCGGGCCATTTCCGATTCCAGAAAAGAATTGGTGCTGTAGGTCCAGCAGGTGCCCGAGGCGCCCTGGTTCTCGATGGCCATGCGCTCCACGTCGATCACGGGCTCCCACTGGAAGCCCTGCCTGGCGTTCTCGCTCTGGTTGTCCTTGACCTTGTTGATCAGGTCCACCTGGGCAAAGCTGCTGAACGCAAGGCTGATTGCCAGGCTCAAAAAGATATATTTCATCTGCATCGGTTTAAAAGGTTTGGTAAAACGCTGCAAAGGTAAGAAAATAAATGCGCCGGCGGGGGCTCAGGATTGCTAAAAGCCCGGCAGCTGCGAATGGGCTGCCGGGCTTTCGGGTATTCGTTGTGGCGTCAGTGTTTAACCATTTTCAGGGCGATGTTTTTGCCGCCCGTATTCAGCCGGAGCAGGTAAAAGCCCCGGGGCAGGGAGGCGGGAAGGGCCCAGTGGAAAACCTCCTGCGCATCGGAAGCAGCTATGCGTTCCCGGGCGGCTGTCAGGCCCTGGGTGTTGATCAGGCTTACTTCCAGGGGTTGGGCGGGGAGCCCGCTGATCGAGATAGCGTCAGAAAACGGGTTGGGAAATACTTCCACCTCTTGTCTGTCCCGGCCAATGGTGGCGGTTGCCAGTTCCAGGTAATTCTCATAAGCGGCGGCCAGGCCGAGGAACACCGGCCCCATCTGTTCGAACTCTCCGTCATTACCCAGCAGGGCCAGGCCGACGCCGAGCCCGGGTTGGTAGAGCACGAGGGCCTGGTAGAAGATGTAACCGTCGTGCCCCCACCAGGCTTTTCCGGCCAGGTTGGTGCGGTACAGGCCCAGGCCGTAGTGGAAATTGGGGGAAACCTGCACGGTGGCCTGCATTTCCGCCAGGGTGGAAGGCTGGAGCACCTGCCCGGCCATCAAACTGCGTATCCAGCGGGACATATCCGCTGCGGTTGAGAGGTAAGCGCCGGCCGACCAGGCTCCGCTGAAGATAGCATTGAGCGGCAGCCCGGCTGCGGTAAAGTCCTCCGCATTGCCGTCGCCGGTGATGTCCAGCCACAGGTGAGCCAGAGGTAGTGCCGGGCTTTCCTGCGGGAAGAGGGCCGGGGATTCGAGTTCATTGGGCGCCAGAAGCCGGCTTCGCACCGCTTCGTGAAAAGCACTGCCGCCGGCAGCCTCGATGATGAGCCCCAGCAGCAGGTAGTTGGTGTTGGAATAGCTCCAGCCCTCCCCCGGAGCGAAGGCCGGCTGCCCGACGTAGTTTTCCAGGATGAAGGCGGGTTCCAGGTTTTGCCCCAGGTTGGCGTTGACGTAGCCCCAGAAAGCGGCGTTATCCGTATAGCTGGCGATGCCGCTCGTATGGTTGAGCAGGCTGCGGATGGTGATGTTGCTGTCGATATTTGGGTATAGGGGAAGCCACTGCCAGAGGCTGTCATCGAGGCCGAGCAGGCCTTCTTCATAAAGGCGCAGCACCGTGGCGGCCGTCAGGTTTTTGGATACGCTGCCGATGCCCAGCACCATGCCCGGGTGCAGGCTGTCGTTGGGCGCTGTGGAATTTATACCCGCGGCCCCTTCCCACACCGAGCCATCGGGAAGGGCCATGGCTGCGGAAAGGCCGGTGGCGCCGTGGAGTTCCAGGAGGGAGTCGAGAGCCCGTTGCAGGGTGGCCGCCAGGGTTGGGTTCACCCTTTCGGAATAAACCGGCGGCCGCTCCGAGCCGATGGCCTCTTCCGGAGGAGGCGGGGAAATGGTAAAAGAGCCGGCCACCTGCCGGGCTTGCCGGCTTTCAGGCGGCCCTGTTTCCAGAAACTGGGCGGCAGCTCCAAGGCTGAACAGGGAGAGTGCGAATAACATGGCCATTCTTTTCATGAGCGGTGGTTTTGGTTTAATTTTCTCCTTCCCCGGGCCCTACTACCTTGTAGCCTGTCTTATGCAGGTCGGACAGTTCGTACATCGCCAGGGTGGCGGCGACGGATGTGAGGACCGTGCCGGCAATGGGGCCGGCAAGCGGGATGAGCAGCAGCAGGTAGGCGGCCAGGCCTATGGCGGTTGCTATGCCGAGGTAGCGCAGTGTATATTGCATGCTCTCCTGGATGCTCAGGCCATACTGTTCGTTGTAGTTGTCGATGATGGCAAAGCCCAGGAGGTAGCACTGGGCGATGAAGAGCAGGGCCGGTTTCAGGGCGGACAGGGAGCCGAAAATCCCGAAAGCGATGCCGAGCATGATGGAGATAACCAGTTCGACAGCCCAGGCGTAAACACCGACTTTGACGGAGCGGATCTGGGCTTTAAAAAAGTCGCTGAGGTTGGCAGTGGCCGCGTCGCCGTTCAGGACGTCCAGCGCCCGGCGCGAAAAGTGGAAGACCAGTATCTCCGCCAGAACGATTACGCCGTATTTTGTACCTCCGTTAATAATAAAACCGAAGCCCTCTTTAAAAAAGCGCCCCGCCAGAACGCCCATGCTGCTGAGGGCTTCACCGGCGCTGCCAGGGTGAAAACCTTGAACCCAACTCAGGAAAATGCCGAAGAATTTGAGGGCAAGGATAACGGCCATGAATATCAGGACGCGGGTAAGCCAGCTGTAATTCCCGAGCCCCTGCCACAATTTCTGTTCCCGGACGAAACGGTAGGCTTCCGGCAACTGGAAGAGGGTGTAGCGGAATTGTTCGCCGGCTTCCTTCCACTGTATATCCCTGAAGTGCATCTTTTCCATGGGTGGTGTTTGATTTGCAGGCCGGAGTAAAGGTAAGGCGCGCATGTTGTTTCGTCAAGCTCCTTTTTACCAACAGTGTGCTCAGGCCGCCGGGAATATGCGGATGGCCGGCCACGGGCGCCGGACAGCTATGGATTGGCAAACCGGCGGACGAAAAAAGCGCTGCCTCCAATGGAACCACCCGGCCATTTCAAACTGAGATGGCAGCCACCGGCCTTGGGGGTAAAACCATCCGGTTTCCAGGAGAGCCAGGGTAGAATATCGATTTGTCAGGCAGGAGTTAGAAATACTTTCAGCCTGGAGAAAAATTTAACGGAAGTTTGTTGTTTAATTTAAAATCCAAATTGATTATGAAACGATGGCAATTGTTTTTACTGGCGATGGTTGCCTCAGGCAGCGCGCTGTTTTTTTCCGCCTGTACCAATGACGAGGATGAATCGCCGGTGCTGGGCCTGGAATTCGAGTACCTCGTCAACGGCGAAGCCTATGACACTACCCGGGTGTACGACATCAACGGCACGGCCGTGCAGTTCAGCATCGCCAACTTCTACGTAGGCGGCATCACCTTCGAATCGGAAGACGGCAAGGAAACCGAAATGGAGGGCAAATACCTGCTGGTGACTCCGGAAGCCGGCATGCAGGAGATCGGCGAACTGGAAGTCGGCCATCAGCACATGCTGAAATACTTCATAGGCGTGGGCCCGGAGGAAAACAACCAGTCGGAAACGGACTTCACCAACCGCAAGCCCGGCGACCCGCTGTCCATCCAGTTCCCGGCCATGCACTGGGACTGGCTATCCGGCTACCGCTTTATCCGCATAGACGGCAAAGTGGACACCGACGGAGACGGCGCGCCCGATGAAACCATGGCTTTCCACATCGGCACCGATGCTTTCCTCACCAATCTGGAGTTCACCATCCACAAGGACGTAGAAGGGGGCATGAACCATCTGCACTTCGAATTCGACCTGGCTAAACTTTTCGAAGGCATCGACCTGGCCAATGACCACGTAACGCACACGGGCAACAACCTGCCCCTGGCCAATCAGTTCCGAGACAATCTGCCGAAGGCATTTAAGTATATGCATAATTGAGGCCGGAAGGTTTAATGGCCTATAGGTCGAAAAGCCATAAGGCCATAAGATTGGGAGGTTGGAAAGGGAAACTGGCTTTCCAGCCTCCCCAAACATTACAAGGAAAAAATGCATTTACGCATTCTCGCATCTGCGCATTTGCGCATTTACGCATTTCTCCTCCTTCTGGCCGCACTGGGCTGTCAAAAAGAGGAGCCATCTCCGATGGATGAGGCGCCCTATGTGCTGAACCTGCCGGAGGGTTTCCCTTATCCGGATATTCCGGAGGATAATGCGCTGACGGCCGCTCGGGTAGCTTTGGGCAAGCGCCTGTTCTACGACCCCATCCTTTCGGCGGATTCCACCATCAGTTGCGCCAGTTGCCACCGGCAGGCGCTGGCTTTTGCCGATGCGGCGGCCATCAGCCCCGGCGCCGGCGGGCGGCTGGGGTTTCGCAATTCGCCCACGCTGGCCAATGTGGCGTACCTGACGCTGGTCAACAAAGACGGCGGGGTGCCCAAGCTAGACCTGCAGCCGCTCGTACCCATCGAGGACCACAACGAGATGGATTTGTCCATCCTGGATGCCGCCCGGCGGCTGAATGCCCATCCGGATTACCCGGCGGCTTTTCAGCGGGCTTACGGGGAAGAGGCGACGCCTTTTACCATCACCCGCGCGCTGGGCGCATTCATGCGCATCCTGATCAGCGGCAATTCTGATTTCGACCGCCATGAGCGGGGGGAAGGCGGGCTTTCGGAAAGCGCACTAAGGGGTAGAGGCATTTTCTTCGGCGAACGGGCCCAGTGCGGCAGTTGCCACAGCGGCTTTAATTTCACGGACAACAGCTTCTTCAACAACGGCCTGTACGATACTTATGCCGACCCCGGCAGGCAGCGCGCCACTTTTCTGCCTGAAGACGAAGGCAAGTTTCGAGTGCCGACTCTCCGCAATATCGCCCTCACTGCGCCCTACATGCACGACGGCAGCCTGCCCACCCTGGAGGCCGTTATCGCCCACTACGACAGTGGCGGCAGCCAGCATCCCAACAAAGACCCTCGCGTCCGGCCTATGGGGCTTTCCGAATTGGAAAAATCCGATCTCCTGGCCTTCCTCCAGGCGCTGACAGACAGCGTGTTTATCTCCAACCCGGCCTTTCTTCCGGAATGAGTGGGGGGCAGGCTGCAGGTTCCGGGTTTCCGGGTTTCAGGTTTCAGGGTTTCAGGTTTCAGGTTTCCGGGTTTCAGGTTTCAGGTTTCAGGTTTCAGGTTTCAGGTTTCAGGTTTCAGGTTTCAGGTTTCAGGTTTCAGGTTTCAGGTTTCAGGTTTCAGGGTTACAGGTTTCAGGTTTCAGGTTTCAGGGGTTGCCCTGGGCTCACCTCGTCTCCCTCGTCTCCCAGTCTCCCTGGAGGTTTCAGGGTTACAAGTTTCAGGTTCCAGCGGCCCTTTCGCGTAAGGCGGAGGGAGCTTATTACGGCTACGCGCCGTTAAAGACAGCGCCTCCAGCAGCTGCCGAGCGCTCATCCACTGTAAACAGTGATATCCAGGATTGGGCCAGCCAAAGCGGCCCTGAACACCCTTTTCCCCCTCCATTTCTCCTGACAAAGGAAGGCGTTGAACCCCATAAGGCCGAAAACCCCAGGGGCGGAGGTGCGCCTTGCAGGATGCGGCCACAAGGGCAATGTTCCAACATCAAAAAGGGGCAATAGCCATGGAGCTGGTTCCCGGCGCCAGGCTCCTTTTCCTGAGCATACTGCACAGCGCCAGGGAAAAGGGTAACCCCGAACCATAAGGGCAATGTACTTCACTTTGCTGACGAAGCAGTTTGAGTGGCCGCGCCGCCTTGGCTGGGCCGGTGTATTGGTAGGGATGGAATCGTTACAACGATTCCATCCCTACTGAAGCAACCAGGAAAGCGCCCGACAAACCACAAGGGAACGCTTCCTGCTTCTCCCGGCTATCTTTGAAGAGCTCATCAGATAAGCGCTATTTTGTTACGCGAAAGGCCTGTTCCAGGTTACAGGTTACAGGTTACAGGTTACAGGTTACAGGTTTCAGGTTTGGGGTTCCCCTGATAACCAGGCTTTTACCGGGGTGTTAACACAGTTATTTGAAGGCGCCCTGCAAATGGAATACCGCCAGAATGATGCCCGGACGCATAAAGTGTTTATAAATAAAACCAAAGCGCCAAACCCCAGGCGCCAAACCCCCGCCAACGATCCCAACGGGATCACACATCTATAGCAAAGCCCCCAGGCGCCAAACCCTTGCCAACGATCCCAACGGGATCGAACATCTATAGCAAAGCCGAAACCGCCAAACCCCCGCCAACGATCCCAACGGGATCGAACATCTATAGCAAAGCCCCAGGCGCCACCCCCCTGCCAGCGATCCCAAAGGGATCACACATCTATAGCAAAGCCGGAACCGCCACACCCCTGCCAACGATCCCCAATTGGGAGCAGTTGCAAATTATATCCATAACCAAAAGGAGCACCATAAAAAAAGGGCGTTCAAGGAGGAATACCTCAGGTTCCTCAAAAAATTCGCAGTGGAATACGATGAGAAATATTTGTTTGA
>CAUJDW010000088.1 GCA_963169455.1 Bacteroidota bacterium | reverse complement strand
GGAGAGGTCGAACCTTAAATGCTTCATTGCCGGAATCTTGCCCTTGTGCGGCCTCTCCGAGGTCGAAAAACATAAATTTTCGGTATTATCTACAAATCTACGACCTCTCCGAGGTCGAAAATTCGGGATGACTCATGTTTGGTGAACCTGCAGGCGCAGCCGCCTGCAGGTTCACCGATTTTTATTCGACGCCATTGATATAATAGGCGCCTTTCAGTGCGATCTGCTGCCCTTCGCCCAGCTCCAGCCCAATAACTTCTACATATCCTTCTTCGGACCTGCCGGGCTCGATGGCCCGTTTCCTGAACCCATCGCTTTCCTTCACGAACACAAAAGCCTGGCCGCCGCTGCGAACGATGGCGCTCTCCGGCACAACTTCCGCTTCGGCGGCATCGGTGCGGATGCGGGCCTGGAGATATGTGCCTATGGCCAGCCCGCTTGGTTCTTCATCGAGGTGGACGTGGACGTTGACGGTCTTGTTGTCCATATCCATGGCCTTGCCGATGAGGTGAACTTTGCCTTTCAGCTCGAGCTCGCTGCCCGGCGCTTTGGCCAGAACGGCCTGGCCCTCCCGGATGTGGGGCAGGCTTTTGGCGTAAACCTGCAGCTCCAGGTGCAGGTGGCTCTTGTCCACCACTTCGTACAAGAGTGCATTGGGTTCCACCAGCTTGCCGGGATTGGCGTTCATTTTGGTGATGAAGCCGCTTACGGGAGCGTAAATGCGGATGCTTTCCTGCACCAGCCCCGTTTTTTCCACTTCATCGGCCTTGATGCCGATGAGGTTCAGTTCCGCCTTCAGGCCGTTGTAGCGGGCTCTCTCCACTTCGTAATCGGCGGTAGCCTGCTCGTAAGCCCTGCGGGAGGCGGCGTCGGCTTCCGCCAGCCCGCCTTTTCTGTCTTTGTCCAGTTTCAGGAAGGCCAGGCGGCTGGCGCTTTCCAGGAATTCGCGTTGCAGGCGTATCAGCTCGGGATGGGCAAGGGATGTGAGCAATTCTCCCTGCCGGATATGCTCACCCGGCAGGTGCTTTACCATCTGCACGAACCCCATTACCGGGCTGTGCACGGAATGGAGGTTGGAAGGGGGGGCATCGATGAAGCCCGTACATTCCACATAATTCGCAATGGAGCGTGTAGAAGGGCGCCCCAGTTCGATACCCGCCAGTTGCATTTGTTCTTCCGTCAGGGCGACGGCAGCCACGGCTTCCGTGCTTTCTGCCTTTTCCACCGTTTCTTCACTGGCGGTTTGGCAGGCGGACAGGCCGAAGGAGAGGAGGATGAAGATGGCCGGGAGGCTGCTATATTTCATGGCTTGATTCATTTTTTATTTTGAAAGAAACTGCAGATAAAGGACGGCCTGATTGGACTGCTCCACCAGGCTGAGGTACTGGAGGTCATTATCGAAAGCGGCCTGTACGCTCTGGACGTACTGGAAATAGTCGATCTCGCCGGCTTTCAGTTGGGTGGCGGCCAGGCTTCTGAGCCGGGCGCCCTGTTCCAGCAACTGCCTGCCGGTGGAGTCGAGCTGCCTGCGCCAGGCCAGGGCCTGCTCCCGGGCCAACTGCCTTTCCTGCTCCAGTATTTGTCGCTGCAGCGCCAGTTCATTGGCTGCTTTGGCTTCTTCCAGGCGGGCCTGCTCGATGCGGGCCCGTTGTGATTTTTGGAAGATGGGAACGGCCATGCCTGCCTGTACAGCCTGCAGCGACCAGTCGGGCCGGATGCTTTGGTTGAAATATCCCACCGAGAACTCCGGCTTGAGTTGCCGGGCCTGAACCTCCGCTTCCTGCCGGGCTACGGTTGCCTGCTGTTCCAGCGGCGCCAGGAAGAGGGCCATGGCTGCGGCGGTGTCCGCCACCGAAAGCGGCAGTATGCTCAGGCTGTCGGGGGGGCGGCTGAAGCGATCCAGGAAGGCGGCCTGCTGCAGGCGGTTGAAGGCCAGCCGCTCTTCCGCCGCGGCCTGGGCGAGCGCCTGCCGGGCCTGGGCCAGCCGGCTTTGGGCCAGGCTGTTTTCCAACTGCCCGATCTCGCCGGCCTGGTATTGCAGCAGCGCTTTTCCTGCCAGCTCTCCGAACAGTTCTTCCTGCTGCGAAAGCTTTGCCTGCAGTTCCTGGCGGTAGAGCCAGTGAAACCAGGCTTGTTCCACCTGATACGTGATCTGATGACGGAGCAGCGCCTGTTTGTCGGTGGCCAGCGCCAGGCGGGCGCGGGCGGCCTCCTGCCGGGCGCGGTTGAGGCCGGGCGCGCCCAGCGGCTGGGTGGCCGTCAACTGGTAGTCTGCCAGGCGGGTATTATACTGGCCTGCGCCCAGCAGGAATTCTGCAGGAGGTATCTGGCGGGCGGCGTCGATGCCGAGGCTGGCCTGCCGGATGTCGATGGCCCCGTTCTTCAGGCTGGGGTGGTTGCCGATGGCGTGCTGTACGGCCTGATCCAGGGTGAGCACGGGTTGCTGGGCGCTGAGCCCGCTGCCGGCCAGAAGGAGAAGGCCCAGCGTCATCAACACTTCCGCAGCCTGGGGCCGCTGCAGCCGCCGGTTGGTGAGGTAGTACAACACCGGCAACACGATCAGCGTCAGCAGCGTAGCCGATATCAGCCCGCCAATCACGACGGTGGCCAGCGGTTTTTGTACTTCCGCGCCGTTGGAATTGGACAGCGCCATGGGCAGAAAGCCGAGCGCCGCGACGGTTGCAGTCATGATGACCGGCCGCATACGCGTCAACCCGCCCTGGATGACGACCTCCCTGATATCCGTCATGCCTTCTTCATACCGCAGCCGGTTGAAATGGCTGATCAGCACGATGCCGTTCAGCACCGCAACGCCGAAGAGCGCGATGAAACCAACCCCGGCGGAAATGCTGAACGGCATGCCCCGCAACCACAGCGCCAGCACCCCGCCCACGGCGGCGATGGGAACGGCGGAGAAGATCATGAGGGCGTACTTCAGCTTGCCGAAAGTGAAATAGAGCAACACGAAAATCAGGGCCAGGGCCACGGGCACCGCGATGCCCAGGCGCTTGCGGGCGGCTTCCAGGTTTTCGAACTGCCCTCCGTATCGGATGAAATAACCGGGAGGAAGGCTGAGCTTTTCCGCCAGGGCAAGCTCGATATCGGCAACCAGGCTGGCTACGTCGCGCCCCCGCACGTTGACCCCAATATTGATGCGCCGGCGGGTGTCTTCCCGGGAGATCTGCATGGGGCCTTCGCTGTATTCCACCGCCGCCACTTCGCTCAGCGGCAGCGAGCGCCCGTCGTCGAGGTGGACGAACAGGCGGGAAAGATCCAGCCCCTGCCTGTATTCTTCCTGAAGGCGCACCACCAGGTCAAACTTGCGTTCATTTTCAAACACTACCCCTGCCGGCTCGCCGGCGTAGGCCGTCCGCACCAGGCTGTTGAGCCTTTCGATGTCGAGCCCGTATTCGGCGATCTTGGCCCGGTCGAAATGCACGCGGAGCTGGGGTAGGCCTTCGGTCTGCTCCACCTTCACATCACCGGCGCCGGGAATGTCGCGGATGATTTTTTCTGCCTGGTCAGCCAGTAATTTGAGTTCCTCCATGTTTTCGCCGAATATCTTGATGGCGATATCGGTCTTGGCTCCCGTAAGCAGCTCGTTGAACCGCAACTGGATCGGCTGGGTGAATTCAAAAGAAGCGCCCGCCACGGCCTCCAGTTTTTCCTTCATTTTATCGGCCAGTTCCTCGCGTCCCGATGCGCTCACCCACTCCTCTTTGGGCTTCAGGACGATCATGATGTCGGCATCCTCGATGGCCATAGGGTCGGTGGGCACTTCTGCCGTGCCGATCTTGGAGACGACATGCCGCACTTCCGGAAAATGATCCAGCAGGATGCGCTCGGCCTTGCCAGCCGTTTTTACGCTTTCCTGCAGAGAACTGCCGGGCTGGATCGTCATCTGCATGGCCAGGTCGCCCTCTTCCAGGGTGGGGATGAATTCCGCGCCCAGGCCACGGTAAATGACGACAGCCCCGGCCAGCAGCAGAACGGTCAGGCTGATAACCAGGGCGGGCCGACGCAGCGCGGTTTCCAGGCTTGGCTTGTACATTTTGCGCAGAAAACCGACGATCCGGTCGGCAAAGGTCTTATGTTCGCGCACACGCCTGGGCAGGGTCCAGGTCGCCATCATGGGCACGTAGGTCAGCGAAAGGATCAGCGCGCCAAGTATGGCGAAGCTGAAAGCCATGGCCATGGGGCGGAACATCTTACCCTCGATGCCGGTCAGCGTCATGATGGGAATAAATACCGTCAGAATGATGAACACGCCGAAGACGGCAGCCCGGAACATTTTTGAAGATTCGTCGATGATTATGGTGTCCATCTGTTGCCGGCTCAGGTGTTTGCCTACGTGATAGGTGAAAATCGCGTGCAGTACGCCTTCCACGATGATGACCGCGCCATCCACCACAATGCCGAAGTCGATGGCGCCCAGGCTCATCAGGTTGGCCGATATGCCGAAATAATTCATCAGGATGATGGCGAAGAGCATGGCCAGTGGAATGACGGAAGCGACAATCAGGCCCGCCCGCAGGTCGCCCAGCAGCAGGACGAGCACCAGGACGACGATCAGCCCGCCTTCAAGCAGGTTCGTTTTGACGGTGGAAATGGTTTTGCCTACCAACACGGAGCGGTCGAGGTAGGGGTAGAGTTCGACGCCCTCCGGAAGGGATTGCCGAACCTGCCCGATCCGCTTATGCACGTTGGCTATGGCTTCCGAAGCGTTGCCGCCTTTCAGCATCAGGGTGATGCCGCCTACGGCTTCGCCGATTCCGTCCATCGTCATGGCCCCGAAGCGCTTGGGGCTGCCGAGTTGCACCCGGGCTATGTCCCGAATGAGGACGGGAACACCATTGCGGACGCCCACAACGATCTGTGCAATGTCGTCGGTATTATGCACAATGCCTTCGGTACGGATATAATAAGCATTGGTGTTCTTTTCGATATAACTGCCGCCGCTGTTCTGGTTGTTGCGCGAAAGCGCGTCAAAGACCTCGGAGATGGCCACGTCATTACTTTGCAGCAGGAGGGGGTCGAGGGCGACTTCGTATTGCTTCAGGTAACCCCCGAAGCTGCTGATCTCGATGATGCCGGGAATACCCGAAAGCTGCCGTTTGACGATCCAGTCCTGGATGGTGCGCAGCTCCATCGGGCCGTACTGTTGTTCGTAGCCCGGTTTAACGCGCAGGACGTACTGATAGATCTCCCCCAGGCCCGTGGTGATGGGCATCAGCTCCGGCTTGCCCAGGCCCGGCGGTATCTCCTGTTCGGCCATGCCGATCTGCTCTCTGACGTACTGCCGCGAATCGAGCACAGGCACATTGTCTTCAAAAACGACCGTCACGACCGAAAGCCCGAAGCGGGAGATGGACCGGATCTCGACGACGCCGGGAATGTTGGCCATGGCCATTTCCACAGGGTAGGTTATGAACTGCTCCACTTCCTGCGGCGCCAGCGAGCCCGAAACCGTGACGACCTGCACCTGGTTGTTGGTGATGTCCGGAACGGCATCGATGGGCAGTTGGGAAAGGGAGTAGATGCCGGCGCCGGCCAGGCCCAGAACCAGCAGTAGTATTATGAGCTTATTCCTGACGGAAAAGGCGATTATTGCTTTGATCATGGATAATGTTTAATGATTTTCCGTGTACCTGAAATAGCTGGAAAAAGAGAAGGAAGGCAGGGGAAGCACCTTAAGCCGGATTTGGTAAGCTTATCTGAACCTTGCCGACCCCCCTACAGCCCAAACCTTGGAAGAAAAAAGCGCTCAGGCGGGCATCGGCGGGCGGAAAATGGCGCCGCAATAGCCGGTGGGCAGGAAGCGGTTCTCCGGGGAAAAGTGCCTGACCTCTTTCAGGAAAGGCAGGGACAGTTGCAGCAAAAAATGCCCGGGTAGTATCTGGGAAAAAACCTGAACGGATTTGAGCGGCAGCTCCTGGTGGCTCTGCCCGCCATCATTGTGCCTGTGGCTGTCTGGCTGCCAGAAGTGCGCCGAAATGAAAGAAGAAAAACTTAGCGTCCCGCCCTTTTGCATAGCTATCTGCCGGTGCAGGTGGAAATGCTCCAGCAGATCAAACATCCTGCCTAGCTGGCCGAAGTCCGAACCCGGCATCAGCCCGCCGAGCAGGAAATAGAAAGCTAATATTTTGGCAGGTAGTTTCATCTGTTGGATCAAAGCGGGTGATGCGCTGAAAAACCAAATACCCTGCAAAGATAGCTATTTTTGAACAAGAGAGCTGTGAATTGCAGCTTGCTCGCAACTTTTAAATCCTTCAAAGGTTTCAAATTTGACGTTTAAGTACTGGCATCGGCAGTTGGGAAGCCGTACTTTTGTGCGGTAATCCGCCCTTGCCGGAAATATGCCACAAAGGATGATCGGAATGGTAAAAATGATTGAACCTATAAAAAGGAGTGCTGTGAAAAAGCAGGCCGAGGCCCTTATCCCAACGTCCTGGGGCAACTTCAGGATGATCGCTTTTTCCGAAAGGGAAGAGGAGTGGATGCCTCACCTGGCTCTGGTGCACGAACATTGCGATATCTCGCAGCCCGTCCTCACCCGCATACACTCCGAATGCATCACCGGCGACCTCTTCGGCTCCAGGCGCTGCGATTGCGGGGAACAGCTCCACAAAGCACTGGAAATGGCGGCAGAGCAAAAAGGCGCGGTGCTCTACCTGCGCCAGGAAGGCCGCGGCATCGGCATTATCAACAAACTGAAAGCCTACAACCTCCAGGATCGCGGCCTCAACACCGTCGACGCCAATATCCACCTGGGCCTGGAGGTGGACGCCCGCCAGTACAACATCGCCATCGAAATGCTGGAAGCCCTCAGCATCTCCCGCATCCACCTGCTGACCAACAACCCGGAAAAGATCGAAGCCCTGGAAAATTCCCATATCGAGGTCGTTAGCCGCATCCCTCTGGTCATGGAACCGAAAAAGGAAAACTTCAACTACCTCAAGACCAAACAGGAGGAATTGGGGCATTTGTTTAAGCTGTAGGGTGGGCCCGGGGCGCAACCACTCAACTCCAGCCACTTATGTTAGCCATTCAGATCAGAACCTTCGGCGGGCCGGAACAACTATTCATGGGCCCCTGGCCTGCGCCCGTGCCTGCTGAAAAAGAAATCCTCGTCAGGGTGGAAGCCACGGCGCTGAACCGGGCGGACATCCTTCAGCGGGAGGGGAAGTACCCTCCGCCACCCGGCGAAAGCCCGATTCTCGGCCTGGAAATGGCGGGCACGGTTGTGGAAACCGGAAAGGGCGTAAGCAAGTGGCGGCCGGGCGCCCGGGTGTGCGGGCTGCTGGGCGGCGGCGGCTACGCCGAATATGCGGTGATCCACGAGGATATGGCACTGCCTTTTCCCGGCGGCCTGGATGCCGTGCAGGCCGCCGCTATTCCCGAAGCCTTCCTCACCGCTTTCCAGTCGCTGCACCGGCTGGCGCGCCTGCAGCCCGGCGAGCTGGTGCTGATCCATGCCGGCGCAAGCGGGGTGGGCACGGCCGCCATACAACTGGCGCGGGCCATGGGCGCCCGGGCCGTCGCAACGGCCTCCGCAGCCAAACAGGCCGCCTGCCTGGCGCTCGGCGCCGAAAAGGCCATCGACTACAGGCACGAAGATTTTGAATCCGCACTCATGGATCATACAAATGGCGAAGGGGTGGACGTCATCGTGGACTGCATCGGGGCGCCATACTTTCAACCCAACCTCAACCTGCTGCGCACCGACGGCCGGCTGGTGCTCCTGGCGATGATGGGGGGCGCCAAAGTGGATCAGTTCAACCTGCTTCCCCTGCTTCGAAAACGCCTGCAGATAACAGGCTCCACCTTGCGCAACCGCTCGCTGGAATACAAAATCGCCCTCAGCCGGGAACTGTTCCGGTTCGCCTGGCCGCTCTTCGAAACGGGCCGCCTGAAACCGGTGGCCGATTCCGTCTTCGACTGGCGGGATGCGGCCGATGCACACCGCTATATGGAAGCCAACAGGAATGTAGGCAAGGTGGTGCTGCGGGTGGGGTGAGGCTCGATTGCCTCAAAAAACCTGAAATTTTTCCAGGCTGCGGAATTCATAACATTTATGCCGGATAAACCCTCATTCCCTGATGCGCGCCCGGCGAATATTCCCGCCCGCGGAATATTGTTTTGAAAGGCATCCTAAGCCTCTGATAATCCGCCGGTAATATTTGTGTTGAAGCGGGAACTATTCCGCCCTGCCCGTGGTAAGTGTTATACGATCTGCGCAAATGGCTAATCCGGCCGGCAGCATCAGCCGGCAAAACCGAACACCCGATGGCTTCGAAAATCCTTACCCACTACCTGAATTCCTTTCGCGGGTTCTCGCGGGAAGCGTGGCTTCTCTCCGCCGTGATGCTGATCAACCGGAGCGGGACGATGGTCATTCCGTTCATGACGGTTTACCTCACCCAGGTGAAGGGCTACAGCCTGGGGCAGGCCGGCTGGGTGATGAGCGCTTTTGGAGCGGGCTCGGTGCTGGGCGCCTATCTCGGCGGGCAGCTCACCGACCGCATCGGCTTCTACCAGGTTCAGTTCTGGTCGTTGCTGCTGAGCGGTTTGGCCCTCATCGGCCTGGGTTACACGGAGAGCATCTGGGCTTTTGGCGCGATGGTTTTTCTGGTGAGCACGATTGCCGACGCATTCCGCCCCGCCAACTTTGCAGCCCTGGCCACCTACAGCCGCCCGGAAAACCGCACGCGGGCGATGGGCCTGCTGCGCATGGCCGTCAACCTGGGCTGGGCTGTCGGCCCGGCCGTCGGCGGGCTGCTGGCAGCCAGCGTGGGCTACAAAGCCCTGTTCTGGGCCGACGGGCTGACCTGTATCGGCGCGGCCATCTTTTTCCGCCTGGCCCTGCCGGTTCGCAAACGGCCGCAGGAGGCGGGGGCCGGCAACCAGGCCGCAGGGCCGGCGCCGGTGGTTTCCTCCGCCTATCGCGACGGCCGCTACCTGGCCTTCCTGCTGCTGGTGCTGCTCAACGGCATCGCCTTTATGCAGTTGTTTTCCACTATCCCCGTCTTCTTCAAACAGGAGATCGCCCTCGACGAAGCCCAGATCGGCCGCCTGATGGCTATAAACGGCTTGCTGATCGCCCTGGTGGAAATGCCGCTGATCTACGTGGTGGAGCACCGATTCGGCAAATGGCAGATCGTGAGCATCGGCACGCTGATCATCGGTTTTTCCTATCTGCTGTTCAATATTTTCGGGCTCTTCTGGGCGGTGGCCTTCGCCTGCATGCTCTCCCTGACGATAGGGGAAATGCTCAGCCTGCCCTTTATCGCCACCATGGCCATCGATTTCACCAACGACCGGAACAGGGGGCAGTACATGGCCTTGTTCACGATGACGTATTCCGTATCCCACATCCTGTCGCCCAACCTGGGGCTGCAGGTGGCGGATCACTTTGGCTTCTCCACCCTCTGGTACCTGCTCATGGGCTTCTGCGTGCTGGTGTGGTTCGGGTTCAGAAGGATGGCCGCTGCCGCCAGGCAGCCCGAGGTGGAGCCTGCCCTGGTGGGGGAGAGGGAGTAAGATGCTGCCCGCCGCTTCGCAACATTCGGGCTTTGGGCATTTTGGAATATGCCTGTTTTTGCGCTCCGGATAAAAAATGGCTTCTCCGGCGTGAACAGGCATGAAGCCCGGGTTGTTTCCTTGTCGGCCGGGCTGTTGCCGGGCGTCAAGTTCAAAGCGTATGGAAAAGTCGAAAACCAACATTGACAAAGTAGTAGAATGCATGAAGGGCGGGGGCGTGGCCCTGCTGCCTACCGATACGGTGTACGGCCTGGCAGCCCTGCCTACGGAAAGGGCCGCCATCGAGCGCATTTTCGAGCTCAAGTCCCGTCCCGTAAATTTCAACCTGCCAATCATGGTATCCTCGGTGAAAGGCCTGGAGGCCCTGGGGCTGGATTTGAACGCCAACGCCATGAAGCTGCTGTCCTCGGAGTATGTGCCGGGCGCACTTTCCCTGGTGCTGGGGTTCAAGAACGGGCCTTTGCATTCCTGGCTGGAGGGCAGGGATGAGGTGGCGGTCAGGATACCGGACGATGAATGGCTGCTGGCGGTGCTCGAAAAAACGGGCCCCATGCTGGTTACGAGCGCGAACAAACACAAGACCACCCAAACACCCTCCACCGTCCAGGAGATACTGGAAGAACTGAATGGCGAACCGGAAATAGTGATCGACGGCGGAAGCCTGGAAAACGTTGCTTCCACCATCATCAACTGCCGTTTCGACCCGCCCGCCATCGAGCGCCTGGGCGAAATAACTCACGAAGCATTACAAAAAGTACTCAACAATGGCTGAGCTGGTACTGGGAATAGAAACATCATGCGACGACACGGCGGCGGCCATTGTCGATCCGGAGGGCAATGTCTTGTCTTCGGTAACTGCTTCACAGGCCCTGTTGCATGCGAAGTTCGGAGGCGTTTTTCCCGAAGTTGCCGCCCGGGCGCACATCAACAAGATCATACCGGCCGTTGAAGAGGCCTTATCCGTCGCCAAGGTGTCGCCTGAAGATATCAGGGCCATTGGCGTGACGAGGGGCCCCGGCCTGATCGGCTCGCTGCTTGTGGGCCTGAATACGGCAACCAGCCTGGGGCTGGGCTGGGGCAAGCCCGTGATCGGCATCAACCACCTGCGGGGGCACCTGCGCAGCGCCGACCTGGAGAGCAAAAAAGTGAAATACCCGGCGGTCATCCTGCTGGTTTCCGGCGGGCACACTTTTCTGGCCTATATGGAGGACGCCGTCAACATCAGCCTGCTCGGCACGACCCGCGACGATTCGGTGGGGGAAGCCTACGACAAGGCCGCACGGATGCTGGGGCTGGGGTATCCGGGCGGGCCGGTGGTCGACAAAGCGGCGATGGCCGGCAAGCCGTCCATTCCATTCCCCCGGCCTTTGCTGAACAGCGGGCTGGAGTTTTCCTTTTCCGGCCTGAAATCCGCCGTCGCCAGGTACCTGAGCGCAACGGAATCGCCCGTGGTGGAAGATGTTTCGGCATCCTTCGTCGAGGCCGTCATGGAAATTTTGATTAAAAAGTGCCAGCGCGCCATCACGGGGCGCCCCTGCGCTTCGCTGGTCGTCGTCGGCGGGGTGGCGGCCAGCCCGCAGCTGAGAGCGGAAGCGTCCAGGCTTTGCGAAGAGGTGGGCGTGGAACTCTGCCTCCCTCCCCTGCGCTGGTCAACCGACAACGCGGCCATGATCGCGCTGGCAACATGGGACTATCTCAACCTTGGGGTAAGCCCGCAGCCCGTTCCGCAGGTGCGGCTGCCGATCAGTGAATTTTAACCTGGCGGATTTGACCGATAGGACTATGGATAAATTTCAGGTATTGTCAAGAAATGAAGAGGAAACGGCCCGCATGGCCAAAGCAATCGCTTCCTCCTTCCGCTTCGGTGATGTGGCCATTCTGGATGGCGATCTGGGCTCCGGGAAAACGCTTTTCGTAAAAGCCTTATCAGAAGCCCTGGGCTCATCCGACAACGTGTCCAGCCCTACCTTCACCATCGCAAACTTCTACAGGATCCCCGGCGGATTTCTGCTGCATGCGGATGCCTACAGGCTGTCGGGGCAGGCCGAGTTCGAAGACCTCGGGCTGTCCGAATTTTTCCCGCAGTCCATTGTCATGATCGAATGGGGGCTGAAGGTCATCGACGAATTCGACGAGTACCTGCAGATCACCTTCGAGTTCGTCAGCGAAAACCCGGACTACAGGATAATAAACTTTTCCTGTGCCGGCGACAGGTGGGCCTCCGAATTCCAAATGTTGAATCAAAAGTTGTCAAATTTGTAAGATGAGTTTAACGCTGGGCATTTCAACTTCTTCCTCGCAGTTCAGGATCGTTCTGGGAGAAAAAGGCAAGGTTCTTTTCAATTCCGGAGACAACCCCTCCCTGAACGCCCCCGATGGGCCTGTTGAGTTGATCAAAGATATTTCTCCGCTTCTGACAAACGGCCTGGAAAGCATCGGGGCCGGTATTAAAGAGATCAAAAAAATCATCGTTGACATCGGCCCGGGCGGAACGAGCTCGGTACGAACCGGCGTAGCTTTCGCCAATGGCTTGTCCTACAGCCTGGCAATTCCCGTTTGCCCCGTTTCCTCCATGGAACTGATCGGGATAGAATGCTGGGAAAAATTCGGCCTGCCGGTAGTTATCGCAGTCAAGTCGGTGAGGGGAAATGCCTATGTTGGCCTGTACAACGGCAGAATGGCCGGGCTTAAATACGGGCTGCCGGAGCAATTCATCCACGAGATGGTGGCTCCCGTGGGCGAGTTTGTAGTGGCCGGCGCCTTCAGAAATAAAGTCATCGAACTATTCCCGGGGCGGGAAATCCGCGACAGCGGCATACAATCCGTCAATGCCCGCCTGCTGGTGGAAAGGGAAGGCCTCTTCGAAAAAAGAGCTACATTCTACCCCAACCTCCCCGTTCCGCTTACGGAACAAATGATCCCGGCCTTCGATTGAACGGGGCAGCCCGGGGCTTACCTCGCCGCCCCCTCTCCCAGCTTGCCCCGGCTTCAGAAACGAGCCGCTAAGCCTCCCCGTCTTTTCCCTGAAGTTGACGACATTAGGCTAGCCCGGTATTCCAGCATTCCAGTGTTCCCATCCCGGACTTTCCGGAGCGCCCTCAGCCATCCACCCCCCGGCTCATGAGCGCGACGGAAAGTTGTGGGTGGGCGAACACCTGCCAGGCTTCAGGATCCAGGACTTTCAGGCCGTAGAGGATTGCTCTGCCTATTGCCGCCAGGTCTCTGGAGTTCAGCGCTGGGGAGTGCGCTTCCGATTCCAGGAATTTGATCAGGTCCAGTACATAGCGGGAGATAAAGTCGAAAAAATCGGGGCTCATCGAAGGCCGCTGGGAATGGGAGAGCCTCATGATGGCCATCAGGAGGAAAGAAAGCTCCAGTGCGCTCTCCTTCTTGAACAGGCCCTGGCTGAGCAGGCGCTCCACCTTCTGCTGCCAGTCGGCAGGCAGGGCGGCGCCCATCGGCCTGAGCAGGGAGTAAGCCCAGATGGAAAAAGAAGGGCTCCGTTTGCCATCCCTGTCCACGAAATACCCGCTGTGCATGGCGAGCATGGTTTCGAGGAAGGCCCGCGCTTTGGCGAGAATGGGAAGAGCGGCTTTCCGGGCGGCGGAAAATGAACCCGGAATGTGCAGCAGGATGTCTGAAACATAACAAACGTGAAAAACCCGCCCCCCCGGATGGATCACCTGCCAGTGCCGCTGTTGGTTTTGCTGTGTTTTTTCCGATCCCTGGTAAAACAGGAACGAGCCGTAAAACACGGGATCATCGGGATCGGCGGCCTGGTGCCCTTCCAGCACTTTGCAGAAGGAGATCAGCTTCGCTTCGGAAATCCTTCCCGTCATGATATCGAAAAACCATTTGGCGCGGGTATCGGCTGAGAACTCCGTGAACCCATCCAGGTAACCGATGGCCGGCGACAAAAAAGGGTCGTCGGGCGGGAAGCCGAACTGGAGGAAGAAATACAGGACGGAGGTGGTGGCGTAGATGTTGTTGAACTCGTCGTCCAGCTTGTCGAGGTTCCAGTATCCCTGTTCATTTCTGAGTTCTGCGAGCCGGCTGATCAGGTGAGCCATGCTTTCCCGGCAGGAAAAATCGGTTATGCCGGTGGGGAAGTTCTGAATTCTTTTGGAATAGTACGGGCTTTTTAATGGAAAGGAGAAATCCAGGCCATCCCAGAAGCGGATGTTTTGCAATTGCGCGCCGCCCTGCGCCATCTTGTGGGCAGGGGGCGGCAGGGGCGCGTTTTTTACGGGTTCCTCTTTCCTGCCCCGGATGGTTCTCAGGATGTAACTTTCGAGGTGTTTCCGGATCAGCTCCTGAAATTCTTCCGCGCCATTGTACGTCCAGCAAAGCATGGACTGTTGCTGTTCCTTCTCGCTCCGGAATTTTATCACTTGCTCATACTGCCGGAAATCTTCCTCTCTGGAGGGCAGGGGGCCGGCCTGGTTGAAGTACAGCATGATTTCAGGCTTGCCTTCCGCCTGGTTTTTCTGGTACGCAAATTCGATTTCTTCCTCGGTGCCTGAATTGTACTTCCCGGATGGCGTGCCGAACCGCTGCCAGAAGATGCCCACCAGCAGGTCAAATTCGCCGATATGGTCAAAGATCACATCCTGGGGGCGCCCGGCGCCCGGCGCACTGTGGGTCTCCCACAATACCGCTTCGAGCACGATGTTGTTCGCTGAGGCGGCGCCGTTGTTCAGGTCGGCGCAGGTTTTTCTGACAATGTCCCGTTCCTGGCGGCAATCCTGGGGTGAAGAAACGAGTATCCGGTACTTCTCTATTTGCCTGGGCATACGACAGCTTTGATTTTCTTCAACAGCGGGAGAGGCCTCCTGGAAATGCCCCTGGCAGCATGCCCCCCCTGGTTTTAATGCGATTTTGGTAAAGTTAACATTTCGCGGGTGAATCAGGGCTTTGGGAAAAGAAAAAATAGGCCTCCTTCAGGGCCTGCCTTCCGGCAAAAAGATTACCTGAAATTTCTATCTTTCCATAGAAGAATGCTCCTGCCAGGAAAAGGAGCGGAAATATTCCAAAAACTACGTCAGATGTTACATTTTTACTCTTCCAGCAATGGGCTGGTCAATTCGGAGAAAGCCATGCGGGAGTGCCTTTCCGCCGCCCTGGCGGGGTACAGCGGCGATGTGTCTGAACGAGCCCTCCTGATCGTGATCCACACGACCATGGGGCATGATTTCCAGGCATTACTGGCTGCAGCCCGCGACTGTTGCCCGAATGCGGTGGTTGCCGGCTGTACCTGTGCGGGGGTTATTGGCGTGGAGGGAGCCAACGAGTCCATGCGCGCGCTGGGCGTCATGGCCGTGGCAGCAGAACAGGCCGGGGAATTCGGAATCGCCTTCTGCGACAACATCCGGGGGTACAACTCCCTGGAGAAGGCCCGCGATATGGCCCGGCAACTGAAGGCGGAGGTTCCCGGCATCAACATGATCCACCTGCTGGCTTCCGGCATCGACATTGCCGCCGACAGGGCGCTGGAGGGCATTGCCGAAGTATTCGGCCCGGATATGCCGGTCTTCGGCGGCACATCCTCCGACAATATGCGGGCCATCAGCACCTATCAGTTCGTCAACGGGCAGGTGCTCGAACGGGGCGCCATCATGATCGGGTATGCCGACCCTACGCTCAGGGTGTCTATGGGCGTGCACCATGGCAGCATCCCGATCGGGCAGCCCTTTACCGTCACGCGCTCGGAGGCGAACCGGGTCTTTGAACTCGATGGGCGGCCGGCCTGGCCCTTTCTCATGGAAAAGCTCAGCCTGCCGGAAAACGCCCATCCTGGCCCCTGCATACCCGTTGCCGGGCTTGGCGAGCTATTGCCCGAAGAATTCCACGAGGCCTATGACAACCGCCATATACTGCGGGTCATTGTTAAGGTGGATGAGCTGGGCCACAGTTTTTACATGCCTGTGGACTGCCCGGAGGGCTCCCGCCTGTGGATCACCCAACGCGATGAGGCCCTGATCTTCGAAGGCCTGGAGCGCATGATGCAGCGCCTGGCCGCCGACATCGGGGGCAGGGAGGCTGTGGCGGTGTTTCACACCGACTGCGCCGCCCGCGGCCGGGCTATGTTCAACAAGATCGCCAAAGACGAGATCATCGAAAAAATGCAGGCCCCGCTGATGAAAGGACGCAGCATACCCTGGCTGGGCATGTATGGCTTTGGCGAGTTCACCCAACTCAAGGGAAAGAACTTTTTTCATAACTATACGACTTCGATATACGCCCTCACGCGGGCCCCGGGGTAGAGCAGCGGGGGAAACAAAAACAGGATGATGAAAAGCGGCCAGGAGGAAAAAAAGAAGCCAACCTACGAGGAACTCGAAGCCCTGTGCAACGAGCTGCAGGCTCATGTTGCCCGGGGCATCGTGCTGCAACAGGAACTCAACTCCATCAAGGACGAACTCGACCAGGAACTCAACCGCTTCCGGCTCATCCAGGAGTTCGGGGAATTGGGCCTGTTCCGGGACAGCTTTCAGGAGTTCGGCGCCCTGGCGGCGGAGTACTTCATCCTGGCTTTTGAGCAACCCCATTGCCTGCTGGCCGAGTACGATGAAAAGGCCGGAGCGCTCCGGGTGATGAGCGTATTCGGATTTGCCCATACCGCCGTCCCCTCGGTGCTGGAGCTTTCGCCCGCCGATTTTCCCGGGCGGGAGGGTTTCCTGCTGAGCCAGCGCCCCCAGATCCATGCCCGGCTGGCGGCCCTGGAACTTACGGAAGCCCTGATAGGGCCCCTCTTTGGCCCCGATGGCGCATTTAAAGGGATCGCCATTTGCGGCCAGCAACTGCCCGACCAGCGTTTTTATAAGCCTATCGACGCTCAAAGCCGCCACTCCTTTACGGTGATGGCCACCAAGGTCAGCTACCTGCTGCACAATTTCCGCATCAACGAGCAACTTAAACAGGAAATCGAAGAGCGGCGCAGGGTGGAAAAAATGCTGGAGGAAAAAGCGGCAGCCTTGCTGCGCTCCAATTCGGAACTGGAACAGTTCGCATACCTCGTTTCCCACGACCTTAAGGCGCCGCTGCGCAATGTCCTTGGGTTTGCCGGGCTGCTCCATGAAAAATACCTGGATGCCCTGCCGGAAACGGGCCGCGAATACTTCGGCATCATCCTCAGGGAGATCCAGCGCTTCGGCTCCGTTATCGACGGGCTGCTGGCTTACGCGCGCATATCCTCCCGCCCCGGCGAAGGCCGCCGGATAGTCGATTTCAACCTCCTGGCCGAAAAAGTACAGGCGCAAATCCTGCTCGCCATCAGGCAGCGCCAGGCGGTTATCAGGGTGCATCCGCTGCCCTGCCTGCCCGCCAACCCGCAGCAGATGGAGCAGCTTTTCCAGAACCTGATCACCAACGCCGTCAAATTCACCCCACCCGGCAGGCGCCCCGTGGTCGAAATCAGTGCGGAGCCCACCGCTGAAGGTTATTGCTTCGCCTTTCGGGATAACGGCATCGGCATCGAAAAACACAAGCTGGATGACATCTTCGGCCTGTTCCAGCGCCTCCACCCGGCTCCGCAATATGAAGGCAACGGGCTGGGGCTGAGCATCTGCCGCAAAATCGTCGCCCGGCACAACGGCCGCATCTGGGCCGAATCGGCCGGGCCCGATCGTGGAACTGTTTTCTATTTTACAATTCCTCAGGCGGTTTAGCCTGAAAATCCCGGCCGGAAAACTGAATAGTGAGCCCAAGCTGAACAGACAGCAGGGCCGTGGGTGATGCGGCTTCCTCGAATGCATCGATGGGGTCTTCAAGAGGGCCGCTGTGGCCTTCTTTCCGGACGAGATAGCTGGCCGTAGCGCCTGGAAGGTAGCCGCAGCGCAGGTCGATCAGGATGTCGGGAGCACTGCCCACCCGGAATTGCAGGCCCGCCGCCCCACCATAACTGAAAGCCGTATCGCTCTGGTCGGTGTCGGCCTCCACCACTTCGTCTTCCCCCTCAAGCAAGTCGATGAAACGGGTGCGGGTATAAAATCTCTTGAAGCCGATGAGCCCGTCGAAATAGGGTTGTATGAAAAAACCGGTGAAGGGCTTGAAGCGAAGCAGGGCATGGCCCAGAAGGATGTTGTTGTTGGTGTGCAGCCGGTAATCGTTTAAAACGCCTTCCTCCAGGATGTCAAAATCGAGCTTCTCGCCGTCATAGCGCAGGTAGGCGACATCAAGCCCACCGAATAGCGGCCTGCCCCTTCCCAGTTGCAGAGCGAACAGCCCGCCGCCGCCGATGCCCTGCTTGTCGAGCCTGTCGGCAAAACCCTCCAGAGGAACGCCTACCTGAAAATGGCCGTTAAACTGTAGATAAAATGGGGGCTTCTCATCCTGCCCATACAGGGCGTGGCAGGCAAAGAGCGCAAAGAGGATAATGGATGCCCGTTTCATTGTATTTGCCTTTTCTGAGGCCTTCCACTTTCAAACGGGAAGGCGACGAATTCATCGGAACGGAAATAAAGATAGTACAAAAAAACACCCTCCAGGAGAGTGGCCCGCTTGCTTTTTTTCGTCAAAACAAGGCTGAATTCAAGGGTTTTTTCCAAAAAATGATAAATTTACCAACCACTCATTCCTAAAACATCAAAACACACGCTTTATGTTTGAAATCTTCAAAAGCGAAAAAAGCGGGGAATTTTACTTCCGCCTCAAAGCCAAAAACGGCCAGGTCATTCTGTCAAGCCAGGGCTACGCAAGCAAACCGGGCTGCGTAAACGGAATCGAAAGTGTGAAGAAAAACGCCGGCAACGACGGCCAGTATGAGCGCAAAGAAGCCGCCAACGGCAAATTCCACTTCAACCTGCTGGCCGCCAACAAACAGATCATCGGCAGCAGCCAGATGTACGCTTCAAAGGCGAGCATGGAAAACGGAATTGAATCGGTCAAGACTAACGCTCCGGAAGCTGAAGTGAAAGACCTCACGGTAGAGGCCTGAGCAGGCGCTCCGGCAGGACAGGCCGCCATCCCGCCGCCCACAGCAGGGGGGATGGCGCTCGTCCCTTTGCCCCTTTTCTGAAATCAACCTGATACCCACCTGAAGCTGGTTATGGCCGACGCAATCAAGCGGATCAATGCGTGGTCGAGCCCCCGCAATGTGTCCACCGCCTTTATGTACGCCTTCGCCCAGCGGGAAGACACCCAGGTGGTCGACGAGCCGCTGTACGCGCACTACCTCTCCAAAACCGATTCGCAGGCAGCGCATCCGGGGAAAGCACTTATTCTGGCCAGCCAGAGCCAGGATGGCGAACGGGTCGTGCGGGAAGTGCTTTTCGGCCCTTACGGCCGCCCGGTAGTCCTCTTCAAACAAATGGCGCACCACCTCATCCACCTCGATGAGGGTTTCCTGCTGGAGATGGAAAACATCCTGCTGATTCGCGACCCCCGGGCCATCATAGCCTCCTACAGCAAAGTCATCCCCAATCCCGGCATGGAGGATGTGGGCATCGAAAAGCTATCTGCCTTGTTCCATACTTTGAGCGCCGGCGGAAAGCTGGCGGCCGTTGTCGACGCCAAAGAACTGCTGCTCAACCCGGCTTCTGTCCTCAGCCAGTTGTGCCGCCGCCTGGATATCCCCTATGATGAACGCATGCTGTCCTGGAAAGCAGGGCCACGCCCTGAAGACGGGGCCTGGGCGCCCTTCTGGTATGCCAATGTGCACCAGTCGACGGGCTTCCAGCCATACCTGCCGCTTTCCGGGCCGCTCCCCCCGCAGCTGGAAGAACTGGCCGAACGCTGCCGCCCTTTTTACGAGGAATTGTATGAAGCGGCCCTCAAAGCCTGAAACGGTTTACTTTTTTGTTAATTTGTAGCTCGTCTTGGGCCGGGGCTCACTATCTTTATCCAGGATCAAACAGTATTCCATGGGCGGGAAGTTTATCCTTCTCTTTTTTTTCGCGTTGCTGGCAGTAGCTGCTCAGGGGCAGCGTTTGCGCCACATCGACTCGCTCCGCCAGATACTGGACACCCTGCCCGAAGGGAAAGAAAAAGTCTTCCTGCTGAAGGAGATAGCCTGGGCGTACAAGACGAGCCATCCTGCGCTGGCGCACAGATACGCCGGCCAGTCTCTGCGCGCCGCACAATCCCTCAAATACCCCGGGGGCATTGCCGACGCCAAACACACCATCGGTATGATAGCCTGGCATCAGGGTGAATACGATAAGGCCTCCCGGAATTTCTTCGAGGCCCTCAGCATCCGTGAAAGCCTGAATGACAGCCTGGGCTTGTCGCGTTCCTACAACAACATCGGCAATGTTTATTTCCGGCAGGGGGCTTTCGACAAAGCTTTTTACTATTACAACCTGGCGCTGGGGATGCGCCGCCATTTGAAGGACAGCATCGGCATGGCTTATTCCCTGAACAACATTGCCGATGTCGAAACAGAACGCAACCGGTACAATGCGGCGCTGTCAAAATATCGCCGCGCCCTGGAGCTGACTACCACTTTAAAGGACCTTGCCGGGCAGGCTTTCACACACGAAAGGATTGGCATGCTCCGGATGCGCCAGGGGAAGGCCGTGGAAGCCGCCGCCGAATTCCATCTGGCCCTGGGCCTTGGGCGGCAGGCGCAGGACGCCAATGCCGTTGCCCGGAACGAGGCCCGGCTTGGCAACGCTTACCTGGAGATGGACAGCACCGCCCGGGCTGTCGGGCTTTTGAGGAATGCACTCGCTGCCAGCCGAAAGATCGATGCCCGGGAATTGCAGGCGGACGCCCTGGAGTTGCTGTCCGAAGCGTATGCCCGCCAGGGGCACTACGACAGCGCCTTTTATTTCCAGAAAGAACACCACCGGTTCTATTTGTCCCTGATGGACGCGGAAAGGGAGCGGGTCATGCTGAGCATCCAGGAACAATACGAGTCGGAAAAACAAAGGGCCAATCTGCTGGAGTCTCAGCGCAGGGCTTCCCGCAACCAGAAATTCCTCTACATCGCCGTGCTCATCGGGCTGAGCCTGGTGGCGCTTAACATCGTTATCCGCTACCGCTTCCAGATCAGGCTGACCCAGGTGCTGCAGGAAAAAAATCAGGAGATCGCCCAGCAAAACGAATCGCTGCTACAGTCAAACCGCTCGCTGGAACAATTCGCCTACGTCGTCTCCCACGACCTGCGCGAGCCGCTCCGGACTATCGGCTCCTTCTCCTCGCTGCTCGCACGCCGGTACCAGGATAAACTGGACCAGAACGCTCGCGATTTCATCGAGTATATCGTCATGGGCGTGGGCCAGATGAGCCAACTGCTGGATGGCTTGCTCACCTTCGCCCGCCTGAGCGGCCAACAGGCCATGCTCAGGGAAAAAACAGACCTCAACAACACGCTCGCCCAGGTGCTGAGCGCCCTTCGTTCGGAAATCAGGCAGAAAAACGCCACCATCCAGCTGGATTTCCTGCCTACGCTTCAGGCCCATCCGGCTCAATTGCACCAGCTTTTCCAGAACCTGATTTCCAACGCTTTGAAATTCAATGATAAAGAAAATCCCGCTATCTACATCGGGTATCACAAGAACGGCGAAGGGCACCACTTTTTCGTTCAGGATAACGGCATTGGCATCAATTCCCGCTATTTTGACAAAATATTCCTCATCTTTCAGCGCCTGGAAAAACAGCAGTATTCCGGAACGGGCATAGGGCTGGCGATTTGTGAAAAGGTCGTCGAGCAGCACCGGGGCCGCATCTGGGTGGAATCCGTGGAGGGGAAAGGCTCCACTTTCCATTTTACTCTGCCCGATGATTGAAACGGGATGAACCATTCTGGTTGGAACACGGGCCCGTGGCCGGCGAAGTGATGATCAGAGCGCTTTTGGAGGGGTTTTGCCTGTGTCGCGGGCCGCAGGCCCGCGTTCCGGAAAATGCAGCTAATGAGCCCTGAATAGTTGCAAAGGGATAGTAAAGCCGGGGCGTAAGCCCCCATTGAAGCATTTATCAAACCGCGTTTTTATGCTCCAACAGTACAATCCGAAGAACGAGAACATCCTGGTTTACATCAACGGCAAACTCTACCCCCGGCAGGAGGCCAGAATTTCCGTGTTCGACAGCGCCGTCCAGGGCGGCGATGCCGTATGGGAAGGCCTGCGCGTTTACAACGGGCGTGTCTTCTGCCTGGAACGCCACCTCGAACGCCTGCAGGAGTCGGCCCACGCCCTGATGTTCAGCGGCGTGCCCGACAGCGAAACCATCGCCGCGGCCATTTTCACCACCCTGAAGGCCAACGGCATGCACGATGGCGTACACATCCGCCTGACCCTCAGCCGGGGCGAGAAGATCACCTCGGGCATGGACCCCCGCCTCAACCAGTCGGGCTGCACCCTCATCGTGCTGGCCGAGTGGAAACCGCCGGTTTACCCGCCCGAGATCACCCTCGTCACCTCCTCCGTCCGCCGCAACAACCCGGCTTTCCTGGACTCCAAGATCCACCACAACAACCTGCTGAACAACATACTGGCAAAAATCGAGGCAAACCTCGCCGGCGCCGATGCCGGCATCATGCTCGACAAGGACGGCTTCGTGGCCGAAACCAATGACGTCAACCTCTTCTGCATCAGGCAGGGCCGGGTGTACACCCCACATGCCGACGCCTGCCTGCCCGGCATCACCCGCGGGCTGGTGATCGACATCTGCCGCCGGCACGGAATACCGGTACAGGAAAAAAACCTCTCCCTCACCGAATTCTATACCGCCGACGAGGCCTTCACCACCGGCACCATGGGCGAACTCACAAAAGTCCGTGAGATCGACGGGCGGGCTATCGTGAATAAATCCGGGCTTTCCGTGCTGGATCAGATCAAGGAGCACTTCAGGGCTTTGACGGAGCGGGAGGGAACGGCGGCGCCGGAGTAGGTGTAGCGGGGGTGGGTCGGGTTTTTCGGGTTTTTCGGGTTTTGTCGGGTCTATCGGGTCAATCGGGTATATCGGGTCAATCGGGTCTATCGGGTCAATCGGGTCTATCGGGTCAATCGGGTATATCGGGTATATCGGGTATATCGGGTCAATCGGGTCTATCGGGTCAATCGGGTATATCGGGTATATCGGGTATATCGGGTCAATCGGGTTTTGTCGGGTCAATCGGGTCAATCGGGTATATCGGGTATATCGGGTATATCGGGTCAATCGGGTTTTGTCGGGTCAATCGGGTTTTTCGGGTCAATCGGGTTTTGTCGGGTCAATCGGGTCAATCGGGTCAATCGGGTTTTGTCGGGTTGGTCGGGTAGGCTTTTGCAGCGCCTAAGGCTGGACGAGGCCTACGAGTTTCACCAGTTCACCTACGCCGGATTCTCGAAAGCAGCCCCATGAAAGGCGCATCCGCGATGAGCAGCACGTGCCGGGCGGCCATGTTGCGGATGAAGCGGAGAATTTCATCACTGGAGATGTAGCTGGCCGGGCGGCCGGGCCGGGCGTCGGCGGGCAGCCAGTAGCTTTGGCCCATTTCCGGGTTGGTTTCGCCATGGCCGGCGAAGAAGATCAGCACCTCGTCGTCGGGGCGGGCTTCCTTGAGGATGCGTTCAAAGGTGGAGAAAATGTTATCCCGTGTGGCTTCAATGTCATAGAGGGCAAAAGTGTCGCGGGCTTCGAACTGGTATTTGCCGGTGAGTATTTCCAACAGCTCCCGGGCAGCGCGCACGGTATTGGCCAATGGAGGGATCCCTTCACTTTGGTATTGGCCGATGGCAATGGATAAGAGGAAAGCGCGCCCCCGGCCCAATGCGCCTGAGGATCTGCCTTTCCGGCGCGGCGCTTTCTGCTGCACGGCTTGTTGCTCCCCTTCAAGGTAAGATCTGGTGTAGAAAATGAATTCACCTCCCTCATGCCGGACATTGGCCATTGGGCCACTACTGGGGGTCATTCCGGCCATTCCGGAGGCCCTCTCCAGGACACCCTGCCCAAGTTGGGATACTGGAAAGCGGACTGCTTTGTTTTCGCGAAGTAAGGAAAGCAAACTGTACATGAAAGGGCTCACAGCCTCAGTGGGGCCGTCGGCAATCCTTTCTGATCGGCCCGAGGCCAGCACCCAGCGGGAGGGCAGGGCGGCCAGGCGGCCGAATACATCGTCTTCCTCCACCGGCGATTCGCCCTCCTCCACCGGCGCTTCCGGACTGCTTGTTTCCTGAGCAGGCGCCTCCGCCTCCGGCGCCTCACCCTCAGTTTGCACTTCTTCTTCCGCCGCTTCCAGCCAGGTTTCCTCGATGCTTAGATCCCGTTCCAGCAACTCCCGTATGGTTTGTACGCTGCCTGCTTCGGTGTAGTAGGTGATGTGCGTTGCCGCCACTTCCCGGAAGGCCGGCGCCGGCTCCGCTTTCCGGCCGATATGCCGCATGCTTTCGATGCTGACGCTGAGGTCGTGGCTTTTGCCCTTGTAGATGCGATCCATCAGGGCCAGCGTCAGCCGTTCCGTGCGGGAAAGTTTTTTTCCACGGTAGTATTCCTGTGCATTGCCGGCTACGATGGCATAGGGAATGCCGGGCTGGGCGCCCGGCTCGAACATCGCCTTGGAAAGGGATACATTTTCGGCCTGGAAGGAGATATCTTCCTGCTCCCGGTTGAGCTGCCGCATAAAAGCGCTGCCTTCTTCGATCTGTTGATAGATCGGGAAAAAGCGGTATAGCATCCACTTCAGCAGGCGGAACATGGAGCCACCTACGAAGGGGACGAAGCGGAAAAGGCTTTCCACCAGAGCCAGCATGCTGTTGCCGGCCCGGATCAGGGACATGCCGCCGTTTGGCGTTCCCGTCAGCACGGCCTGCTGCACATACCGGTTGCCGTCCAGGTGTTCGATGTAATACCGCGCCACCAGCCCGCCGGTGGAGTGGGCCAGTATGCTGAGTTTTTTGCCTTCTTCCCGCTCCAGCCCGTTTTCCGACAGCCATTCTTTCAATACCTGGGCGGATTCATCCAGCCCCTGCCGCAGGCGGTTGTATTCGTAGGTGAGCACCACATCGAATTCCTGTTCGAGATAGGGGGCGCGGGCAAATTCCACCATGTGGCGGCTATCCTCGATGCCGGAGATGAGCAGCAGAACCTGCTCTGCGCCAGCCAGGCGCTCCTCCAGGTGATCGCTTACCCTCAGGCTCTCGGCGCCCCGGTAGAACGCCCAGCAGATCCTGACGTCCGCGGGCTTGCGGGAAAGGCGGCCATTGGGCTGGCCCGGATTGTCCGCCAGCGTTTCCAGCGGCAGCCCGTAGCGGCGCCGGGTATTTTCATCCTGCACCAGGGCCAGCAGTAGGGCGTCCGTCGTTCCCTGTTCCGCTACCTGCAACTGCAACTGCCGGAACAGGCCTGCGGCGCCTTCTTCACCGGCAGCCTGGGCCAGTTCGAACTGATAGCGCAGCAAGTTCTGCCGGTACTGCCGGTAGGCGTAAGAGCCCCTTGGCGGCTCCGAATCGGGCCTGGCGAGCAGCCCGGCCAACGCCTTCCGGGCTTTGGCGGCCGTTTCTTCCGGCAACAATGCCGCCAGCACAGCCCGCGCCTGATCGGGGATCTGCCCCTCCCGGAACCACTTCAACCGGTTCAGCAGCGTGAGGTTCGCCTGGTTGAGCAGGCCGTTGGGGCGCGGCTCCAGCACTTCGCCCAGGTGCAGGGTCAGTTTCCAGTTCAGCTCCGGATACAGCGCGCAGGCGCACAGCCATTCGAATACCTCGGGCGGCAGGCTGCGGCGGATCAGGCCGGCATCGCCGGTGTTGAGTACGTCGTAGGTGTTCTCGCGGTGCCAGTCTTCCAGGCTCTTCTCGGAACGGTTGTCGAAATACGCCACCGCTTCCATCAGCCCGTCAACGGTGGAAGGGGCGAGGCAGAACTCCTGCGCAAGTTGCTGCTCGAAGTAGCCCCACTCGTCCACGGGGCGGTAGGAGAGCAGCGCTTTTTCCGTCCAGAGGGAGAATATGCCCAGCGCCCAGTCGAACAGCCCCCCGCTGACGGGGTCAGCCAGGGCGTAGCCGTCGCTGAGCAGGATCAGGCGTTGTCCGCCGTAGAGGTTCTGAAGGGGCAGGGCTTCTTCTCCGCGTTCCAGCCAGCAGAAGCTCGGGTCGTGTTCGAAAAAGTAGCGCTCCAGGCGGGTTTCGTCGCCCTGCAACATCTGCAGCAGGTAATCGAACCACTCCACCTCGTGCTCATTGGCGTGTGCGGCGTCGATCAGCAGGAGATAGTGAGGCCTGGTGGCCACCTGCTGAAAAGCGATATCGATAATGCCGGCTTTGCGCACGGTGCGCTCCAGGGTTTCCGGTATGTCGATCTCCCGGGTGTTGTAGCTGTCGGCCTGCAGGCGGTTGAGGTGGCGCGAGATGTGGAATACTTCCGTCCGCCCGATCAGGCTCAGGCGGGGGAAAGGGATGGCGGGCGGGAAGCGCAGCGGAGCAGCCAGCCTGGCGGCAGGGGCGGGCGCAACTTTTTTCTCCTTTTTGGGGCGCGACAGGTACCAGTTGGCCGGCAGGGCCAGAATGCCGAATACGATGGTGGCGATGAGCCCGTTCTCCTGGTATTTTTCCGGAAGATAGGGCAGGGCAAAGGCGAGGGCCGTTACAAAAAGGGCGACAAACGCGATGCCGTACCAGAAGGTGTTCTTTCCCCGGAGCCGCCTTTTGAGGACATTGTGGAAGCCGCCCAGCCCGATCATGATAAAACCTATCAGCCCGGCAGTGATGAGGGAGCTGCCGCTGAGCAAAACCAGGAACAGGTAATATCCGCCAAAAAACAGCCCGATGAACAGCAGGATGGCCAGGACGGCGTATAGCCAGTCCGGAAAACTCCGCCTTGCCGGGAGCGGCGGCCCTTCCGGCGCCCGGCTCATCGGCGCCGGTGCGGAAGGCCTGGGCGGTTGAGCCGCCGCCCGGATCGGTTGCAGGGTGAAGTAGCGGTCAAAAAAGGTATAGAAACGCTGCTGCTCCTGCCGGTTGCGGACAAAGAGGGGCGCCAGTAGGGTTTTCAGTTCTTCGAAAGTGTGTTCCGCTGCCAGGGTGTTGAGCAACTGCGGCGCCTCGTGGTAATGATCGGCGTCCACGGCGAAGCCCTCCCGGCGCAGGGCGTCGAGAAAGGCTTCCAGGGGCAGCGGTTGCTCTCCGGAAGAGACGGGCGGTATGTCAGGCCGGGCGTCGCTCATCCGCTGGTGAAATGTTGAGGTTGTCGCGCAGGCTGGCCAGGTCTTCCTTGTGTTTGGCCAGGATGCCATAGCTCAGCAACAGCAGGCTTTTCTGCTCTGGCGGCATGTTGGAAGCCCGGATGTTCGGGTCGGAAAGCACCAGCTCGTACTGGTCCAGTATCTGAAGCCAGGACAGGAATTCGGCCGTGGCGGGTTGTTTTTTGCGGCAGAGGTTGCGCACCTCCTGGAAATGCCCGATGAGCCAGTCGAGTTCCGCATCGTCGAAGCGCAGGGCCTTCTCCTCGCTGCCTTCCATGTATTTTTCCAGCCGGCTCAGCGCGATGCGGCGCAGCAGCGCCTTGTCGGGAAATTCGATGTGGAAAAATATGCAGCGGCGCAGGAAGGCGTCGGGCAGCAGGCGTTCGGAGTTGCTGGTGATGATGGTGATGGGGCGGTAGGCGGGGTCGGCGGTGATCACCTCGCCGGTTTCCAGAATTTTGAAGCTCATGTTCTCGAGCTCGCGCAGGATGTCGTTGGGGAAATCGCGCGGGGCCTTGTCCACTTCATCGATGAGCACCACGGAGCGCTGCTTTTGGTCGCGGGCAAGCCGGATGGCCTCGCCAAGGGGTTCGAGGTGGATATAGGGCTCGTATTCCTTGCGCAGGCGCTCTTCGGCCGACAGCCCGTCGGTGCTTTTGCCCGCGCGCAGCGGCTCGCCCAGGATTTTGGCGATGTTGGCGTCGTGGAAGTGGCCGATGGAGTCGTAGCGGTACAGCAGGTCGCGGGACTGGGTGGTGGTCTTGGCGGTGAATTCGAGATAGGGCAGGGGTTCGCCGTTGGAGCGAAGGTCCTGGGCGATGCTCCGGGCGAGCAGCGTTTTGCCGGTTCCCGGCTCGCCGGTCACCAGCAGCGGCTTACCCAGAGTGATGGCCACGTTGACGGCATTGACGAGCGCATCGGAGGGAAGGTAGCCTTCCGGGCTGTCGATGGTGGTGACTTCGCGAAAGGCCTTCAGTTCGCCCGTTCCTTTGTATATGCGGTATTTCTCGTTCATGATCCGGTGGTGTTGACTTCGTTTGCGATTTGCTGCAGCAGCGTTTCTACTTCATACATTTTCCAGGCTTTGCGCCCGGCAAAAAATTTCCGCAGTATGGCCTGGGCGTCCTTGCCCCGGCGCTGAAGGGAAGTATCGTTTTTCAGAAACTTTTCCACCTGGTACAACTCTACCGGGCCGAGGTGGGGAAAGCAGGTGAGGTGGGGCGCCCGCCCGCTTTTGGCGTCCTGTTCCAGGTTTTCCATCAATTTGTCGAGCGGGCTTTTGCGGAAGCGGGAAAGGAAGCCCGATTTTTCAGGCATGATGAGGTTGAGGAAAACGAAGAGTTTTTTGTTTTCCTGTTCAGCGTTCTGGATGGCTACCTGCCAGAATTCTTCGATAAACCAGCGCAGGTCTTCGGTATTGCTGTCGTCCCATTCCCGGCAGTCGATCTCCTGGCAGGCCAGGTAAACCGAGTTGGGCCGCAGCTGGCCGACCAGGGCTTCGGCCTTGTCGAGCCGGGCGCCCGGCCGCAGGGCGCTCATGCCGAAAAAGGCCTTCAGCGTGAGCAGGGGCAAAGATTCCTTCCTGCTGACCGCACTGACGGCCGGCCAGGCGGAGATCTGCTTCAGCCCGCCGAATAGCCGTTCCGCTTCTTTTTTGGTGTTGATGTCGTTCTCAAAGCGGGAGATCAGCGACTGGTGGCGGCTGTCGAGTTCGCCGGCCAGCAGGCAAACCCTGGGGGTATAAAAGACGGGCTGGATGAAAAGGGATTCGAAAACCGCGCTTTGCTGCTCCCGGTTGCATCGCAGGTGCCAGTTTTCCGGAAGCCTCTCCTGGGGGAGGTTCAGGTTTTTTTCCAGTTTCCAGTATTTCAGCGCTTCGGGCAGGTTGGGGCTTTCATAGATGCGCCAGGAGCCGGCCTCTCCGTTGCCGATTTCCGCCAGGGGAATGCCCCGCGATTCGCCGCCGCCCGCCGGCAGCAGCCCGATTTTGCTGAGGGCCTCGCTGTGCGACTTGGGAATGGTGTACCCCTGCGCGAGGCTTTCATAAAAGGATTTGGCGAAGTTGACCGCCTGCCCGTCCGCAATGTCCTGGCTGGTGGCGATAACATAGGGAATGCCTTTGTCGCGGAGGTCCTCTGCCTGCGCCCAGGTAGAGCAGGCGTTGAGGAAAACCAGCTTCAGGGCTTTGTTCGGATTGGCCAGATAGGTGGAGAAGGAATTCCCGGCCACCGTCTGCTGCTGGCCGAATTTGTCGAGCAGTTCCAGGGCATATTCATTGGCGTGGCCGGCGTAGTGGAACACCTGGATGCTGTCTTTGTAAGTATCAAAGGCTCTGAAAATGCGGTCGAGGTTGGCGGCCGGCGCCAGGATGAGGTCACAGGCGGCGCCGCTGAGTGCATCCTGGATTTCAGCAGCCTCCTGCGACAGCCGCAGGCTGCTCCCTCGGTCATTGGCGTATGCGATAAGGATACGGGGCCGCATTTTCTATGGCAATCCTGTTTTATGATGCAATCCTGAGGCTGCTCCGGAAAATCCCTGGGGGCGGGCCAGCAATCCGGTGCGCCATCACTACGATCCGGGGCTTTCCGGAGCGCCCTCGATACTGGGGGCAGAGCGAAACACACGGCAAAATAATACATTTGCAACTGTCAACAAAAGGGGCTGCCGGCGTATTTGCGGCGGCCCGCCATTTATATCAGCATGAAGAAGACATTTACCGACCAGATGTCGCGCCAGGTGGCGGTGGATTTTCCACCCCGCCGGATCGTGTCTTTGGTTCCTTCCCAAACCGAGCTGCTCTATGCTCTGGGGCTGGCCGAAGAGGTGGTGGGCATCACCAAATTCTGCGTGCGCCCGGAAAGCTGGTTTCGCACCAAAAGCCGGGTGGGCGGCACCAAGCAGGTAAACCTGCAAAAAGTAGCGGAATTGCAGCCCGATCTCATCATCGGCAATAAGGAGGAGAATACCCGTGAACAGATCGAAGCCCTGGCCGCCCGCTTCCCCGTCTGGATGAGCGATGTCCACGGCCTGGGCAGCGCCATTGGCATGATCCGCAGCCTGGGCGGGGTGGCTGCCCGGGAAACCGAAGCGGAGGCGCTGGCCGCAGAGATCGGCCGGCGCTTTCAGCAACTGGAAGAAGAACTTCGCGGCCAATCGCCCATCCGGGCAGCTTACTTCATCTGGAGGAACCCTTTCATGGTTTCCGCATCCGGCACTTTTATCGACGCCATGATGCAGCAGGCCGGGCTGGACAATGTGTTCGCCCATCTCAGCCGCTACCCCGAAATAAGCCTGGAAGAACTGGCGGCGGCTCAGCCACAGGCCATTCTGCTGTCGTCAGAGCCTTATCCCTTCCGGGAAAAACACATGGAGGGCTTCCGCCGGGCCTGCCCCGAAAGCGCAATAAAACTGGTAAACGGAGAGTTTTTTTCCTGGTTCGGAAGCCGTTTGCTGGACGCGCCGGCTTATTTCAGGGCGTTGCGGGGGGGATTGGATGGCTGAATGGCTGGGCCAAACTTCCGAAGTTTGGCCCGGGCTAGGCTGGCCGGCTTGGAGAGGGGGCGGCGAATTGATTCCCGGCCCCACCCGTAATACCCTAAAAACGCGCCTTCATTGTTCAAATTGGCCTAACTTTACAGTAACAATTCATAATCCATCGTATGAAAAAAACAGCCACGCTCTACTTCTTCTTCCTGGCATTTTTATTTTTGCCGAACGTCATTGCCGCACAGCCGGCCGCCTCCGCCACGGGGCGGGTTGATGACGAACTGATCGTCCGCCTTGTTGAAAAAGCCGGGCCGGAGGCGCTGCTGCAGCGCCTGAATAGCCGGCATCCCGGTTCTGTCTTTTACGAACGCACAGTGGCTGGCCGTTTCAACATCCACCTTCTTCGCTTCGACCCGGCAGCCTGGCCGGGGGAAGGCTTGTTGCGCTGGCTGGAACAGCAACCGGAAGTGCAGGCCGTGCAGTATAACTACGCCGTGGAGTTCCGCCGCGAACCCGACGACCCGGATTACCCCCTGCAGTGGGGCCTGGAGCGCATTGGCGCGCCAATGGTGTGGGATATCGCTACCGGAGGGCTGACGGCCAATGGAGACACCATCGTCGTGGCCATTCTCGACAGCGGTTTCGACCTGGAGCACAACGACCTGGCCGGCAACGTCTGGCAAAATGCCGGCGAGATTCCCAATGACGGCATCGATAATGACAGCAACGACTATACCGATGACACCTTCGGCTGGAATTTCAAAACCGGCAGCAACACGATGTCCGTTGATGACCACGGTTTGTCGGTGGCCGGCATTGTGGGGGCCAGGGGCAACAACGGCGCCGGCGTCAGCGGCGTCAGCTGGAATGTTAAGCTCATGCTGTTTGTCACCGGCTATGTCGATGAGATCGTTTCGGCCTACGCGTACGTCATCGAACAACGCGACCGCTACAACAAAAGCGGGGGGCAGAACGGGGCTTTTGTGGTGGCGACCAACGCTTCCTTTGGGCTGCCCACGCCGACCTTCTGCGACGCCCAGCCGGTCTGGGGTGGCATGTACGACCTGATGGGCGAGGTGGGCGTCCTGACCGGCGCAGGCACCGTCAATTCAAGCCGCAATGTGGATGTGGACGGCGACATGCCGACGACCTGCGAGAGCGACTTTATCATTACAGTGACCAATACGACAATCGACGATGAGAAGTACCTCTCCGCCGGTTATGGCAAAGTGAGCATCGACATGGGGGCGCCGGGGCAGGAGTCGTACAGCCTGAAGCCCAACAACCGCTACGGGTCTTTCGGGGGCACCTCCGCCGCCGCGCCCCATCTGACGGGTGCTATCGCCCTGCTCTACAGCCTGCCCTGCGAGGGCCTGGCCGCCGACGCCCTGCTGAATCCCGAAGCTACTGCGCGCTTCATTCGCAGCGTGCTCATCGATGGGGTGGACCCGCTTCCCGGGCTGGATGATTTTACGGCCACGGGCGGCCGGCTCAACCTCTTCAACGCCATGGAACTGGTCAATGAAGCCTGCGGCGGCACGGCCGGCCCGCTGGAGATACTGAACATTTATCCCAACCCCGTTTCTTCCGTCCTGAAAGTGGAATACGAAACCCCCGATTTCGAGGATTACCAGGCCCGCGTTTACAATGCCCTGGGCCAACTCGTGTTCCGGTCCAATGTCCGGCCGATGCGCTTTAGCGGAAAAGTGTTTACCATCGATGTGAGCCAGTGGGCCCAGGGGGCTTATTACCTGATATTGCAGAATGAGGGAGGGGATCGCAAGGTCAAACCATTCCTTGTAGTGCACTATTAAGCCTGGAAAACATCCGAAGTCCCGGGGTGGCTGAACTTCAGCAAAATCAAGGCAAGCCAGCCCGTGACTGCCCTGTAACTCTGCAACTCTGAAACCTGAAACACCCAATGGAGACTGGGAGAGGGGGAGACGAGGTGAGCCTGTGGCAACCCCTGAAACCCTGTAACCTGAAACCCTGAAACCTGTAACCTGTAACCTGAAACCCTGAAACCTGAAACCTGAAACCTGAAACCTGAAACCTGAAACCTGAAACCTGAAACCTGAAACCTGAAACCTGAAACCCTGAAACCTACCCCGCCCTCGCTACGGCCAGCCGGGTAAAAGCCTGAAACCTCCCGGGCTTTGCCGCCCGCCCTATTTTCCCCTGACAGCCTGCAGCGGGTTGGCGTGCTGCAGCGCGCGGAGCGCTTCCCGCAGCATGGGGTCGTCCTGGTTCCAGACCATGTAGAAGCCCTCATCCTCGAAGAGATGCTTGGCGATGCGCGCCTTGATAAAGAGCTTCAGTTCCTTTCTCGCCTGCGGCGCCTGCCGGCTATCCACCCGGGCGCCCTGGCTGCGGGCGAAGGTGAGGAATTCCTCGTAAAGATCGTCACTCACCTGATATTGCCGGCTGAAGTTTTCCAGCTTGTAGGATTTCAGCTTATCGGGCTGCCGGGCCATGTGCCGGAAAACGAACTGGGGGATGAACTGGCGCAACTCCAGATATTCGTCATCGAAAAAGATGGAATCTATCGGGACGATGATGTCGGGGGTGATGCCGCCGCCGCCGTACACAACGCGGCCTCCGGAGGTGTAATAAGCGGTAGAATCGACAATAGCCACATGGCCTTCGGATTCCATCTCCCCGGATTCGTAGCGGCTGTACATCTCCTGTTCGTATTCCTCGATGCCGTTTTCGTAGGGCTTCTGGATGGAGCGGCCCGAGGGCGTATAATAGCGGGCCACCGTAAGGCGGAGGGCGGAGCCGTCGCGCAGTTTGTACTGTTCCTGCACCAGGCCTTTGCCAAAGGACCGCCGCCCAACGATGATGCCGCGGTCCTGATCCTGGATGGCGCCGGCGAGGATCTCGCTGGCCGATGCGGAGCCTTCATCGATCAGCACCACGATGTTCTCAATATTGTAAAATGCCCTGCCGGTGCTCTCGTAGTCGCTGCGGCTGACCGAACGGCCTTCGGTATAGACCAGGAGCCTGTCTTTTTCGTTGAAGAGCTGGCTGAGGATGTTGGCCGCCTGCTGCAGGTAGCCGCCGGGGTTGTGGCGCAGGTCGATCACGAGGTCCTTCATCCCTTTCTTTTCGATAAGTTGCTCCAGCCCTTTCATGAACTCTTCGTAGGTCGTTGCGCTGAACCGGTTGACCTTGATGTAACCCGTTTTTTCATCCAGCATGTAGGATACGTCCACGCTGTGCATCGGTATTTTATCGCGGGTGATGGTAAAGCGGTATATTTTGGTGTCTTTGCCTCTGATGATGCCGACTTCTACCTGAGTGCCTTTTTCTCCTCGCAGCAGGTTGATCACATCGCGGGTTTCAATAGACTTGCCTGCTATGGTGGAATCTCCGATCTGCACGATCTTGTCGCCGGCCTGGATGCCGGCCGCTTCTGAAGGGCCTCCTGCCAGAGGAGCTACGACCACGATGGTGTCGTCGAGGATCATGAACTCCACCCCTATGCCGTCGAAGTTGCCTTCGAGCTGCTCGTTGACCTCCTGCAACTGGTCGGCAGTGATGTAGGTGGAATGGGGGTCGAGCTTAGCCAGCATGTCGTTGATCACTTCCTGCACCAGGGTTTCCCGGTCAACTTCATCGACGTACTTGGCCTCGATGTAACGAAGTATCTCCTCGACCTTCCCCTGTCCCAAACCGTGGACAAGGGTGTTTTCGGGCTCCGACACCATGGCTGGCGCATTGGATTGCAGGTGCATGCCGATGAACATCCCCATCACCAGGGTGAGGGCGAAGAGCAGCGGCAGCCAGATGCGGAGCTGCTTTGGCGTATGTTGTTGATCCTGAAACATGCTACTGGATAAAGCGTAACTATTGTTAAATCGGCGCCCGCTTGCAAACTTAGCTTTTGTGCGGGCATCAACGGTAATACAAAGGTAAGGGAAGGAATGTTGTGGCCCCGCCCCTTTTTTTGCCTGTGACTTTTTTCGGCTGATCCGTCAACAAATTTAGAGGAAGGAACGGTAGGGGGTGTTTTTTACTTCCTGCCGCGCCTTTTAAAATAAGTTGAAAAGCATACTTGCTTAGGCCCCAGAGGCCATTCGTTAAAAGCAAATTTTCACAGAAAATGGGAACTAATGTGCGAAATATTTCTTTTCAAAGGAAAGGCTTTCATCCGGAAAATAGCTTTTGCGGTGCTGATGTCAAAATAATACTTTGGCCCGGGCAATATCCGGAAAAGGAAAAAAGTTAAAAACCATACATCCCAAAATCTACTCCCATGAAAAAAGCCCTTTTGATCTCCGCCCTTATCAGCGCACAAAGCATTGGCGCACAGGACCGTTTCGTAAGCCCTCAATTCGAAGATTTCTACGACTGGTTCCACCTGCAATCGCAGGTTGAGGAACTGTACACCGACAATTCCACGCTTTATACTTTTACCGAAAAGGTTGCTGTCCGGCAGGGCCCCTGTGCGTCCTCCGGCGCGATCACCTACCTCCCTGCCGGCTTCAGTGTTCAGAACATTGCCTATGCGGATGGCTATTACCTGCCGGAAGATGAGATTGACGGTTATGGCGACATCTGGTACCACGTCCGCGGCAAGGATGCTGTAGGGCAGCCTTTCGTAGGTTACATCTGGGGCGCCCACATTGCCAAGGGGTGGCGCTTTGAAGACCTCAACGGCGACGGGCGGGCCGAGTTCCTCATGCTGGGCGTTTCCAGCCAGGCCCGCAAAAACCTGAAGGACATCAAGGCGGAGGTGCGCATCCTGCAGAAAGGGAAGGTCATCGTTCAGGAGCAGGTTCCCGGATTGTGCGTCTTTGAAGATTGCGGCGCCAGCCCGTTGCTTCGCGTGATCCGCAGCCCGCAGGGTTTCACCGTTGTCGAAGCCAGCACCATGGCGGTCGGCTGCTGGGCCGGCATCGAGAAAGCATTCTTTTACTGGGACGGCTCCCAGCTTCGGCGCGTTTACCACGCCGAATACACCACCCACCACGAGTTCGCCAATGAACCCTTTGTCGTAAACAAAGCCGGCGGCGCTCAACTATGCCAGTACAGCCACGAGGATGAAAACCACATGCCGGTCTGGAAATGCAAAACCATAGCGGCCGCCGACGGGCGCGCCGCCATGGCCATGGGCGATATTCCGGCTGTGCACAGCAGGTAGTCTTTGCGGGGGCTTTGCCATTCTCTACTTTAGGCCTATATTTGGACGGATTCCGTTCATCTAAACTGCACTGCAATGGTTAGCCGCCACAGCATCCTGCCTCTTTGCATGGCATTTGCTTTTTCCCTGTTCGCATCAGGAGCTTTCGCCCAGAATGAAAAAGACATCAACCCGCCTGCTCCGAAGCAGGAATTCCGCGGCGTGTGGGTGGCCACGGTGAAAAACCTGGACTACCCGGCCAAAGCCGGCACCTGGCCTACCGCGCACAGGGAAGAATGGAAAAACCTGCTGAAACAATACAGGAGCCTGGGGCTGAATGCCGTTATCTTTCAGGTAAGGCCCTCCGCCGACGCCTTTTACCCTTCCGCCTTTGCACCCTGGTCGGAATACCTGACGGGCCGCCAGGGGCTCGCCCCCCAGCCGGAATACGATCCCCTGGAATTCCTCATCGAAGAAACCCATCGGCAGGGCATGGAGTTCCACGCCTGGTTCAACCCCTACCGCGTCACGATGGGCCTGGATACGGCCGCCCTTTCTCCACAGAACGTCTTCAACCAGCACCGCGACTGGGTTGTCTCCTACGGGCAAAGATTTTACCTCAACCCCGGCCTGCCGCAGGTGCGGGAGCACATCCGGGATGTGGTGATGGAAGTGGTGCAGAACTACGACATCGACGCCGTTCATTTCGACGATTATTTTTACCCTTACCCCCTCACCGGGCAGGTGTTTCCGGACAGCTCCACCTACCTCCTGTACGGCCGCAACTTTCCGGACATCAACGCCTGGCGCCGCCACAATGTCGACGAACTGGTCAGGATGGTGTCCCTGGCCATCAAAGAGGCCAAGCCCCATGTGTATTTCGGCATCAGCCCCTTTGGGGTATGGCGCAACAAGCAGGATGACCCCGCGGGCTCCGAAACACGCGCCGGGGCGCCCTCCTACGACGCCGTGCACGCCGACGTGCTACACTGGCTGCGCCAGGGCTGGATCGATTACATCCTGCCCCAGCTATACTGGCACATCGGTTTCCCTCCGGCCGACAACGCCATCCTGCAGCGCTGGTGGAGCCTCAATGCTTCGGGCAAACAACTCTACATCGGCCATGCCGCTTATAAGGTGGGCAACGACAGCCAGGAACAATGGTACGACCCCGGGGAACTGGCCCGCCAGATACGCATGGCCCGCCGCAACCGCCGTATCAGCGGCAGCGCCTTTTTCCGTTCCGGCTCCGTCCTCGCCGACCCGCTCAACCTCAAGGATTCGCTCCGGGCCTATTACGGCAGCCCGGCTTTGTTGCCCTGCCGGGACGAACTGTCGCTCAGCCCCGCCCCCAGCCCGGAAGGCATGAAGGTCTGCAATAAAAAAGGCGACGCCAGGATTCGGTGGAAACCCATTAAAAATGCCGGTTCCGCGGCCCCCTTCTACTACGTCCTGTACCGCTTCCCCGGCGCCCGGCCCGGCGATATGGACGCCCCGGCCCATATCCTCCACATCACGCCATTCGGCGACAAAAGCAGAAAATTCCGCTTTACGGATACCCGGCTGGAAGAGGGCAAGGCCTATACCTACCAGCTCACAGCCGTCAACAGGGCCCATTGCGAGAGCCAGCCCGGCACTGCGGCCAGCGTGGTGAAGTCCAAATCGAGGGTGAAACCGTACAAAGGGCCCAAACAGAAGGGGAAGGGGCTGGCTTTCTGGAAGAAAGGGTAGGGGAGCGCTGCGCCTGCCGCAGCAGCCAGGTAACCCCCGGCAATTTGACAATGTTCTATTTTCCGTTCTGGAATAAATTCATCTGATTGGCCCCTATGCTATGGCCGTTTGGGGTAAGGCTGTTGTGAGCGTATGTTTCCCAATCAGGTATATATTCATCGGATTGATTTCCCCATACATCCCAACCTTTCCTTGGGCCTCTGGCGAATAATTCAAGAAAAGGCCCGGGGCTACAGGATTCGATCAGTGAATATTGCTCTTCCGGTTTTCTGGAATGCTCCATTTTTCTTGATTTGATGATGTTCACCTGGGTTCTTCCGGCTTCAAGTGTGCGTAGCCGCCCCCGGATCCCAAACAGGATGATTTCAGTTGTATTCCGGAAATAGAAGCCAACCCCTCTGCCATCAGGGCCGCCATCCTTCCGGATTTTATGCCAGACGATGTTGGTTTTATACTCAAACCCCCAGGCTTTCATGACTTCCAAACCCTCGGGCAAAAGCGCATTGGGCACCCATAGGTAAAGATGGCTGTTTTTTGCCGCTGCCTCTGTGACAGGAATTTCTTTGATTTCATCCAAAGACAAAGTGGGATAGCGGTTCAGGCGCTTATGTTCAGGAGCCATTTTACCGGTTCTGTTACTAAACCTCCAGGGGGGGTCAGCTAAAATAGCGCCATATCCTTTTTTCTCGACAGAATTGGCGAAATCTTCCGCAGCGCTATCGTAATTCCTCATGGTTTAACAATTCTCGTTGTACAATTTTTGGGTAATTCCAAATACTAACAAAGGACATCCGGCGCCGCCGCCGCCTTCAATTCTGGGGATTAGCTTGGACATATGTGTAGTCGATGCTCCATAAGACGCCCCTCTTCCCAAATGATTAAAAATCTCCTGAAGATCATCACTTCTGGTGATAATCACGCCAACGCTTATCGCCCTTAGATCAAACAACAATCTGAAATTATTGAGATCCCGGTCAAAAAAGGGGTCCTTATTATTCCATTCCAACTCCAGAGCTACACGATTTTTATAACAATCAACCTTGTGAGTAGGTGATTCCATTACAGCTTCATCTACTCTTACAGAAGTTTCAAATTGCTTCTCGACCCAACCTCGTGCGAATAAAAAGTTGTCAATAGCTTCCGCTACTTTTGACTTCCTACCTCCGCCAACAGTTATCCAGCTTTTGCATAATTGAAAGTTTCTCAAAAGCTCGAGGATATTTTCCCATTCCTCCGGAAAGTCGCTGGAGAGGATAGCTATAGCATGTTTCCATTCCCGAACCTCATAATTTGCCAGGATTTCTTTTGGGAGCAGGTTTAATCCCATAAATATACACACTTTTTTGTTTTAAAAAAATTTAGGCGCAAACTAAATTGTTTTAAAAAATCTTTCTCCTACAAGATAGGAGTATACAGGGATTTCAAAAAAACATGTGATGTTTTATTGAAAAATGTGGAAAACTTCCGGCAGCCCAAAACTTTTCCACTCTTACCCTCTTTAACATAAAAACACCTCAATCCGCCCGCCATGATCCTACTGCTCCGCGCCGGCCAATGGCTGTTCACTTTGCTGGCCCTGATGTTGTTCCTGATAAACGGGTGTGTGTCCTTTCACACCGGCGACAAAAAAACCGAGCGGTATTTCGGCAGGCGGGATGTGCCCGTGCGCATCCGGTATCTCGATTTCGAAGGCGTAAAAACCCGTTATATCGAAACCGGGCCGGGCAGGGAGGAGAAGCTGGTGATCTTCGTGCACGGCGCGCCTGGTTCTTCCAACAACTTTTACCGGTATCTGGCCGATTCGGCCCTGCTGCAGGAGGCCTGCCTGGTGGCCATCGACCGGCTGGGCTACGGGGAGTCGGGGCTGGGGCATTCGGTGACGTCCATAGACGCCCAGGCGCGGCAGGTGCTGGCCGTGCGGGAACAGTTCCGGGCCGATACGGTTATCCTCGTAGGGCATTCCTACGGCGGGCCCATTGTGGGTAAGTTTGCCATGGACTACCCCGATAAGCTCACGGCCGCCGTTTTGCTGGCGCCGGTGGATGACCCGGATAACGAACCCATGTTCTGGTACGCCCATTTCGGCCGGTGGAAGGCCACGCGCTGGATGCTGCCGGCGGCCCTGAAGGTGTCGGCCGATGAAAAGTTCTCCCACGCGGCCGAACTGGAGGAAATGGCTGCCGGCTGGAAGCGCATCCGCGTTCCCATAGTGCACATCCACGGCAGGAGAGACGGCTTGGCGCCGCCGAAGGCCAACATCGGTTTCAGCCGCAACAACATCCCACCTGAATATCTGCGACTGATCTATCTGGAAGATACCGGGCATTTCATTCCGTGGACGGACTACGGCCTGACGCAGAAAACCATACTTCAACTGCTTCGGGGAGAAAAAACGTAACTATTCAGGCTGAAACGCGGGCCTGTGGCCCGCGGAAATGATAATCAGCTGGAGTGGGAGGGGCTTTGCGGCGTCGCAGGCTACGGGCCCGCGACGCCGGATAATGCCACTTCGGTGTCCTGAATAGTTGCGAACAAGCAGTTTCTTTTTGGCCGGAAATTGGCATCAGGCAGTATGCGCGGCGGCTTCCGCCAGGGCTTTGGCAGCCAGGGCCTGTTGCAGGTGCCGCTGCTCATGCGTTACGACAAACCTGAAAGCGTCGCCGGTTTTGATGCGCAGCAGGCGCAGGATCTCAACTTTGACGATCCTTTGGTTGAGGTTGGCGCCCTTGGCCTTGTTGAGCAATTCGAGGAGGTGGCGCTGGTGGGTTAAAAACTCTTCCAGCACCTTTACGCCCAGTTTGCTGCCGCCCGGGTTCAGGTGTTTCATGGTTTTCCTGGGTTTGGCGTTTCCCGGGGAGACGTATTGTACGAAAAAGTTGCCCAGCCAGCCGGGGCGGAAGGGCGCCGGTTTGGCGTTGCGGGCCAGGGCGCGCTCCAGTTCGGCATTGTAAAAGCGGTTGTAGCGGTTGAGGTGCTCGAAACACTCCAGGATGCTCCATTTTTCCGGCGCGGGTTTCCTGTTGAGGGCCGCCCTGTCCAGGGGGAGTATCTCCGCTTCCACGGTTTCGATGATGTTCTGAACGGCAGTTTGTAAATCGGAAATCAGTTGGGTGGTTTTCATGATTTGTTTTTTTTACACTACAAAAGTAAAGACAGGAAGGAAGGTAATTCTTGATTGGGATCAAGGATTACAATGGCAAACTTCCGAAGCCTGACAGGGGAAATCCTGAGCAGGCTTCGGAAGTTTGGCCTCACCTCATATTCCGGCTCAGCGTTTCCGGCGTCATGCGCAGGTAAGAGGCGATGTATTTGTTGGGAATGAGCTGGAAAATGTGGGGGCTGCGGTTGAGCAGCCGCTGGATGCGCTCGCGGGGAGAAACCGTCAGCAGGTCGATCTCGCGTTCGATGCGGCCCAGCAGGGCCTCTTCCAGCATCTGCCGCCAGAGGTGTTCGATGCGGGGGTATTCGCCCATAAGGCGGTAAAAATCCGAACGGGCAATGCCGGTGAGTTCCGTGGCGCTCAGGGCCTGGATGTAGTAATCCGAAGGGTGGTTGCGGATGAAAGAGGGAAAAGAGCAGATCAGGGTGTCCGCATAACCGAACCCCACTACCTGCTCGTTCTCTTCGATGTCGTAAAAAATGCCCATCGTCCCCTCCTGAATATAGTACAGATGATTTTCCACCTGCCCCTGCCGGGTGAGGAAATCGCCGCGTTTGAGGCTTTTGGGCTTCTGCCAGTGGCGGAGCAGGGCCTGGGTTTCGGGCAGGGGGAGCCGGAGGTTCGCATCCAGATATTGGGACAGGGCTTCCATCGAGTTTTTTTTCAAAACTAACAAGCCTTATCTTAGCAGCCAAACACTTAACCGCATGAAGCACCTCATCCTACCCCTTGCACTTCTCCTCCTGCTCTACTCCTGCAACAACGCCCCGGACTCCCCCCCTCCCGGCGAAACCGCCACCGCCCTCTACAACCGAATCCAGGAGCAGCTCATCAATGCGCAACCTGGCGAGATAGTAGAAATCCCGGAAGGAACCTACGCCTTCGACCGCCCCTTGTCGCTCGACGGCATCCCCCGTGTCACCATCCGGGGGGCGGGCATGGACAAGACGGTGCTTTCCTTTAAAGGCCAGAAAGTCGGCGCCGAGGGGCTGCGCGTCACCGCCGATTCCGTCACCATCGAGGGGCTGACGATCCTCGACACCAAAGGCGACGCCATTAAGGCACAGGATTGTAACGGCATCACCATCCGCAATGTCAAAACCAGCTGGAGCGGCGGGGCCAGTGAGAACAACGGCGGCTACGGCCTGTACCCGGTTTCCAGCAAAAACGTGCTGATCGAGGGCTGCGAAGCCAGCTTTGCCTCCGATGCGGGCATCTATGTGGGGCAATGCGAAAACGTGGTGGTGCGCAACTGCTACGCCCATGAAAACGTGGCGGGCATCGAGATCGAGAACTGCACCAACTCGGAAGTGTACGGCAACCGCGCCGAAGGCAATACCGGCGGCATCCTGGTGTTCGACCTGCCCGAACTGCCGGCCGGCAACGGGAAGGGCTGCAAGGTGTTCAACAACAAGGTGATTGAAAACAACCACAAAAATTTCGCCCCGGAAGGCAACATCGTCGGCATCGTGCCGCCGGGAACCGGCATCATCCTGCTGGCGGCTAAAGGGGTGGAAGTATACGACAACGAGATCATCGGACATAAGACGATCGGCACGGCCATCGCCAGCTATTACATCACCGAAAAGCCCTGGAACGACCCCAATTACGACCCTTTCACCTACGACGTCACCGTCCGCAACAACCGCTACGAACGCAAACGGGGCGTGCCCGACCTGAGCAGGGATTTCGGCAAACTGGTCAATTACCTGTTCCCCGGCAAGCCCCAGGACATCATCTACGACGGCATCCTCGACGACAAGCGGCCCGCAGGGCCCAACCCCATGAACATTTGCATCCTGCAGCCCCAGGAAAGCCTGCGCTTCGCCAACGTGGACGCCGCCAACGATTTCAAAAAGGTGAGCCAGGACATCACCCCCCACATCTGCCCCTAGCCCACGACTTCAGTCGTGGGCCATAAAAAAAAACCATTCGTGGGCCATAAAAAAACCCCATTCGTGGGCCATAAAAAAACCCATTGTGGGCCATAAAAAACCCCCATTCGTGGGCCATAAACCCCCCCATTCGTGGGCCCCCAACCAGGGCAGGAATAAAACCCGATGAAAAAACAACCATTTTCCAATTACATCATCAGGCAAATGCGCAGGCAAATTTTCATTTTTTTTGTGTTCGCCACCCTGTTGGCGTTCGTGTTCCACTGCCACCGCCCGGCGGCCACGGCTGTTCATTTTGAAGCGGAACGGATACCCTATCCCCGGCTTTCGGACTACGCCTTTTTTGCCGGGGTGCTCAAAAAGCTGCAGCCTAACGCCCGGGTGCTGCCCTACGAGCCCATCACGCCTTTGTTCACCGACTACGCCCACAAGGCGCGCTTTGTGTGGATGCCCGAAGGCGTTCAGGCCACCGTTGATAAAGAAGGCTTCATACAGTTTCCGGACCATAGTGTCCTGATCAAGAACTTCTACTACCCGGCCGATTTCCAGCTGCCCGAGGCGAATTGGGATATGGTGGAAACCCGCCTGCTGGTTAAGCGGGGAGGAAAATGGGAAGCCTTCACTTACGTCTGGAACGATCAGGATACCGATGCCGAACTCAATGTCGTTGGTGATTTCAAAGGCGTTAGCTGGACGGATGAGCAGGGGCGCGCCCGCGCGGTGGACTATGCCGTGCCCAACAAAAACCAATGCAAGAGCTGCCACAACCGCGACAAGGAACTGTTGCCCATCGGCCCGCGGGTGCGCTACCTCAACAAGGCCTTAACCTATCCCGATGGCGCCACAGCCAACCAACTGGAGCGCTGGCAACAGGCCGGAATGCTGGCTCCCGGCGACTGGGCCGCGCAGTTTGCCCCCGTCGCCGATTGGGATAAACCTCAAGTTGGGGATACGGAACAACGCGCCCTGGCCTACCTGGAGGCCAACTGCGGCCATTGCCACAGCCCCCGTGGGCCGGCCCACACTACGGGGCTTTACCTCACCACTGATTATGCTGACAGCCCCACTCAACTGGGTTTCTGCAAAAGCCCGGTCGCTGCCGGCAAAGGCTCCGGCGGGCGCCTGTTCAGCATCCTGCCCGGCCAGCCCGACAGCTCCATCCTCGTCTTCCGCATGGAAAGCAACGACCCGGGCATCATGATGCCGGAAATCGGCAGGGCCGTAGCGCATGAGGAGGGCATTGCCCTGGTCAGGGCCTGGATTGAAGGGCTGGATGGCGGGTGCAGGTGAGCAGGGGGTTGGATGGCTATATGGCTGCATGGCTATATTGTTGGCTGAGGGCCTGCCATTCTCGCATTCCCTGCCCGCCAAAGCTTTATGCGAAGGCGGGTACGCATTTACGCATTCTTGCATTTCCCCATTTTCCCCTATCTTCCCTCCCCAAAAGCCCATGCCTCTCGCTCAACGGATTCTGGCCCTCAACCGCTCCTTCCGGCCCGACTGGAAGCTGCCCGGCCATGTCGGGCTGCTCTACCCCTATGCCGAAGCCGAAACCTGGCATGCCATGGAACGCTTCTATCAACAGTACTACAATGACGAGGATAAACGCATCGGCATTTTCGGCATCAACCCCGGCCGCTTCGGGGCGGGCGTCACCGGGGTGCCCTTTACCGACCCCATCCGGCTGGAAACGGAATGCGGCATAAGCAACACCTTCGCAAAAAAGCCGGAATTATCCTCCGAATTTGTGTACCGGGTGGTAAACGAATGGGGCGGGCCGGAAGCCTTTTACCGGCAGTTTTACATCACTTCCCTCAGCCCGATGGGCTTCACCAAAGACGGCAAAAACTACAACTATTACGACGATAAAAAACTGGAACGCGCCGTAGAGCCGCATATCATAGCCAACATCCACGCGCAGATCGGCCTGGGGCTGAGCACCCGCGTTGCACTTTGCATGGGACAGGGGCTGAATATGCAGTACTTCGAAAAGCTCAACCGGGAACATGGCTTTTTCGACACCATACTGGCGCTGCCTCATCCCCGTTGGGTGATGCAGTACCGCCGCAAAAGGCTGGAGGAGTTCGTGAGGGAATATGTGAACAGCCTGAGGCAGGCGGTGGAACAGGGATAGCATTTAGGGCAGCCACGCTGTACGCCACTTTTGAATTTTAGATTTCGCGGTGTTACCTTTTGCGGTTAAGAGCTTGCTTGCTTTCTTTTCATCAGATCAAAACACCATGTACAAAAACCTTTCTTTAGCCGCTACCCTGCTGGCCGGAACGGCCGCCGGGCTTTCCGCCCAGGCCGATTTCGTTTTTCATAACGGCCGCATCTATACCCTCGAAACACCGGGAGAGCAGGTAGAAGCCCTGGCCACCAAAGGAGAGCGGATCATTTTTACCGGAACCTGGGAAGAAGCCCGGCAACTCATCGGCGACAGCACCCGGGTGGTGGGCCTGCAGGGCAAAACCATGCTGCCCGGATTTACCGATTCGCACGTCCACCCTATTTCCGGCGGGCTGGCCCTCATGGGATGCGATCTTTCCAGCGTGGAGCACCCGGACAGCATGCTCGCTTTTTTAAAAAAATATGCGGATGCCCATCCCGAAAAGGAATGGGTGCAGGGCCACAATTTCTGGCTGGCTTCCTTTCCCAATGGCAACCCCCGTAAGGAATGGCTGGACGAGATCATCCCCAACCGGCCAGTGTATGTCACTTCCAGCGACGGGCACTCGGCCTGGGTGAACTCCAGGGCCCTCCAATTGGCGGGCATCACTGCCGAAACACCGGATCCCCCCAATGGGCTGATCGAGCGGGACGAACATACTGGCGAACCGTCCGGCACCCTCCGTGAAGAAGCCATGGGATTAGTCGCACAACTCATCCCACCCTATACCCCCGAAGAACTGGCCGCCGGGCTGCGCAAAGGGCTGGAAGTTGCCAATTCGCTGGGCATCACCAATTTTGTAGAAGCCTCCGCCAGAGAAAGCTACATCGAAGCTTATCTGGAACTGGCGGAAAAACAGGAACTCACTGCGCACGTCAACATCTCCATCTACGGCGACATCTCCAAAGGAACGGAAGGCGCCAGGCAGGTGATCGCCCTGAACGAAAAATACAAGGCCCGGATAAAAAATACCCCCGGCCAGATGCCAGACCTTGCTTTGGGCCAGGTGAAATTGTTCATGGACGGCGTGGTGGAGGGCAAAACTGCCGCCATGATCGGCCACTACCACGGCGATACCCACAGCGGCTTCGCCAACGCCAGCCCGGATACCGCCGCCGCCGCCATAACCGCCCTCGACAAGGCGGGGCTGCAGATCCACGTACACGCCATCGGCGACCGGGCCATCCGCATGACGCTGGATGCTTTTGAGCAGGCACGAAAGCAGAACGGCCTCCGCGACAGCCGCCACCACATCGCCCACCTCCACGTCATCCATCCCGATGATATTCCGCGTTTTCGCGAACTGGATGTAATCGCCAATTTCCAGGCCCTGTGGGCCACGCTTGAGGATACCTACATGACGGAGCTGAACTACCCCTTCCTGGGCGAGGAACGCGTGGAATGGCAGTACCCCATCGGCACGGTGGCCCGCAGCGGAGGGCGACTGGCCTTCGGCAGCGACTGGGACGTCAGCACCATGGACCCTTTCGACGCCATGCAGGTGGCCGTCACCCGCCGCGGGCCGGACAGCATCGTCCGTGAACCCTGGACGCCGCAGCACCTCGTGGATGTTCAGGCCGTGGTGGAGGGCTATACCCAAGGCGGGGCTTTCCTGACGTTCCGGGAAAAAGAAACCGGAACCCTGACGGCCGGCAAACTGGCCGATTTAATCCTGCTGGACAGGGATGTGTTCCACTGTTCCAAATTCGAGCTCTACCAGACGAAGGTGCTGATGACGATGTTCAGGGGGAAGGTGGTGTATGGAGGGTTCTGACCCCCTCCTGTTGTTTGAAAATCGTAAGTATCGCTTTGAAATGGGTTATTCCATAAGGGGGTATTCCCTTTTACTTTATGGCTTGAAACCCTAAAAGAACAAGCTGACGGATGCCGGAAAGGATTTTGACTGGAATATGAGCCTGGTTTATTCTTTCGGTAAAAATTACGTTAAATTGTAGGGAGGCTGCCTCGGCAAGAATAAACCGCAGAGCCGCAGAGCACGCAGAGGTTTTTCGCAGGAAAAGCTAATTTTTTGCGCCCTGCTCGGCGTCTTGGCGTCTCTGCGGTTCCTAAACTTCGCGTTTTAAAAACACGCTCCGCAAAAGCCATCCATGACGAAACTAAAAACTCGATCATATGGCTACTCCATTCAAGCATCTTAGTCTTTGCACTCTTTTTTGCTTCACCATAATCATTTCTGCCTCAGCCCAATCGCCCCATGGCTGGCGGGGCCCTGATCGCGATGGCAGCTATCCCGAAACCGGGCTGCTGAAAACCTGGCCTGCTGAAGGCCCTGAACTGCTTTGGGAAACCATGGATGCAGGCAAGGGCTATTCCAGCCCGGTGGTCGTGGAAGGCCGCCTGTATGTAACCGGCATGAACGAAGATGGCGCTATGGAAATCTTTTCCGCTTACACCCTGGATGGAAAGAAGCTCTACGAAACCGCCTACGGCTCACCCTGGGATAATACCTTCCCGGAAACCCGCACCACGCCCACTATCGAAGGGAATAAAGCCTATGTCATCAGCGGGGCCGGGGAGATCGTGTGCATTAATACGGAAAACGGCGAAATCGCCTGGAAAGTGGATGGAGGCACTCTGTTCGAAAGGAAAACGGGGAAATGGGGGACAGCCGAAAGCCCCCTGGTTTTTGACAATAAGGTGATCTACACGCCCGGTGGAGATCAGACGACTATGGTAGCCCTTAATGCGGAAACCGGAGCAACGGTTTGGAAAAGCCGGCCCTTAGGCGATCAAAGCTGTTATGTTTCGCCCATCCTGATTTCGCATAACGGCAACCGAAAGATCATTGGCGTAACGGCCAGGAACGTGATAGGCGTTGACCCCGAGACCGGAAATATCGACTGGGCCTTTGACAATTGGGGCAGGCAGGAAGAAGGCAGGGAAAACATCGCCGTCAACAGCCCGCTCTACAAAGATGGCCGCCTCTACTTTTCTTTCGGCTACGACATGGGCTCTTTTATGCTGGAATTGAGTGAAAATGCCGATGAGGCAAGCCTGCTATGGCGCAACAATGACCTCGATACCCATATTGGCGGGATCGTCCGGGTAGGTGGTGTCATATACGGCTCCAACTGGATCAGCAACAATCAGGGCAACTGGGTGGCGGTGGACTGGGAAACCGGAAAAACCCTGTACGAGAACACCTGGAGCGGCGGAAAGAGCAAAGGCGCGATCATTACGGCCGACAACATGCTGTATTGCTATGACGAACGCAGGGGGACGATGGGGTTGGTAAAACCCAATCCAGAAATGTTTGAAGTGGTCAGCGAATTCAAGGTCACGCAGGGAGACGGCCCGCACTGGGCGCATCCCGTTATACAGGATGGCATACTCTATATGCGGCACGGGCCGGCGCTGATGGCGTATAGGGTTAAATAGGGAAAGTTGATTGTTTGAATTTCGTAAGAAATTATGTAGATAGCGCTTGTACTTGAGGACTTGCGATTGGACCTTTGCATCATTGAGGGCACTCCGTCTCCGCCGGCAGAAGCCCGGTTACGACGGACGGCACTTCGCCCGTCGGAGGCGGAGGCCGGAAAGTGCTTTACACAGAGATACGCAAAGCTTGCCCGGCTGACCAGACGGGAAGACACCAAGACACAAAAAGGCTAGTTATCAGCCCGTTCGCCAACGAAGAACTGGTGGGCGAGGCCCTGGAGCCATTCAAAGGGCAGGTGGTGATTGCCACCAAATTCGGTTTCAACATCGTGGATGGAAAAATGGCCGGCATAAACAGCCGTCCGGAAAACATCCGCCGGGTGGCAGAGGAGTCCATGAAGCGGCTGAGGGTGGACGTCATCGGCCTCTTTTACCAGCACCGGGTCGACCCGAATGTGCCGATCGAAGAGGTTGCCGGGACGGTGAAGGAATTAATCCGGGAAGGCAAAGTCAAACACTTTGGCCTTTCCGAAGCCGGCCCCAATACCATTCGCCGGGCGCATGCCGTGCAGCCCGTTACAGCCCTGCAAAGCGAATACTCGCTCTGGACGAGAAAGCATGAAGCGCAGATCATTCCCGCCATCGAGGAACTGGGTATTGGCCTGGTGGCCTACAGCCCGCTGGGCAAGGGCTTTCTGGCCGGCAAAATCGACGAAAACACCACCTTCGCCAAAGGTGACATCCGCAACATCCTGCCGAGGTACACCGAAGAGGCCCGGCTGGCCAATAAGGCTCTGCTGGATCTGATCAATCAGTTCGCCGAGCGGAAAAATGCCACGCCGGCACAGATCGCCCTGGCATGGGTATTGGCGCAAAAGCCCTGGATCGTGCCCATTCCCGGAATGACCAAGCTGCACCACCTGGAAGGGGATCTCGGAGCGCTCAAGGTTAAATTTACGGCTGAAGAGTTGCAGGAATTCCGGAAGGCGTTCGAGGCCATTGAATTGGTGGGGGTTCGGACATTTGAATCCGCGCTTGTTGATCAGTAGGTACGACAACTTACTCCTTCAAAAACGGCGCTATACTCGCCCACACCGCCGGAAAATTTTCCAGGAAAACAACATGCCCCGTATTCGGAACGATGCTCAACTGGCAATTGGGAATCATGTTGTAAGCGTTAATGATGGTTGGCAGGGGCGCATTGCGGTCAAGCTCTCCCGACACCAGCAGCACGGGGCATTTTATGGAGTTGAACAAGGCCTTGCTCGCCGTCATGGTGTTGTAAAAATGAGCCATTGTTGTCCAGTATTCCTGCCATCTTTCAGGCTCCGGCATTAACGCCAGTTGTTGTTTCCAGTAGGCAGAGTCGAGGGCGTAAGCCTCTTTTGTATCCAGGACAACCTTCCTCAAGCCCGGAACCTGCTCACCCGCGCCAATGGCTATCAGCTTTTTCACCCGTTCCGGGTACATGCTTGCCAGCTTGTAGCCCGTGTATGCGCCATCGCTGAAGCCCAGTACGATGGCCGGTTCTTTTGTCACCGCATTTACAACAGTCATGACGTCATTGGCTTTTTGCTCGTAGGTGATCGGCCCGTCGCCCATTTCCGATTTGCCGTGGCCCCGTGTGGAGATGGCGATGACTTGATAGTTGGGCTTCAAATGGCCGATGAAATCCGCCATTTCGATGGTGGAGCCAAAGCCGCCGCCATGCAGCACCACGACGGGCTGTCCGCTGCCATATACTTCGTAATATATTTTTGCGTCGCCCGATTGCGCATATTTCCCGGCCGATTCATTGGCGCCATAGGGAATTTTATTCACGATATGCGGCGGCTGGAAAATCCTTCTTAATTGGGGCATATCCCCGGCCTCATATTTCTCTTTTGGCGTAATTTTCAAATCCTTGAAATACCCGACGGTACCCATGTCCACGTACAAGCCGATGCCACCATGGGTGCTGGTGCTGAGCATGGAGTCCACCACAAAGGTGGAGTATCTGGCATCGTTGACGAATAGCTCCGCTTTTTTCCCGTTCACTTCGATGCGCATGGTAATCCACTCGTGGATGTTCACAGGAGCAGAGGCCTCGTACTTCCCGGGATGCGCTTTCCGCAAGGTTTCAAACTTGTAATCCGGGTAGGCATAATATTGAACCGTATGGTTCCTGAACATTTGGTTGTCGGAGCGTCCCACCTTTGGCCGCAAATAAATGGACTCGTAGGCTTTTTCATTTTCACCGACCCTGAATGCAACACCGATAAAGCCTTGTGCGTGCTTGTAATCCTGGGGCATCGGGTCTTGCAGTTGGCTGTACATTTTTACTTCGATGGTTCCGTCTTCAAAATCCAGGTTGGCCAGCCTGGCAAAGGTCGGCTCATCCACTGTAGCCTCCAGCCGGGCTTCGTCGAAGGGGATGGCTTTCAGGTCCCGCTCAATTTTCAGGACTTTTTCGCCCTGAAATTCGATGATGGAACCCGTGACGTTTTTCAGTTCAAATTCCTGGTTTCCCAGGGTCAGTTTTTGGCTGTGGGCAGTCATGGCGCCAAGCACCAGCGTAACAATTAATACCTTCTTCACTGTCGTTCAAATTTTTTGGTTAAAAAGCAATGCAAAGTTGCACCGCCGGGCGAGCGGCAGCCAATGAACTTTCTTAAGAAATAGCCTTAATGTAGTTTAAGGGTTAGTTTCAGCCAGATCCTTCCTGATTTTGCTCAAAAACTCCGGCGTGATGCCCAGGTAGGAGGCGATTTGCGTATTGGGCAGGCGGTTGGAAAGGTGGGGGTATTGTTCTAAAAAATACAGGTAGCGCTGCTTGGCGGTGGAGCTGATATTTTGCAGCACCCGGTTCTGTAGTTCGACAAATTTGTTTTCGATAATGACCTTGAAAATGCGGTCGAGTTTGGGAATGTTGAGGTACAGAAAGTACAAGTCCTGTTGTTCAATTTGGATGATGTCCGACGGCTCGATGGCTTCGATGAAGAACCCGCTCGGTTTGCCGGAATGAAAACTGCCGATGTCGGCGACCCAGTCGTTTTCGGCGGCGAACTGTATATTGTGTTCCGCGCCCTTGCCGTCCAGGCCGTACATTTTGAAGCAGCCCTGCACCACAAAGGTGTAATGCTTGCAGGTAAAGCCTTCCTGCAAGATCATCTGCCGCCGCTTGACTTGGCGCCGGTTTGCCCGGGCGGTTATCATTTCTTTTTCTTCTTCGCTCAGCGGCAGGTATTGTTGAAAATGGGCAATGAGTGGGTGCATGGGTCTCATTTTTTACGAAGGTAGGCAAATTCGATGTGGCGGCCTGTTTGAGGAGATGTCTTGATGGTTGGAGCCTTTGTGTTATGGCAAAGAATACCAGGTGCCTTTCCCGACGCCATTTTGTCGTAATTGCCTGTTTTTGACCAGCGTTTCAATGTTTTTCCTGAGCGTATTCCGGTTTGCGCTGGTCAGCAGTTCCAATTCGCCTATCGTTATCCGCCCTCTTGACTGCACTATTTCAAGGATATGGTGAGCCAATTCGGGCAACTGCGTCAATAAAATATGTTCCCGGCTAACTTTTAATTCCAAATTGTCCTTCTGCCTTTTGAGTGATTTCAGAAAAAAAAGGAGCCAGGGTTCCCAATTTGTTTGGTGGAGGTTGAGCGTTGTTTGGGTTTGACGCAAGGACAAATAGTAGGCTTGTTTTTCCTGTTCGATAACGGCTTCCAGTGAACTGTATGGCACATATTGATAACCGGCTTTCAATAAAAGGTAAGTTGCCAATGCCCTTGAAAGGCGGCCATTGCCATCCTGGAAAGGATGAATGGCCAAAAAGCAAAGAATGAAAATGGCAATAACCAGGAGTGGGTGCAAGCGCCCTTCATTGAAGGCTTGTTGCGTCCATTCCACCAATTCCTGCATTTTTGAAGGTGTTTCAAATGGACTTGCCGTTTCAAAAACAATCCCGATTTGCTGCCCGGCTGAATCAGTAGCGACAACATGGTTTGACAATTGCTTGTAAGAACCTTTGTGCCATTGATCTTTTTCACTGTATTTTAACAACTGGCTGTGCAGTTGTTGGATGAAATTTTCCGAAAGGGGGATGTCGCTGTAGTGTTGGAAAATAGTGTTCATCAAATCGGCATAACCCGCCACTTCCTGCTCGTCACGGGTGCTGAATTTTTGAACCTTCAGGTTTAGCAACAGCTGCTCCACCTCCCGGTCTGACAATTTACTCCCTTCTATGCGGGTACTGGAGGCTATACTTTCGATGGCCGCCACTTTTTGCAAACGCAGCAGGGTGTCGGGGGCCAAATTTCCCAAGGCACGCCATGCCCCTTTAAACTCGTCTACCTCGGCGATGAGGTTGAGGATTTCAGGCGTGATTTCCAAAGACTTTACGGATTCCATGCCGCGTATTTTTACGTAAAAATACCCATAAACAAGCATTTACGCAAAAAATTACGCATAAGTACGCATAAATTTATATAGGGCTTTGCTCATCCTGTAAAATCTTTCCTAATTCTACTCAATAACTCCTGCCTGTACCCGCCCTGAGAGGCTATTTTTCGGAGAGCTTGAGAAATTTTCGCAGCTCAATTAATTAAGCGTTCTGTATTCATTGGGCGAACAGCCCTCCTGCTGTTTAAAGAACCGGCTGAAGTGCTGCGGGTATTTGAAGCCCAGTTCATAAGCGATCTCGCTGATGGATTTGCTGGCGTCAAATATTTTCTCCTTGGCCCAATTTCCGCTTTGGCGAAGGCGTAGATAACCCTTTTCCCGGACAGCGGCATTATCATCAGCCTTTTATCAGGAACAGCTTTGATGAATAAGCGCCTGCTTGAGGCGGGTTTGCTTCTACCACCTTCTTAAATGCCCGGGCCTCTTCTTGCTGCCTTTCGGCAAGCTCCTGCTGGATGCGCTGAAATTCAGGCGCTGTGCGGATGTTATTCAGGAGCGGGTCGTTTTGCAAATACCACAAATTGGCGAAGCCCCGGTGGTAGGTGCTGTCCAGCCAGATGAGCGCCTCTTTCCGTTTGCCCAGGTAGGCGTTCGTCGCGGCCAGATCGTAGTAAAACCCTCGGTCCGCCCAGGCGCCATAACCCCGGAGTTGTTGTTGCCGTTCGATATCCAGCTGAAGTTGCTCTTTCATCAGGCGCATTGCGGTTGCGGCGTCTCCCTGTAAATAGCGGACATACCCCAGGCGGTGCCGGAAGGGCACATACTGGGAGGTGTCGGGAAACTGGAGTTCAAGGCGCTCATACATAGACGAACCGATGTTTTTCAATGGTGCTCAAAGCTTCGCTTTCATCCCTTGCATTAAAGCAGTATACCCGACAATATCAGTGAACATGATGGCGGCCAACCGGCGGCCTAATGAAGAGGAGTGTGGCTGATCTGGCATTAGAATAAGTTCTTAGCAGCAAATTACGACAAAGCTTCGGGAATATCCAAGCGGCAAATAGGGAGAATG
>CAUJDW010000087.1 GCA_963169455.1 Bacteroidota bacterium | reverse complement strand
GAGAGGTCGCACAAGGGCAAGATTCCGGCAATGAAGCATTTAAGGTTCGACCTCTCCGAGGTCGTCTCACGCTTTAAATTATTCATCTACAAACGGTTGACCTCTCCGAGGTCATTTCCATAATTCGGGATGACTCATGTTGATCGGGGAATCTCCCCCGGCAAGCCACCACATGACAGCTGGGACAGTCACGGGGTGGCTCGCTTAGGGTGTTCCCAGATCAGCCACCCCGTGACACTTCTTCCCGGAACCAATCGGCGTACATGATATAGTTGTTCGCTATCCGCTCGATCGTATCCTTAAACGTATCCGTACCCAGGGCCTTCACTTTTTTTGCCGGCACGCCGGCGTAGATGTAGCCCGATTCCAGGTGGCTGTTTTCCAGGACGACGGCGCCGGCGGCGATGAGCACATTTTCCTCCACCACCGCGTGGTCCATCACGATGGCGCCCATGCCGACCAGCACGTTGTCTTTCAGGGTGCAGCCGTGTACGATGGCGCGGTGCCCGATGGAGACGTTGTTGCCGATGTTGGTAGGCGCCCGTTTGTAGGTGCAGTGGATAACGGCCCCGTCCTGCACGTTCACCTTGTTGCCCATGCGGATGTAGTGCACATCGCCCCGCACGACGGCCTGAAACCATACGCTGCAGTCATCCCCCATCACCACGTCGCCGACGATGGTGGCGTTTTCCGCCAGGTAGCAGTTTTTCCCGAATTTTGGCGCTATGCCGTTAACGCTTTTGATCAGTGCCATTTATTTTGGTTTCTGGTTTCAAGTTTCCTGCTTCCTGAGTTGCCCGTACAACGTACCCCCTCCGGCTTCCCCCCTGCCTATCCCAGCAACCCAATCACCAGATAAAATAGAGCCGCCAGCCCTCCGGCAGTTAAGGCGTAGGGCAATTGGGTGCGCACGTGGTCGATATGGTCGGTGGCGGAAGCCATGGAAGCCAGGATGGTGGTGTCCGAAATGGGCGAGCAGTGGTCGCCGAATACCCCGCCGCCCAGCACGGCTGCAATGGTTATATACATGTCGGCCCCCATCTGCCGGGCCATGGGCACGGCGATGGCGATCATGATGGCGAAGGTGCCCCAGGAGGTGCCCGTGGAGAAAGCGATGAAACAACTCACCAGAAAAATAATAAAGGGCACCATGTGGGGCGATACCCAGGCGCGGGCCACATCGGCCACGTATTGCCCCGTTTGCAGTTCTTTACAAACGGCCCCGATAGCGAAGGCCAGCATCATCAGCAAAGCCAGGGGCATCATGCCGGAGATTCCTTTCAGGGTCAGCTCCACCATCTCGCGGGTGCGCATGATGCCCTGAATGCGGTAGAGGATCATGGCAAAGACGGTGGATGTCAGCACGGCGATCAGCACTGCGGTGGAGCCCGAGCCCTGGCCGATGGCGAACAGCAGTTTCCGAAGCCAGCCTTCTTCCGGCATCTGCTCAGCTGCGGCCGGCCAACCCGTGTATGCCAGCATAACCGGCATGAGGAACACCATGATGAGGATGGGGATGACCATGTTGAAGGCCCTGGGTTGCACCCCTTCGACGGCCTGCACATCGGTCAGTTCTTCGGCAAGCATGGGCTGGGCGTCATCGTTGAGCAGCTTGCCTTCCTCCATCGTCCGGCGTTCCGCCTTCACCATGGGGCCTATATCCTTTTTCGTAAAGACGACAAGCAGCACGAGCCCCAAAGCCAGAATGGGGTAAAAATTGTAAGCCACAGCCCGGAACATAGTGGCGAAGGGGTCGCTGAAACCTTCCGCCACCAGCAGCGACATGATGAAGGCGCCCCAGCCGTTGAATGGGATGAGTATGCTGGAAGGGGCGGAAGTGGAATCGGCAATATAGGCTAACTTCTCCCTGGATATTTTGAGTTTGTCAAAGATGGGGCGGTACAGGGCGCCCACCGTGAGCACGGAAATACTGGACTCTACGAAAATGAAAAGCCCCGTCAGCCAGGCCAGGAATTGCACGGCGATGCGGTTGCCGCCCGCCTTGCGCCTTTCGTAGCGCTCGATGACGTGGTTGACGTGCCTGATAAAGCCCTCCACTCCGCCGGAGCGCTGTACAAAAATGATGAGCGCCCCAACCAGCGCGCAGAACATGATGGTGCGGGTATTGCCGGGATCTTTAAAAACATTGACCAGCGCCTCTATGGTATCGAAGCTCGTCTGAATGGGGTTGTACTGGCCGATGATCAGGTAGCCGAGCCAGATGCCGAACAGCAGCGAGATGTGCACCTGTTTGGTGCGAATGGCCAGGACAATGGCTATGACGGGCGGCAGAAGCGACAGGAATCCGTAGGGGTGCATTGTTTTGAGGTAAATATAGGGGAATTCTCTCGATACGCCATAGGGGAAAGCTGCCTGAGGTTTTGGATAGGAAAACAGAACGATCCTTTCTGTAAAATCGTTTTCTTTAGGTAAAAAACAAGAGCCCAATGAGTGTAGCGGAATAAAAGAACAACCTTCACCGGATGGTAGTGGAAACGAACGACCCGGATATCCTGGCTCAGATAGCCGCCCTTTTCGCCTCCCAGCGTGGAGAAGAAGATTGGTGGGATACGCTATCTGAGGGAGAAAAAAAGCGGATAGAAGCAGGCCAGCAATCCGTTACCGTCATCTCCATATTTGATTCCCGGTCAAGAAATCCATTTTCTTAGAAATCAAAAATTCTCACGGACAAACCTCAATACATTCTCCATCTCCTCCTTCACCGGCCCCGTCCCATTCACATAGTTGTTATTCATAAAGCTGAAGATCAGCAGGCGCCCCTTCTCCGTCAGCAGATAGCCGCTCAGGCAATGCTTGTTGGCCAGGGTGCCTGTTTTGGCAAAAACGTAGGGTTCTTTTCCCCCTTTGTACACATCCCTGACTGTGCCAGATACCCCCCCGGCGGGGAAAAAGCTGAGCAGTCGCTCGCGGGGCAATTTGTGATAAAACATATCGAGGATACCCGCCAGGCCGCGGGGAGTAAAGAGGTTGTAACGGGACAGGCCCGAGCCGTCGCGCCACACCAGCTTGTCGGGCAGGCTTTGGAAGAGGCTGTCGCCGGCATAGCGAATGGCCTCCTCAGTATGCAGCTGGCCGGAGAGCTTCTCCGAGCAGGCCAGCAGCAATTGCTCGGCGATGAAGTTGTCGCTGTCGTACATCAGCAGGCGGTAGAGGGTATCGGGGATGGGCGATTGCAGCGTCATCGCCGGCTGGGCAGGTAGTTCTAGCAAATTGATCAGCCCTACGGGCCGGCCCAGGGTGTCGCTCAGCAGTTCGGCGATGGTTTGCGGGGAGGTGCAGAAAGGCACTTCGGCCGAAAAGGGCAGGCCGGACAAAGCGCGGTGGTTGTACTCGAAGCTATTGGCAAACTCCTGCCGGCGGATCCGGGGGCGATTATTGTCCAGGGCCGGATTGAAGGCCAAATGGTGCTGAAAGTGCGGCGGAAAAACCTGAAAACCCTCCTCCAGTTCCAGGCGCTCAAAGTGCGCCAGGTTGCCGTAGATGGGGAAGGGCGAGCGCTCGGCCTGGTAGTAGTCGTTGTAATCATCCCATGCCCAGCCGGGGCCGAAGCGTTCTTCCTGGAAGTTGTGGGCGGAGAAAAACAACTGATAGCTGGTGTCTTTCAGGAAGGCCAGCACGGTGGAATCCGCAGGCAGTTTGGGATGGAGGAAAAGCGGGTTTCCCGTACCCCAGAAGATGATGGAATCGCCGGTTTGGACATAGCGCAGGGCGGGAATGGAATCGCCCAGCACCTGCAAGGCGGTGTAGAGGGTCAGTATCTTGGTATTGGAAGCCGGGGTATAGTACTTGTCAGAATCCTTTTCATAGAGCATCACCTGGGCTTCCGGGTCGTAGAGGGCGAAGCCGGTGAAGATATTGGGAAAGAGCTCGGAGCTTTGGAAGAGCTCGGTTAACGCCTGCTGTTGTTTTTTGCTGAGTTCGGGCTGGGCGAAGGCGGGGGTATTCAGTAAGAGGATGATCAGAAGGATAGCGGGCGGTAAAGCGAAGCTGTTCAAAGTTTCAGGTTTAAGGTTACAAGTTACGCTGAAATCCAGGCTTTTGCGGAGCTGCTGACACATTTCTTTGAACACTTGTTTCCGTGTGTGATAGCTGAAAACCATGGAGTGTATTGATCTATTTTTCAATATCTGCAGGTTTTTTCCGAAAGGTAGAAAATGTATATAAGATGGCTCGCCTGCCCTAATCAAATTTGAAATAAATCCGATGCGGCGCCGCGGGTTTAAATCTGCGCCTGTCCCCCCGCCTCAAGGCCAGTTCATCTCCTGAAAACTCCAGGATGTCTGTATACGGCGATAATTTTCGCATCTTTGCCATTGGGGGAGTGCCTTGAAAGATGTTTTTAAAAATTTAAACCCGGAATAGTCACGGGGTGGCACACGAGGGTTCTGCCAATGAGCAGCCACCCCGTGACAGCCCGCTGGACATTTTGCTGCAAAGCACTGCTCCTCAATCCCAGTATTATTACAAAATGATCCTCAGCCATGCGTTTCTTACTTTCATTTTTTGCCCTCCTATTTTGTTTGCTAAGCCTTCAGGCCCAGCCCGGCGGCGGGAATGAGGCTGCCCGTTTCAAGCAGGCGGAGCAATCGGTAACCCTACTGCGCAACGAAGGCGGGCTCATCCCCCTGAAGCGCCTCGACACCCTGCGCATCGCCTGCCTGGGCGTCGGTGCGCCCGTATCGGCGCCCTTCCTGTCGACGCTGGAAAAGTACATGCCTGCGCCGGAACTGCAGGCGCCGGCAGGCGAAGGCGGCATACCATCCTGGCTGGAACAGCAACAGGCGGCTTACAACCTGCTCATTGTGGAGATACGGGATTTCACGAGCGGGGGCGAGTCCCTGCCGCCCGCTTTCTGGCAGGGCGCTCTGATCCGGGCGCTGGTTGAAGCGAAAATGAAAACGATCTTCGTAATCCATGGCGACGGTAGTATTTTCCAGGTAACGCCTCAACTGGCGCAGGCGCAGTTGCTGCTCATTGCACCGGGGCAGTTCAGCTTCTCCCCCCAGGTGGCGGCGCAGGTCATCTTCGGCGGCCTGGGCGCGAAGGCCCAGCTCATGGGAGCCATGCCCAACACCCCTTTCCAGAAGGGCCAGGGGGTTGCCACCCCCGGCGGGCTGCGCCTGAGCTATCCCCCCGCCGGGTACGTGGAGGGAATCGATGAAGCGCTGATGGCCGACAGCATCCAGGCCATTGTAGAAGAGGGCATCCGCGCCCATGCATACCCCGGGGCCCAGGTGCTGGTGGCCAAAGACGGGAAGGTCATTTACCACCAGGCTTTCGGCTTCCATACCTACGACAGCCTGCAGGCGGTTTCTACGGAGGACATTTATGACTTTGCTTCCGTTACCAAAATATCCTCCGGGCTGCCGGCCGCCATGAAGTTGTACGGCGAAGGCCAACTGAACCTCGATGCACCGCTTAAAAAGTACCTGCCGGAAATGCGCTTTTCCAACAAGCGCAAGATCCCCCTTCGCGCTATGCTGGCCCACAATGCCCGGCTCCGGCCCTGGATACCCTTCTGGCGCGCCACGCTCGAATACAACGCAAATTATCCCTGGAAAAAAGGCTGGGACAACGAAGGCATCAACGACTTCAACTTCAAAAACCGAACCTTCCGGGCCGATTCCTCCGCCGATTACACCATCCGCGTGACGGACAAGCTCTGGCTGCACGAAAAATACCCGAAGAAGATATTCAAATCCATCCGCAAATCACCCCTGAACGAAGAGCCGGGCTACGTGTATTCCGACCTGACGTTCATCATGCTGCCGCGCGTGCTTGAGCATATCACCGGGCAGGATTTCCAGTCGTACATCCGGCAGCACTTCTATGCCCCGCTGGGGGCCGCCACGCTGGGCTACAACCCCCTGCGCCGCTTCCCCATAACGCGCATCGTGCCCACCGAACGGGATACTTTTTTCCGGATGGCACAGTTGCACGGCACGGTTCACGACGAAGGCGCCAGCATGCTGTACGGCGTTTCCGGGCATGCCGGGCTGTTCGGCTCGGCCAACGACCTGGCCAAACTGATGGAGATGTACATGAACTACGGCTCTTACGGCGGCGAACAACTGATACCGGAGGCCGCCGTCCGGGAATTCACCCGCTGCCAGTATTGCGAAGAAGGCAACCGCCGCGCCCTGGGCTTCGACAGGCCGCTGATCGAGTTCGAAGCCGGTAAAAGCATGGTGGCCCAGGCCGCCAGCCCTTCCAGCTTCGGCCATTCGGGTTATACCGGCACTTTCACCTGGGCGGACCCCGAAAACGGGCTGCTGCTCATTTTCTTCAGCAACCGCGTTTACCCTACCCGCGACAACAACCTGCTGTCGGAACTGAACATCCGCCCCAGAATACATGCGGCGCTTTACCAGGCGATGGGGAAGTGAGGAAGGCGGAAATCGGAAATCGGAAGGCGGAAGGCGGAAGGCGGAAGGCGGAAGGTTTACCCGAACACGAGTGCAACGAGTGGGCGGGCGGAAGGCGGAAATCGGAAATCGGAAATCGGAAATCGGAAGGCGGAAGGCGGAAGGTTTACCCGAACACGAGTGCAACGAGTGGGCGGGCGGAAGGCGGAAATCGGAAATCGGAAATCGGAAGGCGGAAGGCGGAAGGTTTACCCGAACACGAGTGCAACGAGTGGGCGGGCGGAAGGCGGAAGGTGGAAGTCGGAAGGCGGAAGGCGGAAAAATATAAAGTACTTCCCGGCTAGCAAATGGATGGCCAAAAGCGTAGCTTGCATGGTGTTGTCCTGAATAACGCAGCACGCTTTTCCCAAAAGCGCCACCAAACCGCAGCCCATGAAAATTACCCGTTTGGAATGCTGGGCGCACGCCATGCCGTTGACGGAGCCCTACACCATCGCATACGAAACCATCAGCCAAACCGTCAATGTGTTTCTGAAAGCAGAGACGGATATTGGCCTGACGGGCTGGGGTTGCGCCGCGCCCGATATGGCCGTCACCCTGGAGACACCGGAAATGGTGATGGCTGCCTTCCACGATTTCATGGGCCCCTACCTGGAGGGCGCCGACCCTTTCCACTACACCCGCATCATGGCCGGCCTGCGCAAACAGTTGCCGCACCAGCCTTCCTCCCTGGCTATGGCGGACATGATGCTGTTCGACCTCATGGCCCAGAAGGCCGGCGAACCCTTGTACAAATTGCTGGGCGGATACCGAAACTGCATGCCGACCAGCATCACGATCGGCATAATGCCCGTTGCCGAAACCGTTGAGCGGGCAGTGGATTTTTCCCGCCGGGGCTTTAAAGTCATCAAGCTGAAAGGCGGGAACAACGTGGATGAGGACGTGGAAAAAGTAGCCCGCATCCGCCAGGCAGTGGGCAAGGGCATGGAGATCCGCTTTGACGCCAACCAGGGCTACACAGTCGATCAGGCCATCGCCTTCATACACCGCACCGAGCATTATAAAGTGGAACTGCTGGAGCAACCTACCGACAAACACAACGAAGAATTGCTCAAAGAGGTGGCCCTCAACGTGCCCGTTCCCGTCATGGCCGACGAGAGCCTGATGACCCTCAAGGACGTTTTCCACCTCACCAGCCGCGGCTGCATCGACATGATCAACATCAAACTGATGAAGGTGGGCGGCATTCTGGAAGGGCTGCACATCAACTCGGTGGCCAAGGCCGACAACGTGGAAGCCATGGTGGGCTGTATGGATGAATCCGCCCTGGGCATCGCCGCCGGGCTGCACTTCGCCCTCTCCCGCCCCAACATCACCTACGCCGACCTCGACGGCCACCTCGACCTGCTGGACGACCCCTTCTCCGGCCTGGTGCGCCTGGAAGAAGGTGTGCTGTATCCGGCGGACAAGCCGGGGCTGGGCGTTGGGGGCTGAAAGCTGGAATCCCGGTCAGAACCTATACCGCTCCAGATCCGGCTTTCTCGCCCTTTCCCTTTTCAGCTCATATTCATACACCAGCCGCCCGATACGCGCCAGCACCGGAAAGCCGATCTCGTCGTATTCGTACACCCCGTCGTTGTATGTCTGATTTTTATTGACGTGGATGTTGGCTGCCAGCATAAACTCCAGGCCGTTTTTAAAATCCACTACATAAGCCACATCCGTGAGGAAGCCGTAGGCGTCGCCCACCTTGTTAAAGATGCGGATGTGATCAGGCATGGCCGCCTGGCTGTCGCCGAAGAGGAAGAACTTGACGTAGCTGTCCCAGTATTCCGTCGTATCGTAGGCCGGATAATCGCTTTCTCCCGGCAGCATGGACATGTATTTCCAGAGGAAGCGGTAGTCTTCATCCGTAAGGTTGAAGCGGCGCTCTGCCGGAACCGCTTCGGGGAAGAGCGCGGCCTGCAGGATGTCGTGCATATCCTGCAGCGAGAAGAAATTTTTGTTGCGGAAGTCAAAAGGTTCGGGAATGAGCCGGCCATCGCCGTCCATATAAGCCAGGCCGCGCACCTGCCCGCGCAGCCTCAGATCGGCCGGCCAGGCGCTGTACACCTCACCCTGGTAATAAAGGAGCGAATCGCCCCGATAGAAGCCGACGGGGTTCGTATGCCGGTTCCCCTCCACATCGTAACCACTGACAGACAGGCGGTGGACAATGCGAAGGCTCTGGTAGCCTTTTTCGTATAGCTTTCTGTTGAGGTGCTCCTGCCCGAGGAATTCGTAAAGGCGGTTGAAGGCGTCGTTGTCGCTGACGAGGAAAATCTTTTTGATGTAATGGGCGATGGAAGGCAGGCTATTTGCCGCGGATGTGTCGTTGTGAACAGCTGTTTGAGGCGGGCGGGCGGCGCCGGTGATCATGGCGTTGTTTTTGTCCAGGCCCAGTATTTTAAGCTCGTTCAGTTTTTCCAGGGCCAGGAATGCCGCTGGCATTTTAACGGTGCTGGCCGGGTAGAAGTACAGGCCGGAATCCAGGCCATAGGAAAAACGCTGAAAGGAAGGATGGTTATCAGCATCCCTGTCGATGCGGGTGTAGATCACCTGGAGCTGAAACTGCCCGGGTTGGCGCAGCACTTCCCGGACCAGGCTGTCGCCGGAGTTTTCCAGGAGTTGCTGTAGTATATTTTCCTGAGCATGTACGGCCAGGAAGCAGGACAAGGCGGCGGCCAGAAGTGCGATCCTCATTTTTTTCTGTTTTCCGTGAATTTCTTAACAATACCCGAAAGGAAGTCTATATCCTCCGCCTGGTGCAGGGCGTTGAGTACGATGCGCGTCACCGGCTCATCTTCCGGCGTTGGGTAGGCGAACTGCGAGAGCAGGCAGCCATGTGCTTCCAGCCAGGGCCCCAGGCGGCCTTCGGGCGTATAAAAAACGGGGTAATCCTCAAAAGACTGGAACAAGCCGTTTGGCAGGACGGCCTGGCGGAACTGCCGGATATTGTCCCGAAGCTTCTCCAGCGCAAAGGGATAATGGTTTTTCACCCTCAACAAGCCGTAAAGGAAAGCCGGCGGGATGGGCGAAGCTCCGCCGAAGAAGGGGCTATGCCAAAGTGCATCGATCAGGCTGCGGCGCCCCAGGATCACCCCACCCGGCACGCCCAGCGCCTTGCCCAGCGAACTCACCACAACCAGTTCCACATGCTGCGGAGGCTTCACCGTGCTGATGGCGCCCGCTCCCTTTTTCCCGCAAATCCCCAGCCCATGCGAATCATCGAGGACGAGCGTGATGGCTGCCCCGGCCGGGAGCTGTTCCAGCCAGCCGAAGGAATAAGGCCGGGCGAAGAGGGAATCCACGGCATTGGAAAGCAGCACCACAGGGCGCGTGGCGCGGCGGCACTCCGTAATCATAAAATTAGCCCAGGCCTCAAAAGGCCCTTTGAAATAATGGCCTTCCGCCCACAACGCAGGATGAGCGCCCGGGGCGAAGTAAAGATCCCCTCTTTCCTTCAGGTGGCGGGCCAGCAACTGCCCCGCCAGAGAGCCGGAGGATACCGTCAGCGCAGCTTCGGCGCCGGTAAAAGCCGCCAGCCAGCTTTCCGCTTCCTCAAAAACCGGAAAGCGGATGTTGCCCAGGCGCGACCCCCCAAAGCTGGCGCCATAACGGGCGATCCCTTCCGCCAGCGCAGCCTTGTAGGGTTCATACTGGGCCATGCCGAGGTAGGAGGTGCCGCTGAAGTAACGGTAAACCCTTCCGTTCAGGCTGGCTGTCCGGCCGGGTACGGTTTCTAGCTTTATGTCCACCGTGGTTGGTTGATTGTTGATAGTTGTTGGTTTTAAAAAATTAGAAATCAGAAACCTTTGAGGTTTTGAAAACCTCAAGGTTTTCACTGCAACTAACAACCTTCTTCCTACCCCCTCAGCCCTGCCCCGGTCCCGTTCACCTTCGGATACTTTGCATAACCGTCCACCACCTCCACGCCGGTAGCGGGGTCGTTGCTCAGCAGCAGGGCGCCGTCCATGTCCACGTAGTCCAGCATGGGCGCCAGCTGGCCGATGGCAGAGATGCCGACCGAGGATTCGGTCATACAGCCCACCATTACTTTGAGGCCCAGTTTACGGGCGTGGCCCACCATCCGTTTGGCGGGGGTGAGCCCGCCGCATTTCATCAGTTTGATATTGATGCCGTGGTAGAAGCCGTAACAGCGGGCCACGTCGGCCTCCACGTGGCAGGCTTCATCGGCGATGACGGGCAGGGCGCAGTGTTCGTAAACCTGTTTCATGCCCTCCCAGTTATCGGCCTTGAGGGGCTGTTCGATAAATTCCACCCCCAGGTCCTTCAGGCGGGGCGCGTATTCGATGGTTTGTTCGGGCGTCCAGGCGGTGTTGGCGTCAACGCGGAAGGCGGCATCGGTGTGCCGGCGCAGGGCTTCGATAATATCGAGATCGTGATCCGTTCCCAGTTTAACTTTATAAAGCGGCCAGGGCTGTTCCTCCATTTTCGCCACCATCTCCCCGATGCCGGCGATGCCGATGGTGAAGTTGGACAAGGGCAGTTTATCCGTTTTCAGGCCCCAAAGTTCATAAACAGGTTTGCCATGCAGCTTGCCGTAAAGGTCATGGGCGGCTTCATCAAGGGCGCAGAGTACGAAAGGCTGACCGGCCAGGTGGGCATGCATCGCTTCCCAGAATTGTTCCGGGCTGTGCAGCGGGGTGGATTCGATAAGCGGCCGCAGGCGCTCCAGGGTTTCCACCATGCCGCTGAGCAGGATACCGTAATAGCGGGTTTCGGTAGCTTCCCCAAAACCCGAATAGCCGTCCTGAGAAAGTTCTACGACAAGGCTGGGCATGACATCCCGCGATTCGTGGCTGATGGAGAAAGTGTGTTTCAGTTGCAGTTGGAAAGTGTGGATTGTGAGTTTCATTATAAACTTTTTGTTTTCAAAAAGTTGATTTTTAATCAATTTGTTTTTAATTTGGCTCAAATTAACCTAATGCCCAGTCAAATTACTAAAGATATTCTATGGAAAGGAATTCTGGAGGATTGCTTCGAGGACTTCTTTCGCTATTTCTATCCAAAACAGGCTGGCCCCATGGGAATTAATGAACGAATCATGGAAGCTCTGAGAGAACAGGCCATTGAGGAGGGCCTGAAAGAAGGCATGGAGAAAGGCATGGAGAAAGGTATGGAGAAAGGTATGGAGAAAGGCATGGAGAAAGCTTTCAAAAGAAATATTGCCCGGCTTCTGCTAAAGGGTTACAGCCCGGAGCAGGTAACAGACCTTCTTGATGTTAAGCCCGAAATGGTCGCTGAAGTCCTTGAAAAGCTTGATGGCCATAATGGCCAAAATTCCTGAAAGGGATATTTTTCCCAACCCCATAACTAGCCCGATTTGCCAACATATAGCAATACAGCAATATAACCACCTCCCCAAGCCATTCCTCGCCGCCCTACCGCACCGCCGGCTCCAGCAAAACCAGGCTTTGGTTTTCCACATCCAGCTCCGCCTCAATTCCAAGGGGGAGGGTGCACTGGTCGGCAATGTGCCCGAATGACAGGCCGTACACGGCGGGCATACCCAGTTCCTGCAGGCGGTCTGTAAGCGTTTCGGCCAGGCTCAGGGACAATTCCCCTTCCCCGGGCTGGCAGTCTTCAAAAATGCCTATGGCGATGCCGGCGGCCTGCCCCAGGCCCCAGGCCTGGCGCAGTTGGGTCAGCATGCGGTCGATGCGGTAGGGTTTCTCACCGACATCTTCCAGGAACACCAGTTTCCCGGTTGCTTCCGGCAGGTATGGGGTGCCCGCCATGGCGGCCAGCAGCGACAGGTTGCCGCCGATGAGCAGGCCCCGGGCTTTGCCGCCCCTGAGCGCGAAAGGCTGGAAAGCGGTATTCTCCTTCTTTTGATTTTCCCCGGACAGCGGGATCGCGTATGGCGCCTTGCCCTCCATCACCACTGCCCGGAACTGCGCCTCAGTATATTCCGTCATTTCGGAAGCGCCCACCGGGCCATGGAAGCCCACCAGCCCGGTTTTGTGATAAATGGCATTAAGCAGGGCGGTGACGTCGCTGTAGCCGATCAGCGCCTTGGGGTTATTGCGGATCAGATCGTAATCGATGGCGGGCAGCAGGCGGGAGCAGCCGTAGCCGCCGCGGGCACACCAGATGCCGTCAACGCTGTCGTCGGCGAACATGGTATGGAGGTCGTCGAGCCGCTGCTGGTCGGAGCCGGCATTGAACCCGCGTTTGGCGCGCAGGTTTTTGCCCATCTTTAGCCTGAAGCCCAGGCTGAGCAGGTTGTCAACAGCCTTCTGCAGGCCCTCGTCATCGATGTAACTGCCGGGCGTGATCAGGCCGATGGTGTCGCCGGGCTGCAGGCGCCTGGGCAACAAAGGCGGGGCTGCGGGAGCGAGCCGCGCGCTGGCCAGGACGGGAAGGGTGAGGGCCATTTTTCTGGCAAAGGAACGGCGGTTCATGGTGGTGTGGTTCTTGGTGGGGAAGATGGGGGAAATAAGGCAAAATCCCCAGCTTCTCCGGCAATATCCTATATCGAGAACTTAAAAAACGTATTCCGTAGACCTGGTTGGGACAAGACAAATCCTAGAAATAAATATGCTGGGAAAACAAATTGCTTGGGGTACTCAATAGATTAATGTCAAATTTCAAGGATGCTTCAACCCTTGAACTAGCGCTATGGATTCTGAAAGATATCTGCCAACCTTCATCAAGGAACAAAAGAAGAGTTGAATAGCTTCCAGGTTTAAAATCCAGTTCAACTATTCGCTCAGGAAGCTTTAACTTTTGAATATTTGCTTTGGGTTTAACCTTCCCCGCGGCTAAATTTAAAGATCCGCCTAAATTAAAGACATGAATTTCAACCTTACCCAAACTTCTTATTACTTTGTAAAAGTCTCCCCTACCCACCAAGTATTCAACAACCCTTTTAGGGACTAGGCCAGGATTAGCCTTGTCTATTTTTAAAATTTCCTTTCTAAAAAAAAAGAGCAATGGAAGGTAGAATTTTCTGTGGCGGTCGCCTAATTCATTCCACTCCTTTCCCGCCACTTTCATTTCCTCCAACTCTGCAAATAATGGGTTAATATCATTAAAATACTCTTTTGAACATTGAATATCCAGCCATTCTTTCCCAAAGTCAATACTCCCGGATAACCTGGGATGCTTGACTGCCCAATGGTTACTTTTTGCAGAAATCCCAATTTCCCAATTTATTGCTTCCCGGGCAATGATAATATCCCTGACATCACCTTTCTGTCCTTCACTGTCAGAAGCAATTCTAAGAGAAATTTGGTCTGAAGGAGAAGATTGAAATAAACGTGGTTCGGTGTTTAGCAAAAACTCAACGGCTTTTTGGGCAGCTTTTCCAAATTCGGTTCTATCATCCGGGTCTAACTCGTTGAAGTATTTTTGCGCTGTATTATAAGCAGCGTCCTCTTTTTCATAGAAATGCTGGTGATTGATAGCAAGTAAGTTTCCTAACTTTTTAATGATGCAAAATTCGAATGCCTTGCCACGGGCTACTTGACTTGCCATAAGTATTTACTTTTTCTAAAAATCACCTTGCTCCAGAAACCATGAGAGGCGTATTTTCCATCCTCATAGCGCCATTTTCTTTAGATTTTTCTACCATAAATAAATCCTGCTTAATCTTTTCGGCAAGTACTTGAGCTAATTTTACAGGGACAGCATTGCCAATCATTTTGTATCCCGCGGATACATTTTTATAATAGAAAATGAAATCATCCGGAAAAGTTTGAATTCTAGCACACTCCCTCACACTAAGCCGCCGGTAGAGATGTTCCATTCCAGGTACAAATCTCCTTACATCCTGCTCGATGAATTCCATTTTTGGGGCTTGCGGGTGTATAGGAGCATGCCGGCCTCCCGCCTGGATGGTAAATGAAACCTCATCCCATGACCGCACCCTATTTCGGGAAAGATAAATACTGGAAAACCCTCCAACCCAATATTCATGATTTGGTAATGCACAAGCATCCCCCTTCGTATCATTGTTCCTCTTTGCAGGAATGGCGTTATCTTTAATATCCCAAATAACATCTTCAAGGGTCACCTTTTCCTGAAAGGGTTCCGGAAATTCAAATTTCTTTCCCAAATCTCTGCGATATCCAACAAAAAACACCCTTTTCCGGTCTTGGGGAACCGAATAATCAGACGCATTCAGAAGCTTAAAGGAAAGTTCGTAGCCCTCCCCCGCAGATTTGAACATTTCCTTAATATTCTCCAAAGCCTCTCTATGTCTGGGTAAAAGCATACCGCCTACATTTTCCGCCAGGAAAAACTTTGGCTGCTTGGCTTCCAAAATTCTAATGAAATCAAAAAACAACTGCCCTCTTTTATCTTCAATACCTCTTAGAGCACCGGCAGCGCTCCAGCTTTGACAAGGAGGGCCGCCAATAATGCCGTCGCAATCAGGTACTTCTTCTGACTTAATATCTGTAATGCTCCTCCTATCCAACTCCGTATGCGGATGGTTTCCCTCATAGGTCTCCCAGATTTCTCTGTCGTATTCATTTGCCCAAATTGCATTAAACCCAGCCTTTGCAAATCCAAGGTCTAATCCGCCAGCGCCTGCGAAGAAGGTTACAAGTTTCATCAGGAAAATGAGTTTTTGCTCTTTTTATAATCAAAAGGTGAATATACCTCAAAAAAACAAAAAATTACAACATGCGTTGCCAAAGTTTTCCACAACTTGCATTTGCCCCTGTTAATTTTCCTCCTCCCCGCTCCTCAACAGCAGTTCCGGGTTGGCCAGGTACCATTGTTCTCTGTCTTTGGTATAGCCGAAAGAAGCCTGCGGCAGCAGGCGGGTGAGCAGGCGGGACACGACTCTGACATCCCTTGCCGGCATGCCCACCGATATCTCGCCGCCGTCGAGCAGCCTGAAGTAGAGCGTACAACTGCTGCCGACTTTCAGCCCGAAGGGCAGGCGCTCGGTAAGGATGGAATAAACCCAGGCCACCTGCCCGGGCTGATAGCGCAACAGGCGCATCAGGCGCGAATCGTCGACGCGGCGCTGCGCCAGGGCGCGGCGGGTGTACAGGATGCCCAGCACGGCGCAGCCCAGGCCCAGGATGGTTAGCAACGCGCTGTACTGAAAAAAGGCGTAAGCCATGGCGAAGCCCGCCAATCCCAATGCCAGGGAAAAGCACAGTTTCAGGCGCTGCTCCCGCCGAATGGCCCGGAGCAACAGCTGCATACCGGGATGGCCGAATAATTTTTCCCGTTCCACGGCAAAATCAGGTGTTTAAAATTAAAAACAATTTGTTACCAATTCGTTCAAAAAATGTTATTTTTGTGTTGCCCGGGCATGAAGCGCGTTGCGCCACTTTTTGCCCGTAAAACAAAAGCAGCTACAATTTGCTGAATTTTTTGAAAATTTATTTTCTTGTACGGCTTTATCGCCATGCCCGCCATGCTGCAGGCAGTTGTCAACCACAAAACGCCCATGGAAAATATTACCTACACCGAAGAAAACATACGCTCCCTCGACTGGAAGGAACACATCCGCATGCGCCCCGGCATGTACATCGGCAAACTGGGCGACGGCTCCGCTGCCGATGACGGCATATACATCCTCCTGAAGGAAGTGATCGACAACTCCATCGACGAATTCGTCATGGGCTACGGCAAAAACATCGACATCTCGGTGGATGAGGGCTCCGTCACCGTGCGCGACTACGGGCGCGGCATCCCGCTGGGCAAAGTCATCGACTGCGTATCCAAGATCAACACCGGCGGCAAATACGACTCCAAGGCCTTTAAAAAATCGGTCGGCCTGAACGGGGTGGGCACCAAGGCGGTCAACGCCCTGTCGGAATACTTCCGGGTGGAAGCCATCCGCGAGGGCAAGTCCAAGGTGGCGGAATTCGAACAGGGCAACCTGGTCAAAGACCACAAGGTGCAGAAATCCACCGAGCCGGACGGCACCATCATCCGCTTCCAGCCCGACAGGGACATCTTCAAGAAGTACCGCTTCCGGCCCGAATACATGGAGAGCCAGTTGTGGAACTACGCCTACCTCAACGCCGGGCTGAAACTGAACTTCAACGGCAAAACCCTGGTGTCGAAAAACGGGCTGCTCGACCTGCTGGAGCGCAAGACGAGCAGGGAGCAACTCCGCTACCCCATCATCCACATGAAGGGCGAAGACCTGGAGATCGCCCTGTCTCATGGCAACCACTACGGCGAACAATACCACTCCTTCGTCAACGGGCAAAACACTACCCAGGGCGGCACCCACCTCAACGCTTTTAAAGAGGCCATAGTCAAAACCATACAGGAACACTTCAACAAGAACTACGACCGCCGCGACATCCTCGGCTCGATCATAGCCGCCATCAGCATCCGGGTGGAAGAACCCGTTTTTGAATCCCAGACCAAAACCAAACTGGGATCGACGGACATGGGCCCGGAAGGCCCCACCATCCGCACCTTCGTGGTCAACTTCGTCAAGGAAAAGCTGGACAATTTCCTGCACAAAAACCCGGAAACGGCCAAAGCCCTGGAAAAACGCATCCGCCAGTCGGAACGCGAGCGGAAAGAGATCGCGGGCATCCAGAAACTGGCCAACCAGCGGGCCAAAAAGGCCAACGTGCACAACAAAAAACTGCGCGACTGCCGCATTCACTTCAGCGACAACGGCCGCAAGGTGGAGGAGGAACTTCGCAAGGCCACCACGGTCTTCATCACCGAGGGCGACTCGGCCAGCGGCTCCATCACCAAGGCGCGGGATGTACAGACCCAGGCCGTCTTCAGCCTCCGCGGCAAGCCGCTCAACTGCTACGGGCTGACCAAAAAGGTGGTCTACGAAAACGAAGAATTCAACCTGCTGCAACACGCCCTCAATATCGAAGACGGGCTGGACGAACTGCGCTACAACCGCGTCGTCGTCGCCACCGACGCCGACGTCGACGGCATGCACATCCGCCTCCTGTTGCTGACTTTCTTCCTGCAGTTCTTCCCCGACCTGGTCCGCAACGGGCACCTGTTCATCCTGGAAACCCCGCTTTTCCGGGTGCGCGACAAACAACAGACCTTTTACTGTTACAGCGAGGAGGAAAAGCAGGCAGCCGTAAAAAAGCTGCGCGGCAAAGCGGAGATCACCCGCTTCAAGGGCCTGGGCGAGATATCCCCCGATGAATTCGGCGACTTCATCGGGGACAATATCCGCCTGGAACCGGTCATACTCAACGAAGAGACCGACCTGGATAACGTATTGTCCTACTACATGGGGAAAAACACCCCTTCCAGGCAGGAATTCATCATCGACAACCTCCGGGTAGAAAAGGACGAAGCCGGGCAGGAAGCGGAACAAAGCCTGGAGAACGCGGGAACCGGGGCCAGCACCGAACTGGTGGAAGCCTGACAGGCAGCAGGGGCCCTTTTCCGTGGGCGCCCTGCCGTTTTGTCAATCCCAGCCAGAAATCAGTTAGAAAATGCAGCTTTACACACTATGGCATGGTAGTTGCCCAATTGAATTTCGCGCCTTTTAAAAAACAATTACTGCCATCTTGACATTAAAGGCACATATAGGTAATTTTCGGCAACCAGCCTTGGCAAGCTGCAAATCATAAAAGCACGTATGTTCGAAGAAGTATTCTCGCCCCAGCGGTTTGATGACGACGGAGATTTTCTACCCCTGCTTTCCGTAGATGAGGAAGATGAAGAGGGTGCTGATGAAATACTCCCGGATGCCCTGCCTGTCCTCGCCCTGAAAAATACAGTTCTGTTCCCCGGCATCGTCATTCCCATCACGGTCGGGCGCGATAAATCGATAAGGGCCATTAACAAAGCTTACAATGACGACAGGCTGGTGGCCGTGCTTTCCCAACGGGACAGCAATGTGGAAGAACCCGAAGTGGACGACCTGTACGATATCGGCACGGTAGCGCGCATCCTGAAACTGCTGCGCATGCCCGACGGCACGACCACGGCTATTCTCCAGGGCCGCAAGCGCTTTACCCTCGAGGCCCTGCTGCGCAGCGACCCCTACATGGAAGGCCGCGTCCGCCCCCTGGAGTACATCCAGCCCGACAACACGCTGGAGTTTGAGGCCCTCATCGCCTCCATCCTCGACCGCGCCAAGCAAATCATCGAGCTGTCGCCCAACATCCCCTCGGAAGCGACGGTCATGCTGAAGAACATCAACAACCAGTCGTTCCTGCTCAATTTCATCGCTTCCAACCTGGGCTCCAAAATTCCGGTCAAACAAAAGATCCTCGAGATCAATGACCTGCTGCTGAAAGGGCACGCCATCCTCAAGCAGATGAACAGCGAACTCCAGTTGCTCGAGCTGAAAGACCAGATCGAGAATAAGGTCCGGATCGATATCGAAAAACAACAGCGCGATTACTTTCTCAACCAGCAGCTCAAGACCATCCAGGAAGAACTGGGGCAGAACCCGCAGGAGGAAGAAATAAAAAACCTGCAGCTGAGGTCGCTCAAAAAGAAATGGCCCGCATCGGTCGGAGAAGCTTTCGACAAGGAAATCAACCGCCTGCGGCGCATGAACCCCCAGGTGGCGGAATACTCCATCCAGCTCAACTACCTCGAACTGCTGCTCGACCTGCCGTGGAACAATTTCACCAAAGACAACTTCAACCTTCAGAAGGTCAAAGCCGTACTGGATAAGGATCATTTCGGGCTTGAGAAAGTCAAGGAGCGCATCCTGGAGCACCTGGCCGTACTGAAACTGAAAGGAGACATGAAAGCGCCCATCCTCTGCCTGGCGGGCCCGCCGGGGGTGGGAAAAACTTCTCTGGGGCGCTCCATCGCCCGGGCCCTGAACCGGCAGTTCATCCGCATGTCGCTGGGCGGGCTGCACGATGAGTCGGAAATCCGCGGGCACCGCAAGACCTACATCGGCGCCATGCCGGGCCGCATTATACAGTCCATCAAACGCGCCGGCTCTTCCAACCCCGTCTTCATCCTGGATGAGATCGACAAGGTGGGCAAGGACTTCCGGGGCGACCCCTCCTCGGCCCTGCTGGAAGTGCTGGACCCCGAGCAGAACTCCACCTTCTACGACAACTACCTGGAAATGGAGTATGACCTCTCCAAAGTACTTTTCGTAGCTACGGCCAACTCGCTCAGCACTATTCAGCCCGCCCTGCTCGACCGGATGGAGATCATCGAGATCAACGGCTATTCCACAGAAGAGAAGATCGAGATCGCCAGGAGGCACCTCATCCCGCAACAGCGCAAGGAACACGGGCTGGAAGCCCACCATGTAAAAATGAGCAAGCGCATTATCCGCAACATTATCGAGGAGTACACCCGCGAATCGGGGGTGCGTTCCCTCAACCGGCAGATTGCCGGAGTGATGCGCCATATCGCCAAAAAGGTGGCCATGGAAGAGCCCTACGACGTCAACCTAAGGGCCGAAGACCTGCCCGATATGCTCGGGCCCACCCGCTTCAGCAAAGACCTCTACCAGGAGGTGCGCGTCCCTGGCGTGTCCGTCGGGCTGGCCTGGACCCAAACCGGCGGCGATATTCTTTTCGTGGAATGCCTGCTCAGCCGCGGCAAAGGTAAACTCACCCTGACCGGCAACCTGGGCGATGTCATGAAAGAATCGGCATCCACCGCGCTCAGCTTCATCAAAGCCCACAGCGAAGACCTTGGCATCCAGGATGCGCTGTTTGAAGAAAAAGACATCCACCTGCACGTTCCGGAAGGGGCCATCCCCAAAGACGGCCCCTCGGCGGGCATTACCATGCTCACGGCCCTCACCTCCGCCCTGACGCAACGCCCGGTAAAAACCCACGTGGCCATGACCGGCGAAATCACTCTTCGCGGCAAAGTGCTGCCCGTGGGCGGCATCAAGGAAAAAATCCTGGCTGCAAAGCGGGCCGGCATGAGGGAGATCATCCTCTGTTCGGAAAACCGCAAACACGTGGAGGAAATCAACCCGGACTACATCCAGGGCCTGCAGTTCCACTACGTCAGGCGCATGGAGGAGGTGCTGCAACTGGCGCTGGGGCAATAACCCGTGTCGCCAACCTGGCATAATGGACGTAGCGGCCTGGAGAGCAGGAGAAAGCCGGGTTAAGTTGGCCGACGCCTAGCCAGGATGCGCCCAGTGTTCATAATCCGGCTGAAGGCTTGTTCTGAATGCGATTGCCCTGCACCGGAGTGCTTCTCCCTTCCCCATGTTCAAAAAATTCCTACTTTTATGGTTTGCCAACAAACCTTTGGCCCGTGCTCCGGGTCTTAATTACAGGCAAGCGGCGACGCTCCTCTGAACGTGCAGAAGCGCCCCATTGACTGTTCTCTAAAAATCTTTGGCCATGAAAGCCCGAATAACCGCCTTCCTGATTGTCTTTTTTGGGGCGCTCAGCGCCTGGGGGCAGCAAAACCTCGTCCAGTTCTCCGGCATGGTGCTGGACGGCTCTGACGAGCAGCTCTACCCCGTGCCCTACACCAATATCCTGGTCAAGGACAAGGGGCGGGGCACTTATTCCGACCTGAAAGGCTTCTTTTCCATCGTCGTGGAAAAGGGCGACGTGATCGTCTTTTCCGCCATCGGATACAAAACCGTCGAGTACAAAATCCCCGCGAGCCTGGAAGACGACCGCTACTCCATCGTTCAGCTCATGACCCAGGACGCCATCAACCTGCCGGAAACTGTCGTTTTCCCCTGGCCCAGCCGCGATCATTTCAAACTGGAATTCCTCGCCATGGACGTTACGCCTGAGCTCCAGGAGCGCGCGGCGAAAAACCTGGCCAATGAAGCCCTGAGCCGGATGCGCAACGAGGTTTCCGTCGACGGCAACGAGAACGCCGACTACTACCTGCGCCAGCAGGCCCGCGAGTACTACTACATCGGGCAGCGGCCGCCGATGAACATCTTCAACCCGGTGGCCTGGAAAAAATTCTTCGACGCCTGGAAACAGGGTGATTTCAAGAAGAAGGATTAGACTGTTTACCAAATACCCGCCTACCCCAGAAGAGCACCTGAAAACCATATGCGCCCAGCCAGAAAGCCAGGGCAGCAAAGGAGAGCATGCCCAGGGCGACGTAGGGTTTAACCGCCCGGAGGTTGATGGCCAGAAACTCGTAACACACAAAATCCGTAACGACAAAAACGGCGTGAACCACGAAAAGGACGAACAAAACGCGGATCAGCGTTCGTTCGTAGAGCACTTTTTTCAGTTCCCGAGGCTGCTTGTAGCGCCCCCCCAGTTCGAGGCGCCGCTGGCGGACGTAACGGTGGGAAAAATAGAGGTAAGCCACAAAGGTGGCCAGGTATAAGACCTGCTCAAAAGCACCGTAAAAAGGGTTGTAAAACTGGCGGTCCCAAAGGCTTTTCACTTCTGCCGGCAAGAGGAATAAAACCACAAAAAACAGGAATTGAAGGCCCGGCAGCAGAAAGTGCTTGACATCTGTGGCCCGGAGCTTGTAGGAGGGGTAGAGGTTGAGCTTCACGTGGTAGAACAACAGGCTTGGGAACGCCAGCGTGTAATAAATGGGCAGAAACCGGAGGCCTGGAAACTGCTCATACACGCCCAGGAAGTAGAGGATATTGTGCAGCAGGGTCAGCCCGAAGGCGAGCAGCAGCAGGCCAAAAAAAGCATTGGCCCGGGCATCGCCCGAACGCTTGAAAAAAAACAGGCCCCCAATGCTTAAACACTGCCCTACGACGATGGACAGAACGAAAATAAGCAGGAAAAAAAATATGCTTCTCTCACCGAGGTCCAGAAAGTCCATCATACCCTTTCAGTTCGTTCAGCTTCCGAAAGTTGGGATGAGTTTGTCCTTCAACACCTCTATCTGCTCCCGCTCAGCCTCTGGCCCGGTAACGGTTATGACCAGATAGGTGTCGCCAAGGCTCCACATCCGGGCATACTGGTAGGTTCTGCCATCCGTAAAGCGGGTTTCGAAACCATCCTCATCAATCCTGGGCTCTATCGGTTCAAGCTCGGCGCCCAGGTCGGTGGAAAGGTCCTCCAGCGCGAATTCGAAAATCCGCTCAGGGGTCCAACCCATGACGTTGAAGGAGCCGGAAATGGCGACTTCCATGCCCTGTCCGGCTTCCAGGATAATGCCATCCCCATTGGCCGGCCCGTCATCGGACAATTTCAGGGCGGCGGGATAGCTCACGCAAAAGCCGAAACGGTTATTGCAATAGGTGCTGCTCTCCTGCGCCCTCAGGCCGGCAGCCAGCAGCACAATCCCGAATACCAGCAAATAGCTCCGATTTTTCATAGCGGTGAGTTTTATCCTAAAGATACATTATATTTACTACCCACGTAATGCCCTTTGTCAGAAGCCATGAAAAAGACCCTGCGATCGCGCGCCGTTTTAAGCGCAGCTCTGGCCCTGCTGGCCATCCCCGCCCTGCCTGCTCAGGAAGCCGTGGCCGATACTTCTTCTTTCGGTTATAAAGTGGGTTACCACATCGGCAGCTGGCTGCCTTTCCTGATCATCGTCATCCTCGTGGTGCTGATCATCCGGAAATCGGGCGGGCAAAGCCGGGAATGAACGCCTGCAGCATCCTTTGCGGAAAACCTGGCGCCTTTAACCAAAAGCACACCAGGCATACCAGACACACAATTCGCAAAAAACTCCCGGGAAAAACACATCCGGGAAAAACGAATACAAAAATGCGCCTGCAACCCCTGCACCACATTCCAACCGCCGAAGACATCCGGGCGACGCACCTGGCCATAGCATCCATGATCCACCGCACGCCGGTGTTCACCTGCCGCAGCATCGACGCCATGGCAGGCGCGTCATTGTTTTTCAAGTGCGAAAACTTCCAGAAGGTCGGCGCATTCAAGATGCGCGGCGCCAGCAGCGCTGCCCTTCGGCTGACGGAGGCGGAACTCGCCAATGGCCTGGCGACCCATTCTTCCGGCAACCATGCGCAGGCCGTTGCGCTCAGCGCCAAACTGCTGGGCGTGCCGGCATATATCGTCATGCCGGATGTTTCTCCGGCCATCAAGGTGGCCGCTACCGAAGGCTACGGCGCCCGAATCACCTTCTGTTCCAACAATCAGCAGGCGCGGGAAAATACGCTGGAAAAAGTCGTATCGGAAACCGGCGCCACTTTCATCCACCCGTATAACGACTATAACGTCATCGCCGGGCAGGCTACGGCCGCCAAAGAGCTGATCGAAGACACCGAGGGGCTGGACGCCATCATCGCACCCATAGGCGGCGGCGGGCTGATGAGCGGCACGGCGCTGAGCAGCCGCTATTTCGCCCCCGGCATCAAGGTTTACGGCGCCGAACCCAAAGAGGTGGACGACGCCTACCGCTCCTTCAAAAGCGGCCGGATCGAGCACAATGCCACGATCAACACCATCGCCGACGGCCTGCGCACCAATCTGGGGGAAAAAACCTTTGGGATCATCAGCCGGGAAGTGGACGACATCCTCACCGTCAGCGAAGAAAGCATCATTGCCGCCATGCGCCTGGTGTGGGAGCGCATGAAGATCGTCATCGAGCCATCCTGCGCGGCGCCGGTGGCGGCGGTGCTGTCATATCCGGAGGTGTTTGCCGGCCTGCGGGTGGGGGTCATCCTCACCGGCGGTAATGTGGATTTGGAGAAGTTGCCGTTTTGCCAATAAATCCCGTATTTTTCGGGTTCAAACACACACCACATCATGAGTGAATTCCAACAAGTCGTTCAGGAAGGCAAAAAGAAAATAGTGTCCGGGGTGAAACGCATTTTACTCATCCTTTTCGCCCTGGCCATCCTGGGGTCTGCGGGTTACTTCTGGGTTTGCAGCTGGACCTACAGCGAAGGCACCCGCGCCGGCACGCTGACCAAAATATCCTCCAAAGGGGTCGTTTTTAAAACCTGGGAAGGGCAGCTCAACCTGGGCGGATTCCAGCAGTCGGCGGCAGAGGGAGTCGTCGGCAACATCTGGGAGTTTTCGGTGCGCAAGCGCGAAGTGTTCGAAAAACTCCAGAACTTCGAGGGCAAGCAGGTCAAACTGTACTACAAGGAACGATACAAGGCCATGCCCTGGCAGGGCGACACCAATTATTTCGTGGTGAACGTGGAGGAGGTCAAATAGGCAGTTTTGCGGCTTCAGCCCGCGAAATAATAACCAACGAGCCCTTTGAGAGGCTTTGCTTGCGTTGCGGGCGGCAGGCCTGCGTTCCAGGTATTGCTGCGAAGGAGCACCTACTTTTTCACCAGATAGACGCCGGAAAGGATCAGCGCCATGCCCATGAAATGGATGAGGGTGACGGGCTCTCCGTCAAAAGCCCCCCAGGCCACGGCAACGATGGGCACCAGATAGCTGATCATGGAAGCAAAAACCGGCGTCGTCCACTGCACCAGGCGGAAAAAGATGACGGAAGCCAGAACGGTGCTGAAAAGCGCCAGGAGGGTGACTGCCCCGAAGGCCCGCCAGGCGCCCGGCTCATGGGCCATCACCGCGAGAAAATCCGTCGAGAACAGGTAGGCGATGGCCGGCAGCCCGATCATGGCAAAAGCAGCGGCGCTGATGGTGACGGAGTTCATATCGCGCAGGTGGGCGCCTACGACATTGGAACTGCCGGCGTAACAAATCGCGCCCAGCACCACCAGCATCCCGTACCAGGGTTCGCTCCCCATACCCGCCTCTTCACCGAGAAGGATAAGCAGGGCAGCACCCCCCAGCCCCACCAGCACCCCCAGGCCTTTTGCCCGCGATGCCTTCAGCCCGAAGAACATAATGCCCAGTATCAGGGTAAACAGCGGCGACAGGGAATTGAGCACCCCGGCCATGGAACTGCTGATCCGGGCCTGCGCCGCCGCAAAAAGGAATGCGGGAATGCCAAAGCCCAGAAGCCCTACGCCCAGCAATGCCTTCCAGCGCGCCCAGTCGATGCGGGAAAAGCGCTGAAGCAAAAGGGGGAAGAAGGACACCGAAGCAACCGACAGCCGCAGGCAGGCGAGCTGTGTAGGCGAAAAGGCTTCCAGCCCCTTTTTGATGAGTATATAGGAGGTTCCCCAAATCCCGCTGAGCAGGATGAGCACCGCCCAGCTCTTCCAGCCGGCGCCTTCCGGAATCGATGTGGCTGCCGCCACTCTTGGCTTGTTCAATGTGTTCCGTTTTTTGTCAAAAAACCTCACAAAAGGGCTTTTATGCTTGCCTTTCAATCCGATCCGAAAGTTGGGAAAAAAACGGGAATATTGGATGGGGAGGAGGCGAATGGAATAATGGAGTATTGAGTCTGCTCCGGAAAGCATGGTTTTTCGACACGGAGCCACACAGAGGAGACACCGAACCACACGAAGTAATGGCATTCAATGAGTTAACTCTGTGAACCTCTGTGAATTCTCCGTGAATCTCCGTGTAAAATACTTTCCGGAGCGCCCTCAGTATCTTCCTGCTTACCTTGCCTTACAAGGAGGCAATTTGCGCTGGCCCTCAGTACAGGCGCTGGCTTGGCGCCTTGCTCGCCTTCTGGATGCCGCTGAAATAAAAGCGCATGCCTACCGAAAAGTCGAACTGGCTGGTTTCGGTCGTGGTCTTGGCGGAAAAGCCCCCGATATTGGTATCGAAAGTGCTGCGGGCGTAGTTGTATTTGAACAAAGCCTCGATGCCCACAGCGCTGGTAGAAAAGATGGTGAGCCCCGGGCCGATGCCTAAAGCCGTGATATTGGTTCGGATATTCTGGGGCTGCCCCCCGACCTCCATATCGTCTCGGGAATTGCCGAAGCCGAAACTGGCTTCCAGGAAAAAGGCCATGTCATCGGTGAAGGGCAGGTAATAGCGGGCGAAGGGGCCGAAGAGGATGTCGCTGTCTTCATTCCGGTCGTCTTTGCTTTTGCGCACCTGGTTGAAGGTGTAGTCCAGGCCTATGCCAAGCCCGAACTGGTCAACGAGGAAATATCCCACTGATGGAGCAATGCCCAGCTGGATGTAGGTGGGGTTTTCAGTGGAAACATTGCCCCCTTCTGTCTTCTGGGTGATGGTGGAGTTGGCCGCAGACAGGCCGAAGGTGGAGCCGATCATGAAATTCCCCTGGCTCGTATACTGTCCCCACAGAGCGCCTGCGGAAAACAAAAGAGCGGCGGCACATACACAGATATGCTTTTTCATGGTCCCGAGTTTAGGGTTTAACAGTAAATCAATCTAAATCCTATATGTGGGCTCTCCTATGAGTTTGCTCACTGGAATTGAATGACTTATGTCAGCATCGGGCAGAAGCCACGGAGGTTAATAACTGAACTTCAGCCTGAAGAAAGCGGCCTGTAAAGGGCTCCTGTAGCCGCTGTCCTCCTTGTCCATGACGATCTGCCCGACCAGGTCGATGTCCCAGTTCTCCTTGACTGACAGGGTGAGCACGGGGTTGAGGAAGAGGGCGTGCACATCCACCGGGCTGTAAATGAGCGCCGCACTGCCGTTGAGCAGGGGGGTAATGGGGTAGGAAAACTGGCTGAAGATGGCATGGCGATAGGGGTACAGATTTCGGGCCGAAAGCTCGAAGCCGAACAGGTTGATCACGCTGACCGCTCCGCTTTGCCGGCTCTGATCATTGTCATTGAAGAGGTAGCCGGCATTGATGTAGAGGGAGTTGGAAAAGGAATAATCCAGCCCGATAGTAGCGGCGAAGGCAGCCTTGTTCTCCTCCCGCTCCAGGGGATGGAAATAGGTGAGCTCCCCCTTCAGCCCGGCATTGCCCAGGTTGCCTGCCCAGCCGCCGCCCAGCACCAGATCCCGGCGGGCGTAACCGCCCAGTACCTGAAAATCGTAAGTGCCTTTGTTGAATTTCCAAAGCCCGGCAAAGGCCGCTTCATCGAAATCGTCAAACATGCGCACCGCCACCTCTACGCTGGAGGCGAAACCGGTGTAGCGTTTGATGCGCAGGGCGTCACTCCCGGGGCGCTCCTCGTAATCGAAGTCGGTAAAGGAAAAGGCGTTGAAAATATCGTTCGGGTTCCACACCGTACTGATGCCCCAGTTTATGCGTTGCCTGCCGAGGCGCACCTCCCAGTCGCCCTTAATGTACTCCAGGTACAGGCGGTCAATCATGCTGTGGACAACCCAGGAATCTTCATCCAGCAATACCAGCGAGAGGTCGAAGTAATCGTTGTTTTCATTATCGATGATTTGTCCATAGCTCAGGGTGTCGAAGCCCTGAAATGCAGACAAATCCCCGTAGAATACGCGGGTGCGCAGATCGGCCCGCAGTTTGAGTGCTCCACTGGGCTGCCAGGTGGTGTTGATGCGGTTGTGAATGAGGTTTAACTGCTGGTAGGAATCGTCCAGCCCACCACCCAGGTTGTAGAACAGCATGGTTTGCATGTTCTTGATGTAACCGCTCACCTCCAGGCTTTCCTGCTCCTCATCCTGGGCGGAAAGCAAGGCGGGCAAAGCCAGCAGTATAAAGAATAACAGCTTTTTCATCAGTGTTCTGTCCGTTTTTTTGCCCCCTTCCGCCCCGCCCACTCGCTTCGCTCGCGTTCGGGTAAACCTTCCCACTTCCGCCTTTCACATTTTCCCTCCTCCCCCTCTCACCTCGTCCGAGGCCACTTTCCCGTCCACCAGGGTGATTACCCGGCGGGCGCGGTCGATGACGCGCTGGTCGTGGGTGGAGAAGACGAAGGTGATGTCCTCCTCCCTATTGAGGCGCGCCATGATGTCCAGCAGGTTGGCGGTGGAAACGGAGTCGAGGTTGGCGGTAGGTTCGTCGGCCAGAATGAAGTTGGGTTTCGGGGCCAGAGCCCTGGCGATAGCCACCCGCTGCTGCTGCCCGCCCGACAACTCCGCCGGGCGCTTGTCCATTTTATCTTCCAGGCCCACGGCGCGCAGCAGCTCTTCGGCCCGCTCCCGCCGTTCTTTTTTAGGGCGGTTCTGAAGCAGCATGACAAATTCCACGTTCTCACGCGCCGTCAGCACCGGAATGAGGTTGTAGGCCTGGAAGACAAAACCGATGTGATTCTTCCTGAAATCGATGAGTTTGTTGTCGCTCATGGCGTCAATGTCTTCGCCGCCGATGTCCACGTCGCCGCTGGTAGGCCGGTCCAGCCCGCCGATGATGTTCAGCAGCGTGGTTTTCCCCGAACCGGAAGGGCCCACAATGGCCGTAAACTCGCCCTGTTCGATTCTCAGGTCAACGCCACTGAGGGCCTGGACGGGTATCTTGTCGGGGTTGTACACTTTGGTGACGCCGGTGGTGGTGATGACTTTCATTCCCGAACTATTTAAAAGCGTTTGAACATAGGGTTTTCAGTTTCATATCTTGTGCAGCGCCTCGACAGGCCGCAGCTTTATGGCCTTCCAGGCGGGATAGACCGAGGCCAGCACGGCCGTCAGGAATACGCCGATGGCTACCTGCCAGTAAACCACCGGTTCGATCTCGAAATAGATAATGTTAGACATGCCGAATTCTTCCATCGTGTCGCCATACATGGAGAGGTCGATCCCATTGGCTCCAATGTAAGCGATGGTTAAATACCCCAGCAGCATACCGGCCGGCATGGCCACTGCGCCCAGCAGGACGGCCTCCAGCATGATCATCCGGAACACCCGCGGCTTGTTCATCCCGATGGCCATGAGCATGCCCAGTTCCTTGATGCGTTCGAGCACGGCCATGAGCATGGTGTTGATGATGCCGAACACCAGGGCGAGCATGATGATGGCCAGATAGATGATCGAAACTGTGGTCATCTGCCCTTCATAGAGTTCCAGGTCGGGTGAAAGCTGCCGGTAGGTTTGCACATCCAGGCCCGGCAGCTTTTTCTGCAGGCTTTCCGCAATGGCGTCCACCTGGCGCACGTCGCCGGCCATGAGGGCAATTTCGTGGGCCAGGGCCCCGGGCGGAATGTCGTAGCTGCTGCTGTTGGCGGGCTCCAGCAGGCGGTTGAGGTCATCGCGGCGGACGAACACGTGGGCTTCGTCAAAGGGGTTGTTGCCGGTGTCGAAAAGGCCGGCAATGCGGAAAGCAGCTGCCGTTATTTCCCCCTCCATGTCCTGAAAGGTGAGCACCACCTTGGAGCGCAGCTTCACATTGAGCTTTTCCGCCAGATCGGTGCTGATGAGCAGGGGGTTCTTCATCTCATCCGAGAGGTATTCTCCTTCCCTGATCTTCTCATCCAGGGCGTTGACCCGGGCTTCATCGCCGGGCACTATGCCTTTGACGCGCACGCCCCGGGCGCCCTTGGCCGAAGAGATCATCGCGCTCGACAAAGAGCGCACGCTCACCGCCTTCACCCCGGGTTCCGAACGGATAAGCTGCTCAACGGCCGGAGCGTCCCGCAGGGCATATTCGACATCATACTCCTCCAGAAAGCCCGGATGGTGTACCTGGATATGGGAAATAATATGCTGAACGGAATTATTGATATAGCTTTTCATCATGCCGGCCGCAAAACCGGACAGCGAAATGGCCGCCCATATTCCGATGGCCACCGCCCCGATCACGACCAGGCTGCGCGTGGTGTTGCGCCAGATGTTCCGCCATGCCATTATTGGTATCATCGTTATGGTTGTTTGCTTCTCCCGTCAGTCCTGTGGCTATCGGGCCATGCGGAGGCGGGTTCTACGTTTAAGGTTTCAGGGTTTCAGCATGACTCCGTCCGTTTCGCTCTGCTCCCCGCTTCCCGGGCACGGACGTACTGGCATACTGCCCACTGTTTAGTGACTAAGGACATATTTAGCAGAACAATATAACAATCCAACAATATGACCCTAGCCCCAGGAACAATGCTATTGACGCCGTATTTCCAAAGCAGTATGAGTTACTGTCCAACTACTTAGCCCCTCATCGCCTGCACGAGTTTCAGCTTGCCGATTTTGTATATCGGGTAAGCGGCCAGCACCGCGGTCAGGATAAAGACCAGCAGGGCCTGTTGTATGAAGATGCGCAGCGACAAGAGGGTGGGGAAAATGGGCTCAAAACCCCAGTTTTCCAAGGCAGAGGCGTAATCTCCTGTGAAGCGTAGGGGGTGGATATTGAACCACCAGACAAACGGCAGGCTGGCCAGGATGCCGGCCAGGGCTCCCACCAATCCCAGCATCACCACTTCCATCCACACGGCGACCCCCAGTTGCCAACGGTGCATGCCGATGGAAATGAGCACGCCGAACTCGTATTCCCGCTCCTTCGTCATCATCAGGATGGTGCCGAAAATGCCGAAGGCGATAATGAGGTATAGGATGAAGTAAACGATGATGTTGCCGGCGCTGTCCAGAGATTTGGCCTGCACCAGGTCGGGCAGCATCTCCTGCCAGTCCATCACTTCGTAAACCGAGGTGTCCAGGGCCTGATACAGCGATCGGACCACGGGCCTGATATCATCCTGGCTGCCGATTTTCAGGGCTATGGAGGTCACCATGCCGGGAGCGCCGTAGAAATGCTGGGCTTCTTCAAGCGGCAGGTACACCATCTGTTTGTTCAGCTCCGGCGAGCCGAAGTTCACCAGCCCTTTCACCGGGTATTTACCCGCTGCATTGACGCCGTGGTAGCCCTGGCTGATCAGCACGATGGTATCGCCAAGGCCGACGCCCAGGTGTTTCGCCACGCCTTCGGCGAGCAGGGCGGCAGCCTCGCCGCGCTCCAGGTACTTCCCTTTCGAAAGCCGGCCGCCCAGGTTGGTCATGCTGTTTTCGGCCAGAGGGTCAATGCCGATGGCCAGTACGCCGGAGGTGTTGTTGCCTGTCGAGGCCAGCGCGAACGACTCGATCCGCGGGATTACTTTCTGTATCCTGGCGTTCCGGGCCTCCAGCTGCATCAGGGAATCCGCCAGAGGGAAAGCCTTGTCGATGGACTGCTCTTCCCAGTAGCCTTTCTGGTGCACCTGCGCAAAGCCGAAATAATAGTTGACCACACTGCTGATCATGTGATCCCACGCCCCTTTCTGCATGGACTCCATAAAGGTGGCAAACAACACGGCAAACAGGATGGACGCCATGGTGATCAGCGTGCGCCGCTTATTGCGCCAGATATTGCGCCAGGCCAGTCTGAATAACATCGGATTGCTTGTTTATAGTTACGGAGTTCCTTAAGATGCCAACACCCCGGCATGTCAGCCATATAGCCATTACCCTATAGCCATATAGCCATATAACCATATAACCATATAACCATATAACCATATAGCAATATAGCAATATAGCAATATAGCCATTTCCCTCACTACTCCCCAGCCACCTACTTCACCCGCTTCAGGTTCTGAATGGAGAAGAAAGAAACATCGATCGGCTTGTTAAAATCCAGGCTCAGGTACTCCACGATCGTTTTGTTGCCAGGCTCGTCAGCGGGGATGACCTCCATTCTCGAAGGCAGGAGGCGGCCGCCCAGTTCTTTGACATTCTTGCCGTACATGGTATTCACCAGAAAACCTTCTTCATCCCGGAATTCGGCTTTCATCTGCATAAAGTCCTTTTTGTCGATCCAGCTCGTGATTTTACCCCAGACGACCGGGGCGTCATCTTTTGGCGTCAGTTCGACCTTGTAGCACTCCCGGCCTTCAATGGTTTCGGATGCCGCCAGCTTGTGGGTATAATCCTCTACAATAGACGATTCCCTGATCAGGTCGTCGTTCGTGAAGTCGGAACCCATCCAGGACTGCATCATCATGGACGGCGGCAGCTTGATGGTCCGGTCTATGGAAGGCTGCCAGTTCCATATCTCTTTTTCGCGTTTGAGGAAAGCCGTGCCCTTGTCGCGGGCCGGCGCCGTAACGAGGATGAGGGCGTATTCCGTGCCCCTGGACCAGCTTTTCATAGTCATTTCCCGGCTCCAGGTTGGGCGCACGATGGTCATTTTGATCTCGCCGATGCTGTATTCGCCGCGGGCTTTGGCGTCGGCCTTCTGTACGATCTCTTTGGCGGTGAGGCTTTTGCCTGTCTGGGCAAAGCCATTCCAGCCCGCGCCGGCAGTGAGGATGATCAGAACAGCAAGAAAATGTTTCATCAGGATTTCGGTTTTTTTATTGGCTGATGTTGGGCAGGCGCATTGGGAATATGCTTTCAGCACTCCGGCAAAAAGCGCTCCAGCACCAGAGATTTCATTTCTTCGATCGGGTAGTTGCCCCCGAGTTGCATGTAGTGCATCAAGACCCCGTCCAGCACGGCGCTGAAGTAATAAGCCATTTCCCGGGCCCTGGCGGCGCCCGTTTTCCGGAACATTTCGGCGATGGCCCGAAGGTTTTCTTCCTGCTTTTCTTTCAGCATGGGCATCAGCCCGGACAGGGCGTCGGTTTGCAGGGAAAGGGCGGCCATGAGTTTCCAGTAATGCCGGTTCTGCTGCACCGCAGAGAAGGAAGCTTCGACCAGCATCCTGATCTGCTCCGCCCCATCGTCGGTGGCGGCCCTTATCCGGCTCATGAAAGTATCGCCCAGCGCCACTACCTCCATGATAATATCCCGCAGCAGGGCTTCCTTGCTTTCAAAGTAGTTGTACAGAAGCCCTTTCGAAACACCGGCGCCGGCCGCGATCTGGCTGATGGATGTGCTGTGGTATCCGTTGCGGGCAAACAACTCCAGCGCCGCCTCCCGGATCGCTTCAATGCTCTTCTGGCGGATCACCTCATTCTGTTGCTTGCTGCGTGGCGACATGCACTTTTTTTAATTGACCGAACGTTTAGTCAAAAATACAGGAATAAACCTGACGTGTCAAGGGCAGACGGCCAATAGCGAAAAAAATGCGACAAACGGCTTTGGCATACCTGCTGGTAATAAAGCTGCGGAATGCGTATTTTTACCCCCCGACAAAAGATGCGTTTTAAGAACCCAAAGAATGAAAGTCACAGAATACTTCGAGAAAGCAAAAGGCCAGGCCCTTATATCCTTCGAAGTACTTCCCCCCCTGAAGGGCGGCAGTATGCAGGCCATTTTCGACACCCTCGACCCGCTTATGGAGTTCAAGCCGCCATTTATTGATGTGACCTACCACCGCGAGGAGTTCCTCTACAAAAAGCGGTCGAGTGGTTATTACGAGAAGGTGGCGATCCGGAAGCGGCCCGGCACGGTGGGCATCTGCGCCGCCATCATGCACCGCTACGGCGTAGATGCCGTCCCGCATCTCATCTGCGGCGGTTTTACGCGGGAAGATACCGAAAACGCCCTGATCGACCTGAATTTCCTCAACATCAATAATGTGCTGGCCATCCGCGGTGACGCGCGGCAGTTCGAGGGCAAATTCGTGCCCGAGGAAGGCGGCCACAACTATGCCATCGACCTGGTCAGGCAGATCGTGGATATGAACAAGGGCAAATACCTGGACGATGATATCGACAATGGGGTCAGAACCGATTTCTGCATCGGCGTAGCCGGCTACCCGGAAAAACATTTCGAATCGCCCAACCTGGATTTCGACCTGATACAGACCAAGGCCAAGATCGAGGCCGGCGCCGACTACATCGTCACCCAGATGTTTTTTGACAACAGGAAATACTTCGACTTCGTCAGCCGATGCCGGGAAATGGGCATTACCGTGCCCATCGTGCCGGGGCTGAAGCCTCTGACCAAACTGCATCAGCTCAACTCCATCCCCCGCATCTTCCACGTCGACCTGCCCGAAGAACTCGTCGAGGGCATCACAAAGGCCAAAAGCGCCGAGGCGCGCACCGAGGCTGGCATCGAGTGGTGCATCCAGCAGTCGAAAGAACTCAAGGAAAGGGGAGCGCCCTGCCTGCATTACTACACCATGGGCGATTCGGATACGATCAGAAAAGTGGTGGAGGCAGTGTACTGAAGCATCAATTTAACAGGATATGTTATCACAGGAAGAATTAAAAAGCCGCGCCTTACCCCTGCTGAAAGCGGAAGGGAGCGTTTTTTCAAAAAAACTGAACGTACTGGCCCGCAAGGCTGCGGCCGGAGAAACTGTGGCAACAGTCACCGACAGCGGACTGGAAACGGTAAACGAGGCCGAGGAAGGCGATTACATCATCATCAATAAAACGGAGGCCGGGGAGTCGTACATTGTCAAACCCGCCGCCTTTCACCAGAAGTACACCCTCATCAAAAGCGGAGAAGGCGGGTTCGACGAATACGAGCCCAAAGGAAAAATCGTAGCCCTGGAGTTGAGCTCAGAAATATTGGAAAGGCTGGCCCTTCCTGAAACCTTCTGGTTCGAGGCGCCCTGGAAAAACCCCATGAAGGCCTGCCTCGGCGATTTCCTGGCCAGCCCACCCGATTTCAGCGAAGTTTACCGCATCGCCCGGAAAGAGTTTTTCGAAACCTACATCCCGAAAGCATAATAATACACGCCCGGGATATCCTCATACACTCCTTCCAGCATCACACCCCCCGATTTGTTTTCGAGGGCTTTGGACAGAGCATCCACGGAGCTGATCTTTTGGCCATCCACTTTGGTAATGATGAAGCCCTCGCGCATGTTCGTGTATTTGCGCAATTTGCCCGGGTTGATTTTTTTAACCTTCACCCCGCCATCGATATCCAGCTTCCGGGCCAGGCCGGGCTCCACGGTTTCGAATTCCGCGCCGAGCATGGCGAGCCCTTCCTGTTTTTCCTTCTGCACCAGTGCAGTGCTGCCCTGGCGGTTGTTCAGAGCCACTTCAAAGGCCTTTTCCCTGCCCTTGCGGTTCACCTTGACGCTCACCTTATCGCCGGGGCGGTAGCGGGCGACCATTTCCTGGAGCTCCGGAGAAGATTTGATGGCCCTGTCGTTGATTCCGACGATGACGTCGCCGGGCTGAATGCCGGCGGCGCCGGCGGCGCTGTTTTCAAGCAGGCTGTCGACGTAGGCCCCGCTGGAAACTTCCAGGCCTTTTTCCCTGGCGAGGTTGCCATCAACCGAGCGGATCATGATGCCGAGCACGCCGCGCTGCACGAGGCCGTACTTCAGCAGGTCTTCCACCACTTTATTGACGATATTGCCCGGCACGGCGAAACCATAACCCGCGTAGGCGCCGGTGGGGCTGGCGATAGCGGTGTTAATGCCCACCAGCCCCCCTTCCAGGTTGACCAGTGCGCCGCCGCTGTTGCCGGGGTTGATGGCCGCGTCGGTCTGGATAAAGCTTTCCACGGCATACTGTTCGCGCAGCAGGTTGAGGTTGCGCGCCTTGGCGCTGACGATGCCGGCGGTCACGGTGGAGTTCAGCCCCATGGGATTGCCCACGGCCAGCACCCATTCGCCGACTTTTACGTCATCGGAATTGACGAAAGGGATAGTGCGCAGGCCCTCCGCCTTGATCCGGATGAGCGCCAGGTCGGTGCTGGGGTCGGTTCCTACTACCGTAGCCTTAAAGGTGCGGTTGTCGGACAAGGTCACTTCCAGGTCGTCGGCATCGGCCACAACGTGGTTGTTCGTCACGATGTAACCATCCTCGCTGATGATGACGCCCGAGCCGGCGCCCACCCGCAATTGCGGGCCGGGTTGTTCAAAGCGGAAGAAGGGGTTGGTTTCGGGATCGCCGAAGAAATCGCGGAAGGGGCTGGGCAACTGCCCGCGGAAATCGTTGGGGCCGGCCTGCCCGCCCCCGGCCGAAACTGCCTGGGTGGACTGGATGAACACCACCGCGTCCACTACCTGCTCAACGGTTTTGGTGAAATCGAGGGGGATGATATCCCCGTTTTTGTCCACCGTCCAGGCCACACCTTTTGCCGGCGAACCGGAAATGTGTTCCACCTTGACGGTTCGGCCCTCATTCCGAAACCAGCTATACAGAGCGAGGGTGCTTCCCGTCACAAACAGGGCGACCAGGGCCGAAAGCCAAAGGTTGGCATACTTTCTCATCACTGTCATAATCAACTTTTTTGGAGTTAAACCATTGATGGACTAATCGAAAAAAGTCAATCTATCCTCATAAAGAACTTGTTTTAACAACTCTTCTACAAAATAAATGCCATGAGCGCAAAAGTGGTTTAAGGTGACAGTTTGTCAGTGCGCCACAGGCTCCAGCCTGCGATCTTTAGGCGCTGCAAGCTGAAGTTTGCGCCACTTTTCCCTATTTTTGTCCGCTATGGCAACAGCACGCAAGCTATTGTCGAAACTCATTGGCGGGCCGAGGCCTGCCGTACGCACAAAACATTGACACCCATGCAGCGTTTCCTGCTTTTCCTGGCTGTTCTTCTGGCCTCCGGCGCACCGGCAAACGCCCAGCTCCTTTCCCCGGGCGAATTCCTGCCGCACGGGCACGGGCGGCAATTCACCCCCCACCATCTGGTGGTTGACTACTTCCGCCACGTGGCCGCCAACAGCCAGAACGTGTTGCTCACACAGTACGGGAACTCCCAGGAAGGCCGGCCCCTGATGCTGGCCTTTATCTCCTCGCCCGACAACCTGGCCCGGCTGGATGATATCCGCCAGAACAACCTGCGGCGCACCGGCCTGCTGAAAGGGGATGTTCAGCCGGCCCTCGACCGCGCCATCGCCTGGCTGAGCTGCGGCGTGCACGGCAACGAAGCCGGCGGGCCGGAGAGCGCCCTGTCCACCCTCTATGAACTGGTGCGCCCCGACAACCGGCAGGCGCAGCAGTGGCTCCAGAACACCATCGTCATCCTGGACCCCGCCCTCAACCCCGACGGTTTTGCCCGCTACACCAACTGGCACCTCCAGGTGGCCTCCCGCTGGCCCGACCCCGACGGAGACACCTTCGAACACGACGAGCCCTGGCCCGGCGGCCGCACCAACCACTACTTCTTTGACCTCAACCGCGACTGGGCCTGGCAGACGCAGGTGGAAACCCGGCAGCGCCTCGCCATTTACCACCAATGGATGCCCCACATCCACGTCGATTACCACGAACAATTTCCCAACCACCCCTACTATTTCGCCCCGGCCGCTTCCCCTTATCACGCTTACATCACCGACTGGCAGGCGGATTTCCAGTTCGAGATCGGCAGAAACAACGCCAGGTACTTCGACCGGCAGGGCTGGTTGTATTTCACCCGCGAAGACTTCGACCTGCTGTACCCCAGCTATGGCGATACCTACCCCACCTTCAACGGCGCGATCGGCATGACCTATGAACAGGCCGGGCACGGCATTGCCGGGCGCGCCTACCAACTGGAGAACGGCGACACCCTGACCCTGCAGGACCGCATCGCCCACCATACCACCACGGCCCTGTCAACCGTTGAGATGGCTTCCCGCAATGCCGGCCGGCTGATTGAAAATTTCCAGGCCTACTTCTCTCGGGCCAACAACAATCCCACCGGCGCCTACAAGGCTTTCATCATCCGGGGCGACAATGCCCGGGGCAAGCTCAAAGCCTTCTGCAGCCTGCTCGACAAAAACAACATCCGCTACGGCCGCGCCGGAAGGGAAATCAGCCTCAGCGCTTTGAACTATCAAAGCGGGAAAGAAGAAACCGTACAGGTCAGAGCCGGCGACCTGGTGGTGAGCGCCTACCAGCCCCTTTCCGTGCTGGCGCAGGTGCTGCTCGAACCCGAGCCCGAACTGGAGGACACCCTGACCTACGACATCACCGCCTGGAGCCTCCCCTATGCCTATGGGCTGGAAACATACGCCGCCAAACAGCGGCTGGAACCCGCTTCCGAATTCGATTTCAGCCCGTACAGCAACAATCTGGCCGCCGTGGAAAACCCCTACGCCTATCTGGCGGACTGGACGTCTTTCCAGAGCGCCCGTTTCCTCGGGGCATTGCTTCAAAAGGACGTCAGGGCCCGATACGCCATCGGTGCTTTTTCAATCGAAGGGCGGGAATACCCCGCCGGCACCCTGGTGATCACTGCGGCCGACAACCGCAAAATGGAGCCTGCGGCTTTCCGGGAAGTGGTCGCCAGCCTGGCGCAAGCCTATGAACAACCCATTACGGCCGTTTCCACCGGTTTCTCCGACAGCGGCTTCGACCTGGGTTCCGCCAGCCTCGCCTTCATCCAAAAACCTAAGATCGCCATGCTCTTCGGGGAAAACACCTACTCTTCCAGCGCCGGCGAATTGTGGAACTTTTTCGAACAGCAACTGGAATACCCCGTACACCTCTTCGCCGCCAAAAACCTCTCCGGGATTGAACTCGATGCTTTCAACCTCCTCATTTTGCCGGAAGGCCAGTACAACCTCAGCGACGAAACCCTGACGGCCCTCAACCAATGGATAAACAGGGGCGGGCGGCTCATCGCCATCGGCGCCGCCCTGTCCGCCCTGGAAGGCAAAACCGGTTTCAGCCTTTCGCGTTATGCTTCCCCGGAAGAAGAAGACCAGGCCCGCACCCAGCACGAAAAAGACGGTTTGGACCGCCGGCTGGAGCCCTACGCCGGGCAGTCGCGCCGCTACCTCAGCCTCGACATCCCGGGCGCCATCTTCAAGGTGGAACTCGACCGCACCCACCCTCTGGCCTTCGGCCTGGGGCAGGATTATTATTCCCTCAAAACGAGCAGCAGGTTTTACAAACTGCTGAAAGACACCTGGAACGTCGGTTATATCGGGGAAGAAGTGGAAGCCATTGGCTTCGCCGGTTATAAGGCAAAGGAAAACACCAGAAATTCCGTCGTTTTCGCCCTCGAACCCAAGGGGCGGGGCGCAGCAGCCTATTTCGTCGACAACCCGCTCTTCCGCGGTTTCTGGGAAAACGGGAAGTTGCTGTTCAGCAATGCCGTCTTTCTGGCAGGGCAATAAGCGGGGTTCCGGCAGCTTTGTCTTTTACCAGCAGAAAGAAACAATCCCTTTGGCGGTGCGGTTAATAAACTGTTATCTTTGGAATAGAGGATATCAGTTACCAGATGAAGCGCCTGATCGTCAGCATCTTTGCCATTGCTTTTTCCCTGCCCGCCATCCGCGCCCAGGCGCCGGGGCAGGAGATAGCAGCCACCTCCGTCCCCCTGCCGGAAGTGGAGCTCGTGATCATGCCGCCAATCGACAACCAGGCCCTCCTGGAGGCGGAGCTGGCGCGCCGGAGCCCCGGCCTGGCGCCGCGATTCGCCGAATCCTTCGAAGTGGACATCAACCCGGAAAGCCACGGCCTTTGGGAACAGCTTCCCGACAGCACGGCCGTCTGGCGTTTGCGGATACGGTCCCGGGGCGCTTTTTCCCTCAATTTCGGCTTCCTGGAATACTACATGCCGCCCGGCGCCCGGCTGCTCATTTACGATCCCGGAGCTAAAAACATCCTGGGCCCCTTTTCCCCTTCCGACAATGAAACCCACCAGCAATTGTGGACGCCGGTGCTGGCCGGCGACGAGGCCGTGCTGGAGGTGCAGGCGCCGGCGCGGGAGCGGATGAACATCCGGCTGCGGCTGGCCAGCGTAAACCACGATTTCCTGGGCTTTCCGGCATTGCTTTCGGGCGCCTGTAACCTCGATGTGATATGTGGCCCATCCAATGGCTGGAGCATCGTGGACCTCTACCGCGACGCCATACAGTCGGTGGCGGTTTACGGCCTGGGAGGCGACACCTTCTGCACCGGCTTCCTGGTCAACAATACCCGGCAGGATTGCACCCCCTACTTCATGACCGCCTACCACTGCAATGTCACGGCTACTAATGCTCCTTCTCTGGTGGCCTACTGGAATTACCAGAACAGCTACTGCCGGCAGCCCGGCACGGCGGCCAGCGGCGGCCCCGGCGACGGCCAGCTGGCTTTGTTCAACACGGGCGCTTTGTTTCGGGCTGCATTTGAAGGCACCGATTTTACGTTGCTGGAGCTGGACGACCCCATCCCCACGGCTGCAAACGCCTATTTTGCAGGCTGGTCGCGCGAAGCTTCCCCACCGCAGGACACCCTGGCCTGCATCCACCATCCGGACGGAGCGGAAAAGCGCATTTCATTTTCTTTTCAGGACACCTACGCCGGCGCCTGGGGCAGCGGAAGCAACCCGGTGAGCAACGGCAACCACCTCATCGTCCCCGACTGGGATATCGGCTCTACGGAGAGCGGCTCTTCCGGAGCGCCGCTCTTCGACCGGCGGCAACGCATCGTCGGGCAGCTGCACGGCGGATCGGCCAGTTGCAGCAATAACCTCTATGACGCTTTCGGCTGGTTCCGCTACTCCTGGAACGGCGGCGGCCAGCCCTCCAACAGGCTCAGGGACTGGCTCGACCCCGACAACACCAATGCGGCTTATCTGGACGGGCGCTGGTTATCGTATTGCACCGCAACCATTTCGGTGAATGGCCCTCAGGACGCGGTCTGCCTTCCGGGCGCCGCGAACTTCGCGCTTGAAATAGCAGAGGCTTTCACCGGGCCGGTAAGCCTGAGCGTACAGGGCCTGCCGGCCGGCGCAACGGCCACCTTCAGCCCCAATCCGGCCCCGCCGGGCAGCACTGCCAGCCTGTGGGTTTCCATGACGGGCGCCAGCCCGCCATCGGGGGTGATAAACTTCGTGGTCATCGCCGAAGCCGGCGGCTATTCAACCACGGCCGAAGCCGGCTTTACCGCGGCCGTCCAACTATCGGCGGCGCCGGCCCAGCTCTCGCCGGCCGATGGGGAGGCCGGCCTGCCTCTGGCCCCTGGCTTCCAGTGGGCCCCCGTTTCCCAGGCCGACACTTACGAACTCCAGGTTGCCGCCGATTCCAGCTTCAGCATCATCGTCGCCAGCCTTATCGCCCTGCCGGGTTACAGTTGCAGCGATATCGTGCTCGATCCCCTTTCCACCTATTACAGCCGGGTGCGCGCCAGCAACGCCTGCGGGCCCGGGCCCTGGTCCGCCCCGGCCCGTTGGCACACTTCGGCAATCACCTGCCAGGCGCCTGTTTCTTCCGACGGCCCCCACCCCATCTCTCCTGATGGCATTTCGGTAGCCCATTCGGAGATTTTCATCCCGGAGGGGGGCACGGTGGCTTCCATCAGCCTGAGCAACATAGATATCGAACACACCTATGTCGGAGACCTCTCGGCTTTTCTGCGGTCGCCTTCAGGCACTACCGTTCAGCTTTTTCACCGGCCCGGCGTGCCCGCCATTTATTACGGCTGCTGGGGTTCGGGCCTGTTCCTGGGTTTTGCCGATGATGCACCCAATACCCAGGCCGACTTCGAAGCGGCCTGCGATATAGGCCCGCCGGCCATCGAGGGCGTTTTTCGCCCCACCACCCCCCTCTCCGCCCTGATCGGCGAACCCGTTGCCGGCGCGTGGAGGCTGACCGTCGTGGACCACCAGGGCCAGGATGGAGGCCAGCTCAACGGCTGGCAACTCAACCTGTGCCGTACTTACCCGCGGGAAGCCCGGATTTTCGGCCTGCCCGGCGTCCTGGAAGCCTGCACAGGGCAGCCGGCGTCCTTCAGCTTTTACGTAGGGGCGGGCTTCGACGGCCCGGCCAGCCTGCACCTCATCGGCGTTCCCCAGGGAGCCACTGCCACCTTTTCTCCCAACCCCGCTTTGCCGGGCCAGAACGCCACCCTTTACCTGAGCGGCCTCAGCCAGCCCGGCCAGTTTCCGCTGATTCTGGCTGCCGCAGACAGCCTGCACTCTTTTTACCACCTCATGCAGCTGCAGGCCGCCGAACCGCCGGAGGCGCCGCTGCTGTTCACGCCCGATGATAATTCACCGCTCTTTCAGGGCGAACTGTTCTTCAGCTGGTCACCCGCACCCAATGCGGACTCCTTCCAGATCGAAATCTCTACGGATATTTCTTTCGAAGGCCTCGTCGTAAAAGATATGGTGGCGCAAAACTACTATACCCTCACCAGCGGCCTGCCGGGCGGGGCCTACTTCTGGCGGGTGGCGGCCATCAACCGCTGTGGCGGGCAGCTGAGCCAGGCCTTTTCCTTTTACATGGAAGGCTCCGTCACCGGCGCCGGGGAACCCGCCGGAAAGCGGGGCTTTCTCGTTTTCCCCAACCCGGCAGAGGAAGTGCTGAACATGGCCTGGCAAGGGGCCGGGGCCGGCCCGAAGGCTCATGCCTGGCTGTTTTCTGCGGAAGGCAGGCTCATGCTGCAAAAACCCTTCCGGGGAAGCGCAGGCCTGCCCGTAAGCCAACTTCCCGCCGGCATGTATGTACTGGTGCTGGAAGCGGAGGGTGAGCGGTTCTACCACCGGGTGGCCGTACAATAGATATTGCCGGATGCCCGGGCAGGAACTTCCCACCACATTTTGTTACATTTGACCCAAAACAGGATTTTATGACCCGAGCCAATGACCCAAAGCTGCGATCCTGGGTTGAAGTGCCTCACGACAGCGATTTTCCGATCCAGAACCTGCCGTTTGGCGTATTCCGGACGCCGGGCCTGAGGCCGCGTTTGTGCACGGCCATCGGGCGCTATGTCGCCGACCTGCAGGTGCTGGCCGAGCATGGCTTTTTCGACGACCTGGGCGTGCCGCGCTACGTCTTCTCCCGGCCATTCCTCAATGATTTCATCGCCCTGGGCAAAACCGCCACCCGCGCCGTCCGCAACCGCTTGTCAGAACTTCTGGATGACAACCTGGAAGACTGGGACGCCAGCGAACTGGCGGGTTATTTCCTCCATCTCCGGGACGAAGTGCAGATGCTGATGCCCCTCAAGGTTGGCGATTATACAGACTTTTATTCGAGCCGCGAACACGCCACCAATGTCGGCGCGATGTTCCGGGGCAAAGAAAACGCCCTCATGCCCAACTGGCTGCACCTGCCGGTGGGCTACCACGGCAGGGCCTCCTCCATCGTCGTTTCCGGAACGCCGGTGCGCCGCCCCAAAGGGCAAATGCAGGTGCAAGAGGGCGCCCCCCCCGTTTTTGGCCCTTCCGGACAGCTGGACTTCGAGCTCGAAATGGCTTTTGTAATAGGGCGGGACAGCCAGTTGGGCGCCTCCATTTCCACTGCCGATGCAGAGGACTATATTTTCGGATTGGTGCTGTTCAACGACTGGTCGGCGCGCGACATCCAGAAATGGGAGTACGTGCCGCTGGGCCCCTTTCTGGGCAAAAATTTTGCGTCCACCATATCCCCCTGGGTCGTCACCCTCGACGCCCTTGAGCCATTTCGTGTGGAAGGCCCTGCGCAGGATCCGCAGCCGCTTCCCTACCTGCAGTGCGATGGCCCGCGCAGCTTCGACATCCAGCTCGAAGTCGAGCTTCAGCCGGCGGGCGGGAAAGGCAAGCCTGTCTGCCATTCCAATTTCCGGTATCTCTATTGGAATATGGCGCAGCAACTGGCCCACCACACCGTCAACGGATGCAATATCCGCATCGGCGACCTGATGGCCTCCGGCACCATCAGCGGCCCGGGCCCCGATTCTTTTGGATCCCTGCTGGAACTCACCTGGCGCGGCGCCAACCCCATCCCCATGCCTGATGGCAGCGAGCGCAAATTCCTGCTCGACGGCGACACGGTCATCATGCGCGCCCGGTGCGAAAAGGATGGTGTCCGGATAGGGTTCGGAGAAGCCCGGGGAAAGGTGCTGCCGCCTTTTTGATGAGGCGGGGTACGCACTGACGGGCGGCATTACAGGGTGCGGCGCGCAAGCTCGCGAGGCGCCGCCGGCATGAGGAGAACGCGAGCCTAATATTCAGCTTCAGGCATTACAGGCCAAGGAAAATGACATGAAAAACATCTGCACCCTTATTTTTATGCTGGCCCTGCACCTGGCCGGAACAGCTCAAAATGCCTACCAGAAAGCGGTGGACGGCCTGGCCGGCAGCCCGGCTTTCAGGCACGGCGCACTGAGCGTTTGTGTAATCGACGTAGAAAGCGGGAAAGTATTGGCAAGCCACGAACCCAATCGAAGCGTGGCGCCTGCATCCAACCTCAAATTGCTGTCCACTGCCAGCGCCCTGGCCCTGCTCGGCCCGGATTATCGCTTCCGCACGGAACTCCAGGCCGACGGGCAGCCCGACGGCAATGGTTACTTATCCGGCAACCTTTATATCAGGGGTTATGGCGACCCTACCCTGGGCTCCCCGCTGATGGAAGGAGCGATGGGCTTCGGGCCGCTGCTGGAACGGATGTGCCTCGCCGTCCAGCAGCAGGGCATCCGGCGGATCCAGGGGCAGGTCATCGGCGATGCTTCGCTTTTTGGTTCGCAGGCCTGCATCCGCACCTGGCAATGGGAAGACCTGGGCAACTACTATGCTGCCGGAGCCTGGAGCCTGAACATTCACGAGAACATGCATTACCTGCATTTTCAACAGCGCAGCCAGCTGGGCGACAGGCCGGCCATCGTCGGCATCGAACCGGAAGTGCCCGGCCTGGCATTCACCAACGAACTGCGCTCCGCGGCCAGGGGTAGCGGCGATAATGCCTACATCTTCGGGGCGCCTTACCAATTCGACCGGTATGTGCGCGGCGCCATCCCGGTAGGTGAAGGGCGTTTTACGATCAAGGGGGCGCTCCCCAACCCGCCGCTGCTGGCTGCGCAGTACCTGCTTCAAAGCCTGTCCGGCCTGGGCATCGGCGCGGAAGGCGCCGCAGCTGTTTTCAACGATGCTCCTTCCTCCGGGCGCAGGGTGCTTTATACCCATTATTCTCCTCCCCTCTCCGGCATTGTGAGCCGAACCAACATGGAAAGCGTCAACCTGTACTGCGAGGCCATGGTGAAAACCATCGGCATGGAACAAAAAGGGGAAGGCAGCACCGAAGCCGGCCTGGAAGCCTTACAAAATTACTGGGAAGGACAGGGGCTTGACTGGGCGGGCTGCTCCATCGCCGACGGCAGCGGGCTGTCGGAAGCCAACATGGTGGCCAGCTCCTTCCTGGCGCAGCTGCTCTATTTGATGGCCAGGCAGGAAGAACGCCTCTTCCACCCCTTTTATGAGTCGCTGCCCGAGGCCGGGCGCTCGGGTTCGCTGAAAAACGTGCTCAGAGGAACGGCAGCCGAAGGGCGACTGCGGGCCAAAAGCGGCACCCTGGAACGCGTGCGCGCCTACTCCGGTTATGCCACCGCCCGCAACGGGCGGCTCCTGGCTTTCTCCATCATCGCCAACAATTATGAAGGCGGCGGCGGCGCCATGCGGCAAAAACTGGAACAGCTCATGCTGGAACTGTGCCGGAATTAATGGAAAACAGGCATCTGGCGGAAAGGAAAAACACTTACCTTTACGGGAAATAATTGCTATGAAAATTTGGAAATTGCCCCTCTTACTTCTCTTGCTTGCGATGCTCTCCCTATGGGCCTGCCAGAATTCCCCCGGCGGCGGCCATTCCCAGCCTTATGAAGACAGCACCGGCCTGGAAGGCGGAACGGATGACGAGCTGCCTGCCAAACTCCAGTCGCCAGGCATAGATTCAGATTACGTCAACACCAACCGCGTCATCTGGCAAAAACCCGAAGTAGTCATCAATCTGCTGGGCGACCTGCGCAACAAAACCGTAGCCGACATTGGTGCGGGCACCGGTTTCTTCGCCTTCCGCCTCGCCCAGAAAGCAAAAAAAGTGATCGCCATCGATATAGACCCGCGCTTCATCAGCTATATCGACAGCGTCCGGGTGCTGGAGTTGCCCGAACAGTACCAGGACAACCTGGAAACCCGCCTGGCCCGCGCCGATGACCCCCTGCTCCAGCCCAACGAAGCGGATGTGGTCATCATCGTAAACACATTTATGTATATAAAAAACCATATCCAGTACCTGGAGAACCTCAAAAAGGGCATTGCCCCCGGCGGCATGCTCCTGATCATCGACTTCAAGAAAAAGCGAACCCCGCTCGGCCCCCCCTCAAATATCCGGGTGCCCCTTTTCGAAGTGGAAGAACAACTCTACCAGGCCGGCTACACCGACATCCAGACCAATGATACGGCCCTGGATTACCAGTATATCGTCACGGCCCGGAAATAACCATTAGCGGTACTGCTCCAGCAGGTCGAAAAAGCCGCCCTCCTCCAGTTCGCGGGACGGCAATAACCGCTTTTTTTTCAGGTAGGCCACGAGGTCGCTCCGAAGGTCGGGGTAAACGGGGTCAAGCGCATAGCCGGCGAAACCGGAATAGTGGATATTCCGGGTGAAATAACCGGGCGTTCCGCAAGGGCTCTTCACTGAGGGGTCCCAGCCCTGTCCGAAGACGATCATGGTGGACACCACCTGTTCGTCGTCGAACTTGCCCCTGAGTTCGTATTTTTCGTTGGCGGGAATAAAGGCCTGCTGTACGTAGGTGCGCCCGTTGAAGAAGAATACGAGGGCGTCAAAGGCTTCATCACCCACGATAGTCAGTTGCTGCACGGTTTTCCCTTTGGGTGCTTTGGGGGGGAAACAGAATGCCATGGGAGCACTGCCCAGGCTCACTGCTCCGCTGAGTTCCTCCTTTGCCGCCTGGCCCCGTTCGCGCCATGGAAGTTGGGTAGCGTCGTACTCGACGATCTCCGTGCGCTTGCCCGAACGGCTTAGGATTTCTTCCAGTTGCTCTCGGCTCAGCCCTTTGCCCTCTTTCATGGCCTCCCGCACGAGCGCCAGCTCGTCTTCCGAAACCCCGGCTTCTTCCAGCTCTCTGGCATCGCCGAAGAGGGATGGTTCGTAAAAATAGTCAACCAGCCCCCTGTAAACAGCGTGCAGGCCCAGCCCGAGGGCAAGCACCAGTATGACGAGCGCGGCGGCGCCGGCGCCCGCCATCCATTTGCGGTTGCTTCGGGCGGACAGCGCTGCCTGGGCTTTGGCGGCCTTTTCCTGGAGGAAGCCAATAGCCTTGTCCAGCCGGCCGGCATAATCGCTGCTCATCCGGAACTGACGGGCATAGCGGGCGACAGCCAGCGCCAGGCCGGTATCCTTGGCCGACAGGGCGCGCACCAGGCGCCCCATGGCGCGCACGAGCTGCTCCCTTTCCTCTTCAAAATAAGGCGGCAGCGCGTTGAAAACAGCAGCCGGGTAGTCTTTGCGGAATTGCTGCAGCCCGCGCAGGGGCCTGAGCAGCGCCTCGGAGGGCTCCGCTTCCAACTGCGCAGCAAGGGCTTCGAGTTCTCCCCTTTTTCTTTCCGCCAGGGCCGCAGTGCTTTGAAAAACCGCCTGCCGGAAAGAAGCGCTGCCTTGCTCCAACTGCCGCCCCAGGGCTTCGAGCCCTTCGGTTTCCCCACTGTCCAGCGCTGCCTGGAAGGAGCGGCTGAAGAGAGGCTCCGCGACGGAAGCGGCCCGGCCCGCCAGCACTTCATTCCGGAGCGCTTCCGCTTCAATCGGAGCGCGCTCCTCACCAGCCAGAAAGCGGCTCAGGCCCGGGAAGCGGCACAGCTCATAGAAGAAAGCTATCTGGCCCGGTTCCGCCAGCGCCGCAACGGCGTCCCGGGCTTCCTCCCGGCTGAGAAAGCGGCCCTGATAGGGAACCCCTTCCGGCCCGGCCGAATCGATGATGCGGCTGCTTGCCTGGGCAATGGCCTGGGGCGTGATGCGCTCCGGTTCGTAATAATTCAGCTGGAGCAATTCAATGGGGTTGATCATAAAGGCGGTTTTTTGAATGAACGGCGCTCCCCCTTTTCTATACGGCCGGCGCTTTGGCCCCCTTCAGGATGAGCTTGTTTCGCTCCGGCCCGGTCGAAACCATCGTGACCGGAACCTGGAGGTGCGCCTCCAGTGCTTCCAGGTATTCGCGCGCGGCGGCAGGCATCGAAGCATAGCCGGAAACCCCATCGAGGGATTGTTTCCAGCCCCGGTGGGTTTCGTAGGCCGGGCGGACGTCCAGGTCGCAGATGTCATAAGGCAGTTCTTCCGTCAGCCGCCCGTCGGTTTCATAAGCCGTGGCCGCCTGAATGGTGTCGAAGCCGTTGAGCACATCGATCTTGGTAATGGCCAGTTGGGTAACCCCGTTGAGCATGATCGTGTATTTCAGCTGCGGCAGGTCGATCCATCCGCAGCGGCGCGGGCGGCCGGTGGTCGCGCCGAACTCTCCGCCTTCCTGCCGCAGGCGCTCCCCGACCTCATTGTCCTGTTCGGTGGGGAATGGCCCGGAGCCAACGCGGGTGCAATAAGCCTTGCTGACGCCGATGACCTCGCCGATCTTGCCGGGCGCCACGCCCAGCCCTGTGCAGACGCCGGCCGTGATGGTGTTGGAGGAAGTCACAAAAGGATAGGTGCCGAAGTCGATATCCAGCATAGACCCCTGGGCGCCTTCGGCCAGGATGCGCTTCCCTTCCTTCAGGGCCTGGTTGATGAAGTATTCTCCGTCGGCCAGTTGCAGGCTGCGCAGGATATCGAGGCTCTGCATCCACTTCTCCTCCTCTTCTGCCAGCCCGAAGTCGATCTCCGGATAAATGGCCAGCAGGCTGAGGTGTTTTTCCTTGAGGCTGCGGTAGCGTTCCTCAAAATAACTACTGGTGATGTCACCGACGCGCAGCCCGTTGCGGCCGGTCTTGTCCATGTAGGTCGGCCCGATGCCCTTCAGGGTGGAGCCGATTTTGGATTTCCCCTTGGCGCGCTCCGATGCGGCATCGAGGTAGCGGTGTGTCGGCAGGATGAGGTGCGCCTTGCGGGCCAGCAACAGGCGGCTCCGCACATCGACGCCGGCCTCTTCCAGCTTCTTTATCTCCGCGGCCAGGGTGATGGGGTCGGCCACTACGCCGTTGCCGATGAGGTTGATCAGGCCCGGGCGGAAAATGCCGGATGGCACGGTATGCAACACGAACTTTTTTTCGTCGAATTTGAGCGTATGGCCCGCATTGGGCCCTCCCTGGAAGCGGGCCACGATATCGTAGCCTTCCGCCAGATAGTCCACGATCTTGCCCTTGCCTTCATCGCCCCATTGCAAACCTAAAATAACATCGATTGCCATTGTTCTGGATTTATGGATTAGGCGCCTACAAAGTATAAAAACCTAACAGGGCCGGATAGCCTATTAGGTTTTTATACCTGGCAGCATGCTTAACAGCATATTATTACTTTTCGGCCAAAGACTCCACCGCCTCCTCTACCGAGCCGCTCAGCTGGAACATGGGCCGGAGTTTTGTCATCTCCAGTAACTGCATCACTTTATGCGAGGCGTTGACTACGGCTATCCGGCCGCCCTTGTCTTCGGAACGGGCCCGCAGCACGATGAGGAAATTCAGCCCCACGCTGTTCATGACCTGAATGTCTTTCAGGTCGACGACAAAGGTAGAGAATCCCTCGTCGATTTTAGATTGAACGGCCAGGAGGATTTCCCGGTTGGCGTATTCATTCAACAGGTTATAGACCTCGAGCACCTGTACGCCTTCTTTTCTGGTTATGGAATAATTAGGGTTCATGGGAGCAATACAATGATTTAACGGAATGCAGCAGAATGTGGTCAATTTTCCTCTGGCGCCATCTCCACCGGTTTCTGGCGGCTGGTGCGGGGGCATGCGCCATCGCACTGCCCGTACAGGTTCAGCGCATGGTGGGTGATCCTGAACTTGAGCAATTCCCCCATCATGTCCTTGATCTGCTGGATACGGGGGTCGCAGAACTCCAGCACTTTGCCACAATCCACACAGATGAGGTGGTCGTGTTGTTTGTAGCCGTAGGACTTTTCGTACTGAGCCAGGTTTTTCCCGAACTGGTGTTTTTTCACCAGGTCGCAATTGACCAGCAACTCCAGGGTGTTGTACACCGTTGCCCGGCTCACCCGGTAGTTCTGGTTTTTCATGTGTATGTACAAGGCTTCCGCATCGAAGTGGTCGGTGCGCTTATAGATCTCTTCCAGGATTGCGAAGCGCTCCGGCGTTTTCCGAAAGCCGCTGTTCTCCAGATGGGAAGCGAAGATGTTTTTCACTTCCTTGATGATGTCCTCTTGTGTTCTTCCCGCAGCCATATCCTAGACTTCTTCTTTACAGGTAAAAATAATAATTTCCCGGCGCCTCCGGGCAATGCCAGGGAAAATGCTTCAATTTTTTGCTTTTCCGTCAGTGAGCCCGGCCAAAGGCCCGGGGCCATCCGGCAGGTGCATCCGTATCAGTCCACCCTCACAACAGTTGAAACATTGCTGAGGTTCTGAAGCGCGCGGATGGCCATGTTGAGCTGGTCCGTGTTCCGCACCAGCAGGCTGATCCGGCCTTCGTAATAGCCCTCATTTCCCTCGATGTTGAAGGATCGGATGTTGAGCCCCAGCATGGTGGAAATTTTGTGGGTCAGGCGTTCGATGACGCCGGGGCCGTCGTCGATGCCGGTGATCTTGAGGTCGGCCACGAAAGTCGTGTCAGTCGTTGTGATCCATTCTGCTTTCATCACCCGGTAGCCGTAGTGCGCCATGAGGTTGGTGGCGTTGGGGCAGGTGGAGCGGTGTATCTTCAGCCCGGCGTTGGCCGTCAGGTAAGCGAAGATGTCATCACCCTGGACGGGGTTGCAGCAGGTTGCGAAAGTATAGTTGAACTGTTCGGCCGGTTCGCCGTTGATGAGCAGGCGGGGTTTGCCGGTAAATTTGGGTTTGCGCTCCCGCTTCGGCTTGTCCTCGGCCGGAGCCGGGGCCTTGGCCTGTTTTTCCTCTTCCACAAAAATCAGGTGGCGCAGCCCGTCCTTGTCAAAATCGACCTTGGCATCCTTGAAAATTTCCGGAATGGTCAACTCGCCCATTGCAACGGCGTAGTACAGGTCGGCATGCGAGGCAAAGTCATATTGCTCCACCAGTTGCTCCACGCTCTTTTCGAAGTCGACTTTCAGGTTGCCCAGTTTGCGCTCCAGGGCTTCGCGGCCCATCTCGCCCTTGCGGCGGCGCTCCTCCTTCATGGCCGAGCGGATCTTGGACCGGGCCTTGCCCGTGGCCACCATCTTGAGCCAGTCTTCCGAAGGCTTCTGGTTTCTGCTCGTGGTGATCTGCACCTGATCGCCGTTGCGGAGTTTGTACCCCATGGGCACCATCTTGTTGTTCACCTTGATGGCCGTGCAGTAGTACCCCACATCGGTGTGAATGTGGAAGGCGAAGTCGAGTGCGGTGGCCCCTTTGGGCAGGATGCGCATATCGCCCTTGGGCGTATAGACGAAGACCTCCTCGTTGAAGAGGTTGTTTGACTTGAAGTCGCCCAGGAATTCAACCGCATCGCTGTTGGGGTCTTCGAGAATTTCGCGGACGCTGTCCAGCCAGCGCTCATACACGTCGGGGTGGCGCGACAGGCCCTTGTACTTCCAGTGCGCCGCATAACCCCGCTCTGCGATCTCGTCCATGCGGTTGGAACGTATCTGGACTTCCACGTAGCGGCCCTTGGGGCCGATCACCGTCGTATGCAGCGATTCATAGCCGTTCGACTTGGGCGTCGTGATCCAGTCTTTGAGGCGCTCGGGTATGGGGGTGTGCACGTCGGTGACGATAGAATACACCTGCCAGCACACCAGTTTTTCCTTCTCCGGCGGCACATCCACGATGATGCGCACGGCGAAGAGGTCGTATATCTCCTCGAAGGGCACCCGCTTAGTGCGGATTTTGTTCCAGATGGAGTAGATGGATTTGGGCCGCCCGAGGATTTCGTAGTGCACACCGATCTCATCCAGCTTTTCCCGCAGGGGGGAAATAAATTCCTTGATATATTCCTCGCGCGAGCGTTTTGTTTCGGACAGTTTCTGGGCGATCTCCTGGTAATTCTCGGGGTCTGTGATCTTCATGCACAGGTCGAGGTACTCCGTTTTGATGTTGTACAGGCCGAGCCGGTGGGCGAGCGGAGCGTAGACATAGCTGGTTTCGGCGGCAATTTTCAGTTGCTTGTGGCGGGGCATGGAACCCAGCGTACGCATATTGTGGAGGCGGTCGGCCATTTTGATGAGCACGACCCGAACGTCTTCCACCAGGGTGCCGAGCACTTTGCGGAAGTTCTCCGCCTGCGGGCTTTCGGCATTGTAGGCGCTATCCAGTTTGGTGAGCCCGTCCACGATCTTGCCGATGCGTTCTCCAAACTGTTTTTTGATATCTTCCAGCGACACTGCCGTGTCTTCGACTACATCGTGCAGCAGCGCGCAGATGATCGCGGTGGGCCCCAGCCCGATCTCTTCGGCGCATATTTTGGCCACCGCAATGGGATGCAGGATGTAGGGCTCTCCCGATTTGCGCCGCTGTTCGCTGTGGGCCTGCACGGCCATTTCGTAGGCCTTGCGAATGTTGACGCGGTCCTCCTCGTTCAGTTCCGATTTGATGGACTTCAGGAGGTCGCGGTAGGCATTCTGGATCAGCCTTTTCTCCTCGTCATTTATGATTAAAACCTCAGCCATTTCATTCCTGATGTTTTCGAAAATTTGCTCCGCCCATATATCTATACGGAATTCTGCTCATTAAGATACAGGCGTTCAGGTGCTTGCGGAGGCGCTGTTTACAAATCTAACAAAAAAGGACACCCCTCGTTCCGGGCTTCGCCTTTTTTTTTGCGGCCCTGTTTCAGGCATTGCCAGGCGGCTGCCCGGGGCATTTTTTTACCAGCCATCCTGGCGTTTTTGGTTAAAAAGGTTATATCTTTGTCCCGCCTTAGAAAAGCCTGGGGTTTTCCGGCCACTTCCAAAAGCCGATATAACTGAAAATCAATGCTCAATGGCTTTCGCGGCCGGGCTATCAGTGTCAATAGCGGGTGTGGCGGAATTGGTAGACGCGCTAGACTTAGGATCTAGTGCCGCAAGGCGTGGGGGTTCGAGTCCCTCTACCCGCACCGGTTCGTTCACATAGTCAAAGCAATCCGACCAGGGGTAAAGTTCCTTCTGTCGTATGTTTAAGCTCGGGGTTGTCTCAAAATACCGTTCTTTGCCATGGCGGCCAGGAAAATAAAATTTCATGCCGGGGCGCCGGACGGTATTTTGAGGCAGATCCGAAAAAAAGGCGTTCCTTGTGTTTAGATCGCCCGCCAAACTTTCCGTCACCTCTAAATATACAACAATATGCCTAAAGTTGTCAGAGAAGACCTTGACAATTTAACTGCCATACTCCATGTTACCGTGGAGGAGGCCGATTATGCGAAAAAATTTGAGGAGGAACTCGATAAATATCGCAAAAAAGCGAACATCAAAGGCTTTCGCGTGGGCAAAACGCCGGTCACTGTCATTCGCAAACTTTACGGCAAAGGCCTCCTGGCAGAAATCGTGAACCAGCAGCTTCAGGATGCGCTTTACGATTACCTGCAAGAGGCCAACCTGCACCTGCTCGGGCAGCCCATTCCCAATGCGGACCAGGAGGATATTTCTTTCGACCCGAAAACACTCAAGGATTTCCATTTCCGTTTCGATATCGGCCTGGCGCCGGAGTTTGAGGTGAAGGGCCTCGACGCTTCCTCCCATTTCGAACAACCGGTCGTCGACATCACCGATGAAATGGTGGAGGAAGACCTCCTCAGCCTGCGCCGCCGCCTGGGCGAACGAAGCAATCCGGAATCGGACTTCCAGCAAGGCGACCTGGTCGCCCTGGAGGCGGTGGAGCTCAGCGAGGACGGATCTGTTACTCCGGACGGGCACTCGGCTTCGTTTTCCCTGTTGTTTGAGGATGCTACGCCGGAAGCCCAGCAAGCGCTGGCAGGACTTAAGATTGGGGATTCGTTTGCGTTCGACGTGTATCAGTTGGAAAAAGACCGCGACGAGGACTTTGTACGCCGCTATCTGCTCCAACTCGAGGGCTCCCAGGAAAGGGAACCGGGCCGCCAGTTTCAATTGACTATCCAAAACGTCGAGCGCAATGCCTTGGCTGAAATGAACCAGGAGTTTTTTGACCGCGCGTTCGATGGCGCAGAGGTGCACAGCGAAGCGGAGTTACGGGAACGCATCGCTCAGGGAATAAGCAGCTTTTACAAAACCCAATCCGACGCCCTGCTGTTCAAGGATTTTCAGGAACGCCTGCTGGAACTCAACCCGCTGCCCCTGCCCGACGATTTCCTTCGCCGCTGGATACAGATCAGCAACGAGAAGGTCGACGAAAAACTCGTGGAAAAGGAATACCCCCATTTCGCCCACAACCTTCAGTGGACCCTGCTCCGCAATAAAATCGCCCGCCAGTTCGAACTTCAGGTGACGGAGGAGGATATCGAAGCACACTTTATGAACCGGGTTCGGGGGTACTTTGGCGCCGGGGTCGCCTCTTTGGGCGAGGACTTCGTTCAGAACATGGCCCGCCGGTTGATGCAGGATGAAAAACAGGTGGAGCAAGTTTACGACGACTTGCTCACGGACCGCCTCCACGACGCGGTGCGATCCGTCGTGACCGTAACGGAGAGGAAACTCAGCCTGGCCGACTTTTCCGCATTAGCCGAAAAAGCCCGCGCGGAAGCGCAGGCGCACCGCCATTCGCTTTTGCCCGACGAAGAAGAATAGGAATATATTCCACCGCATTCAACCGGGGCGTTAAGGATTTGTTATCTAATTGTGCCCGCTGAGGACCTGTTTCCTCCGGACGAGAACAATCCTTTTTGTCTAAAAAACACAAGAACTTATGTTTCACAAGGATGAATTCATGAAGTATGCTACCAAGCACCTCGGTATGAGTAGCATGCACCTGGAAAAGTACGCTGAAAAAACCATGGGAATGGCAATCCCCAATATTCAGGCCTTCACTCCGGCGGTTATTGAGGAGCGGACCATGAATATTATCAGCATGGATGTGTTCTCTCGTCTGCTGATGGACCGCATGATCTTACTTGGCGGTCCCATCTACGACGAAGTTGCCAATATCGTTCAGGCCCAGCTTCTGTTCCTGGAATCTTCCGACCCCAAACGCGATGTGCAGATCTTTATCAACAGCCCGGGGGGCTCTGTCATCGCCGGTTTGGGAATCTACGACACCATGCAATACGTCACCCCCGACATTGGCACCATTTGCACCGGTATGGCTGCTTCGATGGGCGCCGTGCTGCTCGCCGCCGGAACGAAAGGCAAACGCACCGGTTTGTTCCACAGCCGGGTGATGATCCACCAGCCTTTGGGCGGGATGCAGGGCCAGGTTTCGG
>CAUJDW010000086.1 GCA_963169455.1 Bacteroidota bacterium | reverse complement strand
CGGAGAGGTCGCACAAGGGCAAGATTCCGGCAATGAAGCATTTAAGGTTCGACCTCTCCGAGGTCGTCTCACGCTTTAAATTATTCATCTACAAACGGTTGACCTCTCCGAGGTCATTTCCATAATTCGGGATGACTCATGTCGCGTTACAAAAGATGGTTTGCCGCGTCATATTTACTGCAAAGCAGGCGGCAAGGCCTGCAACCTTTGATGCCTGAAACCTATTTTTACTTGTAGATAAACTCCAAGACATGAAAAAACTGCTTTTGTCAGGGATGATCTTTGCCGGCGTTTTCGGCGCTCTGCTTGCCCAGCACGGCGCCGTAACCGTTGACGGGAAGCTGTATCCTTACATCATCGACGACTGCGGCGACACCCTCATCGTGGCCAACCTCAGCGACGTTTCCATCTCGAGTATGCGCTCTTTTGAAAACCGGGAGGATTATCTGCGCTACCGGCGCTACCGGGCCTACGCCGTCAAGGTGTATCCCTACGCCGTTGAAGCCATCAAGCTGTTCCGGGAAGTGGAGTACGCCACCCAGAACATGAAGGAGCGGGAGCGCAAAAAGTACATCAAAAAGCTGCATAAGGACCTGAAAGACCAGTTTACCGACCCGCTGAAGAGCCTGACCAAAACACAGGGCATGATCCTCATCAAGATGGTGGAACGCGAACTGGATACACCCTTATATTCCCTCATCAAGGAATTGCGCAACGGCCTGGCCGCCACCTACTGGAATACCATGGGCTCCTTCTTCGGCCACGACCTAAAGGAAGGCTACCACGAAGGGCAGGACGCCATCCTCGACGCCGTATTGCAGGATATGGATGTATCGTACGACCTGCCGGACCGGCAGTAGGCTAAAGGAAGGGCCAAGGTTTAAGTGTAAAGGTTAAAGGGGCGCGGCTTGCCTCTTTAACCTTTGTACTTTACACTTTAGCCTTATCTTCCTCTACTGCTTCACCCAGCTGGTCCCCTCTTTGCTGTCCTTCAGCACGATGTCCAGCGCCTTGAGGGCGTCGCGGATTTTGTCGGAGGTGGCCCAGTCCTTGTTGGCGCGGGCGCTTTGGCGGATGTCGATGATGAGCTGCATCAGGCCTTCCAGGGCGCCGTTGCCCTGGCCGCCTTCCAGTTCGTCCTTCAGGCCGAAGATGTCGTAGATGAAATCGTGGAAGGTGGTTTTCAGCTTCGCCAGTGTTTCCTCCGCCACCTGATCGAACGGCAGGTGGCCGTCCTTCAGGCTGTTGACTTTGGACACCAGTTCGAACAGCACGGCCAGCGCCTTGGGCGTGTTGAAGTCGTCGTTCATCTCCTCGTGGATTTGCCCGATGAGCGCATTCAGTTCTTTGTCGAGGGCGCCCGGCTGCCCCTTGCCGGGGTGGGGCATGGCCTGCAGGGCCTTGTTGGCCTCCATCAGGCGGCGGAAGCCCTTTTCGGCGGCCAGCAGGGCGTCGTCGGTCAGGTCGAGGGTGCTGCGATAGTGGGATTGCAGCATGAAGAAGCGCACCACCATGGGCGAGTAGGCCTTGGTGAATATCTCGTTCTGCCCCGTAAACAGCTCCATCGGGCCGATGGAGTTGGACTTGCCGGTAACGGGGTCGGGCGTTTTGGACATCTTGCGGCCGTTGAGCAGCAGCATGTTGCCGTGCATCCAGTAGCGCACCGGCATGCAGCCGCAGGCGCCGTAGTTCTGGGCGATCTCGTTCTCGTGGTGGGGGAACTGCAGGTCCATCCCGCCGCCGTGGATGTCGAATTGTTTGCCCAGGTATTTGGTGCTCATGGCCGAGCATTCGAGGTGCCAGCCGGGGAAGCCCACCGACCAGGGGGAGGGCCAGCGCATCAGGTGGCGCTCATCGGCCTTGATCCAGATCGCGAAATCGGAAGGGTGGTTTTTTTCGTCCTGGTTTTTCAGGTCGTCGCGGGTCTCGGTAAACAGGTCTTCGACCTGCTTGCCGGAGAGCTTGCCGTACACGCCATGATCTTTGATGAACCTGGGCGTATCGAAATAAACCGAACCGTTCTTGATATAGGCATAGCCGTTGTCCAGGATCTGCTGCACCATCTGTATCTGCTCGACAATGTGCCCGGTGGCTGTGGGCTCTATGCTGGGTGAAAGCGTATTGAGTATGCCCAGGATGTGGTGGAAGCCGCGGGTGTAGCGTTGTACGAGCTCCATGGGCTCCAACTGCTCGAGCCGCGCCTTTTTGGATATCTTGTCCTCCGCGTCGGAATCCTGGTCGCCTTCCAGGTGGCCCACATCGGTGATGTTGCGCACGTAGCGCACCTTGTAGCCGAGGTGCTGCAGGTAGCGGTACACGATATCGAAGGATACGAAAGTGCGGCAGTTGCCCAGGTGTACGTCGCTGTAAACGGTGGGCCCGCAGACATACATGCCTACATGGCCTTCGTGCAGGGGCGTGAAGCTTTCCTTCTCGCGGCTGAGGCTGTTGTATATTTTCAGGTCTGACATTCCTGCTTCGGTTTTGACGGCGCAAAAATAAGGGCTTTGCCGGATAAACGCTGCGCCGGCCGTGGATTTTCTCCCGGCTTAGAGGAATATACGCGATTTTGGGGGTTTTAGTTCGGGTATTGTGGGGAACGGCGGGGAAAAACAGCTTTTACGGACAAGGCCCAGAAGAAGATTGTAAATGATTAGGCAGGGGCTGCCCCATTACATTTTGACTATGCTTTGATTTTTTTTGTTAAAATTCTTTTTTAACCATAAATTGCAATACTTATTTTCAACAAACTAACCCCTTGTAAAATGAACTACCGCGCTCACCCTCTCCCCCCTTCGTGCAATAATTGTTATTGCCGCTATTAAGCTAATCTCCTTTTCCATGCAAGCTCAGGTGCTGGTCAATGAAAGCTGGTCAACCCAATTCGCCACCCCCTCCGGGGCCGGCTGGAGCGCCAGTGCAACCGGCGACAACGGCAACATTTATACCATCGGGCACAGCCTTTCCAGCGGGTTGCCCCAGCTTTGGCTGAGCTGCCACGACGAGGACGGGAACCTGCTTTGGTCATCAGGTCTGGACGCCTCGGGCCTGTCGAGTATTTTTGGCGCCGCCCTGCTGGCCTCCGCCAGCGAAGAGGTGCGCCTGGCAGTTGAAGATATCGAGCACATACTGGAATACACTGCCACCGACCTGGACTCCGCCAACTACGACCAGAAAACCGGCTGGGGGCGCCTGAACGCCGGGGCCGCCCTCGAACTTATCAATGAAGCGCGCATCCTGCACTTCTCGGCGGAGCCGGAAGCGGAAATCCAGTGCGACCATTCCCTGACAAACGCAGCATGTGTTATTGAAATGCAAGGCCCGTATCTGGAATCTGAAACTGGTTTTGCAGTCAATGCTGGTGATGTTTTGTATAGAACGGATACAAAGCGATATATCTGGGACATCAACCTTGATGTTTGTGCTTTAACAAATGACCCAAACGCAACTATTGTCCATAGTGCGGAAAAACCAGGTTACTGGGTTCGCAATAGCGCCAACACTTTGTGGGGGCAGCCCGATACCTCATGGGTGACACCCCCAACAGACGGGATTTATGGCGTCCTTCCGTATAAGTTGGTGCAATTTGCAGAAGAACCAGTTATTGATGGATGTACATTTCAAGGGGAATTGACAGGCTACAGTTACGCCATCTACGATAATGAAACCGGCGAGAACCTGGAGGCCATCATGCCGGCCGGCCTGGCGCATTGCGAAAGCCCCCGCCTGGCTATATCCCTGCTGGTGCGGTCCGAAAACCCGGTAAGTGCAAATGAAGCGGAGAGGCCTGACTGGCGCTTGTTTCCTAATCCCACTTCAGGGGAAATCACTCTGGAAGGCATTGCCACAGGCTACCTTGATGTCCGGCTCTTCTCCATAAACGGGCAACAATTGGCGCAACTGTTTCAAGGAAATTATCAGGGTAGCTCTACACTGGAACTGAAAATCCCGGATATACCACCTGGTATTTATGTATGCCGAATACAGTCCGGGCGTGAATTTTTTTCCAAAAAGCTGATAAAACATTAATCCCATGAAACCATTTTTTTTCTTCGCTTCCCTGTTGTACTTGCTGGTTTTTTCCTGCACTAAAGAAGATGGCCTTGGAGGAGAAAACTGCCCTCTCATTTACCCTTCCTGCGATACATCACTCTTTACAAGGCTCAGCACTATAGACACTTGCTGGATGCTGCCGGAATTTGGAGCCAGCTATGTTTTCTACCGCCTAAAACCAAGCATATTCCCTGTTGGTAAGAGTCCTGCCAATACTCACATGTTTATTTATCAGCGATACACATCGGGCAGAACCAGTGAGTTATGGGCTATAGATACCTGCGAAAACACCAGAAATATGTTGGCCCCGGCATTGGATGGGGCGTCCATAGCCAACAACCAGGATTGGGTATTATTTAAAGATGCCAATGATTTTAACCTTTACAAGGTCAAAACCAATGGCGATAGCCTTAGCCTGGTATCCGAAAAAATCACACATTATTATTTTGATTGGTGTATGGGTGGAGAATACTTCGTTTCAAAGGACTTGTGGAAAGACACTACTTTCCTGTACTCAAAAACAGGCGCCATCCTGGATACATTCCTTCTTGGCTATCGTACGCTTGCCGCCAGGGGGCATCAATTGGCAGTATCCATTGGCGAACATTCGGATACCCTAGCCATCCTAAACCTGCAAAACAAGGAATTAACAAAAGTATTCTCTGTCCCCCCAGGCCTGGGAAATGTCAGTTATCATCCTCTCACTCAATTGGAATGGCAGGGCCCATCCCACGTAATATGGGTGAACCCTAGTGGCATTTTCCGAATTGACATTTCCAACGGGACGATGGCTCAACTGAAAGAAAGTTGCGACAATGCCGCATACGGGGTTCCTGTGATAACCGAAGAAGCACAACCTTGGATGTTTCTGGGCCGCATTGACCGAGACTATCCAGAGACGCCAGGAGTAGTACATTTTGTCACATCCCTTATTGCATTTAATACCAACACAGGAGCGGAATGGATAATAGATATAGAACCTTGACCAGGTTGAGTGCTTTTGTTACTCTTGCAATAACATTTTGCTCCTGCACCAAAGAAAAAGACACCTTCTGCCCACCTCCTGGCAAACAGTGCGGCGACAGTACGCTTTACGCCAGCCTGCTACCTGCCGATACTTGTATTCTTTTTCCCGAACTTCAGGGTCCGTCCTATATTTATGAACGAATCGGCCCAGGTTACGGCCTGATCGGAAAAAGCCCTTCCAACCCGGATGAGTGGTTGTACTTCATCCACCCGGAAGGCGCTAGCAGCAATGATGGTTCAGAAATATGGAAAACCGACACCTGTTCAGGAAAAAAGCAGTTCATTATTGATAAAGTCAGAAGCCAGCCCAAAATTAACAAAGAGGGTTGGTTAATCTTTCGGCTTCGCACCGATGGGTTTATGTACAAGCTTTCCCCGGAAGGAGATAGCCTGGAAGCGGTATCCGATCAGGTGGCACATGACCAGTTCGACTGGTGTCTTGACGGGCAGGCTTTCTTCTACCGGGCACGATTTAAAAAGGTGGCCTATTTGATTTCCATTGAGGGCGAGGTACTGGATAGTTTTAACCTGGATTGTCATGCTATTGCCGGGCGGGGGGACAGGATTGCAATGAATCTAAAAAGTAACATCACTGGTACTTACACCAGGCTTGTTATTTTAAACCTCCATACAGGTGACTTGAGTGACGTAGGGGAAATAGAATTAGGGCTGGGGGGCCCTTTAGCACTAGCATGGGAAACCGATGAATCCTTGATTGGGGTGTTTGTAAAAGGTGCTTATCGCATTCATGTACTCACCGGTGAGGTAGAACTCGTAAAAGAAACTTGCGACAACTTGTCCTACTACTACCCTTCTGTTGACAGCGACAATACCGCCTGGCTTTTGCTGGGGCGGCAGGACTTTATGTACCCTCAATCACTCAACGTCGATTTCACCACTAGCATGGTAATGCTCAACACTCAAACCGGCGAGGAGTGGAAGCTGGATTTGGATCAGTAAAGGGCAGTTCAGCCCACCTAGTCATCTCCTGAATTGACGGCATTACACGGCAGGTAGTGGCTCAACTCCCTCACCTTACCAACAGCACCTCCCCCTCCACCTGCACCTCCCTGCCGTCGGCGCGGCGGTAGCGCAGGCTGTACACGTAGGCGCCCGCCGGGGCGGGCTGCCCGCGGGCGGCGCCATCCCATCCCAGGCTCTCGTCGTT
>CAUJDW010000085.1 GCA_963169455.1 Bacteroidota bacterium | reverse complement strand
CCTCGGAGAGGCCGCACAAGGGCAAGATTCCGGCAATGAAGCATTTAAGGTTCGACCTCTCCGAGGTCGTCTCACGCTTTAAATTATTCATCTACAAACGGTTGACCTCTCCGAGGTCATTTCCATAATTCGGGATGACTCATGTTTTCCGGAAGTCCGGGGCTCACCTCTTCTCCCCCTCTCCCAGCCACCCCGTCTCAACGGCGGGTTCCTGGTTGTTCCCGGCCTAAGAAACCAGAAACCTCAATCCAGCAACCCCTTGAAATATGCCGCGAATTCCTCCGCCGTCATGCTGCCGATATCGCCTTCGCCCTGCCGGCGCACGGAAACCGTGCCGGATTCCTCCTCTTTTTCCCCGACGATGAGCATAAAGGGCACCTTTTGCAGCTCCGTATCACGGATCTTGCGCCCGATCTTTTCGCTGCGGCTGTCCACAAAGCCGCGGATGTCGTGCACGCCCAGTTGCTTTTCCACCTGCTGAGCATAATCGTTGAAGCGGTCGCTGATGGGCAGCACGGCAAACTGGTCGGGGGCCAGCCAAAGCGGGAACTTCCCGCCGGTGTGTTCGATCAGAATGCTGATAAAGCGCTCCATGGAGCCAAAGGGCGCGCGGTGTATCATCACCGGGCGGTGCGGCTGGTTGTCGGCGCCGATGTATTCCAGCTGGAAGCGCTCGGGCAGGTTGTAATCCACCTGAATGGTGCCCAGTTGCCAGGAGCGGCCGAGGGCGTCCTTGACCATGAAGTCGAGCTTGGGGCCGTAAAAAGCCGCCTCGCCCAGTACCGTGACGGTATTGAGTTCCGCCTCTTTGGCAGCCTCGATGATGGCGCTTTCCGCGCTCTTCCAGTTCTCGTCCGAGCCAAGATACTTCGACGGGTTGTCGGGGTCGCGCAGGGAAATCTGGGCGGTAAAATTCTCGAAGCCCATTTTGGAGAGCACCACCCGCGTCAGGTCCAGCACGTTGAGGAATTCCTCTTTGACTTGTTCGGGGGTGCAGAAGATGTGGGCGTCGTCCTGCGTAAAACCGCGCACGCGCGACAGGCCGTGCAGCTCGCCGCTCTGCTCGTAGCGGTACACCGTGCCGAACTCGGCGATGCGCAGGGGCAGGTCTTTGTAGGAGTGCGGCCGGTGGGCGAAGATTTCGCAGTGGTGCGGGCAGTTCATGGGCTTGAGCATGAACTCCTCGCCCTCCCGCGGCGTGCTGATGGGGCGGAAGCTGTCTTCGCCATATTTTTCCCAGTGCCCGGAAGTCACGTAGAGGTCCTTTTTGCCGATGTGGGGCGTGATAACAAGTTTGTAGCCCCGCTTTTCCTGTTCGGTGCGCAGGAAGTTCATCAGGCGGTCGCGCAGTTGGAAGCCTTTGGGCAGCCAGATGGGCAGCCCGGCGCCTACCCGGTCGGAGAACATGAAGAGCTCCAGCTCCGCGCCCAGCTTGCGGTGGTCGCGGCGTTTGGCCTCTTCGATCATTTGCACGTATTCGTCCAGCTCGCTCTGTTTGGGGAAGGTAATGCCGTACACCCGCGTCATCTGCTGCCGCGTTTCATCGCCCTGCCAGTAGGCGCCGGCCACGTTGGTCAGTTTGACAGCCTTGATGTAGCTCGTATCCGGAACGTGCGGCCCTTTGCACAGGTCGATGAACTGGCCCTGCTGGTACAGCGTGATCTCTTCGCCGGCGCGCTTTTCGATCAGCTCCAGCTTGTATTCGTCGCCCTTCTCCTGGAAGAACTCAATAGCGTCCTTCTGGGAAATAGGTTTCCGGATATATGCGTTTTTCTGCCTCGCCAGCTCGATCATCTTCGCCTCGATCTTCTCGAAATCATCGGAGGAGATGGTATGCCCGCCCGGGTCGACGTCATAGTAGAAGCCGCTTTCCGTAGCCGGCCCCGTGCCGAACTTGATGCCGGGGTAAAGCGCTTCCAGGGCTTCGGCCATGAGGTGGGCCGAGGAGTGCCAGAAGGTGGCTTTCCCGTCCTTGTCATCCCAGGTGAGCAGCTGCAGGCGGGCGTCGTGGGCAATGGGGCGCGTGGCGTCCCACACCTCGCCGTTCACTTTTGCGGAAAGGACCTTCTTGGCCAGCCCGTGGCTGATGGACTGGGCGATCTCCAGCGCCGTCGTACCTGCTTCGTACTGGCGCACCTGGCCGTCGGGGAAAGTGATATTGATCATGGTTGACTGTGTTTTCGACTAAAGATGCTACGAAAAAACCGCTGTGAAAGTTCTGAAAGGCTGCAAAAATAGGGGATTTTAGGGTGGGATCGAAGTTTTAAAATGAAAGTTTTTCGGGATGTTCGAAGCCCAGGGCTTTCAGTTCATCCGCTATCCGGCTGATCGCCGCGTCGGGCAACGGGGCCTGTGGGGGGCGCATCCGCAGCCAGCCCTCTTCCTGGCGCCAGCGGGCGAACAATTGCTTCAGCACCGGCACGAATCCCCCCGCTTCGAAGGCCTGCCTGATGGCGCTGAGCTTTTCCTGCCTGGCCCTGACGTCCTCACCGGCGCGCCAGCGGCGGAAAACATCGGCGGCCAGGGCCGCCGTGGCGTTGGTGGTGGCGGAAATGCAGCCCGCGCCGCCAATGCCCAGCACATCGGCCAGATAGCGCTCCGTACCGGCATAGAGCCTGAAACCCGGCAGGCGCCCGCAAACCTCCTGCATGTGCCCCCAGTCGCCTCCGGAATCCTTCATGCCGACTACGACGCCGGGGAATTCGCACACCAGCCGCTCCACCAGCGGCGTGGAAAAGGGGACGCCCGTCAGTTTGGGAAAATGGTACAGATAGATGCGCAGCCGGCTGTCATTCACCTGCCCGATCACCAGGCTGAAATAGCGGAACAGGCCCTCGTCGCTGACGGGTTTGTAGTAAAAGGGCGGAAGCATCAGGATGCCCCCCGCCCCGCTCTCCACGGCAAAGCGCGTGAGGGCCGCTGTATCGGGAAATGCACAACAACCCGTGCCCACCATCAGCCTGTTGCCGGGAATGCCGGCCTCCAGCACGGATTCGATGAGTCCGATGCGCTCCCGCAAACCGAAGGAGTTGGCCTCCCCCGTCGTGCCCAGCAGGGCGATGCCGTCGGCGCCCTGCTCCAGCAACCACCGGCAATGGGCGGCCAGGGCGGGATGATCGACTGACAAATCTTCTCTGAGCGGCGTAAGGTTGGCGACGAACACGCCGTCGGGCAGGAATATTTCGGAAGATGCCGGGGACATGCTAATATTTTTTTTCCGGCAGGCCGGATGCTGTATACTTTGAACTCCTGAAAAGGAAGCCTGCCTGTGCAAATTAAAAAAACCTTCTCCAACCCGGAAGGCTGGCCGGGAATTATTCCTCTGAAGGAACGGATATTGGGTAATAATGAAGAAGAAGCCGCACGGTAATTCCCCTGAGAACTCGGAGGATCACCACCTCTATGAGATCAGGGACCGGGAGCGTGGTAGTGTCTACAAGTATGGCATTGGCGGCGGCCCCCTGCTTGCCGACGGCAGTTCTCCCCGGGCTAATAAACAAGTCCGGCTCTTCAACCGGGTGGTTGGATGGGCGCGCTTCCTCCAACAGCCTCCGGCAGAAACAAAACGCCCCACCCCTCCCTTTCAAAAGAGCATTTTGACACCCAAACTCAGCCGGCCTTGCGCTGTTCCCTGCCGGGCGCGGCTTTCATCCGGATGACTTTGCTTTCCTGTCCGGCTTCGCCTCCGATGCGGTAACCCAGGACGGCGCTGACGGCGATAGCCATGGCAAGGGCTACCAGCCAGGCCGAATGGGTGTAAACGGCTACGATAACTACCGCCATCATGAGGTAATACCTCAGGACCGTGCTTAATATACTCAGGCGGAACATGATTGAGATTTTTTGGCCTTTCCTTAATTTAAGGCCTTTCCCTGTGGGATGGGGTGATTTTGGTCACCGCCGGGAGCGGTGTTTTCAGCCCTGCAGTTGCTGCTTCATGCCCCTGACCAGTTCAGCGTCCACTTCCTGCCAGCGGAATTCCTCCATTACGGCCTCGTCGCCCATATTCACTCCGCCGTGGTAGGCCATCCGGCTCGCGATGTCCATGCGGGCGGCGGAGTGGAACTCGGAGAGGCCTTCGATGTCGCGGATGGCGGCGATGTTGTCGGGCAGCAGTTCGCCGCAGGCCATGACGGTGATTTTCCCGCCCGCCTCCCGGGCGAACTTCCGGAGGTTGTCGCGGCCCTCCACGGCTGTCGGCTTCTGGCCGGAGGTGAGAATGCGCCGCACGCCCAGCCCGGCAAGCAGGCCTATGGAAGCCAGAGGGTCCCGGCACATGTCGAAAGCGCGGTGGAAAGTGAAGGGCAGGGGCGAGGCGGCCTCAACCAGCTGCCTGGTGCGCGCCGCGTCGATGGTTCCGTCTGCATTCAGCACTCCGGAAACAATGCCGTCGGCGCCCAAGGCCCTGGCCTGCCGGATGTCCTCCAGCATGATCTCCATTTCCAGATCGGAGTACAGAAAATCCGCTTTCCGGGGCCGTATCAGTACAAAGACCGGAATATCGATCTTCGCCTTGGCCAGGCTGATCTTGGCGGCGCTGGGGGTAACCCCGCCCTGCGCCAGGTTCTCGCACAACTCTATGCGATCGGCCCCCGCCTCAAAGGCGCTGATGGCGGAAGCCACGGAATCGCAGCATATCTCAAGAATTCGTTTCATTAATTGGAATAATTTGTAACTATTTAGGACTCCTTTGTGGCAATCTGCGCCGCAGGCAAAGCCCATCCAAAGCTCCCTGATTTTCATTTCGCGGGCCACAGGCCCGCGTTCCAACCTGAATAGTTAAAATGATTTCTAAAATGCCAGGTGTCTGCACCGGGGCCACAATATGACAATATAGCCATATACCATAGCCGGCGCACATGCAACAACAAGCCCACCCTTAGCCACAATATAACAATATAGCAATATAGCAATATAGCCATATACCCTGGCCGGCGCACATGCAACAACAAGCCCACCCTTAGCCACAATATAACAATATAGCAATATAGCAATATACCCCTCCTAGCTGGCTAAAGCCTCCTTTCGCTTATACCCTTTCAGCCCGTAGAAGACCAGGTAGGCATACGCGGCGAAAGGCACCAGGAAAGAGAACTTCACGCCCAGGGGCGTATCGGCCGCCAGGCCCTGCAGGATGGGGATGATGGCGCCGCCCACGATCATCATGACCAGCAGGGAAGAGCCGTAGCTGGTGAACTGTTTCAGCCCGGCAATAGCCAGGGTGAAGATGTTGGACCACATGATGGAGTTGAACAGCCCGACCCCCAGCACGGCCCACAGGGCCACTTTGCCCGAGCCCAGCATGGTCACCGCCAGCAGGGCCATGGCGCAAACAGCAAAGAAGGACATCAGGCTGTTCGGCGTGGATTTGCCGAAGAGGAATGCCAGGTAACTCAGCGCCAGCATCAGCCCGAAGCCCCATATCATGGAGTAATCCAGGCCATTGATGTTTACCACGGCAAAAACGACGGCGATGGCCAGCACCGGCACCGGCAGCATTTTCAGCGCCTTCTGGCGGAAGCTATACGACCCTCCCAGCGAGATGGCGCCCAGGAAGCGGCCCACCATGGCCCCGCCCCAGTAAAAAGCCACGTGGCTGCCGGCCGTCTTATTGTCCAGCGCAATGGTTGGCTCCGCCTTGAAATATTCCACCAGAAAGCTGCCGATGGCGATCTCGGCGCCCACGTAGCAGAAAATAGCGATGGCGCCCAGGTAAAGGTGCGGGTAGCGGCTGAGCTGAAAACCCTCTTTTTTCACCTCCTCATATTCGATGTTCGGCAGGTGCAGGAAGAGAAAAACCAGCCCGATAAGCACCAGCGCTATGGCCAGGAAGATATAGGGGCCCTGCACCGTCTTCACATCGACCACTTCCGTGTTCTGAAGAATGAGCCAGGCTCCGAACAACGGAGCGATGGTATGCCCCAGCGAGTTGACCCCCTGCGCCAGGTTGAGGCGGCTTGCGGCCGTCTCCTCGGGGCCGATGACGGCCACGTAGGGGTTGGCGGCTACCTGCAGGATGGTGATGCCGGAAGCCAGCACGAACAGGCCGAAAAGGAAAATGCCGTACACCGTAAGTTCGGAGGCCGGGTAAAATATGAAACACCCCAGCCCCATGAGCATCAGCCCGAACACGATGCCCCGTTTGTATCCCACCCTCCGGATGATCATTCCGGCCGGAATGCTCATGAGGAAATAAGCGCCGAAGAAGAAGAACTGGATCAACTGCGCCTGCCAGTGCTTCAGGTTGAAGGCTCCTTTCATGTGCGGCACCAGTATGTCGTTCAGGGAAGTGAGCAAGCCCCACAGGAAAAACAACACGACCAGGGCGATGAAGGAAAAGCGGAGTGTTTTTTGCATGTCGGCCAATCGTTTTGATGAAAAAGGCGAAAGGGTCGATTAATGTTTTACTTCGTTTTCAGCTCAATTTTACATTTTATATTTCATTCCTCACCGCCGTCAGCCAAGATTTTTGCAGTTTTGGAACTTCAAAAATCCCGGGAATTATGAAAAATTGGCCCTTTCTGCTTTTGCTCTCCTCTTTCTTCCTGCAATCCTGCAGCGTCAGCCCAAAAGGCGCCTATTCGAAGGATGCCATCCCCGCGGCGCCGGATTACAGCCGCGACGAGTACTGGGCCGCCCTGCCCTGGAAGGCCGATGCCGCCGACCGCTGCCCGCCAGGCCTGGCCAACCTGCAGGATTCCGCCGCAGCGGACGTCTTTTTCCTGTACCCCACCCGCTACACCGGCCGAAAAGGGCAAAAGGGATGGAATGCGCCCCTTCAGGACGCCGCTTTTAACGAAGAAGTCCAGGAGAGCACCATGCAGTTCCAGGCCAGCATCTTCAACGGGGTAGGGCGCGTCTTTTCGCCCTATCACCGGCAGGCCCACCTCAAGGCGTATTTTTCCAAAGACACGGCCAGCGCCCGCCAGGCTTTCGAGCTGGCCTACAGCGACGTGCGGGCGGCCTTTCAGCACTACCTGGCCCACTACAACCAGGGGCGGCCCATCGTGCTGGCTTCTCACAGCCAGGGCACGACCCACTCCCTCCGCCTGATAAAGGAATTCTTCGACGGGCAACCTCTTCAGAAGCAACTGGTGGCGGCCTACATCATCGGCATTCCGGTGAAAAAGGACGCCTTTAATAACATCAGCCCATGCCGCGACTCCCTGGATACGGGATGTTACTGCTCCTGGCGCACTTTCCGACGGGGCGCCAAACCCCGGCGGCCGGAGCCGGAAATTCTCGTCACCAACCCCTTGTTGTGGACTACCGGCGAGGCCTACGCCGGCCCTGAACTCAACCGCGGCGCCGTGCTCTACCCCTTCGAAAAGCTTCGCCCCGGCGCCACCGACGCCCAGGTGCACGGCCCCATCCTATGGGCAAAAAAGCCCCGCTTCCCGGGCAGTTTCCTGCTCGTGCGGCGCAACTACCACGCCGGCGACTTCAACCTTTACTATCTCAATGTGCGGGAAAATGCGCAGGCGCGGGTGAAGGCTTTCCTGGAAAAGGCGGGGAAGTAAAGCCCAACCATTATTTTCCGAAGAAGCTCCCTTCTTCCGCCACCGCTCGTTTTTGCCGCTCTATTTCAGCCATCAGATCCCGGACAATATCCGGGCGGGCGGCCGACAGGTCGTACATCTCGGAAGGGTCGGCATCCAGGTTGAAGAGCAGGGGCAGCTTGCCATTGAAATAATCCCGCCCCGTCTGGCTCGATGTAATGACATGCAGCTTCCAGGGGCCTTTCCGGACGGCCTGCAATTCGCGGGGGCCATAGTAGAAATAAGGTTTTTCCGTGGCCGCCGCATCCGTTTTCCCAAGCAGCAAATTGGAAATATCCCTTCCGTCGACGCTGCGCCCGGCAGGCAGCTCCTGCCCGGCCAGGGCCAGGCAGGTGGCATAGAGGTCGAGTGTGCTGGCCGGTTGCAACTGCAACGCGCCGGCCTCGACGGCCCCGGGCCACCAGGCGATGCCGGGCACGCGCATGCCCCCCTCCCAGGTGCTGCCTTTGCCATCGCGAAGCAGCCCGGCGGAACCGCCCAGGCTGTCCCTGATGATCCAGGGCCCGTTGTCGCTGGTGAAGAAAACCAGCGTGTTCCGCTCAATGCCTTCATCTTTCAGCACCTTCAGTATCTCGCCAACACTCCAGTCGATCTCTTCCACGACATCCCCGTAGGCGCCCCGGGGAGACCTTCCGGCAAAGGCTTCTCCCGGATGAAGGGGTACGTGCGGCATGGCGTAGGGCAGGTATACGAAAAAGCGCTCCCTTCCGTGCTTTCTGATAAAAGCCTTGGCCCGCTCAGTATAAAGCGCGGACAACTGTTCCTGGCCGGGGTTCAGTTGCAGGGTGTCATTGCCTTCAATCAGGGCGATAGGAGGGTGTTGGGGCGGAAGCATATCGTTGCTGTAAGGCAGCCCCAGGTATTCGTCGAAGCCGTTCTGCAGAGGCAGGTATTCCTTTTTGGTGGAGCCAAGGTGCCATTTCCCGAAACAGGCGGTGGCGTAACCGGCGCGTTTCAGCCCCTCCGCAAGCGTCCACTCCCGGGGGTGGATGCCGCGCTCGGAGCCGGGGTACAGCACCCAGTCGAAGCCGGAGCGGGCGGGAAAACGCCCCGTCAGCAAAGCATACCGGCTGGCCGTGCAGGCCGGCGAACCGGAATAGAAGTTGGTGAATTTCATGCCCTCGGCCGCCATGCGGTCCAGGTTGGGCGTGCGGATCGTGGGGTGCCCGTAGCCCGACAGGTCGCCGTAACCCAGGTCGTCGCAGAAGAGGATGATGATGTTGGGCGGCCCGGGAAAGCGGGTAGCTCCACCTGCCCCAAGGAGGGTAAGCAGAACAAAAAACGGCAAGGCAAAGTAGTATTTCATGGCGGCTATTTTTTCGATCAACCCAGGTAAAATAAAAAGCCCGCAGGCTAAAGCGCCGGTTTTGCCCGGAGGGATAACGGGTTTTGCTATCTTTGCCGGCTGTAATCCATACCGAAATGCCGAAGTTACTCCTTTTAGCCGGGCTGCTGTTCATTTTTACGCCAACCGACATGCAATCACAGGAATTCATCACCGTCCAGGACGGGCAATTCATCCGCAATGGCAGGCCCTACTATTTTCTGGGCGCCAACTTCTGGTACGGCATCAACCTGGCCTCGGCAGGCGAAGGGGGTAACAGGGAACGGCTGCTCCGGGAACTGGACCAACTCCAGGCCCTGGGGGTGAACAACCTGCGCATCATGGTGGGCAGCGAAGGGCCCGACACAGAACCCTGGCGCATGGCGCCGGCCCTGCAGCCTGCTGCCGGCATATACAACGACACCCTTTGGGACGCCCTCGATTTCCTGCTGTCCGAAATGGGGAAACGGAATATGGTTGCCGTGGCCTGCCTGTCGAACTTCTGGCCCTGGTCGGGTGGATTTGCCCAGTACGTTTCCTGGCAGGAAGGCAGCTCCATTCCCTACCCGCCGCCGGCAGAGGGCGGCGAATGGCTGAAATACATGCTGTATTCCGCCCGGTTCTACAAAAACAAAGCGGCCGGAGCAGCTTACCTGGCCCACCTGGAAAAACTGGCCACGCGGACGAATACCTACACCGGCGTTCCATACCGGGATGACCCCACCATCATGGCCTGGCAACTGGCCAACGAACCCAGGGGCATGCTCAGCCCCCGCGCCTACCGGAAATGGATCAGAGAGTCGGCTGCCTTCATTAAAAAACGGGACCCCAACCACCTGGTATGCATCGGCAGCGAAGGCAATACCCCGGCTCCAACCGGCAACCATTTCCGGAAAGACCATCGTTCGAAACTGATCGATTACACTACTATACACATCTGGGTGCAGAACTGGCAATGGTACGACCCCCACAGGCCGGAACAAAGCTTCGATAAAGCCCTGCAAAAAGCCTCCGCTTACCTCGACAAACACCTCCGGCTCGCTGAAAAGATGAACAAACCTCTGGCCCTCGAGGAATTCGGCATGGCGAGAGACGGAGACGACCATTCCGACACGGCATCCGTCGCCTGGCGGGATAAATATTTTACCGCGATGTTTGAACAGGTGTACGAACTGGCCCGGTCCGGCAGGCCCATCGCAGGATGCAATTTCTGGGCCTGGGGCGGAGAAGGCCGCCCCAGAGAAGCCCGCTGCATCTGGAAACCCGGCGATGACTTCACCGGCGACCCACCTCACGAGTTCCAGGGCTGGTATTCGGTCTACGATAAAGATGCCTCAACCATGGAGATAATCCGGCATTTTTCGGAAAAAATGGGCGCCCTGGAAAAGGCCATTCCCTGAACCTGTACTCCAGAGGAAAAGTATCTTTTATACCCAAACTTGAACAGGCTAAAATAAACGCAATATGAAAATCACGCCTTTTTTGCCCCTCCTGGCCTTAACGCTTGTGAGCTGCCAGAGCGGCCCGCAAAAGGACGCCTCAGCCATGGTCGAAAATGCCAAACAGGAAATCCTGCAGGCTGAAAAAGACTTTTCGGAAATGGCCGCCACGGCAGGCGTGCCGGCCGCTTTCACCACCTTCGCCGCCGAAGACGCCGTACTGAACCGGAATGATGAGCTGTTCCAGGGCCGCGACGCAATCAAGCGCTATTTCGAGCAGAGCAGGCTCAAAAACGTCACCCTCCAATGGCAACCCGACTTCGTCGACGCCGCTGCTTCCGGGGATATGGGCTACACCTACGGCCGCTACATCTTCACCGCCGAGGACGAAACCGGCAAAGCCGTGCGGGCGGCCGGCATCTTCCACACCGTCTGGAAAAAACAGGCAGACGGAAAGTGGAGGTTTGTTTATGATTGAGGGAGGGCTGGGTTTCTGAGTTTCTGGTTCCTTGGTTTTGAGAAAATGCGCCCCCCGGAAACCCACAGGCTGAGGGGAGGCGAGGTAAGCCTGTAGCAACCCCTGCCCGCCCGCCCTACGCTCAGCCGGGCAAAAACAAGGAACCAGGAGTTCCCCCCCTTGTCAATTTTCAGGCAAAGCGGGTTTTTTGAACAAAAAATATCAGTGGGCTATTTAATTTGCAGCTTGCACTGAAAAAGTTTTCCAAACACCCTTCGCTTATGATACGGACTATACTGCTCTGCGCCTTGCCGGTTTTTCTGTTGGCCGGCTTCACTTCTCTGCCCACCGGCGATACTGGCCCGGAAAAACCAGGTTCCCCGGTTTTTTATGCCCCCAACGGCAACCCCAACTGGCTGAAAGTCCGCGAAGGCATATCGGTTAGCGCCATGGATGTGCTCCGGAACCACACTGCCGGGCTGGGGCTGGGCCCCGAAGACGAACTGCGCATTTACCGAACCCAGGCCGATGAACTAGGCATGCTGCACTACCGTTGCCAGCAGTACCACCGCGGGCTGAAAGTGGAGCACGCTGAGGTGCTCATCCACGAGATGAACGGCGCGGTACAATCGCTCAACGGGCGCTGGGCCAGGGGGTTGTCGGCGGAAACGGCGCCCTCCATCGGCCCGGAGGAGGCGCTGGCTGCCGCACTGGCCCACATGCCCGCCAGCCGTTATATGTGGGAAGACGCCGCTGCAGAGCGCATGCTCAAAAAAGTGCGCCGGAACCCCAAGGCGACCTTCTTCCCCGAAGCGGAGCTGGTGCTGGTTGACCCCGGCATGGCCCAGCAGGCGGAGGACTACCGCCTGGCCTACAGCCTGGCCATCCACACCCAGTTGCCTGAAGAACAGCGCCGGCAACTCTACATCGACGCCCGCAGCGGAGCGGTGATCCTCGAACTGGAAATGCGCTGCGACAACAATGATACGCCCGGCATCGCCGAAACCAAATACAGCGGAAGCAGGCCTATCATTACCGATTCGCTGGGCGAAAATGCCTTCAGGCTCGTGGAAAGCGGCCGGGGTGGGGGCATCGAAACCTACGACCTCAACGGCTTTACCATGGTGGAAAACGCCGAGGATTTCCTGGACGATGACAACTACTGGAACAACGTCAACGCCCAGCAGGACGAAGCGGCCACCGACGCGCACTGGGGCGCCGAAATGACCTTCGACTACTTCCTTCAAAAACACAACTATATAGGCGTCGACGGCGACAGCATGCCGCTGGTCAGTTATGTACACTATGACCACGGCGTAGTGAATGCTTTCTGGGCAGGCAACTGGGCCCAGTTCGGCGACGGCGACGGCTCTACGACCACCGCCCTGACCTCGCTGGATGTCGTCGGGCACGAATTCATGCATGGCGTAACCGACTTTACGGCAGACCTCGTCTACCGCGATGAAAGCGGCGCGCTGAACGAATCCTTCAGCGACATCTTCGGTGCCGCAGTGGAGTTTTTTGCCCATCCTGAAAGCGGCGACTGGGATATTGGCGAGGACTTCCACATCGGCCAGGGCCGCTTCCGCAGCATGTCGGACCCCAGGGCCGAAGGCGACCCCGACACCTACCTCGGCCAGGGTTGGGTTACCGGCACCAGCGACAACGGCGGAGTGCATTCCAACAGCGGGGTGCAGAATAAATGGTTTTTCCTGCTGACGGAAGGCGGCGCCGGTGAAAATGGCAATGGCGACGCCTACCAGGTAAACGGCCTCGGAATTGACACGGCGGCGGTTATCGCTTTCCGCAACCTGCAGTACTACCTCGTCCGCCGTTCGCAGTATTTCGATGCCCGCTTCGGAGCCATCCAGGCCGCCGAAGACCTCTATGGCGTTTGTTCCGATGAGGCGAAGGAAGTGGCCAAAGCCTGGCATGCCGTAGGCGTCGGCGGCCCGCTGGAGTTCGACATGAACCTGCTGGAAATACTGAACCCGGCGCCCGTTGAGTGCGGCTTCTCTGCCGATGGCGCCATCTCGCTTCTCTTCCGCTACAATGGCTGCAACACCCTCAGCGCCGGCGCCAAAATCCCCTTCGCCTTCCAGGCCAATGACGGCGAAGTGCGGTGGGACACCCTGGCCCTGTCCGAACCCCTGGCAGGTGGCGACACCCTGGCTTTTACCTTTAGCATCCCCGCAGAAGAACTGTCGGCGCCGGCCGTCCACGAGCTGCGCTGCTGGGCAGCCCTGGAAGGTGACGGCACCGCCATCAACAACACCCTGGAGATGACGGTCGACAACATTCTGGAACAGAATGTGGACTTCGGGCTGACGGCCATTCAGCGGCCGTTCTCGGGCTGCTTCCTCACTGAAGAGCCCATTGCGGTGGAAGTGGGTTTCTACGGTTGTGACAGCATCGCCGCAGGCGCCGAGCTGCAACTGCTGTACAGCTTTAACGACGGGCCAATGGCCATCGAAACCATCACGCTGCCACAAACCTTATACCGGGGTGACAGGCTATCCCATACTTTCAGCGCTCCCCTGTCCATACCGGTACAGAACGACAACACCCTCAAGGCCTGGGTGCGATACGGGCCCGATTTCCTCCTGGGCAACGACAGCATCACCGGCAAAATAGTGGCCAACCCGCCCGGCTATTACGATCAGGCTTTCATTACCTTCGAAGGCGGAGCCTCCATTCTGGACTCCATGTACATGGAAACCGGGCCCCGGGCAGCTATTCTTCTCAATGAGGCTGCCGCTTTTACCGGCAGCTTCGGCATCCAGATGACGGGAGGCAACCTGCCTTTGGCCGTCCAGGAGGAGGCCTATACCATCCCTTCGGATGAAACGATATGGGACATCAATGAAGATTTCTCCGCCAGGATGTGCTTCTGCGCCAACCTTTCCGGGCTGAGTAACGCCCAGCTCCGGTTCGATTTGCGGCAGACTTACACGACTTATTACCTGACAAACCTCGGGGCCAACCGCCCGCAGGCCAGCCCCCTGCGGGTGCTGCTCAATGGCCAGCAAGCCGAATTGTACCTGCCCAGCCATTTTTTCAACGACCCATGGAAAGCCCGCACCATTGACCTTTCTGCTTTTGCCGGCAGTACTGTGGAGATATGCTTCGAAACCCGGAACGGCATGCGATCAGAGTTTGACCCCAATAACCGGGGCGACAACGCCTTCATTGACAACATCATCATCGGCGACTTTGCTGTCAGCACCGATGAGCCGGCCCTGCCGGCGCCGGAGCTGCAGCTTTTCCCCAACCCCGTCTCCGGCCAACTTACCGTCATCCTGCCGGACGGGCTGGAATTGCCGGCGCCGATTCAGCTTTTCGATACCCGCGGAAGCCTTGTGCAGGAGCGCATGGCCAATGCAGGGCAGGAGCAACTGGGTATGCAGGGCCTGCCATCCGGGGTTTACTGGCTGCGCGTGCTGTATAAAGGCCAATGGCTGGTGGAACGGGTGGTGAAATGGTGAGAAAGCGGCCCCTGAATGAATAAAGTTTTGAAAGAGACGAAAGGCCGGGCGGAAAAACCGCCCGGCCTTTCTGTTAACCGCGCGCATCCATCTGCGTGTAACCACTGTAGACGGCAACGCGCTAGTGCTGCCGGCATTAAGAGCATGTTTGGAGGCCGGATTTGAAAGCGAAAAGTGTCAATTTTTCGGTGAGACAAGGCGCTTTTCGAAGGGCGTACCCTGAGGTACGGCCAAGAAAAGCAACGCAGTATCACCGAAAAAGTGGCCTTTTTTAGCT
>CAUJDW010000084.1 GCA_963169455.1 Bacteroidota bacterium | reverse complement strand
GGCGGAGGTGGAAGCGCCGCTTGCAGGGGTGAGCTACTTCAACGTAGCGCAGGTAACTGCCTCTGACCAGTACGACCCGGACAGCACGCCGGACAACGACGACGGCGACCAGTCTGAAGATGACGAGGACAATGAAGAGGTCCTTCCGCAGATTATCGACCTGAGCCTGGTGAAGACGGTGAATGACAATACGCCGAACGTGGGGGATGCAGTAACCTTCACGCTAACGGTGAGCAACGCCGGCCCGAGCAATGCAACCAATGTGGCAGTAGAAGACTATGTGCCGAGTGGTTACAGCAACGTTTCCACCATCAGTAACGGCGGAGTGTTGAATGGCAGTACGATCAGTTGGGCCGGACTGAGCATTCAGGCGGGCGGAAACATCAACCTTACCTTCCAGGCGACGGTCAATGCCTTTGGCGTCTATCGCAACGTCGCTCAGGTGACGGATGCGGACCAATACGACCCGGATTCAACGCCGGATAATATGGTTGACAACACACCGGCAGAAGATGATGAAGACGACGCTACAGTTATGCCGACACCGGTCGTAGACCTCGAATTGGAGAAATCCGTAACGCCGGTTACAGCGAATGTTGGCAGCCAGGTTATTTTCACGGTAACCGTAGTCAACCAGGGCCCGAGCCCGGCCACTGCAGTACAGGTGGTAGATCAACTACCCAGCGGTTATACTTATCTCTGGTCAACCGATAACAGCAACTACAATCCGGCTACCGGCCTGTGGAATGTCGGTTTGCTTTTGGCTGGCCAATCGAAGTCTATCAGCATCACTGCAACCGTCAATGCCAGTGGTGACTATCTAAACCTGGCGGAGGTTACCCAAATCGGCGGCAATGCCGTCGACATCGATTCTGAGCCAGGTAATGGCGTCGACACGAACGATAACGGCAATTCGATTGACGACCCGGGAGATGAAGACGATGGCGATGGGGCAGAAGTTGAGCCTAACCCGCTCGTTGACCTTACACTGGAAAAAGAGGTGGACAACCCCAACCCGGCAGGTGGCGAACTGATCACCTTCACGGTTACGGTGTCGAACCAGGGGCCGAGCACGGCTACCGGCGTAGTCGTTGACGATAAGATTCTCAGTGGGTTTACTTACCAAAGCTACACTTCGACCCAGGGGTCTTATGATCCGGGCGCCGGGCTGTGGACGGTAGGCGCCCTGGAGGCAGGCCAGACAGAGGCCCTGATGATCACAGTGATCGTCAACTCCAGCGGGGATTATAGCAACCTGGCGGAAATTACCGAGGTCAATGAAGATGACGTGGACTCGACACCCAAAAACGGGGTGGATACCGATGGCGACGGCAATTTCGATGACGACCCGGGAGATGAGGATGATGGCGACGGCGTGATCATTGAAGTGGACTGCCGGCTGTTTGTCGAACAAAGCGAACCGATTTGTAATGACAACGGTACGCCAACGGACCCAAGTGATGATACCTTCACCTTCCAGGTGACGGTAACTGGCGTCGCAACCGGCCAGAACGGCTGGGCGACGATAATTAACACAAGCGGCCTGAATGAAAGCTACTCGGGGCAATACGGCGAAACGGTAACCTTCGGGCCCTTCCCGCTAGGCATCGACCTGCCCTTTGGGTTCACGATCTGGGATCAGGATAATGAAGCCTGCCGCATACTGGCCAACGCCACACCGCCGCCGCCATGTTCTGAGGCCTGCGATATTACCTCCACAGAAGTGAGCAACATCGGGTGCGACGATAACGGCACGCCGAACGACCCGACAGATGACCTGTTCACATTCGAACTGCTGGTTGACGCAGCCAACGCCGGCAACGGCTGGCGAGCCATCGTCAACGGCGACACCATCGTCCAGTACTATCCCTTTGCATTCACCGGTTATCCGGCAAGGGAGGTAGGGCCGTTCCAGGCCAGCCTGGGTAGCGTGACGGTTCTGATCCAGTCCGTCGCTGACCCCGATTGCTTCGAGCTGATTACAGTCCAGGCGCCAGGCTCCTGTTCCGATCAGTGTGGCATTGCGGTCTCACTTATCGGCCTGGAATGTGATGATAACGGTACTCCTGCCAACCCGAATGATGATGTGTTCTTTGCAACACTAAACGTTACCGGCTTCAATGCAGGCAGTGGCTGGACTTCCAGCACCGGCGCCTCCGGCGCCTATGGGCAGGTAGTGATCGGGCCTCTGCCAATCAGCGCCGGCCCGGCAACGATCGTATTCATGGATAATCAGAGCACGGCCTGTGCCGGCAACATTACGGTCAACCCGCCGGCGCCCTGCTCCTTCGATTGTTCGATATCGGCCCAGGCGATCAACATCGCCTGCAGCGACAATGGCACACCTGCTAATCCGAGTGACGATACCTACACCTTCAACCTGCTGGTTACAGGGTTAAACACCGGCAGCGGCTGGGTTGACAATGCCAATGGAGAATCGGGCAGCTACGGCGTGCCTGTACAGTACGGCCCATACCCGATCAACGCCGTCCCGAACCTGCTCATCGTAATCCAGGATGCGCAGGACGCTGCCTGCACCACTACACTGGCGGTTCAGGCTCCTCCGTCCTGCTCGCCGGTATGCGATATCGTGGCGAACATCGTACAGAACCCCTACTGCTCCGACAATGGTACGCCTTCCAACCCGAACGACGATGTGTATTACTTCGATGTTGAAGTGGTTGGGGTGAATACGGCCAACGAATGGACGGCAACCGGCTTTACCCAGGGCGCGAGCCAGGGCGCTTATGGCGTTGTAACGACCTTCGGGCCATACCAGCCCGGAGCTAACGTGGGCATCAACTTCGTGGACAACGGCAGCGGCAACTGTTCGGACTACCTGTTCGTGCAGATACCGAACCAGCCCTGCTCCAACCAGTGCCAGATATCGGCTTCGCTCAACGATGTGGTTTGTTATCACAACGATACGCCCTATAACGGCGCGGATGATGTGTTCTGGGCAGTGGTCTATGTCCAAGGCGCCAATACCAGCGGCGCCTGGATGGCCAGCGACGGCACTACTGGCCCATACAACACCTTCGTAGCCTTCGGCCCCTATCCAATCACGCAGGGACAGGTGACGATCAACTTCTCGGACAGCCAGGATCCCTCCTGTGCCGCTTCCGTGACAGCCTTTGCACCGCCGCCCTGCGTGGATTGCGACATCAACGTACAGGTTCAGGGCATCGACTGCGATAATAATGGTACGCCCTTCAACCCGAATGACGATACCTATACGGCAACTGTCGTAGTCACTGGCGTAGGACAACTGTCGGGCCTGGGATGGCGATACAAGAAGCTTCCTACCGGAGCATACAGCGCACCCTTGCCTTATGGCGTGCCGGTTACTATCGGGCCATTCCCGATCAGCGGCGGCGATGTGAACATCCGCTTCAGCGATGCTGCCGATACAGGTTGTGCACAGGATGTACCCTTCGATGCACCTCAGCCTTGCTCGAACGAAACACCCTGTGAGATCACCGCAGATGCCTCGGCTCCTGTCTGTGATGACAACGGAACGCCTACTGACCCGTCCGATGATACCTATAGCTTCGAGTTGACAGTTACGGGCCAGGGAACGGGCAACAGCGGCTGGACGGCTATGGTTAATGGCCTTGCCTATGCCGGCAGCTTCGGCGTTCCGGTAACGGTTAGCGGCATCCCCGCCAATGTGAATGCTCTGATCACCAACATTACCGATGCCGGCGCGCCAAACTGCCAGGCGGAATCGGTCACGGTGATCGCTATCGGCTCCTGCTCCGACGAATGCGCCCTGACGATCACCCAGGCAATTCCTGCCTGTAATGACAATGGTACGCCGACAGACCCGGCCGACGATTTCTTCACCGTTTCAGTAAACGCCACAGCAGTGAACGGCAGCGCTTCCGACCAGTTTGAAGTGTTCATCGGGAACATCTCCCAGGGCTTGTTTACTTATGGAACCGGCGGCTCCTTCACACTGCCCGCCAATGGACAGACAGTGACGCTGCGCTTCGAAGATGTGGACGACAGCGGTTGCCAGGATCAGATAACCTTGAGCGATCCGCTTGACCCTTGCTCGGAGCAATTGCCATGCGACATCAGCGTGGAATACCTTGGCCATGAATGCAACGATAACGGTACGCCGGGCAACCAGATGGACGATACATTCACCTTCTCGGTGATCGTTTCCAATGCCGGCGCCGGGACGGGCTGGACAGCCAGCGACGGAACCAGCGGGCAGTACGGCGAGGTGGTTGTCTTTGGCCCCTTCAGCGCCGCAAATATCGGCAACCTGTTGACCCTCACCTTCGCAGACGACGATGAGGCCGAATGCCAGGCCAGCCTGGATGTGACTACGCCGAATTGCACCAACGACTGTGACCTGATGCCGGTTATTCAAAACCTGCTCTGCGACGATGCTGGTACTCCGAACGACCCCTCCGATGACACCTTCACCTTCGACCTGATCGTTCACGGCAACTACGTGGGCGATACCTGGACGGTGATGGGGGCCAATATTACCGGAATGTTTGGCGTGCCGAAAACCTTCGGGCCCTACCTGATCGCCAACGGCGACGTCACCTTCAACGTGGTGCCGGACGCCAACCCGAACTGCATTCTGGCCGTTTATGTCACCGCTCCGCCGCCCTGCTCGACGCCGCCTTGTGGCATCACTGCGGAAGTCACGCAGGTGTTCTGCAATGACAACGGCACCACAGATGTGGCCACCGATGACTTCTTTACCTTCGAAGTCCTGATCAGCGGAGATGATGTTGGTGCGAACTGGCTGGCTTATGACAGCGACGGGATGCTGATAAACTTCGGGGCCTTTGATGTTCCGAAGCTGATTTCCGAACCGTTCCCGGTCAATGGCGGCGATGTTCAGGTTACCTTCGTGGATGCAGCCAACCCGGCTTGTTCGGTCACCGCCACCGTTCAGGCTCCCGAGCCTTGCTCGCCCGATGCCGTTTGCCAGATCAGCGTGTCCGCTTACCAGTTGGAATGCAATGACAATGGCACGGATACCGACCCGGCTGACGACACCTTTACCTTCCAGTTGGAGGTGACGGGCAATAATACGGCCAGCGATACCTGGGTGGCTGTCATGAACGGTGCTGCGATCAGCGGCCAGTATGGCGAGCTGATCTCCTTCGGGCCGTTCGCCATTGCAGATGGCGCAGTTGCCATCGAAAACATCACGGATAGCCTTGACCCCGCCTGCGCCGTGGATGCCGGCCTGACGGTAAGCCCGCCGGCGCCCTGCTCCGACGCCTGTGAGATCAGCGTTGTTGCAACGGCCCTCGACTGTAATGACAACGGGACTACTGACCCGGCAGATGATGCCTACTTCATCAGCATGACGGTAACGGCAGGGGCCAACATCGCCACCGGCGATACCTGGGAAGCCAACTTCGGCGGTTTGTCCGGCGAATATGGCGTCACCTACACCTTCGGGCCCTATCCGGTAGGCGCCGGCCTGGACTTTGTAGTCCAAAATGTTGGTGAAACCAGCTGTATGGCGGCGGTCTCCATCGGTTCGCCCCAGCCCTGCTCCAGCACCCTGGAGGTAGAATGCCCGCTGAGCAACCACTACTGCCCGATCCTGGAAGAGGACATCATGCTCTATTCCACCGGGCCGTTCGAATGCACGGCTTCGGTTGAGGCGCCAATGCCGGAGGTTGTTACTTCCTGTCCGGGCGGCCAGTGGGAAGTGCTTACTGAGGCCGTGCAATACCTGATCAATGGGGACGATACCACTGAAATCATTCTGGCGACGATATTGCCGGGCGAGCCGCGCACCGTCTTCGGCCTTGAAATGGGCGACTATTTCTTCCGCTATACCGTTACTGATGGGTGTGGCAACACGGTGGTTCAGGAGTGCCGCTTCCGCGTGGCCGACCTCTCTGACCCTGTTGCGATCTGCCATGGCAGTATGAATGTTTCGGTAGGCGGCTTCGGCCTGGCGCGCCTGTACTGGCACCAGATCGACAACGGCAGTTATGACAACTGTGGCATCGACAGCATCCGGGTGCGCCGGATATACCACCGCGACCCCATGTCCTGCGATACGCTGCTTCAGCCCTACTATTCCAACTGGGCTCCCTACGTGGACTTCACCTGCTGCGACGCCGGCACTTATGTGACGGTCGAACTGCGCGTGGTCGATATCCACGGTAATGTCAACACCTGCTGGCTGAATGTACTGGTTGAGGATAAAACCCTGCCGTACTGTTACGGCCTGGAAAATGTGACAGTCAGCTGTGATACGCTGCCGGCGGGCTTCGACCCGTACGACACGGCGCAGCTCGAAGCACTGTTCGGTGCAACTCAGGTCTATGATAACTGTTCGGCCTACGCCATCGAACTGGCGCCAATCGTCAACCTGAGTGATTGCGGAAGCGGAACGATCATCCGCCGTTTCCGCGCACTTGACCTGGTAGGCAACTATTCGATGAATGTATTCGAACAGCTGATTACCATTGACGGAGACGCCGGTTACGACATCTACTTCCCGGCTGATGCCTTCGTTACCTGCGATTCGATGACATCCGATACGGCCCGTGTGTACTATACAGGTTGTGATTCCATCACCCTGGCCTACGCCGATACATTGCTGCAACCGCTTCCGGGTGAATGCTTCCGCATAGAGCGCACCTACACCATTACCAACTGGTGTGAATACGATGGGGTTGCCGATCCGGTTGTCATTCGCCGCGATGGAGACTGTGACAGCCTCTCAGGCGAAGAACCCGTTTGGGTGCTGCACCGCCCGGATACATCCTTCGTCGATGCCGATAGCCTGCCCTACAACCTCTGGCCCCTGGCCGGGATGAAGGATACGATCTGTGACGGCTCGACAAACCCGGATGGTTACTGGCGGATCAGCCCGTCGGTTGGCAGGTGGCAGTACACGCAGCTTATTATCGGCTTCGATACGCTCCTGACGCCGGCCATGCATTTCACTGCGCCGGATCCCGTATGCAGCTACGATTCCGGGAACTGTACGGCTGAGGCGGCCATTGGCTTCTCCTTGTCCGGCTTCTGTTCTGCCGAGGGCTTGTCCTTCCGCTTCGTCCTGGATGAAGGTGATGACGGCCTGATGGATGCTGAGATCACGGAAAATACCTCCCTGGAAGGCAGCTATCCGAGCTATTCCTTCAGGGGCAGGTACCCCGTAGGCGTTCATGCCGTCCATGTGGAAGTAAGCGATACCTGTGGCAACACAGTTTCGGAAATATTGCCTCTGGAGGTGCTGGACTGTTTCATCGAAAGCCCGGTTTGCTACGATGGCTTTGTCGTCGAGCTGATACCGCTCCCGCTGAATACGGATGCCGATGGCGACGGCGACTACGACCAGGCAGCCATGGAAATACTTCTGGAATACCTGCTGGAAGGGCATGTCTCGGATTGTACGCCTCCGGTACATTATTCCATCAACCGCGCAGGGGAGGAAGTTGACCTTGGCAAGCAGTCCATTATCGTCACCTGTGAGGATTCCAGCCTTGTCGATGTGGAGGTTCATGCCTGGGACAGCGCCTTCAACCCCTATGCTGTTCAGCCGGACGGCACAGTGGGCGGGCCCAATCACAGCATGACAATTACCACGATTTCGATTGAGAATATGGATGTCACCTGTGGCCAGGGGGTAGTTGAACCGGGAGCAGAGGAAAGGGCGAAATCCAAGGCCCCGTACCTCGGCCAGAATGCGCCAAACCCATTCGGCGAGATGACTAAGATCCGATTCTGGTTGCCGAAAACGGAGCGGACAGTATTCACTATCCATGATGTTGCCGGAAGAGCCGTTCAGCAAATCGAGGGAATCTACGAATCGGGTTGGAACGAACTACTGATCCGCAAATCGGACATCGGCGGTTACGGCTTGTACTACTACACGCTGCGCACCAGCGATTTCGTGGCAAGCAAACCGATGATCCTGCTCGATTAGTGCATTTGAATTTTGTGCAAATTTGTCATAGGGGGGTGGAGCCAGGTGGCTTCACCTCTTTTTTTTTTACCTTGCACACTTAAAAAAACAAAACATGCAACTACGATTGGCTTGTTTCCTGTTCTTTATCAGCGTTTTAATGCCTGCCCGGGCCCAGACGGGCAGAGCTGTCCTGGAGCTCTTCCCTCCCGCAGGGCAAAAGCTCTGGCAATCCGGCATCCTGTCGGTCCCGCTCGAAAAGGCCGATCCTTTTATGGCCTTTTCTCTGGCCTGGGAGGGGGAAGAAGGCGAATGGCAGGTTCGTTTTTCCGAAGATGGACGCAGTTGGGGCGGCTGGAACGCCCTGCATGCCGATTCCCATGCCGAACAGCGCCCCGGGCGAAGGGTCAGTGAATTGTTCTATGCCCCGTCAAGCAGCCGTTATCTGCAGTTGAGCGCAAACATGGCCGTCAGCAGGCTGGAAGCTCATTTTTATAATCCCGGCCCTACCCAAAGCCGGCCTTCCGGCCCGGAACTGTCTTTTCGCGATCCGGAATATTGCCCCTGTCCCCAGCCGGCTTATCAGGATAGAGCAGACTGGTGCCCCGATGGCTCTTGCCCTCCCGACCAGACGCCGGTAAATACGTCCGTCAGCCACCTCATCGTTCATCATTCCGCGGGAACCAATGTGGCAACCGACTGGGCTGCCGTGGTGCGTTCCATCTGGGATTTCCACGTCAATGTGAACGGCTGGGACGATGTGGGCTACAACTGGCTGGTGGACCCCAATGGCGTAATCTACGAAGGCCGCGGCGACAACCGCCTCGGAGCGCATTTCTGCGGCACAAACGGCGGCACCATGGGCGTATGCGTATTGGGCGACTTCACCGCCGTCACGCCCAGCCTGCTGGCCCGGAACACGCTGGTGGCTTTGCTGGCCTGGAAGGCCTGCGACCGCAGCCTGGACCCCCTGGGCGCCGGCTTTCACGCTTCTTCGGGCCTCACCCTCAACCGCATTTCCGGCCACCGGGATGGTTGCGCCACCGCCTGCCCCGGCGATTCTTTTTACCCCTTACTGCCGGGGATCCGCCAGAATGTGGCGGACTATATCGCCAGCTCCTGCTCGGCCATCGCCCCGCCTGCCAACCTCGTGGCTGCTACCGTTAGTGAAACCCAGATCGGCCTCTCCTGGGAAGGCCCTTCCGACAACGAAACGGCTTTCCTCATCGAACGCTCTGCTTTCCTCGATGGGCCCTACTTCCAGATCGGCAGCACCGGCGCCGATGTTACCACCTTCCAGAATACAGGCCTGACGCCCCAAAGGGGGTATTACTACCGCGTCCGCGCTGTCAACGATCAAGACACCTCGGCTTACAGCAACAGGGCCTACGCCTTTACGGGCACTTCCGGCCTGGAAGGCATCCTCGGCGGCCGCCAGGCCCGCTGTTTCCCAAACCCGGTACGGCAAACCCTCACGCTTGCCTTCGACAGCCCGCCCGCCCGGGACGTTCACCTGCGCATGCTGAACGCTACAGGCCAGGAAGCCTGGAATGGCCGCCTGCCCGGCCAGCAGGCCGAACTGGCTATTCCCGTATCGGGCCTCCCCCCGGGATTGTACCTGCTGCAGCTCTCGAATGAACAGGGGACGGCAGTTCTCCGGGTGGTGAAAGAATAATCCGGCAATTTCTCTGCCCTTCAGGCAACTATTTTCCCCTTCCAGGCACCTATCCTGGAAACAGCGCACCCAGTGGAACATCCCAGCCACCCATTCCTGCCGGGCTGCCTGAAGGGCGACCCGCAGGCCCAGCGGCAACTGTACGAGGCATTTAAGGCGCCGATGTTCCGCCTTTGCCTGCGCTATGCCGGCAGCAGGGAGGAAGCGGAAGACCTGCTCCAGGAAGGCTTTGTCCGGGTGTTTACCGACCTGCACCAATACCGGGGGCAGGGGCCCCTGGGCGCTTGGGTTAGAAAGGTGGTGCTCAACGTCGCGCTGCAACACCTTCGCCGGCAAAAAAATGCCCCGGCAATTCTGGATATCGAAACGCTGCCCGAATTGCCCGGCGAAGCAGCCGAAAGCCTCTTTGGCCAGTTGCGCGCCAAAGCCCTGACGGCCCTGCTGCAGCAACTGCCTCCCGGCTACCGGACGGTTTTCAACCTCTTTGTAATGGAGGGGCACAGCCACCGGGAAATAGCCGAAATGCTGGGCATATCGGAGAATACGTCGAAATCCCAATTGTCAAAAGCCAAAGCTATGCTCCGCAGCATGCTGGAAAAAAGCCTGGCTGGCTGAAGCCTGACAGAACATGGACAAACCATTTGACAAAGACAATATGGAAACCTTTTTCCGCCAGGCCTTTGCCGATCTGGATAAAGCGCCTTCGGAGGACGGCTGGGATTTGCCGTCAGATGCGGTCTGGGCAGGCGTGCAGGCCGCCATTGGGGAAGAGCGGCCCTCCCGAAAGGGTGTCCTCTGGTTGTGGTTTGGCGTGCTTGGGCTGGCCTTGCTGGTTGCGGTTCTTCTTGCATTCTGGTACAAGGGGCAGGAACTGAAGGAGAAAATCGGGGAACAAGCCCTGGCCAATGAAAGGCTGCAGTCGGCCGTCGATTCCCTGAGTTTGCTGCTCGCCAGGCATAACCTCCAGCAGGGCCCGGCGCAGGAGCCGGCAGGATCCGGCGGGCAACCGATCCTTCCCACAGGGGGGGGCTTCGGGAAAGGCAGGCAGGTTTCGTCCGGCAGCCGGATTACTATTCTGCTGCCAGCGTTGGATTCGCTTTTTACGCCCCCGTTTATTACCGAAATAAAGGAGGTCCGGCCCGACGCCGAAGAATCGCCTTCCGGGCCTGACTTTTCCAGGCTGGACCCCCTGCCTGCGGCGCCTGCCCGGGGTGTTTGCCCCGGCGGTGGAGCGCCTGTTGCTTTCCCTGTGGTAAAACAGGCAGGAAGGACACCCAGGCTCTATCTCGGGGCCTATTCGTCATGGAACTACACTTCCCGCGACTTGTTCGGCAAGGCTCCGGGCCCCGGGCTGCCTGCCAGGCCCATTTTTGAAATGCAGGAACATGGCCGGGTAAGCCCCGAATTCGGCCTGAAAGCAGGCCTGCAGCTCTCCCGGCGCTTCGCCCTGGAGAGCGGGCTGGGCGTTTTTGGCATCCGGCAGCAGTCCCGTCAGCTCTTTCGGGTCGTCTATGACCCCGGCAGGGAACAGCCGGCCGGCCCGGGAACGCTTGAAAGTACTTACGCCCTGTCCGTCCCCTCGGCTTATGGCGAGTCGCAGATCGAGGTCGATATCCGGAGGGATGCCGGGCAGCGCCTGCTGCCGGGCGAAACCATAGGCCTGGAAGTGTGGTCCCGGCAGGATATCCGCTTTGTCAGCGTCCCCCTGCTCGCCCGCTTCGACCTGATTTCCGGCCGGTTCAGCCTGGGGGCCAAAGGCGGAGCCGCCCTGAATTTTTTACAGGCCAGTTCCCTGCAAACGGCCGTCCAGGTACGCCGCAACGGGCTGCAGGCTCCTGGCGCCCGGGTTCGCCACCGCTTCTCGGAAGTCCGGAATGCCAATATTGACTGCCAGCTGGGGATAAGCGCGCGTTATCTGCTGGCGCCCGGGCTTGAGGCGGCTTTGGAACCAACGTACCGCCGAAACCTGCGGCCGCTTGCCGAAGCCCCGGGATTCAACACCCGCGCCTATGCCTTCGGGCTGCAGCTTGGCCTGAATTACAGGTTTTGAAGGCCGGCCTGCGCGCTAAAAAAAATGCCTGCACCAGGCAACCCTGACGGGGCAGCCTGCACCAGGAACAACAGAAGAATCAATCAAATCCGTTAACAAAAAAGAAATGGCTTTATGAAGAAACTGAGCTTTATGATCCTGGCCGCCCTGCTGCTGGCCGCCTGCAACAAAACCGAAGACGCCCTTCAGGGCGATGACCTGCTCATCCTGGAAATCGCCACTTCCGCCGAAAGGGAAATGGTTGAACCTGCCGAACTCCCGCAAACCATCCAGGCTTATGTTGACGACGTTTACTTCGATTCCTATATAGAAACGGCTTTCCGGGTTCCCGAACGCGGATACGAACTCAATATGGGCTGCGGCGATAACCTCTTTTTCGGGATGAACGGCAACACCCTGCGTTTTCGCGGCCCGGACGACGGCCGTTTTGGCCCCGATGGGCCCCATGGCCCCTGCCGCCCCTCCGATTTTGGCGTGCCCGTGCTGGTCGCTAACCTGCCGGCTCCGATCCAGGAATATATCAGCGAAAACTACCCGGGCCGCGAAGCCGCCCGCGCCAAACGCAGAGACGGCAACGTCATCATCCTGCTGCGCGGGCCCGTCCTGCTGCTGTTTGACGGCGATGGCAACTTCGTGGAAGAGCTGACGCCCCTGCATCATTGTTTCCGGCCCTGCCGGGAAGTGACGAATGAAAACATGCCCGCTGCCATCGCCACCTACATTGAATCCAATTATCCGGATGCCGAGTTCCGCAAGGCCTGCGCGCGCAACGGCCGTGTCGCCGTGTATCTGGTGGGAGAAAACGGCCGGATCATCCTGATTTTCGACCTGGCCGGCAACCTGCTTTTCGTTCGGGAATAAGCGGGAGATCAGGAAGTTTATAACCAATGGAATATATGCAGGGCTGCCTACCGCAGAGGCGGCCCTGTCTTTTTTTGCCCTCACCTCAATTTTTCAACCGCTATCAGTAACTATTCAGGCTGGAATGCAGGCTGTGGCCCGCGAAGGGATAATCACGGAGCCTTTGGAAGGGGGGTGCCTGCGCCGCGGGCCTGTGGCCCGCGTTCCGGATAATGCCGCAAAGGAGCCATAAATAGCTTCAGGCATTGAGTATTTGCCAAAATATGCTGATATTTAAGGCTGTACAGGCGTTCCGAAAGCTTTCGCCCGGAGCGGGGAGCAAGAATGATGGGCGTATGGATAATTTAATCCTCCCCTCCGGCGTTTTTTCTCCTGCATGCGGGAAAGGGCTGCGCCTAATGGATTCATCCTGTGTAAGTTGAACTTTTAGGTTTTAGTTTTCATAGCTTTATATTTTTATGGCGGCCCTATCCTTTGAGGTAGGGCTCCTTTTTTAGGGAACCTTCCGCCGGGCTGATTTTTGCTGAAGTTGTATCCGGGGGGATATCCCGGAACAAAAAAAGCGCCCGGCAGGGCGGCATTTTTGCCCTTCCGGGCGTTACTTCCTGCGGAAGCCACGTCCAAAACCTCAGATCGATGAATTCAGTTCAAAACAATAAATATTACCTAACAAAACCTATTCCATTATGACTAAGCTGCTTCTGAAATTGTCAGGCCTTGCCTTCGCGCTCACACTTCTGATTGCTACCGGCTGTACGGATGATCCGGAAGACCCCATCGTTACCCTGGGGCCGGAGATCACGCTGCTGGCTGATGCCGGCTTCATCAGCACCGACGCCGACCTGCTGATCGGTGAAACATTCAAGGTAAAGGTAGAGGCCGATAAGGGCGACAACCAACTGAAAGCCCTTTCTTTTGAAGTGGATGGGGTGCAACCCAAAGGAACCGACCTGGACAACTTCGTTACCAAAATCACCTCCGGAGGCGCCGACGTGACGCCCCAGAACCCGCTCCTCATCGTTGGCGCAGCCAAAGATGGCGCAACCTGGGAATTCGACCTCGTGCCCTTCGGCCAGCAACTCAATGAAACGGTTACCTACACCTTCACGGTAGAAGACGATGCCGGCGAAAAAGCCTCCGTTTCCATCGATATCACCATCACCGGCACGCCCCTGGAGAAAGAACTCGAGGGTGTGCTCTTCAACCAGGCAGGCCCTGCCGGCACCGGCGGCCTCGACCTCGATGACGGCGTCGGCACAGGCAGCAACGCTGCTGAGGCTGAAATCCAGGATGAAGGTATCGACCGCGGCCGCCCGCAGGCTTCCAACTGGCGCCGGCAGATCTCTGCCGTCGATGCCAACGGCGTGAGCATGCGCGAAGTCGACCTGAGCAAAATGCCGGAAAACTTCAGCTTCGCCAACGTCTCTACCCAGGAACAGATCAAAGAAGCTTATGACCTGGGCAAAACACTGGCCGGCGCCGACGCTCCCTGCGATTGCAGCGACGCCACAGCCAACGAAGAAGTTACCGATCCGGTAGCAGTGGATGACCTCTTCGTCGTGAAAAAAGGCGATAAGTACTACATCATCCGCATCGATGAGGTCAATGAGGTGTACATCGCTCCGGATACGCCGGGCAACAACGACGATAACTACGTAGTGTCCATCAAGCACTAACAGGCCTGAAAGGGCAAAAGCGCTGGCTTTTACCCTCGTCATAAGCAAGGGCATGGTTCCACTCCGGGGCTATGCCCTTCGCTTTTTATCTGCAATTTCAACGGCATTTTTTTGAACGCTGCTCAGAGGCGTTAAAGGATGCGCCTAATGCCATGCCCGTTTTTTATCTTTGCCACACACCTTAATGTTGTTTCTTATGATCCGAATGCTGCTTTTCTCTTTGCTGGCTATCCTCATGACCTCCGCATTATCCGCCCAGTGCAAATTCTCCGCCGATGAGGTGGACGAATTCGACAGCACCCGCCTCGTAGCTTCCATGCCCGTTTCCATCGGCCTGCTCATACCCAGCAGGTTTGAAACCGCCAAAGGGCCCAGGATCATCGATCAGGCCAAGCTTTTATTCAGCCATTCGGAAAGCGACCAGGACAGCATCAACTCCTTTTTCCTCACCATAGCTATACAGGAATACGACTACCAACCCATCGAGCAGGGAAAGAATGTGCTGCTCGCCTTTTCCGATTCCACCGTCATCGCCCTCTACAACTTCCCCGACCAGGGTACCTTCGACACGGGCACCAACATGCGCCTCTATCAGCATACCTGCATCGTGCCCGTCGATGTCTTCTACCAGCTTTCCTTCAAAACCGTGGAAATGATCCGCATCCGCTACTCCAATCAGAAAAAAACGATCGCCCTCTCCGGAAAGCAACAGAAAGAATTCATGGAAGCCGTGCGCTGCGTAGGAGAAGCCGTCGGCTTCGTGCCCGTCAGGCCGTAAGGAATGGTTGTCGGGCATGGGAAACTCCCGAAGTTTAGCACCGGGGAGAAGGGGAGACGGGGTGACTGGGTGAGGGGGTGATGAGGAGAGCCCTCAACCCCGAAACCATGCCCCCCCCTCGCTACGCTCAGCCGGGCCTGGCTCATGTTTCATCGGCCTTTTTCCTCTATTCGCCTTGCCACATTACTTGTTAATAGAAATTACCTGGCTTTTTCAAGTACTATGTCTTGCATAGTACCTGGCAGTGTTTTATATTTGCAGTATGAAAACGAAGGAAATCATTGAGATCAGCGAACAGATGGCCAGGCAGATGCGGCGTGGAGTACTGGAGCTCTGCATCCTGTCCATCGTATCGGAAAAGGAAGCTTATCCATCCGATATCATACTGGAGTTGAAGGCCTCCAAGCTCATCGTGGTGGAAGGGACGCTCTACCCGCTGCTCAGCCGCCTCAAAGACCAGGGCCTGCTGCAGTACACCTGGAGAGAGTCTTCGATGGGGCCTCCGCGCAAATACTACGCCATCACCGATACCGGAAAAGAGTTGCTCAATGACCTGCTCGGCATTTGGGCCCAACTCGTGGAAGCAGTCAATCACTCAACAAAAAACAGTTCCTCCTAATGAATAAGGTACAGCACATCAACCTTGGCAGCGTACCCTTCACCATCGACGAAGACGCATTCGAACACCTCAGCCTCTATCTGGAAACCATTCACCGGCACTTCAGAGATTCTGAAGGCTACGAAGAGATCACGACGGACATAGAAGCCCGGATGGCGGAACTTATCCAGGAGGGGCTGGGCGATCGGACGATCGTATCCTTAAGGGATGTGAAGGACGCCATTGTCATCATGGGAACCCCCGAAGATTTCGGAGCAGAGCCCATCGAAGAGGGCGAGGCGCCAAAAACGGAACGCAAAAGCAGCAGCGGATACCGCCCCGGCAAACGCCTCTTCCGAAACCCCGATGACGAAGTGATCGGGGGTGTTTGCTCGGGTATTGCCGCTTACTTTGGCATACAGGACCCGCTCTGGATACGCCTCCTGTTCATCCTCATCGCCATATCCGGTGGTTTTGGCATCCCGGCTTACATCATCCTCTGGGCCATCATCCCCAAGGCCGAAACGGCCAGCGACCGCCTTGCCATGCGCGGCGAACCCATCAATGCCTCCAATATCGGCAGGATCATTCAGGAGGAATTCGAACATATTTCAACTAAGGTGCAGGAACTGGGCAACGAACTGGGGGGTAAAAAAAAAGGGTTTCAGGGGCAGAGTGAGCTGGGCGAAGCGCTCCGAAAGGGCGTAAGCCTGCTGGGCGGCGCCATCCGGGCCCTGATCGACCTGGCCGCCAGATTCTGGAAACCCCTGCTTATCATCGTGGGTGCGGTATTTATTTTCGCCTTCGCCCTGGCCTGGATCGGCATCGTCGGCGGCGCGATTTTCGCCTGGCCTTTTTTTGAATACTTTTCCCCGGCCCGGCCTTTCCTGTCCTTCCTGGCTGCTTTTAACATCCTCATCATCATAGGGATGGTGCTTTTGTCTCTTGTATTGTTTATCACCCGACTGTTGTACGGCGCTCGCCTGAGCGCTCCCTGGAGAACCGCCCTGATCGTGTTCTGGGTACTCAATGTAGTCAGCTTTTTTGCCGTAGGGTCTATTTTCGCCCGGCAGTTTACCCACGAAGGGAAATCCCTGAAGGAAACCACCCTGAGCGGGCTGCCCACCGACACCCTCCGCCTCGAAATGGCCCGGGGCTATGAAGGCGATTCCTGGATGCGGATCGATGACGAACTCATCCTGCGGGATGAGGAACTGCTGATCCGGAACGTACGGGTCGACCTCGTCCGGGCGGAGGGGAATGCCTTCACTATGGCCACCCGCATCTCCGCCCGCGGCGAATCGTCCCGCGATGCGGAAAAACTGGCCAGCATGGTCAGCTTCAACCCATCCCTCGAAGGGGAAACCCTGCTCATACCCCGCGAATTCAGCATCCCCAAAGGCTCCAAATGGCGGGGCCAGGAGGTGCGCCTGACCATCGGAGTGCCGGCCGGCAAAGCGCTGCGCATCAGCGGTGAGGTGGGTGATTTCGTCGATGAGATGGACAAGGCCGACCCCAGCCAGTACCTCTGGCGCAACCCCGACAAGCTCTGGATAATGACCAGCGACGGTTTCAACTGCCAGGGCTGCGATGTCGAGTCAGAAGATGCGGAAGAGCTGGGCTTCAGTGGTTTCCGGAAGCTCAACATCGAGGGAGAACTGAAGGTGGTCATCGGGAAAGGCGATGATTACAGCCTGCGCCTGTCAGGCGTGGAAGCCCTCACCCAGCAGGTAGAGGTCGAACAGATAGGTGATGTGGTCAACGTTTCCACTTCCTTGTCCAGGCCCTCCTCCCCGGTAAGGCTGTTCATCACCATGCCCGAACTCGCGCAGCTCGATGCCGAAGGGACGGATGATGTGCGCATAGAAGGCTTCGAAGGTGGAAACCTGCAGCTCAGCTTCGAAAGCCTCCATGAGTTAAAAGCCAATGTCCATGTGGATACCCTGCTGCTCAACCAGGCAGGCTCCGGCGGCGCCGATCTGCGCGGCCAGGCCCGATACCTGAGGGCCGTCCTGTCGGATAATGCCAGGCTGGATGCCGAAAAAATGGCCATCGGTGAGGCCTATGTCTCTGCTGCGGATAACAGCCGGGCCAAACTGGGCTCCGTGCCCCTCGTCCAGCAACAGGCCGCCGGCAATGCCCGGGTGGATGTCGCGAATGATTGATGACACCAGCATAATGAGCAGAACAGGCGCTGAAAACAGCGCCTGTTCTGCTTCCCGGCAACAACAAAAAAGCCAGCCTCTTAACAAAGGCTGGCTTTTTCTTCATTTAGCAGGTTTGACTGCGCCTCTCTCGATGATGATAGCAGGGGGCAATCTCGTTATCTCGTTTTTTCAATCTCTTGTTGTGTTATTTCCCGCGCTCTTTCTGGGAAAACACCTTTTTGATACGAGCGCAAACCGCTAAATGATCCGGTGTTCTGCGGCAGAAGTGCTTCGGCTTCTGCCTCTTCAAGGCCAGGTGGATTCATAGTTAAACGGTTTTATAGGCTTTGCCAGTGACGGTAATGGAATTCGCCCCGATCAACGTGTTTTCATTCGCTTGGATGCGATCATGCACCCCGGAAAGTTGAGATAGGACATCAGGAAATTTCCCGGAATGAAAATACAGATAGGAAGTGTAGGGCTTTCAAAGAACACCGCAACCGGCTTTGCCTGGTTAAAAAATTTCTTTCTCTGACAAATCTCATGGACAAGGCGCCAGGCGGAAGCCCTGCGGCCAACGAGAGCAGTGGTTTCACATGACGCACTGCCTCCACATCACAAGACTTGTCAAAGAATCAAAACTTTCAAGCCGGAATTTAAAATAAATTCTGAAAAATGTCAAAAAATGGGGCTGGAATTTTATGGTTAAAAATTGCGCCGCAATAAAACCGTCCCTTCTTTGAATTCCCTTAGAACGGCATACTGCTTCCCCATTTGCCTGGCCTGGCCCTCAAAAGTGTAGTAATAGTCAAAGTTGCCCTCCGGCAAGCCGTCGCCTCCTACAAAGGGGGGCGCAGTAAAGGTGGTGACGCCCAGAAACTGATGGTAGAAAAAAGTAGTAGGCTGGAACATCCAGTGCACGCCCAGGGAGGCGGCCTCCCGGCCAGGTGGGATGTTCCTGTCCAGATATTCCACCATCTCCCGCGTATTTTTATCATACCACCATTCCAGCGCATGCCCAAAGGCGGCCGCCCGGCCCAGGTGGTACAAAAGCAGCAGCGCCAGAAGCCCGGCTGCCGGGTTCAGGGCCCGCCAGCGGGGGAAATGGCTGCCCAGCCCGTGCAGGAAAAAGAAAAAGAGCAGCGCGGAAAGGGGGATAAAATGCAGCGCCTTGCGGTTCTCCAGGTAATGGGAGCCCAGCAGGTAGTGCTGGGCGATCATCACCGCGCAGCTCATCAGAAAGAGCAGGGCGGCGGCCAGGTACTGCCGGCGCCAGCTTTCGCCGGGGCCCCGGAAAAAGAACCAGAATGCGCCGCCAAGCGCCAGTAATATGAAAAGCCCGTAAAGGAGCGAAAATGCCCAAAGGGTGTCATCGCTGAAATAGCGGATGTTGTAAAGGCTGTCCTGCACTACGGAGCGGAATGTCATCCAGAATCGCTCGGCTCCGTAGTTGAATTCGCTGCCCGCCTGCAGATAGCTCAGGGGCCGGTACAATAACATGGCGAGAACCAGGCCGATGCCGAGCGGAATGCCATTCATCCAAAGCTGCTGCCGCCACCGGAAACGCGGGCGGGCTCCCTGTTCTTCCCCTCCCCAAAGGCTTATGATCAAGGCCGAGGCCCACAGGCTGGCGAGGAAGTTGAGGGCTACGAAATTGGCCAGCACGGCCAGGGCTGCCAGGCTGTAAGCCGCCAGTAGCGCCGGCCAGCGTTCGCGGCGCAGAAAGGCGAAAAAGGCATAGAGGCTGGCCATGCTCAGGCCCATGCTCAGGCCATAGCCCCGGGCCAGGGAAAAAAAGTCCAGCAGGTAAGGATTGAAATTGAGCAGGGCAAAACCCGCCAGCCCGATCCAGAATTGCCGGCTGTGGGAACGCACCAAAGCCACAGAGCAAAGCAGGTAAACCAGGTGCGCCGCCACATTCGGCAGCCGGATAGCCCACTCGCTGGCGCCGAACAACCGCACACTCTGCTGCCAGGCCCAGGTGTTGAGCAGGTGGTTGTTGGCCGTCGGCCAGCAGCCTTTTTCAAAGAAACAGGACAAAACATCCACATCCCGGAACCACAGAAAAGACACGCTTTCATCGTGGGTCATGGACAGGGCACAGGCCCGGTAGGCCGTGTAGGCCAGCAGGGCGGCAGGCAGCAGCAGAAAGGCTGTCGATAATGCTGAAGGCCGGCGCATGAATGGGTCATTTGCCTGTAAACCTACGAAAATGGGGATCAAAAATCCACATCATAAAGGAAATCGAACTGCCGTTCCGTCACCGAAGCGGGGGCGAGGGCAAAAAGGGCGTCCCGCATTGCACCCAGCAGCCGGTGCTCAGCCTGGGCTATCCGCCCAAGGGCCCACGAGCGCTTCACCACATAATGGGTTCTCGCCAGCCGCCTCTTCCCGAATTGCCGGAAGGCTTCTTCCGGGTTGTCATGCCGGGCGGCTTCTTCCGCCAGGATGACGGCGTCCTCCAGGGCCTGGCAGGCGCCCTGCCCCATGTTGGGCGTGGTGGCGTGGGCTGCGTCGCCGATCAGCACCGTATTGCCGAAAGCGAATTCCGGTATGGGTTTCAGGTCGATGATGTCGTTCCACAAAAGTTCGGAATTGGATGTCTGCCGGATGATTTCGGGGATAGGGGCGTGGTAGCCTTTGAACAGGCTGTGAATGTCCCCGACGGTGAAATTCTTGTACCTGGTGTCATTCGCCGGGGCGGCCTTGCAGGCGAACCAGTATATCTGCTTCCCTTTCAGCGGCACGATGCCGAACCGGCCGTTGGGGCCCCAGGTTTCAGTGGCCTCGACCGGCATGGGGCCGTCGAATTCCACCACCGCCCGCCAGCATGTGTAGCCCGCATACCGCGGTGCCGAACCGGGCAGCAACTGCCGGCGGATGGGGGAATGAATGCCGTCCGCCACGATCAATGCCCGGGCCTCGTGTTCGGCGCCGTCGTGGAATTGTACTATGGCCGTTTTACCTTTTTCTCTGACCCCCACCGCCCGCTTGCCGGCATGGATGGCAGGCCGCAGCAGGTTTGTCAGCAGGATGAGGTGCAGGGCGCCGCGATGAATCGCATAATGGGAAGCGCCGTATTTCCGGGCAATCTGCAGCCCGTCGGCCTGGGTGATCAGCCTGCCGTTCGCGCGCCGGATGCTCAGGGCGGATAAGGGCTCTCCTTTTTCCGCCACCGCCTTTTCCAGGCCGAGCTTCCTCAGCGCCAGCGCGGCGTTGGGCGCCAGGCTGATGCCGGCGCCTGCCGCCCGGATTTCCGGAGCAGCTTCGAAAATTTCCGTGCTGAAGCCTTTCTGCTCCAGGGCAATGGCTGTAGCCAGCCCGGCAATGCCCCCGCCGATGATGGTGAAATCAGCTGCTTTCATCGCACGGCCAGTTGGGGTTGTGCATTATCCACCTCGCCAATCCTGCGCATGGCGATCCAGGAGCAAACCACCAGCCAGAACAGGCAGGCCAGCGGGTAGGTGATCTTCAGCGCCCATTCCAGTTCCAGTACCTGTGCAATCGGGAAGAATACCCCTGCCGTCATCAGTAACATGCATACCCAGGCCGGGTAAGCCTTCGCGCGCAGGAAACCGGCGCCCAGCAAAACGGAGGTCAGCGGAAACAATGGGCCGGCCAGCGCAACACTCAGGTAAACGCCCCCGGGGTTGTGGTAAAAGGAGGCAAATACTTCATCCGTGGCGCCGTGTTGCCTCAACGCATACTCCGTCACCCGCATGAACTCCATGCCAAAGCCGACTACCGAACCCAATAGCCCGGTGATGGTGGCAATGCTTCCCAGCACCCTTTTGTAATTCCACAGCTCATTGCCGAGGTACAGGTAGATGGGCACGAAAAAGATCAGGGCAAAACTGCCGAATATGCCTTCCACATAACTGGTAATGCCCGGAGGGATCAGCCCGATGCCGGCCACAAAGCTGAGCGCCGACAGCACAAGCAGCGCCGGGCCAATGATAAAAGCTGCTTTCAGCAGTTGCTGGTTCAGAACGATTTTTGCATCCGTTTTCATGACATAAAATTTTTAGGTGAATGATTGTCGCATGCCGTGCTCGTGCATGCTGATGCAAAGATGCGGGGCTTCAGGCAGGGGTAGGTTTTACAAATGTTAATTTCAAATCGAAGCCGGGCCGAAAAGAGAGGCTTTTTAACATTTGTAAAGTCACGGGGTGACTGAACTATAGTTAAATCAAGGCGAGTCACCCCGTGACTGTCCTGGAGGCGCATACGGCGCTGATATTCCTAACCATCCTGGTGCGACGTGCGACGTACTCCTTGTACAGCTACCTGGGGAATCCTTCGGCAAACAAGGCGCTGCTAACTGGTTCACTGCTTACCCGCCCGTATCCGGCTGACGCTTACCTGGGTGGTGCCGATAAAAGAAGCGAGGTGTTTCAGTGGAATGCGGTTGGTGATGCCGGGAAATTTGCGCTCCAGCTCCATGTAGCGCTCCTTGGCGGAGAGGAAGCGTATGCTCTCCATTCTGTCCTGTATTTCGAGGAAGGCCAGTATGCCCAGCTTGCGGCCGTTGCGCTCGATATCGTGGTGCTTCAGGCACAATTCGTCGAAATTCCTGTATTTGAACCGCAGTATCTCCGAATCTTCCAGGGCTTCAATGGCCTTGTGGGATGGCCGCCCGGTAAACAGGCTCGGCACCGCCCCGATGAACTGCCCCTCCTGGGCAAAATAGTCCGTCACGTCCGATTCCCCCCGGATATAATACACCCGGGCCAGGCCCTTCACCAGGAAGTAAAAATATTCCGAAACCCGCCCGATCTGAAGCAATGGCTCGTTCTTTACATAAAAACGGGTTTCCATGATCGCAGCCAAGGCTTCGGCAGATTCCGGAGTAAGGGGGCTGACTTTTTTGAGGGTTTCAACCGCTGGATTCATCACTTTCCATTTTATTTTACGGTTTAACTCAGTAGCTGGACATGTTTAGCAGAACGATATAACAATCCAACAATATAACCCTAGCCCTGACCCTGCCCGTCCTCACTGCGTTCAGCCGGTGAAACCCGAAACGGCGCCCCTCAGGCTCTGCCCCCCTGCCCTAAAACTCCAGCCTGTCCACCACCCGCCACGGGTTCAGCCGGTGCAGGTCGATGCTGACGGCGATGCGTTTCCAGTAGCTCCCCCTTTCCGCATAGCGGCCCTGAATGTTCTTCGAATTCACCAGCGGGAAGTAAATGGCAAAAGTTTCGTTGCCGAAGTCCAGCATCAGCCCGCCGCTCCAGAGCAGTTGATCGCTGAAGGAGGTATTATCGGCCAGAGGGCTGGCGTCGTGGAAGTAGCCGATGTCGAAATAGGGCTTTAGGGGCAGCCGGCGCAGCACCTTGCGGGGCAGGGCGGCCTTGAGGTTGGCGGATAGGATGAAGCTGTTGCTGCGGCCCAGGCTGAAACCACGGCCGATCACGTTTTTGAAACCCCCATCGCGGATGCTTACCTGCTGCAGCCAGAGGCCGTCGCTGTCACTGCGGCCCAGGTAGAAGTCGTCGAAGCGGTAGTCGTTGTAGCCCTGGCTGATGAGGTTGAAAGCCCAGGGCTCGATATAACCGGCTTCCCGCCCCGTATTGTGTAGAAAAGCCCCGGCAAAAAGGCGGAGATCGATGTTGCGGCTCCGCTGGTAGGTGAAAGCCTGCTTCCATTCCACCGATGCCTTGAGGTAGCTGCCGTCATTGAGGCTGACGCCCTCGTGCTGCGAGTGCTCCAGGGCTAACCTGAGGGAGGAGGGGTTGATCACACTGCGGTTCTCCAGGAAAAAGCTTGCCTCCTGCAGGAACTGGGTTTTCCAATCCTTGCCGGCATACTCCCCTTCGTTGGAAAATTCAGGCTCCTGGTTCTGTATCCACAGCCCGCGCAGTTGGAAACTTTTATACACATTGCTGGCTGCCGGCTTGGCAAAATCGAAACGCAGGTACGGCTGCCAGCGGTTAAAGCGCAGCAGTTCATCCGCCGCCGCATACCGGCGGAAGTGAAAGGAGCGGGCGTTCAGCCCAAGCGCCAGGCGCTGTACTCCTTTTCCTCTGGGGTAAAAGTTGTAATGCACATCCCCCATCCCCACCAGCGCCTGCCCGTTGGTGCTATAGAAAGGCGCCAGGGCCCACTCCAGCCGCTTTTCCGGTATCAGGCGGTTGTACAGCAGCAGGCCCGGCATCAGCTTGTCGTAGTCGTTCCAGTTCAGCAGGGGCGTCCAGAAGATAGTGCTGCGCTTGTTGTTTTCTATTCCGGCGAAGAACTGCAGCCGCAGTGGTTCCACCCTTTTGAAGGCAGCCTGCGGGCGGATGCGGTTGTCCTGCCGGTACAGGTCGAAGGTGAGGTGCTCCCGGTCCAGGATGACTTCGGTGTATATGCCGGCGGGGATGGCGATGGTTTGCTCTCCTTCAAAGCCCTCCACCCAGCTTTCATAGGCCGCGTCGGGCCCGGCCATGGCGCTCAGCGGGAAGGGGCCGGCAATATCGCCTTTGTTGCGGATCGTGAGCAGCAGCGAATCCGCGGACTGCCGGATGCCCGTAATAGCGTAGTCCTGTTTCTGGCTGGAAAAGAGCAGCCCGTCGAACAGCCAGGGCAGGGGAACGCCCGCTTCTTCCTCCACATGCCGGCGGAGGCCCTCCGGCCGGGGGTGGCGGAATTGCCACTTTTGGTAATACCCCTGCATGATGGCGTCAAAGCGTTCGGTACCCAGATAATGTTCCAGATAGCGCAGCGCCCTGGCCGGTATCTCGTATGCGCCCAGGAAGTAATTGATCTCGCTGAGATCGTCAGACGGCGTATCCGGCGCCTGGTTCAGGCGGCGGCGGGCCTGATAGAGGTAGGCCAGTTCGAAAATGTCGATGTCGGACCCCGCCATCAGGAAATCGGGCAGGTAGGAGAATTCGGGGCCGTCGTAGTAGGTGCGGCTGTAGCGGTGGTCGTAGTAGCTGTTGAGCCCCTCGTCCATCCAGGCGTGCGCCCGCTCGTTGGAGCCGAGGATGCCGTAAAACCAGTTGTGCCCCACCTCGTGGGTGATAACCTCATCTACCGACTGCGCGTCGCCCATCAGCGAGATGTTGGTGATCATGGGGTACTCCATGCCGCCGCCCGCGCTCAGGGCCGTCTGCACGGCCGTGGCCTGCGGGTAGGGGTACTCGCCCACGAGTCCGGAATAAAATTCCACGGCGCGGCTGACGTAACCGGCGCCTTCCTTCCAGAGGTGCTGCTCATCTTTCGGGAAAAAGGCCCAGGTGTCGATGCTGCGCCCGGAGGCCAGCCGGGCCTCGCTTTTCTGAACCAGGAAGCGCTTGTCGGCAAACCAGGCGAAATCGTGCACCTGTTCCGCCGTGTAGCGGATGGTTTTCATCCTGTCGGAAGAGGGCGGGAAGGCTTCATTGCGCACGCCCTGGCTGACGGTGTCGAGATGGGCGTTGCTTTCGGCTATTCTCTTTTCCAGAAATGCCCGCTCGCTTTCCGTCTGCAACAGGCCCGTAGCCGCCACCACGTAATTGTCGGGCAGGGTAATGGACACGTCAAAGCGGCCGAATTCGGAGTAGAACTCCCCCATGTCCAGGTAGGGCATGGGATGCCAGCCGTCGGCATCGTAAACGGCGGGCTTGGGATACCACTGCGTGATCTGATAGGCCTGCCCGGCATGGCCCAGGCGGGAAAAGGTGAGCGGCAGTTTTATGCGGAATGGCGTTTGGATAACGATGGAAGCGCCGGAAGGCAGGGGGCTGTTCAGCTTCAGCCAGGCGATATCCGGGTTTTGCGGATATGTAGTCCAGGCCACGGGCTGGCCATCCACCCGGAAGGCAAGGCTGTCAATATAGCCCCTCCTGGCTTCTTCGGCAAAATAAAAGCCTGCTTTCCCGCTGCGCACCTGCTGGCGGGCGAAGGCTGTGGTATTGTCCCGGTAGGCGTTGGGCCAGAGGTGGAAGCATAGGCTGTCGAGAGCATGGGGGGCATTGTTGCGGTAGGTAATGGCCAGCTGCCCGCGCAGGACGTGCGCCTTGTCGTCGAGGGCTACTTCGATCTGGTAGCTGGCTTCCTGCTGAAAATAAGGAGCCTGAGCTCTTGCTGCTCCAAGAGGCAGGGTGCACATCGAAATCAGCATTACAAAGCGCCGCGCAATTATCTTTGTTATTTTCGGATTCCGGAATGCCTTCATTTTTGCATTTTTGCAATTACAACTCAAATTAACACAATGATACGGCCTATTCTACTTTTCCTCGCTCTGCTTTTTTCTCGTTATATGCCCGCACAGGAAGCAGATTCCGCTCTCTTCCCCGCCTCCTGGGCCGGCGCCTGGGCCGGCCGGCTGGAGATTTTCAACCCGGAAGGCAAACTGCAGGAAGTGCCTATGGAGCTGCATATCCGCAATGTGGATACGGCCTACACCTGGACGATCATCTATGGCGAAGGCGATAATGCCGACCGGAGGGATTACCTGCTTCGCCCGGACAAATCCAGGTTCGGGCTCTATGAGATCGACGAGCAGAACACTATCGTCCTGGATGCGGCCTACATCGGCGGCAAGCTGTTCAGCCGCTTCGAAGTGTCCGGCAACCTCCTGCTCAGCATGGCCGAAATGGCGGGCGATGAACTGCGCTATGAGATCATCGCAGGAAAACTGGATGCCAGGACGGTCACCGGCGGCAGGGAATTCCAGGGCGAACAAATTCCGGAAGTGAAATCCATGCCGGTGGTGATCCGGCAGTATGCGCTGCTGCGAAGGAAGTGACGAGGTGAGGGGGAGATGGGGTGACGAGAGACGGGGTGACAGGAGGCCTTCCGGCCTTCCGGCCCGTCTCTGCGAGCAGGGCAAGCCTTCCGGCCTTTCAGACATCCCAACAATTTCGTAACTTCCGCCCGGTTGTAAAAATCCATATTGATCAAAAAAACAGAAAATGAAGCCATTCCCGTTTATACTCCTCCTGGCCGCCTTATCCATTGGCGCTTTGAACGCACAGAGCCTCTCCGGGAAATCCGCCGCTTTTGCCGCCCTGTTTGAGGAAATACAGGCAAACGATTTCCACCTGTACGCCCATTTTGGCGATAAGCTGCCGGCAGATTATGCCTATACAGGCAGGAAGGTCGGGAAAAAATTCACCGGCCTGTTTACGGGTGAATACCGCAATATGCTGGAGGAAGGAAAAGATTTATACGCCGTCGCCCGGATAAAAAATGAGGGTGCGGAGGCATACATCATCCGCCTGCCGAGCAACAAAGGCCCGCACACCTTCTACCTCTTCGAATGGCAGGGCGAAGCATTGCAGCCCGTTCAGCTGCTGGCTTACGCTTTCTGCGCCGATGGCAACTGCTACCAGCAGGACTGCTGGGTGGCCGATCTGAACGGTGACTCCAATGCCGACTTGCTCACCAGGTTCCGCCGCACGCTGCCCGGTTCCGGCCAGGTGCTGGCAGAAAACGAACAGGTGTACCTGCAAAAGGATGCCGGCCGCTTCGGCATCGTGCCTCAGGGCGCTGTGAAGGTGGAGCAGGGAAGGTTTGAGATGGAGGAACTGGCTTATTGAAGTGGGAAGTGGGAAGTGGGAAGTGGGAAGTGGGAAGTCGGAAGTGGGAAGTGGGAAGTCGGAAGTGGGACACACCACAGCCCCCTGGCCCCCAAAGGGGAACTGCCTCCATCAATGCACAGAACCTGTTACGGCGCAGTTTAGCCCTCTAAGTAGCTGGACACATTTATTGTAACTCATACTGCTTCGGAAATATGGCGTCAATAGCATTGCTCCTGGGGCTAGGGTTATATTGTTGGATTGTTATGTTGTTCTGCTAAACATGTCCAACCCTTAGCAATATAGCAATACAGCAACATAGCAATGAGGGAGCTCCGGAAAGTCCTGTTTTTTGACACGGAGTTTCACGGAGCCTTGGTATTCAATGCTTTGACTCTGTGAACCTCCGTGTATTCTCCGTGAATCTTCGTGTCCAACACTTTCCGGAGCGCCCTCAACAATATAACAATATAACAATATAACAACATCCCCCCCCAGCCCTACCGGCTCCGCTTTTGCTCCCAGGCCCAGGCCGTGCGCATGATGTCGTTGATGTCCCGTTGCGGCTCCCAGCCCAGGAGGCGGGCAGCCTTGTCGTTGTTGGCGTAGATAGCCACGACATCGCCCGGGCGGCGTTCCCCGATCCGGTAGTGCAGGGGCCGGCCAGTCACTTTCATAAAAGCCTGAATGGCTTCCAGGACGCTGACGCCCTCGCCGATGCCCAGGTTGAAGATTTCCAGGTTGTCCGTGTTTTTCCCTTCCAGCAGATACTGTAGTGCTTTGGTGTGTGCATTGGCAAGGTCCATGACGTGGATGTAGTCGCGGATGCAACTGCCGTCGCGGGTGTTGTAGTCATCCCCGAAGACCATCATTTCAGGGCGCTTCCCCATGGCGGTTTCGGTAATGACGGGCACGAGGTTGGATGCCGGGTTGGTGGGGGATTCGCCGATGAGCGCGCTTTCGTGGGCGCCGGCGGGGTTGAAATAGCGCAGCAGGATGCTGTTGTGCCTGGGGTGGATGCGGGAGAAGTCGCGGATGATCTGCTCGCCCATTTGTTTGCTGCGGGCGTATGGCGACTCCGCTTCCTGAAGGGGCGTCTCCTCCGTCACCGGAAGTACTTCGGCATTGCCGTAAACGGAGCAGGAAGAAGAAAAAATGAGGTGCGGCGCCTCGTAATGCTCCATGCAGTCCAGAATGTTGAGCAGGCTGTTGAGGTTGTTCCGGAAATAGCGGATCGGCTGAAGCACCGACTCGCCGACCAGCTTGAGGGCGGCGAAGTGGATGATGCCTTTTATATCGCGGTTGTCTTCGAATATCTGCCGCACGGCATCCTCCCAACACAGGTCGATGGCATAGTTCTTGACCCTTTTGCCCGTGATCGCCTCGACGCCGTCCAGTACGTCCGCACTGGAGTTGCTCAGGTTGTCCACCGAAATGACTTCAAAGCCGTTGTCGATCAGGTCGACAATGGTGTGGCTGCCGATATACCCACAGCCGCCGGTGACGAGAACTTTGCTCATAGTTATTCCTGGGTTTAAATTTAAAACCGCAAAATTTTGAATGTAAAATGTAAAAGAGCAGGGGTATGCCGCCCAGTAGGCCAGCATTGCCCCTTTTACATTTTTCATTACGCATTTTACATTTTACATTTGATACCTTTGCCGGCGTGTTGTCTCAAAGTTACACGAAATTTGAACAATGGATCGAACAGAACTGGCTAAAGAAGTGGTGCGGATTGCCAGGCAGGCCGGCGCTGCCATCATGGCCGTTTATGCGAAAGAAGAGGTAGGCATTGAGTTTAAGCCCGACGAATCGCCCCTCACCCTGGCCGACCGGGCTTCCAATGAGGTGATCTGTGCAGGGCTGGCCGCCCTGCCGGTGCAGTACCCCGTGGTTTCAGAAGAAAACAAGGCCATACCTTTCGGGGAGCGCCGCGCCTATTCCTTTTACTGGCTGGTGGACCCGCTCGACGGCACCAAGGAATTCATCAAGCGCAACGGGGAATTTACGGTCAACATCGCCCTCATTCATCAGGGACAGCCGGTGCTTGGCGTCGTTTTCGTCCCCTGTTTTCAGGAAGCCTACTGGGCGGTTAAAGGCCAGGGCGCCTACCTGGAAACGGATGGGGAAAGCAGGCGCCTGCAGGCGGCAAGCTTTGGTTTGAGTGATGCCGGGCTCCGGCTGGTCTGCTCCCGCTCGCATCTCAATGAGGCCACCCAGGCGTTCGTCGACCAGTTCGAGGCCCCGGTGCTGGTATCGCAGGGCAGCTCGCTGAAGTTCCTGGTGCTGGCCAAAGGAGAGGCCCACGTCTATCCCCGCCTGGCTCCGACCATGGAGTGGGATACCGCCGCCGCCCAGGCCATCCTCACGGAATCCGGCGGCGCGGTGATCAACCAGGAAACGGGCCTGCCGCTGCAGTATAATAAAGAAAACCTGCTCAACCCCCGTTTCGTGGCCTACGGCCGGCTCCGGGGCTCCGATCCCGGCCGGGCGGAGCAGGCGCTTCCCCCCAAAGAAGCATAACTGCACCCCGGGCGTTCACCAGGAGCACTTTACGCAACAGCACATGAAATACAAATTTCCACAACCCATCCACCACCAATGGCTCGGGCTGCTGTCGGTAGCCGCCATATTGGTGGGCATGCTCCTGTCCGATGCGGCGATGAGCATCGGCGTGATCGCGCTGATCGGCAATGCAGTGCTCAACTGGAATGTAGGGGAACTGTTCCGGCGTTTCCTGCGCCACAAGGCACTGCTGGGGCTGACGGGCGTCTTTCTGATCTACCTGCTGAGTGGGTTGTGGTCGGAAAATACGGACTTTCTGCTGCGGCGCCTGAGGCTTACGCTGCCGTTTCTCACCATGCCGTTCGGCATTCTGGCTATCCCCCGCTTTGACAGGAGGGACTACTTCAGCCTGCTGTACGGGTTCTTTTGGATCGTCGCCATTATGTGCCTGTACTCGCTGGGGTTGTACCTCCGCGATTACGAGCAGATCACGGAGCTATACAAGCGCGGGCAGGTGATGCCGACGCCGGTCATGCACATCCGCTTCAGCCTCATGGTGGCCTTTTGCGTGGCCATTGGCTGGTATCTTTTTACCGAACGCTTCTACTGGCGGTTCCCCTGGGAGCGTTATCTGCTGCTGGCCATGTCCGCCTTCCTGGCGGTTTACCTGCACGTGCTGGCCGTGCGCAGCGGCCTGCTGGGGCTTTACGGGCTGTTGCTTTTTTTCCTGCTCCACGCCATAGTCAAATACCGGAAGTACGCAATCGGGCTGGCGGCTGCTGCCGTGCTGGCTGTTGGGGTGTTTCTGGCCTTCCGCTACGTGCCTACCCTGAAAAACAAAATCGGCTACACCCGCTACAGCGTCAACCTGTTCCTCAAGCGGGAAAACCTGGAAGAACTCTCCGATTCCTACCGCCTGGGCTCCCTGCTGGCGGGGCTGGAACTCGGGCGGCAGCACCCATGGACAGGGGTGGGCATCGGCGACGTCCGGGACGAATGCGATGTTTATTTCCGGCAACACCTGCCCGCCCTTGCCGGGCAGGGGCTCATGCCGCACAACCAGTATCTCTTCATACTGGCCGTCGCCGGCCTTCCGGGCATGCTTTATTTTATATGGATCTCCTTATATCCGCTGTATTACCGGCGCAGCTACCGCAACATGCTGGCCGCCGCCTTCCACATCATTGCCATTTCTTCCTTCATGGTGGAACACACCCTGGAAACCCACCTGGGCCTGACGTTCTACCTGCTGTTCGTCCTTTTGGGCATCCGCTTTCAGGATGAAATGGCGGAAAATGAAAAAACATGATCAAGCTTTCCGTCGTCGTCATCACCTTTAATGAAGCCAAAAATATCGGCCGCTGCCTGGACAGCGTCCAAAAAGTGGCCGATGACATCCTGGTGGTCGATTCCTTTTCCACCGACGCGACTGTGGAAATTGCCCGGGAAAAAGGAGCGCGTGTCATTCAGAACCCCTGGGAGGATTATCACACCCAGCGGGGGTTTGCCGTTCGGCATGCCCGGTATGACCATGTGCTGGCCCTCGATGCGGACGAATTCCTCTCGGAAGCCCTTGCGGAAGCTATCGAAAAGGAAAAGGCGAACTGGCGGTGCGACGGATACCGGATACACCGCCTGAACAAAATCGGCGACACCTGGGTCCGCTACACGAGCTGGCACCCCGACCGCACCCTCCGGCTGTTCGACCGGCGAAAGGTGTCGTTCGAAACACTGCGCGGCCATGACCTGGTCGTCGTAGCGCCGGGAGGCTCCACGGGTTATATCCGTGCTCCGCTGATGCACCATTCCAATTACAACCTACACGACCGCAGCCATCGCCTCAATCAGCAGAGCACGGAGGCCGCCCGCTTTTACTTTGAACGGGGCAAAAAAGGCAGCTGGCTGCGGATTTTCCTGAAACCGCTGGGGCGTTTCATCGTCGAATTTGCCCTTCGGCGGGGCTTCCTCGGGGGGTTCTATGGCTTCGCTATTTCTGCAACGGCAGCCCACTATGTTTTTCTCCGGGAGTGCAAGCTGAAGGAAATGCACCGGTTGGGAAAATCCTATTCCAAGGATAACTGGCAGCATTAGGCTTCATGGTGGCATTCGTCACCTTTTTGCCTGAACCCTTTCCTTACCTTTACAAATAAAAATACAGCCTTATGATACGCCTGGAACATATCGGCATTGCCGTCAAGGACCTCAAAGCCAGCAATGAATTGTTCGAACAACTGCTGGGCGCCCCCAACTACAAGGTGGAAGAAGTGGAATCGGAACACGTAAAAACATCCTTTTTCAAGGCCGGCGAATCCAAGATCGAACTGCTGGAGGCCACCGCGCCGGAGAGCGCCATCGCCAAATATGTGGAAAAACGAGGCGAAGGCATCCACCACATCGCCTTCGAAGTGGAGGATATTTACGCCGAAATGGAGCGCATGAAAGCCCAGGGATACCAGTTGCTCAACGAACAACCCAAGCGCGGCGCCGACAATAAGCTGGTCTGCTTCATCCACCCCAAAACGGCCAATGGCGTCCTGGTCGAACTGTGCCAGACGATCCGTTAATGTGTTTTTTTGCCTTCAGGCGCTAATCCCGACGCACCGCCACCGGCATGGCCCGGTCGTAATCGCCCTGGATGAGGGGCGACTGGAGGTTGCCGGTGTAGGCGCGCACATTGGTGTACACAAAATGGTAGAGCTCCTGGACGGAGACGTAACCGTCGTTGTCCCGGTCTGCTTCCCCTTTCAGCCCACGGATGAGGTAGTGGCTGAAAACGCCCTGGCGCAGCCCGCTGGATTCCAGGGAGGTTTCTTCCGATTTGGAGGACATGATGAGCGCCGTTCCGGGGTTGGCCTGTGCAAGGCGGCTGTAATAGTTGGCCAGCATGTTCGGGTTGCTGCCGCGCATGGCCAGCAGCCCTCCCGAATGGCAGGCATCGGCAATGCAGAGTTTGTATTTGGCAGGGCTGCGTTTCAGAATGGCGTTCACCTCTTCGTGCAGAAATTTGTTATTGAAACCGTCGAAATCATAGGGCAGGAATGCCCCGGGAAGCCCATGGCCTGAGTAATAGAGCAAGACCAGGTCATTGCGGCCGGCTTTGCTGAATATTTCCTCCATCGTCCTTTTGATATTGGAAAGCGTGGCTTCTTCATCGATGAGAATGCGGATATGCTCGTCGTCGAGGGCGCCGCCTTCGGGGCTTTTCAGGAAAGCATACATCCGGTAGGCGTCGTCATCAGTATAGCGCAGGACCGGCATGTGGTTGTAGGCGGCAATCCCGATGACGAGGGCCCAGATCTGCAGCCCGGGCCGGGCGGGGGTGGGGGAGTAGGCCGGCGGCGCCGTTTCCGCCTGGCCGCGGGGAGCGTACACCCCATCCTGCCAGTAACCCGACACTTCGGAGCCATCTTTCAGGAAGAGGGTGCCGTAGCCGTTTAATTTCGCGAAAGCCATTTCCCCTTCATAGCGCTCGCTGTTGTTGTAAAAGACCGTGCCGCGGCCGTGGGGCAGGCCGTTGTGGAAAGCGCCGACGTATTTGTCGCCTTCTTTGAAAATGTAAGTGCCGAAGCCTTCCTGGCAATCGCCGCTGATGCAGCCTTTTTCCCCCCGCGCCTGGGAGCCGGCGTATTCCCCGTCCTGCCAGTACCCTTCCTGCATTTTGCCGCTGAGCATAAAAAGCGCGCCTTTTCCGTGGGGGACGCCATTTTTGAATTCGCCGGAGTATTTTTCGCCGTTGGGATAGTAAAAGACGCCCCGCCCTTCGGGCAGCCCGTTGCGGAAGTGGCCTTCATAGCGGCTGCCGTCGATATAGGCCAGGATGCCTCTGCCGCCGAAGCAGTCGCCGGCAATACAGCCGGCCTGCACGTCGGTATTGACGGCCTCTGCCTTCTGGCGGGCCAGGTATGCCCCCGCGATGCGGCCGTCGCCATCTACGGGTTGCCCGCGCTCCCAGTAGCCGGTGCGCTGGCTGCCGTCGGCATAGGTCATGGTCCCCTGGCCGTGAGGCTGCCTGCGCTGCCACTGCCCGCGGTATTCGCTGCCGTCGGAGAAATGGCAAAGCCCGCTGCCGTGGATCTCTCCCTCCTGAAAATCGCCGGTATAAACGGCTCCGCTTCGGAAAACGTAAACGCCGCGCCCGTTTTGGCAGTCGCCGGAAATGCAGCCTTCGAGCTTGTCATTGGCGGCCTCTGCACCGCCGCGGGCCTCCAGCCTGGCGGGGGGCTGCGCCCCCACGAAACGCCCCGCTTCAAACCAGCCAACCTGCTGTTTGCCGTCGCCCAGGGTTTTGGCCCCTTTGCCATGAGGCAGCCCGTCGGCCCACTCCCCATGGTAAAAACTGCCGTCCGGCCAGTAACAGATGCCGATGCCATTGCTCCTGCCGTTCAGAAAGGGCCCGGTGTAGCGGGCGCCGCTGCTGAAGCGGTAGGAGCCTTCACCATTGGCGCAGTCGCCTTCGAGGCATTGGGCGGAAAGAAGAGCGCCTGACAGGAGGCAGGACAGGAGCAACAAGGGGGTAAATCGGTTCATGGTATCCTGATTTGCGTGTTTCCGGGATGTGAGGCTTGCCAGGCAGCGTCAGGCGCTGCCAGACGATTAGGTGTTTTTTTATATAACCGGGATGTATATATGTACGAAAATTGGGGTGAGATGTTGCGGGTGGGGGATTTTTCTTTGGATAAAAAGGACTGTTATTTTGAATAAACCCAGGGTGTTGAATTTTGGACAATTGGCGTTTAGATGTTTTTTGTTTTGCTGGAATAAAAAATGAAATTTCTTATAGAAAATTTTATTTTTTTATCGAAAAAAAATATATTGCTCTGTATTCTGTAAATAAATGCTTTTAATGTTTGGCTCGGTAGCCAATGAATCTTTCTGATATGAAGGATTTCAAATTGTTTACCCCCCCCAGGTTTAGCCAACAGGTTAAGCGTTTTCGTTGGTGTTTTTTCAGTATTGCTGCTATTGAACGCCTGTAGCCAGGATGAAACAAAACCCCTTCTGTTGCCTGAAGATGAATCGCAATCGGAGGATGGCCAGGTATTGCTATTGGCTTTTCAGCGGGTGTGACTTTTGGGGCGGTATATTTAGGAAGCAGGCTTGATTATTGTGAGCGTAATGCCAATGAAGGGTGCGAGTTATGTGATTGCGGCTAAGGATACAATTGTTTCCTCCTCTTGTACTCAGGTGAATCAAAAATAAAAAAATGGAGCCAAACAAATTATTCAGGCAGCTTATCGACAAGTTAAATTCTCTGGAAAAGATAGATGTAGATGTGTTTTTGTTCAAAAGAGAAAACAGGAAAAACCAGGTAGGAAAATGGGTAATGTTGATAGGCGCCGCTATCATTTTTTTCGTAAACTTTGGGCTTTTGCCAGAGAAAGTGGATTCCCTGTTACATCATGAAATCCTTTTTCTGGGGGAGCTAATATGCTTTTTAGGAATGGTCATCTTTAATAAATTGTTGGCTTATTTTCTTTTCTCATTTTTAATTATAGCCCAAACCTTGTGGATTTTCTATTATTATTTTGCTTATCACGTGTAAAGAGAAAGAACCCTGCATTGTCCCTGTTCCTGCTTCTGCTCTAAATCTCTATTGGTATTAACCGTTCACCGGCTCCCCGGGGCAGTGGAAACTAAATACAAGAATAAGTTTGCGCATGCAATATATTGATAACCACCATTTAGGAGAACATGGCTGCTATTCATTTTTAACTAAAAAATCTGAAATTTGGCAGTCCCAGGTTATCGTGAGAGCCTCGCCAGGCTCCTTAAACCTTTGGCCCTTTCACCTTGGCCTGCTGAGGCTTTGCCTGTTGCCTACGGTTTCCCCGCCGTCGCCGCTTCCCTGACGAAGGCCACCGGCATTTTGGGGTCGAACTGCCCGGTGAGGGTAGGGGTTTGGATGTTGCCCGTGTACATGCGCACGTTCTGGTGCACGTAGTCGAACAATTCCTGGATCGTCACCAGGCCGTCGTCGTTCTGGTTGGCGGCGCCTTTCAGGCCGCGCACGAGGAAGTGGCTGAAGATGCCGGAGCGCAGCCCGCCGTCTTCCAGGGAATATTCTTCCCCTTTGGAAGACATGAGCAAAGCCATGCCGCCGCTCGATTGTTCGAAGGCCTCGTAGTAGCGCTTCAGGGCGATCTGCAGGGGTGTTTTCATGGAAAGCAGGCTGCCCGAGTGGCAGGCGTCGGCCAGGACGATTTTGTGTTTGGCCCGGCTTTCTTCGAGCAGGGCTTTGATCTCATCGTGCCGGAGCTGGTTGTTGTAGCCGTCGAAATCGACCGGCAGGAAGGAGCCCTGCAGCCCGTGGCCGGAGAAGTAAAAGAGGATGACGTCGTTTTCGTCGGCGCGCAGGAAAGTGGCGCGCAAGGCGTTGAGGATGTTTTTCCGGGCCGCTTCCTCGTCGATGAGCAGCCGCACCTGTTCATCGGGCAGGGCGCCGCCTTCGGGGCTTTTGAGGAAGGCGTAGAGCTGGTAAGCATCGTCGTCGGTATATCGCAGGGGCGGCATGTGGGTATAGGTGGCGGCGCCCACCACCACGGCCCATATTTTGACCTGGGGGTCCCGGTCGATGGGAATAGGCGCCGGGCCCTCGGACTCGCCCTGTTCGAACAGCTTTTTCACCGGTTTGCCGAAGTCCCAGATAGCACCTACGATGCGGCCGTTGTAGTAGTACATCACACCGCGGCCGTGTGGGGTGTGCTGTTTCCAGCCGCCTTCGTAGCGGCTGCCGCTGGCATAATACACGGTGCCGCTTCCCTCCGGTTGGCCGTTGAAAAAGTCGCCGACGTAAACCGAGCCGTCGCCATAGGTGTATTTACCCGGGCCCTGCTGGCAGTAGAGCAGGTTGCAGTTGGGCAGGTTGGCCGTGTCGCCGTGGAACGCCAGTTTGCTCCAGTCGGTGAGGTACTGGCCCTCGGCCCATTCGCCGGTGACCTCTTCGCCGTCGGGGAAGGACAATTTTCCGCGGCCATGGCGGACGTTGTTTGCCCACTGGCCGCTGTATATGGAGCCGTCGGAGTAGAACATGGCGCCCTCCCCTTCGCAGAGCCCCCGCCGGAACTGGCCTTCGTAGCGGTCGCCGTTGGCAAAAAAGAAAACGCCGCGCCCTTCCTGTTTGCCATCCTGCCAGGGGCCCTCGTAGCGGTTGCCGTTGGCGTATGCCATGATGCCGCGGCCGTCGAACTGGTTGGCGTCAAATTCGCCGGTGTATTTGTCGCCATTCGGGTAGGACAGGATGCCCATGCCGTGGCGGTAGCCGTTTTTCCAGTCGCCCGTGTATTCGCGGCCATCGGAAAAGGAAAGAACCCCTTTTCCGTTGGGTTTCCCTTCGCGGAATTGCCCTTCGTAGCGGGCTCCGCTGGGATAAATGCAGGCGCCCTGCCCGCTGATGCAGTCGCCCGACAGGCATTCTATCTGGGCAGTTGCCAGGCTGGAGGCCAATATGGTGCTCAGGAAGATCAGTACTCCTCTCATGTTTTTGGTGTTTTGGCTTCGGAATAAGCTGTTTGGAAAAGTAGAGGCAACTGCATAGGAAACTGCGATTTTACGTGGAGGTGGAAGGCCGCCGGCAATGATAATAATAAGGGCCGCCGGCCACTTATTGCCTGCCTCAGCAGGTTTAAAGAAAAATTAGGATATTTGCCAGGCGGACAGACTACATAACGCAAGGAATCCATCAACAAATTGTATATAACATGATCAGAAAAGCATTGTTTCTTTTTCTCATCGCCGGGCTGATGGCGGGCTGCAGCGCCAGTAAAGATAGCGCGGCCGGCAGCCAAACTTTCGGGGAGGCATTCCGCCCGAAAAAGGCCATGACTTATGAAGAACTCCGCGCCAAAATGGCCGGGCAGGACTCTCTGGCCGCCACCCTGACAGGCACCGTCGTGGAGGTTTGCCAGGTAAAAGGATGCTGGATGACCATCGCATCCAAGGACGCTGGTGTGGACCCCATCATGGTGCGTTTCAAGGATTATGGCTTCTTCATGCCCAAGGACATTTCCGGCCGGCAGGTGGTCATGAACGGCTATGCTTTCCGCAATGTAACCACGGTAGAGGAATTGCGCCATTATGCCGAGGATGCAGGAAAGTCAAAAGCGGAGATCGAAGCCATTGCGGCGCCGAAGGAAGAATTACAGTTCCTGGCCTCCGGCGTGATCCTGCTGAACGGGCAAAAGTAAACCTTCTTCGGACGGAAAGTGGCCTTTGGGCGATTTTCCGTCCAAATATGCAGAAAGGTTGCGAACCCTTTGCCTGAAAAATCGTAGTAATTAGTGAAGGCGTCATATTCCCGAAGTAAATTTTTCAGGCCGGGCGATTTGCCAAAGTTTTGCGGTATGAGAAGATACGAAAGGAAACATTCAGATCGTTGTTAGCGGGAATATGTAAATTCCTGATTTTTTGTGCAGGAATGCGCATGGGAAAAACGAAATTAAAAACAGGCAGCAGGAGCGAGACAGCCGGCATCATCAAACTCCCATCGCCCCCCGAGGCCTTCTGTGCCCGTATCGTGGGCTGCTGTTGCTGAAAAAACTTTCGCCATGAATTTTCACGCAGCCAAGGCATTCATTCTGGATAAGCTGGAGCGGGAATTGTCTCACCAACTCTATTACCACGGGGTGCACCACACCCTGGATGTGTTGTACACCATTGAAGAGTTGTGTTACCTGGAAAAAGTATCACCCTATGAGGAACTGCTGCTCAAAACGGCGGCTTTGTTCCACGATTCCGGTTTTATCGTCAGCAATAAGGAACATGAGCGGCTGAGCTGCCAGATAGCCCGGGAAAACCTGCCTGGCTATGGTTATACGGTCGTTGAGATCGAGCGCATCTGCGGCATGATCATGGCTACCCGCATTCCGCAGAGCCCTAAGGATTACCTGGAAACCATCATCTGCGACGCCGACCTCGACTACCTGGGCCGCGATGATTTCTACGATATCGGGTCAACGCTGTTCGAAGAGCTGAAGGCCTATGATATATTGCATTCCGAAGAGGCCTGGAACCGGGTTCAGGTCAGTTTTCTGGAAAAACACTCCTTTTTCACCCAAACCAACAGGAAGCGCCGCGCTCCCAAAAAGCAGCGCTATCTCGAAGAGCTCCGCGAGGTGGTGGCCGCTTACGAAAAAAATTGACGCCTCAAGGCAGCGCGAAGGAGAAGCTATTCGTTCCCTTCGTAGTTTGATGATATAGGCGTAAATTTTTTTTAGTAAGCAGCCCCTGCTTTATACTCACTAGTTTAGAACTTTAATATTAAGGAAGGGGCTGCCTATTTTTTTCCTGCCTGCCTTTAAAATAACCTCATTCAAGCCTGAGATTCTGCCGGATGCCGGGCATTCCGCCCCCTGGCCTGTTCCCCGTTTCTCCAAATGAAAAAAGCCTGCCGAAGCAAGCTTGTTGGGAAGTGGGAAGTGGGAAGTGGGAAGTGGGGGGGGGGGGGGGTGGGGGAGGCAAGAAACAAAAAACAAACAACAAACAAAAAAAAGTTGGTGG
>CAUJDW010000083.1 GCA_963169455.1 Bacteroidota bacterium | reverse complement strand
ATTTATGTTTTTCGACCTCGGAGAGGCCGCACAAGGGCAAGATTCCGGCAATGAAGCATTTAAGGTTCGACCTCTCCGAGGTCGTCTCACGCTTTAAATTATTCATCTACAAACGGTTGACCTCTCCGAGGTCATTTCCATAATTCGGGATGACTAATGTCTGCGGTTTTACAGTTTGCAGTATTCCCGTTTCAGGCGCCCAGCCCGATCCTTGTTCCGGGGGGGATATACACCCCCTTTTTCACCACGACAATGCCATCTCTGATCGCATAGGTTTCTGCATCTGTATCCTGAAGGGCGATGCTGCCGTGGATGGAGACGTTGTCGCCAATGCGGCAATCCTTATCGACAATGGCGTTGCGGATGTTGCAGTGAGCGCCGATCCCCATGGGCTGGCGGCCGGAGGATTTTATTTCGTCCAGGGTTTCGTAGGAGTCGTTACCCATGATGATGGCGTTGGAAATTTCCGTCCCCTCGCCGATGCGGGAGCGGATGCCGATGACCGAGCGTTCGATCTTTTTGGCGTTGATCAGGCAGCCTTCCGCGATGATGGCCTGGTTGAACCAGGTGCCGGAAATCTTGGACGGAGCCAGCAGGCGGGGGCGGGTATAAGTGACCCGCTTGTTGTCGAACAGATTGAACCTGGGCATGTCATCGGTCAGCGCGATGTTGGCGTCGAAAAAGGAACGGATGGTTCCGATATCGGTCCAGTATCCGTCAAAGGAGAAGCTGCCGACCTTAAAACCCTTGCTGATGGCGTAGGGGATGATTTCATTTCCGAAATCGGTGGACGTTGGGTTTTCTGCAAGCAGTTGCTCGATGATATTCCGCCTGAAAATGTAGATGCCCATGGAAGCGAGGTAAACCTTGCCTTCGTTGCGCATTTTTTCCGATACGGGCGACTGCCATTCGTCCAGTTGTTCGAGGGATGGTTTTTCTACAAAACTTTCGATCAGCCCTCCCTCATTGACCTTCATGATGCCGAAACCGGTGGCGTCGCGGCCGGTGACGGGGATGGTGGCGATGGTCAGGGCGGCATCCTTTTGCACATGTTCGGCAGCCATCGCCTCGAAGTTCATCTGGTAGAGCTGGTCGCCCGACAGGATGAGGAGGAAGTCGAAGTCGTGGTTGGCCAGGTGGTGCATGGACTGCCGCACGGCATCGGCCGTGCCCTGGAACCACTGGTCGCTGGAAGGCGTCTGTTCGGCCGCGAGGATATCGACGAAGCCGTGGCTGAACATGTCGAAGTTGTAGGTATTTTTGATATGCGCGTTTAGCGATGCCGAGTTGTACTGGGTTGCGACGAACATGCGGCGCACCCCCGAGTTCAGGCAGTTGGATATGGGGATGTCGATAAGCCGGTACTTGCCGCCGATGGGCACGGCCGGCTTGGAGCGGTGAGCGGTCAGCGGGTACAAACGCGAGCCGGCGCCCCCGCCGAGGATCAGGCAGATCATTTTTATCATAGGATCGGTATTTTATATCATCTGATTATAAATTTCCATGTATTGTGCGGCCGCTTTTTCCCAGGAGAAATTCAGCCCGGCGATGCGCCGGCGTAGCCCGGCCAGCACGCGGGGGTTGTTGTAGAGCTGCACCGCGCGGTAGAGGGCCAGGTAGGCGTCGTCGAGGGTGAAGTGGGTGAAGCGGATGCCCCGCCCCGCATCGTTCGGCTCGCCGATGTCGGGCACGGTGTCGGCCAGCCCGCCCACTGCGCGCACGATGGGAACTGCTCCGTAACGCATGGCGTACATCTGGTTGAGCCCGCAGGGTTCGATGCGGGAGGGCATGAAGATGAAATCCGAACCGGCGTAGAGCTGATGGGCAAGGCCCTCGTTGTACTCCAGGGCCGCGTCGAAGCGGCCCGGAAAATGGTAGCCCAGTTGGCGCAGGGCGTCCTCGATGCCCGGGTCGCCGGCGCCGAGGACGGCGAAGCAGGCCTGCAGCCCGTTTTGCAGGGCGCGGCTGATGAGGCCCGGCAACAGGGCGGCGCCTTTCTCGTTTACCAGCCTTCCGATGAAGGTGATCCAGGGAAGCTGGGCATCGAGCCTGAAGTGGCGGGCCAGCACCTGTTTGTTCGCCTGTTTGAAGGCCTCCAGTTTGCCGTTGAGGCGGGCGCTGAGGAAGGGGTCGCCCGCCGGGTCCCACACCTGGGTGTCTATGCCGTTGAGGATGCCCTGGCATTTGTGCTGTTCGTGCTGCAGCAACATTTCCAGCCCGTTGGACTGCTGCTGGAGTTCCCTGAGGTAGCCGGGGGAAACCGTCGATACCCGCCAGGCGCACTTGATGGCGGTGGCCATGGGGTTGATGGCGTCGTTCCAGTCGAGCAGCCCGCGGGCGCCGGCCTCGAAGAAGGGCATCAGGTAGAGTTTGCTCCAGCTGAAAGCCCCCTGGTACAGGCCGTTGTGGATGGTGAATACCGTTGGGATTTGGCGCAGCGCCTGATAATCCGGGCAGTGTTTTACCATAAAGGGGATGAGGCCCGTGTGGTGGTCGTGGCAGTGCAGCAACTGTGGCCTGCCGGGGCTGTTGACGATCCACTGCAGGACGGCCTGCTGGAAGCAGAGGTAGCGCTCCACCTCGTCTTCGTAGCCGTAACCGCCGGGAGCTGCGTAGATGCCCGGGCGGTCGAACTTGCCGGGGATGTCCACAACAAAGAGAGGGAACCCCAGCGCATTGCTGCTTTCCTGCTGGATGGTGAAGGGCACGTAGTAGTTGTGCAGCCTTACTGCTCCTTTATATATGGTGTGGAAGCCGTGCTCCTGTATCCAGTTCAGCCGGTATTTGGGGATGGCCGCCCCGGCCGGCATGCCGGCTTTGGAGAGGTATTTCGGCAGGGCGCCGACAACGTCGCCCAGCCCCCCTGCTTTGGCGGCAGGATAACATTCCGCACTGATGTGTAGGGCCTTCATCAGCTAGTGGTTGATCCGTTTTTCGTCTTGCCTAAAGTAAGGAAAATATTATTGCCTGTTCAAAGTTTTACTATGCTGTTTTTGGCGAATTGTATGCAGGCGGGCGAAAAGGAGCGGGCATGAACGCAAAAGCGCCCCGGAAGGTTCCTCCGAAGGCGCTTTTGAAGTTTAACTATTCTTCTTCTTTTCGGCTTTTTTCTTGTTCATCTGCTTCGGGTTGGGGCGGCTGTTGCCGTTAGAGCCGCGCCAGATCTTCCCTCTTTTGGACCTTTTATCTCCTTTTCCCATGGTTGATAGTTGAAATGAAAGAATCTGTTTTAGCGATGCGAAAATAGGGATTCGGGAGGATTTGGGCAAACGGGAGGGTGGTTACTTTATAACCCAGGCCTCCAGCGCCTCCGCGATCTTCCGGTCATTGCTCAGCCGGGGCACCTTGTTCTGGCCGCCGAGTTTGCCCTGGGCTTTCATGTACTCCCGGAATGCGCCCGCCTGCATGGAGCGCAGTACCAGGGGGCGCAGGATGTTGCCCGTGATGAGGTCTTCGTAGTAGATGTTCTGTTTGACCATCTCCCGGTCCAGCTCGGCGGCAAAGGTTTCCGGCTCGCGGGGGGCTTCGTCAAACTCGACGAACCACTCATGGTAGGGCAGCCCGCCTTCGGGCGGGTTCACCTGCGGCGCCACGGTGAATTCCACAATCCGGATGTTGTGGCGCTTGGCCGCCGCCAGCATGGCCTCTTCCACCTCCTTGCCGATGACGTGCTCGCCAAAGGCCGAGATGTAGTGCTTGACCCGCCCGGTGACCAGCAGGCGGTAGGGATCCTTCGACACGAAGGAAACGGTGTCGCCGATGTTGTAGCCCCACAGGCCGGCGTTGTTGTTGATGATGAGGGCGTAGTTGGCCCCGGTTTCCACCTCTTTCAGCGACAGGCGGGTGGGGTTGTCCTGATGGATCTCTTCGACGGGAACGAACTCGAAGAAGATGCCGGAATCGGCGTTCAGCAGCAGCCCCTTCTCTTCCTGGCTGTCCTGGAAGGCGATGAAGCCTTCGGAGGCGGGGTAGGTTTCCACGCTGTCGATGCGCTGGCCCACGAGTTCCTCCAGTTTGTCGCGGTAGGGCTCGAAGTTGACGCCGCCGTAAACGAAGACGGAATAGTTGGGGAATAGCTCGCGCACGGTTTTCTTCCCGCTGCGGCCGAGCAGCCGCTCGTAGTACATCTGCACCCAGGGCGGGATGCCGCTGATGAGGCGCATGTCGGCCCGGAGGGTTTCATCGACGATCCGGTCCAGTTTTTCCTCCCAGTCTTCGATGCAGTTGGTGGCATAGCTTGGCAACTGGTTGGTGCGCAGCCAGGCCGGCACCTCGTGGTTGACAATACCGGAGAGGCGCCCGGTGGGGATGCCGCCCACCTCGTCGAGCACGGGGCTGCCGGAGAGGAATATCATCTTGCCGTCGAGGAAATGGCCTTTGCCGGTGCGGGCGTAGTAGTTGAACAGGGCGTTGCGCGCCGTTTCGAAGTGGTTGGGCATGCTGTCTCTGGTCAGGGGGATGTACTTGACGCCGGAGGTGGTGCCCGAGGTCTTGGCGAAATACTTCGGCCGCCCGGGCCAGAGCACATCGGCCTGGCCCTGCTTGATGCGCTCGATGTAATGCTTCAACCCCTCATAATCGCGGATGGGTACTTCGTTTTTGAATGCTTCATAGGAATTGATCCCGCCGAAGCCGTGATCTCTGCCGAAGGCCGTCAGCCTCCCTTTTTCGATCAGCGTTTGGAAAACCCGCTCCTGTGCGGCAACCGCATTGGCAGCCATGCGTTCGATGTCGCGGGCGATTTTGTGGGCAAAGGGCCTTATCAGAAATGATTTTAATCCCATGTTCGTAGGTTCTGTTGGGGCAAATTTAGGGAATTGATGGGGATATCGGGTTGGTCGGGTTTTTCGGGTTTGTCGGGTCAATCGGGTCAATCGGGTCAATCGGGTATATCGGGTCAATCGGGTTTTTCGGGGATATCGGGTTTTTCGGGGATATCGGGGATATCGGGGATATCGGGTTTGTCGGGTTTTTCGGGTATATCGGGTTTTTCGGGTATATCGGGTCAATCGGGTCAATCGGGTTTGTCGGGTCAATCGGGTTGGGTGGGTCAATCGGGTCAATCGGGTTGGGTGGGTTTGGCGCCTGGTGCTTTGTGTTGCAAGCCTCACAAAAAAAGGGCACGGCTTCCGCCATGCCCAGGTGTTCAACTATGCGAGTTTCTTAATAGCCGGTGTTATTCGCGGAGGTCTTCGATATAGAAGCCGGGGTATTTCGCCTTGTCGAAGGAGAAATGCCCGGCCGGGAAAGTTTTGTTCGGTGTGAGCTTGTCGATGGCCAGTTTGTAGCGGGAGCCGTCGCGGGCGAAAGCTTCGACGCTGATGACATCGGTAGTGGCCTTGTTGACGTTCATGCGCAGCTTGGTGTAGTCGGCATTGCGGTCCAGGGGTTTGAACTCGATCTGCTGGATTACCAGGCTGCCCTCCTTATATTCATTGGTCAGGTAGTAAACGAACTCGCCCTTGTCGTAAAAGGTGAGCAACGACTCGGGGGAGAGGATGGAGCCGCCCATCTCGTCATCTTCGGGCATGTCCATGATCTGCACCTCCTTGTTTTGTTTCAGGATCATCCAGATGGCCTTGCCGTCGGAGATAATGTCCTGCCCGGCGACGCTGACGCGGTATTTGCTGCCCTGCTGGGCCAACGACCCCTTCTGGCTTTCCGTTGGTTGGTCGGGGAAAGTGATGTCGAGGGAAAAATCGGCTGCGAGGGACTGGTAGCTCTGGAAGCGCTTGCGGATCTTTTCCAGCACGGCCTTGGCTTTGGGGTCGGATTCCTCTTTGGTAGTCAGGGAACCCTTCTGAGCAAAGGTGGGCATGGCCAGGGCGAAAAGCAGGAAAAGCAGCAATGATTTTTTCATCGGTTTGGTTTCGTTTAGTATGCGGTATGCATTTGGTTTTCAAAAAGTCCTGGTAAAGAACGCTTGTAAAAGCCAATTATTGACTGTGGAACAGCAGCGGAGGGGTTAAAGTTTCATTAAAATTTTTCGGGAGCAATAGTCCCGGGCCAAAAAAAACGGGGGTGCTTTAGGCAACCCCCGGATTCTTCAAGCAGGCAATCCCGGCCCTATGGGGCGCCTTTATTGCATCACCAGTTTGCCGGCCGCGACGATGCGGCCCTCGCATTCCAGGCGGAAGAAGTACAGGCCTGCCGGCAGCCCCTGGCGGGTGAAGGTGTGTTGTTGTCCGGAAATGCTTTCCCGGCGCAGCATTCTGCCCTGTCCATCGAAAAGGAGGAACCATCCATTTGCCAGTTGGCCTCCCTCCCAGATGAAGGTAGCCGATTCGGAAAAGGGGTTGGGGTAGATGCGCAGTGCAGTTTCCTGGCCTTCTTCCCTGCTCTGGCTGGCCAGAACGAAGTTCTCGCCAAGCGTATGCCAGGTGGTATTGGTGATCACCGGGGCATTGTAGTCGAAGAAAATGGCGGCGCTGTTTTCGATCACCGTGCCAAGGGGGGCGCTGTCGATGTGTTGTGTTTTGAATGATACAAAACCATGGGAAGCAGGCTCGTTGGTAGTGCTGTCGGGCAGCAGGATATCGTCGAAGCGGAATTCCAGGATTCCCGGGCCGTAGAAACGCCAGGAATAGGGGTGGCTGGCCGTACCGGGGCGCAGGCTGCCGATGTCGATCCATTCTGAGAGGGTATCGCGGATGATGACGGTGAAAGCCGTATCGGAGCCGGTATTCTGGAAGCGGATCTTGTACTCCAGCTCCGTGCCGGGGCGGATGAAGTGTTCCTCGTCGAACCCGAGCGGGAAGGCTAGCTTGTCGTTGGGGTCGAAAGCGCCGATATTCTCCTGGCAATCGATATCGGCAAAAGGCTCGGCGTCGTCATCGGGGAAGAGGGTGATAAAACCCGGGTTGAGCCCGTCGCAACCCTCCAGGCTGAGGCTGGCCACGGGGCTGCCCAGCAGCCCGGGGAAGCCCGGCGCCTGCTCGGCCTCGATGCGGTAGGTAGCCGGGCTGTTGACGGGAAGAGAAAACCCGGCTGACTGGCCGCTGCTCAACTGGAAGCCCGACATCATGAGCATGATATTGTCTTCAGTGACGATGTATTTCTGTTCCTGCAGCATGTCCTGCCCGGAGTTGAGGATCAGGAAGTGCACCGAATCGGCGGTGCAGCTTCCTTCAACATCAATTACCGGGCCCTCCCAGAGATTTTCTATACATATCGAGTCGGGGTAGATGCGGGCTTCGCTGCAGTGGGTTTGCCCGGGCTGGGCGTCACAGCTTACCTCAACGGTTATGCTGAATTGGCCGCACTCATTTACCTCGACGAATCCCAGGCCGAAGATGAAGGTATTGCCGTCCTGCTGGCTATAAGGGATGCTGCTGCTCTGGTACCCCAGGAAGGGGTCGAGCGTCACCTCTACCGTTGCGCCCTGTGCAGGCGTGGCGCCGTTGTTGCAGTAACTGATGTAGTAGGTGCTGTTGAAGCATCGTCGCAGGAATGGCGCGGAAATATCCACTTCCAGGAGCGGGCAGTCGGTTTGTGCCTGCCCGGGAATGTCCAGCGTGGCGGTATCATAAGGCATTGGCAGGGCTACCGGGTATTCCGGTTGGCAGCTCTCCCAATAAGGGCCTGGCGCGATGAAGGAAACGAGGTAGTTGCCTGTGTCCAGCTGCGTGTTGTAGGTGCCGTCGGGGCCGGAGGTGGCATAAAAAGCCTGTTGGCCTTTGGCGGCTTTTACGATCCAGCCATCCAGCGCCAGCTCAAGGTCATCGGCGCAGTTTTCGTTGGCATCGAAAAACACGCTCCCCTGGAGAAAGGCCGTGTACACCCGCCCGGCGGTATCTGTTTTTGCCACCAGCGCCTGGCGGCCGAATGAGGGAGGGGAAGCATCCAGGAGGCGCACCTGCCCCCCGATGGCGAAGCCGCCGCTGCTGAGGGCAACCAGGCCCAAGCCGGGGGAATTGAGGTCGTTGTAAATGATCTCGCGGCTCCAGAGTTCTCCCGTTGCTTCGGCATCCACCTTTTGGATCAGGATGCTGGCGTTATTATTAATTGTTCCGAACTGGGGCCGGGCTATCACCAGCCCGCCGTCGGCTGCTTCGGTGACGGCATGCCAACTGGAGCTGGCGTTCTGGCTTTTCGTCCAGAGCAGTTGCCCGCCGGCGCTGAGTTTGTACAACACGCCCGGGCCATTGCCGCCTGCCAGCACGAATTCGCCGCTTTGAAGCCGGACGGCGTCGCGGATTTCCACTATGCCGGATAAGGCATTGTACTGGACAAAATCCACCACCTGCCCCTGCTGATCCAGCCGGAGGTAAAAGACAAAGCTGATATACGGGAAGATCGTGGGGTCGGGAATATAGCCGCTGCCGACGATGGCGATGTCGCCGGAAGGCAATTCGGCCAGGCCGGCTACTGCGTATCGGGTGGTATCGTTGCCGTAGGATGCCAGCTGGGTGGCCGCCCCGCTGGCGTCGGTGCGTACGAAGAGTATCTTCTCCCCGCTGTTGCCCCCCGACGTTACGCCGGCGAGCGCATACCCCCCATCGGATAGTTCGGCCAGGCGGGTGGCGGCGTTATACTCCAGAGAGTCCGTGACGCCGGGGTAGTCTATATGGTAGGTGTGCATCCAGATGATATTGCCTGCGCCATCTGTCTTCGCCAGGAAGGCCTCGCTATTGGATTCGAAGCCGGTGTAGCCGAAGCCGGTAAAGGCGATGTTGCCGTCCTGGGTGGAAATGACATCATTACCCACGCCGAGAGCGAAATTATCGAGCAGGAGGCTCCAGAGGGAATCTCCATCGGCGCTGAGCCTGCAGAGATATGGGGAACTGCCTGAAAAGCCAGCTCCCAGGATGTCACCGTTCGGGGCTTCATCGAGCGCTTGAATGGCGTCGTGGCCGGCGCCGCCAAAATCAGTGATCCATCCCTGGGCCCGCAGGCCAAGTGCAGAGAAGAGCAGCAGAGCTATTATACCTGGTCTCATCTTGTTCAGATTTGGTGTTATAAAATCACGATACAAAAATGAAGCTTCTCCTGCCACGGGAAAAATACATTTTCTCGGGTTTGTCGATAGATTTTTTTTATTAATCCTTAGTTTTAAAGCATTACAAGGATGATTTGTCAAAAATGGATAAAAGCACATTATTCCAGTTGCTCTTGAATTTATCCGCTACCCAGCGAATTCGCCTGGGGCGTTTTCTGGAATCTCCCTATTACAACCAGCGGGAGGATGTCAGGCGGCTGTATGCCTATCTGTCGCCCATAGCAGGGGAGGGCGCCCGGGGGCCCTCCAAAGAGCAGGCTTTCGAAGCGGTTTTTCCGGGGCGGCCCTATGATGGCCAGCAGCTGCGCTACCTGATGTCCTTTTTGTTAAAAAATGCCGAGCAATTTCTCATAGCCGAGCGGTTGCGGGCCGATGAGGCGGCGGGGCAGGCGCTGCTGCTGGGCGCCTACCGGGAGCTAAGGCTGGATAAGGGTTTTCAGAAGGCTTCCCTGCGGGTTCGGCAGCGGGCGTCGGAGCATCTGGCAGGGGAGATGGGCCATCACACCGCCTTTGCCATCGAGCGGGAGCGCTACCTTTTTCATGCAGGGCAAAAGCGCGACGCCCCCAGCCATCTGCCCCAGCTCAACCGCGTGCTGGACGAGGCGTACTGGCTCAGCCGGCTCAAGCAGAGCAGCCTGCTGTCGGCCCATCAGGCCGTCTTTCGCGGCGAGGCTGAAGACCCCCGCCTGATCCAATTCCTGCTCAACTACCTGGAAGGCCATCCGGTGTTGGGCGAGAACCCCCTTATCGGGGCCTATTATTACTACCTGAAAACGGTAGAAAAACCGGGTGAGGTCGAATATTACCAACTTCTGAAAGAGTGCATCCTGCCGGCAGGCCTGCCGGAGGAAGAGCGCAAGGCCCTTTTCCTGCTGGCCATCAATTACGGCATCCGCCAGTTCAACACCGGCGGCGAAAGTTACCTGCCGGAGCTGTTCGAATTGTACCGCACGGGCATTTCGGAGGGCCTGCTGCTCAGCGAGGAGAGGATCAGCCGTTTTGCATTCAAGAACATCACGGCCATCGGGCTGCGCCTGCAGCAATTCGATTGGGTGGAGCAGTTTATCGAACAGCACCAGGCCTACCTCCCTTCGCGTTTTCGTGCAACCTATACGCACTACAGCTTGTCTAAACTAAGATACGAGCAGGGTCGCCACGCCGAGGCCATGCAGCGCCTGCAGCAGGTCGAATACGAGGATATCTTCCTCAACATCGACGCAAAGATCACCCTGATGAAGATCTACTACGAACTGGGGGAATCGGAAGTGCTGGACAATTTCCTGGCCAGCCTGGAGCGATTCCTGAACCGCCAGAAAGGACTGGGTTACCACCGGAAAAATTACCGCAACGTCATTCAGTTTACCCGCAAACTACTGGAAGTGAACCCCTTTGGCCGGGAGGGCCGGGATAAGCTCCGGCTGGCCATCGAACAAGCCGGCCCCCTGACAGAACGGTCCTGGCTGCTGGCCCAACTGGAAAAGCTGTGAACGAATTGAATTCGCTCTGGCATTCCCGCGTTCTTACCATTACGCATTCACCTAAACCACCCGCTATGCGCAAAATCCAACTCTACATCGCCGCCAGCCTCGACGGCTACATCGCCCGCCGGGACGGCTCCATCGACTGGCTTTCCATCGTGGAAAAAGCCGGGGAAGATTACGGTTATTCCGAATTCGTCAAAAGTATCGACACCACGCTGATGGGCTACCAGACCTACGCCCAGGTGCTGACCTTTGGAGAATTCCCGTACAACGACAAGCAAAACTACGTCTTCAGCCGCCAGCCGCGCCCGGCCGGCGACAAGCCGGTAAGCTTTGTTTCGGAAGATCCGGCGGCCTTCGTGCGGCGCCTCAAAGCGCAGCCCGGCGGCGGCATCTGGCTTATCGGCGGCGGCCAGCTCAACACCATCCTGCTCAATGCAGGCCTGATCGATGAAATGATCCTGTCCATCATTCCCATCGTGCTGGGCGATGGCATTCCCCTCTTCGGCGCGCAGCCCCGGGAAACGAAGTGGGTGCTCAAAGGGCAAAAGGCTTTTGATTCGGGGCTGGTGCAGGTTCAGTACGCCAGCGGATATGGGGCATAACGTATATGAAGAAGGCGCCCGTAGCTTTTTATCCCGGTGAGATCCGATGGATCGAAATCGGGAGCGCATGGAAGCAGAGCGGGGAGGCCCGGGCAATGGCTGCCTGTTTTTGAACACTCTCGCTGCATGGCTTTGATTACCGGCGCTCCCCAAGCCCAACAATATAGCCATGAGGGCGCTCCGGATAGTATTTTACACGGAGATTCAGGGAGAAGGCACAGAGGCTCACAGATTTAACTCATTGAATATCAATACTCCGTGTGAGCCCGTGTCTCCTCTGTGTGGTTCCGTGTCAAAAAACAATGCTTTCCGGAGTAGGCTCAGCCATATAGCCATATACCCATATAGCCATATACCCATATACCCATATACCCATATACCCATATACCCATATAGCCATATAGCCATATAGCCATATAGCCATATACCCATATAGCCATATAGCCATATAGCCATATACCACCCCCTCACCGCGCCACCACCCTGCCGCTGGCCAGGATGTTCCCATCCGATTCGGCCCTGAAGAAGTACAAACCAGCTGGCAATGCGCCCCTTTTGAGTTCAAAAGCGGCGGGGGGCAGGAGCTGCTCCTGGCGGAGCAGCCGCCCGCTGGGCTCGAAGAGGGAAAAATAAACAGCGCGTTGGGAGAGGCCGGTTATGGTGATGGTCGTGCTTTCAGTGAAAGGGTTGGGAGAAACAGTAAGCTGGACGGCTGGTTGCCGGGTTTCTTTGGCATCAGTGGTGATGCAGTCGAAATCACAGCCCGCCCCGCTTACGGCGGCTTCCTGATACAACAGGCTGTCGCCCTGATGTACGCATGCCAGCAGGAAAGGGATGCCGTCGAACAGGAAAGTGGGATAGAAAAAGCCGGTGCTCGGCCCGATTCCTTCGATGAAGCGGATGGGCAGATCTTCACCGGTGATGCAGTTGGCTTGTTCCCGCGAAAAAGAAACCACCCGGCGGCCATCGATGGTTTCCACCTTCTCTACCGCAATTTCGGAAGGGCTGCTGATGGCTTCGTCGAAGTAAAAGGTGTCGCCCTGTTGCAGGCTCAGGTCCATGATGAACTTTTCAGCCGATTGCCCGTCCTGCCGGAACCATAGGCGGCCGGTATTGGTGTCTTCCCGCAGGAAGCCGCTGAGTTGGGGCTCCCCGCAGTTGACAGCCCATACTTTTTTATAGGTTTCCCCATTCAGGCTGCTGTCGCCCTGCAGCCATACGCGGATGCCGCCGCTGAGGTCGCAGGCGGCCTGCATCAGGCTCCATTCGTTGTTTTCCTGGAGTACAGGCAGGAAGGGCTGGCTGTGCAGAAGAGGGCCGGCGAGGAAGCATAAAAGCAGCAGAGGCAGATGGTGGTTTTTCTTTTTCATTCCAGAACGCTGTGAATTGCTTCCAATTTATGATGTTTCCGGATGGCGTTCAAAATGGCGGGCCTGCCACTTACGTCAACCGCAATGTAGCTTGCAAAAAAAACGGGGGAAGTGGGAAGAACCCCAGCCTGTCCCCTACTGACTACTGACGTACTTCATACTGCCTTCCCGATCTCGGCCCAATGGGCTTCGCCGGGATGAAAAGGTGCACCGCACCTTTTTATATACTCTACGCTAGAAAAACCCACGCTGCACCCCGAACGCCAGGTGCAACTGATGGTAGTGGCTATTCCATATCGGGCTGCCGCTTTTCGCGGGTGGCGCCAGAATGCGGTAGGTAGGCCGCAGGAACATGCGCCAGTGATCATTGAAGTGTAGTTTGAAACCAACAGCCAGTTCGTAGGTAAAATTCAGGGGTTTGATGTCTCCTTTTCTGGCGAAATCCTGCGTTTGAAGCTCATCATAAGTTATAGGAAGCTGTTCCCGTTTGGCTTCTTCGCCGAACCGGGTGAAATCGGCGTGAATGCCGGCCTGCAGGTACATGCAGTTGCAGGGCAGGCGGTACTGTGCACGGAATGGCACACTGAGGTATGTCAGGCGGGAAGCCAGGCCTTCGGTGGGGTAAAGGGTGTAGGTTATTTCTTCGACGGTAAGCTGAAAGCTTTCCCCGGCGAATTCCCAGTATTCCTGCCGGCCATAATCCTTGTAAAGCAGGCCGGTGGCCAGGGAGATTTTGCCCAGGGGGTATTCCAGCGTCAGCCCGGCGGTGTAGTTGACTGCCCTGGACAGGGCGGGGTCAAATTTTCGGAAATCGACGCCTGCTTCTGTGCCGATGACGAAACGGGGTTGCGCCTCCTGCGCCCACCCGAAGGCAGGCAGCAGCAGGAGCGCTATTAGAGCTTGTTTAGAGGCCAACCTTTGAGCTACAAAGGCCACTTTTTGAGTGAAACTTCGTTGTTTTTTTCGACCGTACCTAAGGGTACGCTCTTCAAAAAGACGCCTTGCCTCGCTCAAAAATTGACTCTTTTCGCTTGCAAATCCGGCCTCCAAACAAGCTCTTAGTTTTAATAGCTTCATACCAATTCCGTTGTTTTTTCGGGAAGGGCGCGCCCTTGCCGGTTATTTTAGTATCAAAACGGCAGGCTTGGGCTTTCGCACCTGAAAGATATTTTTTTAACATTCTGGTGTGCCATCCATCGGTTGGCTGATCAAAAGCAAAAGCGGAGGGAGCCAACCCATGCTTTTACTCCGGCCGAAACTGCATCGGCAGGTTGAAGCGGGCTTTTACCGGACTGCCGATATTTTTTAAAATTCATTACTATTTAGGTTGGAACGCGGGCCCATAGCTCGCGAAGTGATAAACACTGAGCCTTGGGAGGGGCGCTGCCTGCGTCGCGGGCCACAGGCCCGCGTTCCGGATTGCCGCTAAAGGAGTCCTAAATTGTTACTATAATTCAATCATTCCGGCCTCAATGTTTTTTTCATCGCGTTTCACCTCATACCTGTACTGCCCTGCCGCCAGCAAACGCACCGGCAGGGTCAGCGGCGGCTGTGAAAATTGCTGCCGGTACACCCGATTCCCATCTGGCCCGAATATTTCCAGCAGCACCGGGTAGCCACCGGCATACCCTTCCAGTGAAATTGCGATTTCCTCCGGTGGCGGCAGCCAGTCGATGCGCCATTCTTCTACGCCCATAGGTTCTGCGTTTTGCTAAAGGGATAGCTGGGGGGAGCGTCGGGTTTAAGGTTACAGGTTTAAGGTTACAGGTTGCCAGGGGCTGCACCCTACCGCTTTAGTCATTCCCTATTCCCCAATCATTATTGAATGATCAATTTTCCACTATCCAGCCGCCGCCCGCCGGCCTGCACCTGGTAGAAATATACCCCTTCGGCCAGGCGGCCGCGCAGAAAGGTGAAGCTGGGGTTGTTGTATTGATCCCGGCGCACCAGCCGCCCGAGGCTGTCGTAGAGGTTCAGTTGGAGCGGGGCCTCGCCTTTGTACCCGGCCAGTTCCATCTGCGCGCTTTCTACAAGGGGATTGGGGGCTACCTGCAGGGAGGTGAGGGCATTGGGGTCATCCGGAATGAGGACGATGGGAATGAAATCGCGTTCCACTTCATGCCGGTAGGTGTTGGTGACGATGGCTTCGTTGAAATCGAAGTAGATATAGGCGGTGTTGTTGATGATCGTGCCGCCGGGCAGCTCGGGCTTTTGTTTCACCCGGAACTTCACGAAGCCGTGAGAAGCCGGCTCGTTGGTGGTGCTGTCGGGCAGCAGGATGTTGTCGAAGCGGAATACCAGCGTCCGCTCTTTGGTGATTTGATAGGTGTAAGGGTGGCTGCCGGCGCCGGGGCGCACCGTGGTGATGTCCAGATGTTCAGAAAGCGGGTCTTCGATGACGACGGTGAAGGCGGTATCCGTACCCGTATTCTGGAAGCGGATGTGGTATTCGATATCGGTGTTGGGTTCGATGAGGTGTTCGTTGCCGTAGCCTTTGGGGTAAGCTTTTTTGTCATTTGGATCGTATGAGCCGATATTCTCCTGGCAGTCGATGGAGACGAAGGGGTCGCCGTCGTCCTCCCAGTACTGGGTGGTGAAGCCAAGGCTGATGTTGTCATCTGGCAGGCCGCAACCTTCCACGGTGACCGTCGGCATGCTGTTGCCGGGGTGGCCGGGTTCCTGCTGGGCTTCCAGGCGGTAGGTGGCGCCGGTTGCCGGCAGCCTGACCTGAGTGGTTTGGTTAACCGTCAGGCTGAATGTACCCTGCAGCAGGATGACCTGGTCTTCGATCACGAGATATTCCAGCGGCGGGTCGATGGTAGAGGGCGCCGTGCCCACATTTTTAATGGTGAACTGTATGGAATCGCCGGTGCAACTGCCGCCCACTTCGATGCTGGCGCCCGACCAGCCGGGCGCGGGGGTGCAGAGGCTGTCCGGATAGATATGGGCGGTGGTGCAATGGGTTTGCCCCAATACGGTGGAATCACAATCCACATAGACATCGATATAAAACTGCCCGCAGGCGCCCACATCGACATCCCCCAACTGGAAGGTAAGGCTTTGGCCCTGCTGGCTGCTAACGGGATACGTAGCGGAGAGGAAATCCAGGTAGGGGTCGAGCTCCACTTCCACATAGGCGTTTTCGGCGGGCATTGTCCCCGAATTGCAGTAATAAACGGTAAACCTGCTTTCGAAGCAGCGGCGCAGGAAAGGCGCCGAGATGTCCACCTGCAGCTTGGGGCAGGCTATGGCTACCTGCACCGGAAAATTCACGCTCAGGGTGTCGAAATCGGGCACTGTAACCATCTGCGGCGGGCAGGGCGCCCAGTAATCGCCGGGGGGGATGGCTCTGGCCAGGTAAGCGCCCGGGTTTAGCCGTCGGCTGTAATAGCCCATCGTATCGGTAATGGCGTAAAACGTATCCACGCCTTCAAAAGCTACCAGCCAGCCGCCGAGAGGCGCTTCGGGCAGGGGGCCGCAATCCTCATCGAGGTCTTCGAAGACGTAGCCTTCGGCCTGGCTGTTGTACAACTGGCCGCTGGCGCCGAGGCGGAGCAGGTATGCGCTCTTCGTGAAGCCCGCAATGGGGTCATACCGGTAGGCTTGGCCGGCGATGATGAGTCCGCCGTCCGGCATGGCGTCCAGGCCGAGGCCCAGTTGGGAAATGGGATAGGGATAATCGCTCCACCATTCCAGCTGCCCCTCGCCGGAGAGGGCGTTGACGACGATTTTGCTGTTGTTGCCCGCAATAAAGCGGTTGGCCAGGACGAAAACGGAGCCGCCGCTTCCTTGTTCAATCGAGTAGGGGTTATTGGGCGACCCTTCCAGCACGGTGGACCAGAGCACGAGCCCGTCAAGCGCCACCCGGTTGACGGAAAGCGGAGCGCCTTCGGTGAAAACCCTGCGCCCGGCCAGCAGGAAACTGCCGTCGCCCCGGGCCAGCAGTTTTCCGGGATAAATCCAGTCGTCGATGGATTGGACGTCCAGGTAAACGGGCTGTATCAGTTCGCCATCCATGCCAATGCGGAGCACGACGGTTTCGAAGTTGGTTTGCCCGACCAGCATCAGCAGTTCTCCCGAGGCGCTTATGTCCATGTCGAGGGCCGTAGCGTAATTCACATTGCTGTACAGGCTGGGGTGGTAGTTTTTGTGCCAGAGCAATTCCCCGTCCATACTCACCTTGAACAAGGCCGGGCGTTTGCCTTCCTCGCTGGCCCAGTGGCCCATGATGTAGTAGCAGCTGTCGCCCGGAGACAGTACCTTCTCCGCGGTGTAGTAGGAGCTCGACTGCGCCGGCAGGGCCAGCAGCGTATCCCATAACAATTCCCCCGTGTCGCCATCCGCCCTGTAGATCAGCGTGTGGGGCCCTTTGGCGACCATTCCGGCGATGCTGCCGTCACCGTGGCGAATGAGGTTGCCGGCATTGATGCCGTAGGTGTAGGGTGAGCCCGCGTCAATAACCGAGAGGCTGGTTTCAAAATCGCTGATGGGGTTGCCCTGCCCGTCCAGGAGGACGAAGTGGAAAGCATCGCTGGCAGCGATCCGCCCGTTGGGCAGGGACAGGACGTTTTCAAAATGAAAATAGCTGTCGTATTCCCTTTCCCAACCCTGGGCGTATAGGGAAAGAGAGAGCGCGTTAAACAGCAGGAGTGTCAGTAAAAGCCTAATTGTTTTCATGGCATTTGTTTTTTCATACCTCAAATATCCCCCGGCCCGGCTGCGGTTGCAAAAACATTTTTTCAAAAAAATTAAATGAAATTTTTATCATATAGCGCTTAATCCTTTTAAAAAAAGGCGTTTGAAAATCTTTTTATTAAGCAAAATCGTAAATTTCAACACCTTAACCCACTGCCATGCACAAAAGTACACTAGTTGAGGCTTTTCGCGCCTTATCCAAAAAGGACATCCGCGAGCTGCGCAAGTTCGTGCGCTCCCCTTATTTCAATCAGCGGGAAGACGTGATCCGCCTGTTCGATTATCTGGCCGAAGCTATGGAGCAGGGGGAGGAAGCGCTGCACCGGGAGCGGGCCTACGCCTGGGTTTTCCCCGGGAAGCCATACGACGACGCCTGGATGAAGCTGGTGATGCACTTTTTGCTGAACGCCATCAGGAAGTACTTTGCCCTCCTGGAAGTGGAAGGCGATGAAACGGGCTTGCAGCTCCACCTCCTGCGGGCGCTGCGGCGGCGCGGGCTGGACAAGCTGTTCGAAAAAGAAATAAAAAACCTGGAACAGCAGCAGGAGCGGCAGCCTTTCCGCAATGTGGGCTACCACTACCACAACTACCAACTGCAGCTGGAGCGATACGAGTACGACCACCGGCAGCGCCGCAGCGGCCGGATGAACCTGCAGGAACTGGCCGAAGAACTGACGATCTTTTATCTGGCCGATATCCTGCGCCACAGTTGCACCGTGCTGACGGCCCGCAACATTTCGCAGGAAGATTACAAGCTGGAATTGCTGGAGGAGGTGCTGCGCTACGTGGAGCGCTCGCCGGTGCGCCAATCGCCGGCAGTGGCCATTTACCACCAGGCGTATAAGGCGCTTTCGGAGCCGGAAGCGGAAGCTTATTTTGCCAACCTCCGGGAACTCATCGAGCAGCACTGGCGGCAGTTCCCTCCTGAAGAGGCCAGGGATATACACCTGTTGGCCATCAACTACTGCATCCAGCGCCTCAATAAAGGCCATCGGCAGTATATTCAGCAGGCCTTCGAGCTCTACCGCAGGGGCCTGGAACGAGGGGTGCTGCTGGAAGAGGGCGCCCTGTCTAAATTCACCTACAACAACGTGCTCATGCTGGCCATCGCCCAACAGGAATGGGAGTGGGCGGAGAGTTTCCTTGAAAAATACAAAGCCCACCTGCCCCTGCGGGAGCGGGAAAACATCTACCGCTACAACCTGGCCGTTTACTACTTCCGCAAACCCGACTATGGCCGCGCCATGCAGTTGCTGCAGCAGGCCAACCCGGAAGACGTGCTCTACAACCTCAATGCCCGCAGCATGCTTTTGCGCATCTATTACGAACTCGGCGAATACGACGCCCTGGAATCGTTGCTCGACAGCTTCCGAACATACATCGGCCGGCAAAAAGGCCTGGGCTATCACAAGGAAAACTACCTGAACCTCCTGTCCTTCGTCCGCCAGATGTTGCGCTTCGCTCCCGGCGACCGCGGGGCCCGCGAAAAACTGCGCCGAAAGGTGGAAGATACGCCGGCGGTGGCGGAGAAGGGCTGGCTGCTGGAAAAGCTCATGCCGGCGCAAAGCCCTCGATGAGTTTGCCGGCGCGGGGCGGCTGGAAGCCCCAAACGATGCAGGCCCGGAGTATTCCCCTTTTGATGAGTTCTTCCGCAATTTTCAGGCCAGCGCCATCATGCCGAATCCACACTTTACCTTATCTTACCCCAATACAAAACACCCAACCATGTTGCGATTTGCATTTTTATTGATACTGAACCTCCATTTTTGTAACACCCCACTTTTCAGCCAGCCCTCCCCCGGGCGTGCGGAGCACCCCAACATCATTTTCATCATGGCTGATGACCACGCCGTTGACGCCATCAGCGCCTACGGCTCCAACCGCATACAGACCCCCAACATCGACCGGCTGGCGCGGGAGGGCATGCGCTTTGACAAGGCTTTTGTGACCAACTCCATCTGCGCGCCCAGCCGGGCGGTCATCCTGACCGGCAAGCACAGCCACCTCAACGGGGTGCGCGACAACGTGAATACCTTCGACAGCAGCCAGCAAACTTTTCCCAAGCTGCTGCAGCAGGCCGGCTACCAGACAGCCATCGCCGGCAAATGGCACCTCAAATCCGAGCCCACCGGATTCGATTTCTGGAAGGTGCTGCCCGACCAGGGCGATTACTACCAGCCGGATTTCCGCACCCCGCAGGGTTTGGTGCAGGAAGAAGGCTACGTGACCGACATCATCACCGACGAGGCCATCGGCTGGCTCGACAAATCGAGGGATAAGTCCCGGCCCTTCCTGCTGGTCTACCAGCACAAGGCCCCACACCGCGAATGGTGGCCCAGCCAGGGCCACCTGCGCGATTTCAAAGACAAGCCCGTGCCTGAACCAGCCAGCCTTTTCGATGACTACAGTGGCAGGGGCACGGCCGCCCGCGATGCCGAAATGCGCATCAGCACCCACATGGGCCTTACCAATGACAGCAAGATCAAACCGGAGCTGGCCCGCAGGCTGGGCTTCGAGGATTTCATTCCCTGGTACAGCAACGCCTATACCAACCAGTACAATAAACTCACACAAGAACAGCGCCGCAACTGGGAAGCCGTTTACGGCCCCATCAATGCGGATTTCGAAAAAAACACGCCTTCCGGCGATGCCCTGACCCGCTGGAAATACCAGCGCTACATGCAGGACTACCTGGCTTCTATCAAGTCTGTAGACGATAATATCGGCCGCCTGCTGGACTACCTGGAGAAAAGTGGCCTGGCGGAGAACACGCTAATCATTTACACCTCCGACCAGGGCTTCTACCTGGGCGAGCACGGCTGGTTCGACAAGCGCTTCATGTACGAAGAATCGTTCCGCACACCGCTCATCGTGCGCTGGCCAGGCAGGATTAAGCCGGGTTCGGCAAACAGCGATCTGGTGCAAAACCTCGACTTTGCCGAGACCATCCTGGACGCCGCCGGGCTGCCCATCCCGGAGGACATGCAGGGCCGCAGCCTGTTGCCCCTTCTTAGGGGGCAGGAAGTGGAATGGCGCGACGCGCTGTATTACCACTACTACGAATATCCCGGCATCCACGCCGTGAAGCGCCACTGCGGAGTGCGGACGGCCCGCTACAAGCTGATCCACTTCTACTACGATGTGGACGAATGGGAGCTCTATGACCTGGAACGGGACCCGCAGGAGATGCGCAATGTGATCGCTCAACCGGAATACCGCGCGGTGAAGGAGGAGTTGCTGGGCAAACTCCGGGCATTGCAGGTGCAATACCGGGATTCTGATGCCCTGGCGCAGGAGATATTGTTGGAAGACCTGAACCGGAAATAGGGAGGCCTACAGCTCCAGCCTGAACTCCGGCTGCAGCAGGCCCTGAGCATTCCGGTAGATGTCCTCCAGAGAAATTTCGCTATCGATCGTATTCAGGTAAACCGATTTTTCCAGGCCGATAGAGGTCGTCATTTTCCAGTAGCCCGCTTTTTCCCGGTACAGGATATCAATGACCGGTTTATACTGGTCGATGAGGATATACTCCCTGAGGGAAGGAAGGGAGCAGTATTTGTGAAATTTATCGCCCCGGTCGTAGCTTTCCGTGGATTTGGATAGTACTTCAACGATCAGAACTGGGTTCACAACGGAATTTTCATCCGCTTCAAAAGCCTCGATTGGCCCGCAGATAACCATGGCGTCCGGGTAAACAAAGGCATTGGCATTGGCGATAAATATTCTCACATCCCCATTGATGGCCGTGCAATCCAGGCCTTGGGTTTTGATGGCGTTATTCAGGCAGGTATTGATGTTATTACCGATGATGCCATGATTTAGCGTCCCACCACTCATGGCGACGATCGCGCCGTTGTCGTATTCACTCTTTACATCGGATTGAGCTTCCAGCCCGAGGTATGCACCTACACTATAGCGCTCCAGTTTTTTTTCTGCCATTTCCTACCCTCATTTTCCAGCAAGTTAAACATTGCCGGGCTATTTCTCAACTGGAACGCAGGACTGTGGCCTGCGAACACGAGCCAAAATCTCCATCTGAAAGAAGCCTTGCCTGAGCCATTCACTTTGACGGGGCCCCTCATGAACCCCGTTTCACAGATTTCATGCTGTGGCGCCAGAGGCCCGCGCTACAACTTAAAATAGTTTCAAAAATTTCCGAACTTCACCCTCCGGACGAAAAAGCACCTTAATAATGAATAAATTCAAATATCTGCTTCTGCTCTCCTGCTGGCTGCTGGGCAGCCTCTCCTTTGCCCACGGACAGAACAAGATCAGCCGCATCGAGCCGCCCAACTGGTGGGTGGGTATGAAAAACCCGGCGCTGCAACTGCTGGTGTACGGGGATAATATCTCCGGCCTGCAGCCCTCCATCAGCCATCCCGGCATCCGCATCGAGCGGGTGATACAGGTGGAAAACCCCAATTACCTGTTTATCAACCTGCTCATTGGGGAAGACGCCCAAGCAGGCAAGCTGGAGATCGCCTTCAGCAAAGACGGCAGGATAGTGGAGCGCCAACCGTACGAACTGCTGGCCCGCGAGCCCGGCGCCGCAAACCGGCAGGGCTTCACCAATGCCGACGCCATGTACCTCATCACGCCCGACCGCTTCGTCAATGCCATGCCTGAAAACGATTTTGTGGAGGGCATGCGGGAAAAGCCCAGCCGCCAGAACCCCGGCGGCCGCCATGGCGGCGACATCAGGGGCATGATCAACAGCCTGGGCTACATCGCCGACATGGGCTTCACCGCCATCTGGCTGAACCCCGTGCTGGAAAACGACATGCCGGCCTATTCCTACCACGGCTACGCCACCACCGACTTTTACAAGGTGGACCCCCGCTTCGGCTCCAATGAGGAATACAAAGAGCTGGCAGAGGCCGCCCGCGCCCGGGGCGTCAAACTGATCATGGACATGATCGTCAACCATTGCGGCTCCGAACACTGGTGGATGAAGGACCCGCCCACCCACGACTGGTTCAATTTCCAGGATGGTTTTGTGCCGACCAACCACCGCAAACCCGTCATCCAGGACCCTTACGTTTCCCAATACGACTATACCCACTTCGCCGATGGCTGGTTCGTGGAAACCATGCCCGACCTCAACCAGCGCAACGAACTGATGGGCGCCTACCTCATCCAGAACTCCGTCTGGTGGATCGAATACCTGGGCCTGGGCGGGATACGCATGGACACCTACCCCTATCCGGATAAGGACTTCATGGCGGACTGGACATGCGCCGTCATGTCGGAATATCCCAATTTCAATATCGTGGGCGAGGAATGGATCGGCAACCCGGACTACGTCTCCTTCTGGCAGCGCGGCAAGCAAAACCCCAACGGCTATACCTCCTGCCTGCCCAGCCTGATGGACTTCCCCCTGCAGGAAGCCATGCGCGACGGGCTCAGAGAGAACAAACAGGGCCGGGCCATGGTGCTGCTCTACGAGATGCTGGCCCGCGACTTCCTTTATGCCGACCCTTACAACCTTGTCGTTTTTCCTGACAACCACGACATGAGCCGTTTCTACTCCCAGGTGAACGAAGATTTCGGCCTGTTTAAACTCGGGCTGGCCTACGTCTTCACCACCCGGGGCATCCCGCAGGTTTACTACGGCACAGAGGTGCTGATGAGCAACCCCGGCACCGAAGACCACGGCGTCATCCGAAGCGACTTCCCCGGCGGCTGGGCCGGCGACAAGGCCAGCGCCTTTACCGGGCAGGGCCTAACCGACAAACAGAAGGAAGCACAGGCATTCGTCAGAAAACTGGCCAACTGGCGGAAAACGGCGACGGTTATCCACTCCGGCAAACTGATGCACTACGTGCCGGAAAATGGCGTGTACGTCCTGTTTCGCTATGAGGGCATGAGTAAAGCTATGCTGGTGCTCAACTGGAACAAGGAGGAAACCCGGCTGGAACTGGCCCGCTTTTCGCAAATGCTGGACGGGGTATCCACAGGCAAAGACGTGCTTAGCGGGAAAGCATTCGACATGAAAGGGGCTATCACCTTGCCAGCCAGGGCGCCGCTGGTGCTGGAGCTGGAATAAACCAGTCCCGCGAGGTTTGTTTTAAACCATCCCGCGAGGTTTGTAAAACCTCGCGGGACTAAAAATAATTTCCGATGAAAAGAAAAGCAAACGCCGTCTGGCGCGGCAACGGCCTGGAAGGGGCCGGAACGATGACCACCCATAGTGGGGCTTTGAAAGATCAGCCCTATTCCACCAAGCTACGCTTCCAGGATGAGGAAGGCAGGGCGGGCACCAACCCGGAGGAACTCATCGCCGCCGCCCATGCCGGCTGCTTCAGCATGGCCCTCAGCTTCCAGTTGGCCAACGCGGGCTTCACTGCCGAAGAGCTCCGCACCGAAGCTGTTCTAACCATCGAAAAAGAGGAAAGCGGCTGGTCGATCAAGGCCGTCCATCTGAAGCTCACGGGAAAAGTACCGGGCATCAGCGCCGAGAAGTTTCAGGAGCTTGCCGGCAATGCCAAAAAGGGCTGCCCGGTGTCGAAGGTGCTGAATGCGGAGATTACGATGGATGCCGTGCTGGAAGGTTGATATTTTTACCAGCCCCGCGAGGTTTTTTTACCAGCCCCGCGAGGTTTTGAAAACCTCGCGGGGCTGGCTGGTAAAAACGTTTTAAAGGCTTATTTGCCTCGTTGTGGCGCCATCTGCTTTTTCGGGAGTGGGGCCAGGGCCGGTTTGCCTTCCGCAGCAGGAGCCGGGGCAGTGCTGAAAAGAATAGCCTGTTCTTCGATGAGCTGGCCGCTTTCATCCAGCGTTTTTAGCACGACCTTGCCGGGTAGTTCAGATTCCACTCTGTACCAGATGCCTTTGGGTGTATACACCTTCCCGCAAAATGTGATTTCGGCATCCACATAGTTCTTCCGTATGAAGCGGCTTACCCCAGCCGGCAACTGGCTTATGTCCATCCGGATACGGGTCTCCGTCCATCGCCCATCCGGCTGGAAAAATGCTTTTTTCAGGCCCTCGACGTCCTGGAAAGTGGCCACGATGCCGTCGTGGCGGTTTTCCCAGAATGGCGATTCTATTTCCGGGTAAAGCTGGATGAATGTTTTTTGAACCGCTTCCGGAACAGGGCCGTTGGCCATAATCGAAGGGGCGGAGAAAAGGAGAAGGCAAATGCTAATCAAAAGACTTTTCATAGCGACGGGTATTATGTTATCAAATCCAAAATGATAGTAAAACTATTATAAATACAAATCCTACTTGATTTGGTTCATGCATTCTGGCTACTATCGCAGGCAGAGAGCAGGCTATAGGCTCCATGGAGCTACCATCAGAGAACATTAAGCGCCTTCAATACAACACTTTGGCTAACATAAACGCCTCTCGGCGGCAAGGTTTTGAGCTTAATTGCAGGCGAGTTGATTTTTGACAGAAAAAATAGTAATACTATCTTTATAAGATATCAGGGGTTTGCCCAGAGAAATATATGAAGTGGGGCGCGGTATGTATTGATGAGGGCGCTCCGGAAAGTACTTGGAATACTGGAACAGGGGAGTACTGCAGTGCTGCCAACAGACGTACTGCATACTGCCCCGGCTCCGCCCTGTGCAGGCTACGCCGGTTAAAAATGCTGGATTGTTGGAATGCCGGCCTTCCGACCTTTCACCCTTTCAACCCCTTCATCAGGCCACCGTCTCCGAGCCCAGCGCCGAAGACAGGTATTCCCGGTTCAGGCGGGCGATATTCTCCACGGAGATGCCTTTGGGGCATTCCGCTTCGCAGGCCGTGATGTTGGAGCACATGCCGAAGCCCTCCAGGTCCATTTGCTTGACCATGGCCTGGGCGCGGCGTTTGGCTTCCACCTTGCCCTGCGGCAGCAGCGCCAGGTGGGCGACCTTAGCGCTCACGAACAGCATGGCCGAGGCGTTGGGGCAGGCGGCAATGCAGGCTCCGCAGCCGATACAGGCGGCGGCGTCGAAAGAGTGGGCCGCCGTGTCTTTGTCGACGGGGATGGCGTTGGCGTCCTGGGCGGCGCCGGTATTAACCGAAATGTATCCGCCGGCCTGGATGATGCGGTCCATGGACGAGCGGTCAACGGCCAGGTCTTTCATAACCGGGAAAGCGCTGGCGCGGAAGGGCTCGATCACGATCGTTTCCCCGTCTCTGAAGTGGCGCATGTGCAGCTGGCAGGTGGTGGTGCCGGCCATGGGCCCGTGCGGCTCGCCGTTGATCACCATGCTGCAGGTGCCGCAGATGCCCTCCCGGCAGTCGTGTTCGAATACTACCGGTTCCTCCTTTTTGGCGATCAGCTCTTCATTGAGCACGTCCAGCATTTCCAGAAACGACATGTGCGGGTTCGCTTCCACCTGATAAGTCTCGAAGCGCCCTTTTGCATTGGGGGCTTTCTGCCGCCATATTTTGAGTGTGAGTTTCATCGCTTAGCTGTTTTGTAATTTTTTATAATAGGTTAGCAAACCTGTCGGGTTTTCAACCAGGATTCCTCCGGGCAAACCCGACAGGTTTGCAAGCAGGATACACCGGGCAAACCTGTCGGGTTTTACACCCACGCTACTTATAACTCCGCGTCTTCAGCTCCACGTTCTCGAATGCCAGTTCTTCCTTGTGCAGGGCGGGCTCTTCCGCCCAGCCCTTGTATTCCCATGCGGCGACGTAGGTGTATTCCTCGTCGTTGCGCAGGGCTTCGCCTTCTTCGGTCTGGTATTCTTCGCGGAAGTGGCCGCCGCAGGACTCGTTGCGGTTGAGGGCGTCGATGATCATCAGTTCGCCAAGTTCCAGGAAGTCGGCCACGCGATGGGCTTTTTCCAGCTCGGGATTGTACTCTTCCAGCGAGCCGGGGATGAATACGTCCTTGTAGAATTCATCGCGCAGTTCGCGGATCATCTTCCGGGCCTTCTCCAGGCCTTCGGCATTGCGGGCCATGCCGCAGTATTCCCACATGATCTTGCCGAGGCGGCGGTGAAAGCTTTCCACCGACTGGCTGCCTTTGACGTTCATCAGGCCTTCGAGCCGCTGGCGGGTTTCGTTTGCAGTATCCACGAATTCTTTGGCGTCGGGGCTGAACTTCGGCGTGCGGATCTCATTGCTGAGGAACTGTCCGATGGTGTAGGGCAGGACGAAGTAGCCGTCGGCCAGGCCCTGCATCAGGGCGGAGGCGCCGAGGCGGTTGGCGCCGTGGTCGGAGAAGTTGCACTCCCCGATGGCGAACAGGCCGGGAATGTTGGTTTCCAGATTATAATCCACCCACAGCCCGCCCATGGTGTAGTGCACGGCGGGGTATATCTTCATCGGCAACTTGTAGGGGTTTTCACCCGTGATCTTCTCGTACATCTCGAAGAGGTTGCCGTACTTTTCCGAAACTACTGCTTCGCCCAGTTCGCGGATTTTTTCGGCGCCGGGGTTGTGCAGGCCCATGGCGTTAGCCTTGGACTTGCCGTAGCGTTCGATGGCGGCGCTGAAGTCCATGAAGACGGCCAGCCCGGTGGGGGCAACGCCCAGGCCTTCGTCGCAGGCGATTTTGGCGGCGCGGCTGGCCACGTCACGCGGCACCAGGTTGCCGAAGGCCGGGTAGCGGCGCTCCAGGAAATAGTCGCGTTCTTCTTCGGGGATGTCATTGCCGGTTTTGCGCCCTTCGCGGATGGCTTTGGCGTCTTCCGGGTTTTTGGGCACCCACACGCGGCCGTCGTTGCGCAGCGACTCCGACATCAGCGTCAGTTTCGACTGGTATTCGCCCGACTGGGGGATGCAGGTGGGGTGGATTTGGGTAAAACAGGGGTTGGCCATATAGGCGCCGCGGCGCACGGCGCGCCAGGCGGCCGTCACGTTACACATCATGGCGTTGGTCGACAGGTAAAAAACGTTGCCGTAACCACCGGTTCCCAGCACCACGCAGTGCGCGGCGAATCGCTCCAGCTTTCCAGTGACGAGGTTGCGGGCGACGATGCCCCGCGCTTTGCCGTCAACCAGCACGAGGTCGAGCATTTCGTGGCGGTTGTACATTTCCACCGTGCCCAGTGCGATCTGGCGCGAGAGGGCCTGGTAGGCGCCCAGCAGCAACTGCTGCCCCGTCTGGCCGCGGGCATAAAAGGTGCGGCTCACCTGTACGCCGCCGAAGGAGCGGTTGTCGAGCAGCCCGCCGTAATCACGGGCGAAGGGCACGCCCTGCGCCACGGCCTGGTCGATGATGTTGCGGCTCACTTCCGCCAGGCGGTACACGTTGGACTCGCGCGAGCGGTAGTCGCCGCCTTTGATGGTATCGTAAAAGAGGCGGTAGACGCTGTCGCCGTCGTTGGCGTAGTTTTTGGCCGCATTGATGCCGCCCTGTGCAGCGATGCTGTGCGCCCGGCGGGGGCTGTCGTGGAAGGTAAAACACTTGACGTTGTACCCCAGCTCGCCCAAAGTGGCGGCCGCCGAAGCGCCGGCCAGGCCGGAGCCTACCACAATGATATCAATCCTGCGTTTATTGTTGGGAGCCACCAGGTTCATCGTGCCGCGGTAGCGCGTCCACTTCTCCGCCAATGGCCCTGAAGGGGTTTTGCTGTCTAAACTCATGGTATCGGTAATTTAAAAAGATTGATCGATGGTGAAAAACGCCTCGTCCGGGTTTACATGAAGAAATACATGTAAACCGGAATAACGGCAAACCCCAGGGGAATCAGAATCGAATACGCCCTGCCCACCCACTTTATCATGGGCGTATACTTCCTGTGGTTGATGCCCAGGGTCTGGAAAGCGCTCTGGAAGCCGTGGTCGAGATGGTAGGCGATGGCCACCATGGAAAGCACGTAAAAAATGACGTACCCCAGGCTTTCATAAGCTTCCGACACGATGAAGAACAGGTTTTTGACTTCCTCTCCGTCGTAGTATGCCATGGGCAGTTTCCCAAGCTTCATCTGCAGCCAGAACTGGTACAGGTGGATGAGGAGGAAAATAAAAATGATGGTGCCCAGCCAGCCCATATTGGAGGCGGCAAAGCTGTTGCCGTCGGCCACTTTGTTGACTTTCACGGCATATTTCTGGCTGCCCCTCGCCTTGCGGTTCTTGCTCCAAAGCACCCACCCCTGGATGGCGTGAACCAGGATGGACAGGTAGAGGAGGTAGGAAACTGCCTTGATTAGCGGGTTTGTGGTCATGAACTTGGCATAGAGGTTGAAGGCTTTGCCGGGCTCGTCTGCAGGGTCGTGGGCGATGAAGTCCATCAGCTGCAGGTTACCCGCCAGGTGTATCAGCAGAAAAATGATGAGGAACAAGCCTGTCAGGCTCATCACCACCTTCCGCCCTATGGAAGAAGCCAAAAAATCAGAAAACCAGCTCATGTTTCTCTTTATTTTGCGTTTTGTTTTTTCCGGATATGTTAAAAAAATAAAAGCCTACAAATCTATCTCATAAGACGCACTTGCCCAACTTATGTTCAGCCCGGCTTTGAGGCGGCGCCTTATTTAGAATCAGTCAAAATTAAGAAGGGGAGATAGCCGGTTGCCCGCCATCTCCCCTTCGCCCAATCTCTTGTCCCCCAGCCCTTCGCCTATTGCCGCGCAATCACCAGGCACTCCCGGTGAACGCCATACTTCGAATGCAGCACCACCCAGTATATGCCCGCCGGCAGGCCTTCGAGCGGTATGGCGATCTGCCCATCTTTCGAAGAAGCCCTTATCCCAATATGTGTTTCCATTAGACACCCCAACTGGCCGTAAACCTGCCAGCACACCTCCGCTTCCCCGGGCTGCCGGAAACCGGCATAGGCGATTCCGCCGTAGGCAGGGTTGGGAGAGAGGGTGAAATGAAGCGCGGCTTCCCCTTTTTCATCTCCGGTGCTTAGCGCTAAATCACAGTCGTTTGACCCGTCCTGGCTCCAGGTACAGGCCTGATCGATGGCGATGTTAGCAGTTTCGTGGATATTGCCATCCGGCCATACAATGCGCAGGCTGTTGATCCGGCTGGCCTGGCCCAGGCCGAAATGCAGGCGGTAACTGTTATGCCCGTTGAAAGTGTTTTGGGAGTTCAGCTCGCGGTAAAGCCAGCGGGCCTGGCCGCCGATATCGGCCTTTACCCACGCCTTTGCGCCGATAGCGGCGGTATTGGGAGCATTGCCGTTCAGCCGCAACTGAAACCAGTGGTTGTCGCCTCCGTCGTTGTGGTACAGGCCGGTGGCGGAAGCTGAAGTGGCCGAAACCATCAGGTCCAGATAACCGTCATCGTCGTAATCGGCCGCGGCGGCGCCCCGGGTGGCGGCCGAAATGGAGAATACCTGGTCCACTTCGGTAAAGGTGCCGTCGCCGTTGTTGTGGTAAAAGCGGTCCTTTTGGCCGCTGTCGAAAGTCACGAAACAATCCTGGTAGCCGTCGTTATCGAAATCGCCCCACACATTGTTCAGCCCGGCCCCCGTCTGCCCGGCGATGGTTCCTGCCTGCGCCGCCGTTTGCTTGACGTAGTCGCCGTTTACGTTCCGGTACAGGTCATTGGTTTTGCTGTTAAAATAATTGGTCACGAAAGCATCGAGGCGGCCATCGAGGTCATAGTCGATGAAGTTCCAGTTCTGGCCGTCGCGCAGGTCGGTGGCCAGGGGGCCTTCTTCCAGCCGTACCAATTGAGCCGTGCCGGTTTCGGCCAACTGGTTGATGTAGATGTGGTCTCTTGATAAAAAGGCCACCTCGCCGCTGCCGATAAAGAGGTCGAGGTCTCCGTCGAGGTCGTAGTCCGTCCAGGCGCCCACCGTATGGGCCGCCAGCTCATCGTCCAGCGGGGAATCCACACGGGTGAATGAACCATCCTGATTGTTGACAAGCAGGAGGCTTGGCCTGGAGATGGGCCCGGAGAAAGGCAGGAAGCCCGCCGGGTGGATGAGCGCCAGGTCGATCCAGCCATCGCCATTATAGTCGCCCCATGTAGCCGACCAGAAGTTGAAGGTGTCGATCACTTCCCCGGTGAGCGGGCTTTGGGTGAAGGTGTCGTTGCCGTCGTTGCGGTACAGGCGGGAGGGAGTGGCGGCGATCATAACATCGAGGTCGCCGTCGCCGTCGTAGTCGCCCCAGGAATTGCCGTTCCCATCCCCGGAGTTGATGCCGCTGAAAGTAATTTTCGTAAAGGAGCCCCCGCCGTCGTTTCGGTAGAGGTTGTTGGAATTGATGAAACAATCGTCGAGGCCGTCGCCGTTGTAATCCACCCAGCTTACGCCATTGTATACACTGATGCCTCCTTGTTGGGCCAGTGCATTAGCCGGGTCGGTTACTTTGGTGAAGGATGCCTGGCCATTCAGGTGCAGTGCAGTAAAAAGGAAAAACAAGGCCATTAATCGCATAGCTTTATAATTTTTGGTGAACAACTATGCGAAAAGTCGGCAAAGCGTACCGGCCGAAGGGTTAATCCTATAAAAATTGACTGAAAAAACGATGTAAAACCTTCCTGGTTTAAGGAAACCAGGAAGGTTTTGCCGGCCAACATTAATTATTAAGCGCCATCTGCCGTTTCCGGTAGTCGGAGGGCAATTGGCCGGCCACTTCCTTGAAGGCTTTGTAAAAGGTGGTTTTATTATTAAACCCTGCTGCATAGGCTACTTCCATAAGCGATCGATCCTGCCATTCCGGATGCCGCAACAGGCGCTGCGCCTCCTGCACCCGGTATCGGTTGACGTAGGCGGAGAAGGTCTGCCCAAAGTGCTCGTTGATGGCCTGTGAGAGGTGGTGGGTATTGCTCGACAGGGTTTCGGCCAACTGTGGCAGGCGAAGCTCGCTCTCCAGGTATGGGCGCTCCGATTTCATATACTGCTCCAGGCTGCTGATAAGCGATTGCACGGCTCCTGGTGTGAGGGCGCTGTTGCGGTACTTTTCCGGCCGCAGGGCTGCTCGTAGCGTCCCCGCACTGAATATCCCCGGCTGCCGGATGGCCAGGAAGCCAATGGTGTAAATAAAAACAACCATTGCCAGGCTGATGCTGTAATCCAGCGCCAGAGAGAAATAAGGCGTCCAGGATAGAATGTAGTAGAACAGGTAGGCCCCGGTAAAGCTCCAATAGAGCGCCGTGAGTAGCCTGAAGAACTGCCGCCGGACGCCGGCCTGCCGCTCCACCAGGCGGCTGGCCCACCAGCCATACAGCGAGAGATGGGTTATGGTCGCCACGGCAATCCCCCGGTAGGCAAAGAAAATTTCCGGCAACCACCAGCTCTCGGAAAATGGCAGTTCGCCCATAAGTATCTGCACTTTATCCTGGCTGCCGGCCAGGTAAAAGGGCATGCGCACCCAAACCATGGCAAAGGCTGGCAGCAGGTGCCCCCAATCCCGGCTCCGCAGCCCCCGGCCGGTGGCCAGCGTCCGGAGATACAGGTAAAACAGCGGCCCTGCCAGCAATGCCAGCCAGAGGTAAATGCCGGCAAAGTGAGGAAAATGGAAATGCCAGCGCATCCAATAGCCCAGATAATCGAATAGGGTAAGTGCAAAGGTGAATATCAGCCCTGCTATTAACATCCTTGCAGTTCGGTTGCCGGTTTTACCGGTGGCGATGACAGATGCAAGAAACAATCCCTGCCCGGCGGCTATAAGCCAGAGGGCAGTCCAGAGCGAAAGCGGAGCAATGGGCGGGGCCATAAACAGTCGGGTTGAGTGTGCCCACTAAAATAAGAAGTATTCGGCGGAAAGGCTAGGATGGGCTTTGGCGTCTGGATTACAGAAAGAGGTGAAAGTGCCTAATTGTATTAATTCTGGGAAAAGACAGAGGGGCATGCCGCAGGTCGCATGTCACCCCGTCTCGCGTCTCCCAGTCTCCCCGTCACCCGGTCACCCGGTCACCCCTTCTCCTCCCAGGACGTCCAGCTCTCTACCGTACCATCATTCCCCACGAAGAACAACAACCGGGCTCTCTGGTACAGTAAATACTTGCCGCCCAAAGCCGGCTGCACCCGCAATGGAGTGCCGTATCGCTCCAGGACGTAGGCTTCGTTGTCCCCTATGCGGATGCCCTTGCCGGCCTGCCCCGGATACCCTTCCCCGGTGCGGTGGAAGAACAGGTACCGGCTGACATCCCGGAAATAAACGTAGAGCTGGGATTGCGGGTAGTTTTTTCGGAACAGCCGGGCGCCGCCAATAGCAGTTATTTCAACGTCCACCTCCAGGTTCGGGCTGCGGATGAGTTGCGGGAGGGATATGCCGTCAATCACTTCCGGCTCATCTTCCATGATGCTGAATTTCTCGCCCTTTGGACTGGCGAAGGCGATGCTGCTGCCGGAAGCCGCCGCCTTATTCCGTTCGATCAGGGAGCCCAGCTTTGCGTCGGGCTGCACGGCATACTGCTGTTCTGCCAGGCCGAAGTATTCATCCCGCTTATCGGGATTGTCCAGGTAGTCGTAAATGATGCCTTTGACGATGAGGCAGTAGCCCTTCGTGCTGGAGCTTTCCATTGCTTTTTGCTCGGCGGTGTTGATGTTCTGGTAAGCGCTGCGCAGCAGGGCGGGCGCATCCTGCCAGCGGGCAAGCAGGGCCTGGGCGGAAGCCAGGTTGAGGTAGCCGCCGGCATAATCCGGCTCCAGTTGAATGCATTGTTCAAACTGTGCGGCGGCAGCTTCAAAGAGCCGGGTGATCTGAGCGATGCGTAGTTCTTCCTCCTGGGTGTTGCCTTTGGTGTTCAGGTCGGGGGCGACTTCAAAGGGAAATACGTATTTGATCTTATCGTAGGCCTCGTCGCTTTTCAGCAGGCTCATGCCCCACATGGCCAGATTGACGCCCCGGTTGTTGAAAATGGAGGCTTCTTCGGGTTGGCCTTCCGCCAGCTGGCCAAAGCAGGCCTCGGCCTCCTGGTAGTTTTCAGTGAGCATCAGGCCTACGCCTATCTGGAACAATAGGGTGTCGATGGGTTCCGGTGTTTGGGCCAGGATGGCTGCCGGCCGGCTAAGCAGGCCTGTGCACAAGAGAGCCAGGGCCAATAGGTGATAAGGTTTCATGATTCAGAATGGATGTATTGGTTTTGGATGATCTTTTCAACAATTTTTTTCGTATCCATCAGCAGGGGCGACAACAGCCCACCGTCCGTGCCGATCCACAGGTACCGCCCATCGGGCGAAAATTCGATCTGCTGTACCGGCTGGCCGGCGTCGAAATTCCAGATGGGCAATTGGCCTTCCCATTCGTAACAATGCACCCGTCGCCCGGCCGCTACGGCCAGCCGCAATGCCGGCCCGGACCAGAAAGCCACATCCGTCACGCCAGCGGAATGCCGGAAGGCCTGTTCCGGCCGGGGCTTCAGGGAGGTGCCGGCCCCTTTCCATGAGAAAGCGTATAGCCGCCCATCGGCGCAGCCCACCGCCAGATAACGGCCATCAGGGCTGAAGGCCAGTACGTTCAGCGGAGCGGGAAAAAGCTGTGCGGCCAGTAACTTTTTCCGGCGCCAGTCCCACAGGTACAACCGCCTGGCATTGTCAATACTCAGCAGGTAGGACTCGTCCGGAGACAATAATGCGTCTACCATGAATGCGTCGCCTGCCTGTGGGGCTGCAAGCTGGGCTGCTACTTCAATCCGCCCTCCTTGCCAGGTATAGATGCTAGCGCTTCCCTGCGTTTGTGCGGCAATCAGATAGCGGCCGCGGGGCGAAAAGCGGGCGCGGCGGAAAGCCATGCTTTTGTCTTTCGGCTTCCAGGATAAATGGGGTTTCAAAGGAGAAGTGGACAGCAACTGAAGCTTCGTTGGCTGGGCTACCAGCAGATACCGGCCGTCAGGCGCAGGAGATATGGAGCGAATGCCGCCATCCAGCGGGAGAAATGCCCCGGCTGCTTTCCCTTCCGGGCCGGCAACGATATTGATATGCCCGTCGGCCGACGCCCAGGCCAGCTTTGGGCCGGCGGCGCACAGCCCTGTCGTTTTGCCGGTCAAAAGGGCATGAGGCGCCGGCATCACCGGCGCCCAGATGGCGACCTTTTGCTCGTTTTCTGCCTGGAAATAAGCCCGGTCGGCAAAGCCCTGCACGAAGCCGGCTTTGTCGACAAATATATTCTTTCGATACTTGAAAATACTTTTCCCATTTTGATCCGTGATCTCGAAACCAGTGAAAGGATTCGAGATGAGAAAACCCTGCGGGTGTGGCTGTCCGGAGGGAAGCAACTGATAGCTGGCCCTCATCGGCTGAAAAACGGCAGCAGAGTCGTAGGCCAGCCTGAGCAAAGCCCCAACCACCGCCGGGCTTTCCGGCGATTGGCGGTAGGCGGCTACGGCCGCCTGTAAGGCTTCGTACTTTTTGCCCTCCTGCAAATAGGCCAGGGCGTCGGCAGCCCGCTGGTTGGCGAGGAAGCGGCGCTCGGCGGCCTGAGCCCGTGTCACGTTCCGGCCCGCTAAGGCGGACAACTCCTGCGCAGAATCAGCCAGGCGGGAAATGGAATCCGTCTGTAGAAGGAGTTGAGATTCCGCTAGGTTGAGTTGCTGCTCCTTGCCTTGAATGTCCCGGGCCAGGGTATCCCGTTTGGCCTGCATATCCTGCAGGCTCATTTGCACTTCCAGCTTTTCAGCTTGTTGCCGGTAGGCGTAGATAGCGGCAGCGATGGTTGCCAGTCCCAGTACTGCAAGCGTGCCAAACAAGGCGCGGCGCTGTCGGTTTCTACGTTTTTCGGCCGCTTCGCTGCGTGCCAGCAGATCCTTTTCTTCAGGGTTCAGGCTCCGCATGAAGCCCAGCCCCTGCTGCACTTGGGCGAGGTCGTAGCGGTCGAGCGGCGCGGGTTGGGCTTCGCCCGGGCCCTGCACCCGCCCTTCCAGGATGCGCCGCGCCCGCTGCCCTGCTCTGCCCGACTGCTGGTACATGCGGCGCAGGATGGGCGCCAGGGTGTCGTGGCTGAGGCGGTAGGCATTCTCGCTCCGGTGGAGCAGCAGATGGGTTTCGCAGGCGCCCAGTAGTCCTTGCCATTCCGGGATATGAGCGTATTGTTTTTCGAGTTCGGGCAAGCTTTGACTATGTGCGGTACCGCCGCCTGTGGTGTGCTGGTACAGCAGGTCCAAGAGCAGGCCGTTTTCGACTGCCATCGGGTATGTTTCGGCCACTTTAGCCACCTGAGCCGTCACAAAGCGGTCCAGTTGCCACCATTGCGCCTTGAGCCGGCGGTACAGCTCAATGGTGAACCGCGGTTGGTGAGGGGCTTTGGCCGTAGCCGCCTCCCACATATTGGTCAGCATGATCTGCAGGATGGGGGCAACGACGGCTTCCGGCTGTTGCAACAGTTCGCCGGCGGCCAGTCCCGGTAGTTCTGGCTCTACGCTCAGGTGGTAGCGCCCGCGGAGCTCCTGCCGGGAAGTGAGGCCCAGCACGATCTCTTCGATCTCGGAATGGGTGAGGGTGGGCAGAAAGATGCTGCTGCGCGGCAGCGCCGCCCCTCGCAGGGCTTTTTCGACCTCGGGGAAAAACTCCTTGCGGAAGCCCAGGATGAGTTTACCCTGTGGACGCATGGGCCCGGCGCTAAAGAGCTGGTTTAATGTTTGAATAAAAGCCTGCCATTCCTGTTCGCCTTGGGCCTTGCCGCTTTGGGTGAACACCTCTTCCACCTGGTCGAGGATAACTACCAGCGGGCGGCCCGCCTGCGCTTCGATGCGATGCCATTGGGCGAGCAGGGGGGAATAGCCGCTAAAATCTTCGTTTTTGAGGGCCTGAGGCTGCCGTTGCCGCAGCGTGCGCAGGCCCTGCAGTTGTTGTTGCAGGGCGCGGTCCTGGGGACGGTGCTGCAGGGCTTCTTCCAGTTGAGCCAGCAGGCGGGATAGTTCTTCGTCATTCTTGTCTGCGGCTTTTTCTGCATGTGTGGTGGCCTGACTGAGGCTATTTAGGCAAGCCGTGAGGGTCTGCGCCAGTCCGCTTTGGCCATCGCGGCGCAGGTAGTTCACCAGGTATTCGGCTTCCAGGCGGGGCGCCAGCCCGGCTTCGAAGAGGGAGGACTTACCGCTGCCGCTCTGCCCGTGCAACAGGATGAGAGGCGGGCTGTCGGGATTGGCTACCCTATCGTAGAGCAGGCGGATATGCTGGGCACGGCCGAAAAAGACAGGAGCATGGGCGCGTTCGTAGCGCCGGAAAAAGAGGAAAGGCGGGTCCGGCAGATCGATCTCCTTCGGTGGTTCCGGCAGGCCGAGCAGCGGGTCGTATTGGGTGAGGCTCCACTGCCGGCTGTCTTCCTTCCCCTGGGCTACGTGGATATGCCAGGGTACGTCACTGGGCAGGGCGTCCGATCGCCGGTACAGCCCCCGGTGGCTGCCGCCTTCGGGCGACATGCGCACCTCATCCACCGCATCGTCGAAGGCGCGTTGGACGGACAGGCCGACGCCCAGGCCCTGGTAGAAGCGGGCCGCCCAGCGGGTGGCTACCTGGTCCACGATCTCCTGGCCCGTACCGATCACCAAGGGCACGCCGGCGGCGATCAGCCCTTCGGCCAGTTGTTCGGTATGGCAGCCGTTGAGCAGCACCACCTGCAGGCCACGCTGCCGCCCCAGGAAGGAGATTAACCCTTCGCCTCCGGCGGTTTGGTTGCCACTGCCCTCCGAATCCTGCAGCAACAGGTCGAAACTTCCGGCATGGCCGCCGTAGTGGAACAGCACCACTTCCCCTTCGTGTCGCTGGAAGGCGCTGATGATATCTCCTGCTGACGCGTCGTCGATGAACTCCCTTTTACACAGCCCCATCTGCTCCGCCAGGTCAAGGGCAGCCTTAACAGCCTTGCGCTCGCGGGCCAGGGCGCGGAGGTAGCCGTGGGCGCCCTGCTGGTCGTTGGCGTAGGTGAAGAGGAGGTGCGGCATGAGTGGTGTTGTTTTAACTGGAGTGTGGGCTGGTATGCTGTTTAGCGATACTGTTGATACTCCTTTTGGCCCGTACGGGCCAAAAGGATGCTGCGGCCTTTCGGCCGGGTGATGCTGTTGATGCGGGCTATACTTCGCTGTAATAGGTTTTGTGCATTTAGGGGGGAGGTTCCCCCTTTGGAGGTCAGGGGCTGCCATGGCGAATGCACAAAACCTATTGCCGTTGAGTATAAGTCATCCACAGTATCAACAGCATCCACAGCATCCACAGTATCAATAGTATCAATAGCATCCACAGTATCAATAGCATCAATAGTATGTAAAGCTAAAAATATTTGTTCAAAAGGAATTCCCTGACAATGAGGAGGGAGGGTAATCAGAAATGGGTATGGGTTTTTTGTGCCGGATTGGGGATTTTTGGGGCGGGTTGGGGGTATGGGGACAGCCGACGTTCTGCCGGGAGAATTTGGAGTTGATTTTCGGGTGTGGTGAAAAGACGATTTAAATCGCAACATATGAAAGATCGATCTATCCAATTCTTGTTGTACTTGGTCTTTTATGGGCAGGTCATAAATCTTAATGCTCAGATACCGGAAGTTGTGGTGCAAAGTGGCCACAGTGGCCCGGTTAAAGCATTGGCCTTTTCTCCCGATGGATATTTCATACTGTCGGGAGGTACTGATAATAGTGCCATACTGTGGGACCTGAGAGGGCATGAGATACAGCGTTTTGATGGACATAGAAGTGAGGTTACCGCCGTAGCGTTTGCCCCGGACGGCCGACATATACTTACGGGCAGCGCAGATGGTATCGTAAAGCTATGGAACTTGCATGGACAAGAATTACAAATATTCAAAGGGCATGAATTCGTAATTAGATCGGTAGCTTTTTCTTCCGATGGTCAGCGGATCTTCACTAAAGGAGATCGCTATGTTAAGGCGTGGAATATCCAGGGTAAGGAGTTGCAAACACTGGCCAAACATCCCGGCGTAAGTCCGTTTTCCGTTTCTCCAAACGGCAACTACCTTCTTACTGGAGGAAATGATGGCGTTGTTAAACTCTGGGATATGTCGGGCCATGTAGTGCAAAATTTCAAAGGGCACCAAGGCCCTATAATCTCCCTGGATTTCTCTCCGGATGGCCAGTATATTTTGACTGGTAGTATGGATAAACAAGTGAAATTGTGGAACCTGCATGGGGAGGAGCTAAGGAATTTTGCGGGGTATTCGCGGGTCGTTTCCTCCGTGGCTTTTACGCAGGACGGGAAAACGGTGCTGACTGCCGGGGATGATGTAGTGAAATCCTGGAATTTGGAAGGTAAAGAATTGTACAGTTTTAAGGCGCACTCTGATGCAGTAATCGCTCTTGCGTGTTCCCCGGATGGTAATTTTCTACTTACCAGTGGAAGCATTTTTGATGAAGCTATCAAACTTTGGAACTTCCATGGGCGGGAATTGTATCGCCTTACTGGGTATGCACAATCTTTTTCTTCGGTCGACATTTCCCCTAATGGGCGATATGCTCTGCTAAGTATGATGGCCCAGGCCAGGATCGTAGATCTGTGGACCTATGACGTTCAAAGCTTAGTTGGGCATTCTCATTTAGTATATGCCGCTTATTTTTCAAAGGATGGTCAGTATATCCTCACGGGGAGTGCAGATAAGACGGCAAAGCTTTGGGATCTTTCGGGGAAGCAACTATCCAGTTTTAGTGGGCACTCAGACTATATTCGCACTGTCGCTTGGTCTCCTGAAGGAAAATCTTTTTTAACAGGTAGTGATGATAATACGGCCATCCTATGGTCCATTGAAGGCGAAAAATTAAAAACCTTTATCGGGCATGAGGATGACGTCACCGCGGTAGCCTTTTCCCCGGATGGCGATCTATTAGCCACAGGGGATTTGGGAGGTGTTGTTAAATTTTGGGATAGAGCAGGCCGTGAATTACAATCTTTTTCCGATCAGTATGGACCGATTGCTTCAATTGATTTTTCCAGTGACGGGCAGCACCTTGTGGCTGGAAGTTGGGATGGAACAATTAAATTATGGCGTACAGATCGCACCGAGTTGCTTACCATCGAAGCTCATGACAGTACCATAGATGATGTAGCTTTCTCGCCAGGCCATAAGCATATAATCAGCGGAGATTACGAAGGAATTACGAAACTGTGGAATTTAAATGGAGAGTTGGTACAGGTATATAAGACACATAATTCCGCCATCAAATCACTCGATTTCTCTCCCGATGGCCAGTATATACTTAGCGGTAGCTATGACAGTACGGCAAAATTATGGGAAGTCAAAACGGGAAATACACTACTTATTTTTTTTTCCTTTGCTCCTACTGACAATATCTTCGCAGGAGAATCTCCCTGGATTAAAATTAACCCTGAACAATATTATATGGGGTCTCAAAGCCTGCCGAAGTTCATTCATTTTCAACTCGGCCTGCAAGCCTACACTTTCGACCAATTCGACCTCCGTCTCAACCGCCCCGACAAAGTCCTCGAAACCCTGCTGCCTTTCGGCGCCGACTCCACAATAATGATTCAGTACCGCCAGGCCTACTACAAACGCCTCGAAAAATACGGCTTCACCGAAGAGATGCTCTCCGACGACTACCACGTGCCGGAATGTGCCATTTCCAACACCAGCCAGCTTCCCATAACCACAACAGATGGAGTTTTGGCCCTCCAAATCGAAGCCCATGACACCATACATTCCCTCGACCGCCTCAACGTCTACGTCAACGACGTCCCCATCTACGGCATTCAAGGCATTGATTTGCGGAATAAAAACACCCGGGAATATACTACCAAGCTCAACATCCCCCTCTCCCGCGGCCCCAACAAGATACAAGTATCCGCCCTCAACCAGGGCGGCGCCGAATCCCTTAAAACTACCACCTACATCACCTATGACGCCCCGGAAACCAAACCCAACCTCTACCTCA